>NZ_JALJRK010000332.1 GCF_024519725.1 Microvirga sp. Mcv34 | reverse complement strand
TCCTGTCCGCCGGTCACGCAGCCGGCGCCAGGAGGCCCTTGGCAGCCTTGTGCTGGCCCAAGTCTAAACGCCTAAAAGAACCGTGCGCGAAGCAGCCGACCGGCTCTTCCCTTTATCTACACAGCGAGCCGGGCTGCCCGACACGCCACCCTCGACCCTGCAGGCTCGCAGCGCAAGCTGCGGGCCCACAGGTGCTGGCTCTTTGACATGA
>NZ_JALJRK010000331.1 GCF_024519725.1 Microvirga sp. Mcv34 | reverse complement strand
CGAGCGGCCCAAACAGGCGGCCTTCCTGGTTCTCCAGCGTGAAGATCGGCAGGAACGAGACCGTGATGATCAGCAGGCTGAAGAACAGGGCCGGGCCGACCTCGCTTGCGGCCTCGATCAGGATCTCGACGCGTGGCTTGTCCTTGGGGGCCCGTTCCAGGTGCTTATGGGCGTTCTCGATCATGACGATCGCCGCATCGATCATCGCCCCGACCGCAATCG
>NZ_JALJRK010000330.1 GCF_024519725.1 Microvirga sp. Mcv34 | reverse complement strand
CGAGCGGCCCGAAGAGGCGGCCTTCCTGGTTCTCCAGCGTGAAGATCGGCAGGAATGAGACCGTGATGATCAGCAGGCTGAAGAACAGGGCTGGGCCGACCTCACTTGCCGCCTTGATCAGGATCTCGACGCGCGGCTTGTCCTTGGGCGCCCGTTCCAGGTGCTTGTGGGCGTTCTCGATCATGACGATCGCCGCATCGATCATCGCCCCGACCGCAATCG
>NZ_JALJRK010000032.1 GCF_024519725.1 Microvirga sp. Mcv34 | reverse complement strand
AGGATGTAACCCCTCACCCGCCGCACTGCCGTGCGTCGACCTCTCCCTCAGGGAGAGGTGAACCCGCGCCACTCTCGTGCGGCGATCCCCTTCCCTCGCCTTCGACTGGCCGGGGATGACACAGGAGATTGATGGTCTACTCCGCCGCCATGACGCGATAGCTCGCCGGATCGTAGTTGAGGATCGGGGCGAGCCAACGTTCGACCTCGGCGATGCTCATGTCCTTGCGGGCCGCATAATCCTCCACCTGATCGCGCTCGACCTTGGCGACGCCGAAATAATAGGCGTCCGGATGCGACAGGTAGAGGCCGGACACCGAGGAGCCCGGCCACATGGCGTAGGACTCGGTGAGCGTCACGCCGATGCTGCGCTCGGCGTTGAGCAGGCTGAACAGCGTCGCCTTCTCCGTATGGTCGGGCTGCGCCGGATAGCCGGGCGCCGGGCGGATACCCTGGTACTCCTCGCCGATCAGTCCCTCCTGGCCAAGGTTCTCCTCGGGTGCGTAGCCCCAGAACTCCTTGCGGACGCGCTCGTGCATGCGCTCGGCGAAGGCCTCCGCGATGCGATCCGCCAGGGCCTTCACCATGATCGAGCGGTAATCGTCGTTGGCGCGCTCGAAGCGTTCGGCGATGCGCACCTCCTCGATCCCCGATGTGACCACGAAGGCGCCGATCCAATCGGGCTTCCCGCTCTCGGCGGGAGCGATGAAATCGCTCAGGCAGAGATTGGGCTTGCCGTCGCGCTTCGAGAGCTGCTGGCGCAGGCCGTGGAAGGTCGCGAGCGGCTCGCCGCGGCTCTCGCCCGTATAGAGGCGGATGTCATCGCCGACCGCGTTGGCGGGCCAAAATCCGATCACCGCCTTGGGGTTGAACCAGCGCTCTTCCACGAGCTGCTTGAGCATGCCTTGAGCATCCTCCCAGAGCTGCCGCGCGGCCTCACCCTGCTTCTCGTCGTCGAGGATGGCCGGGAAGCGGCCCTTCAGCTCCCAGGTCTGGAAGAACGGCGTCCAGTCGATATAGGGCACGAGCTCGCCCACATCGTAGCTGCGGAACACGCGCGCGCCGGTGAAGCTGGGCTTGGGCGGCTGGTAGGTCGTCCAGTCAGGCGTGAAGCGGTTGGTGCGCGCCTTCTCGATCGACAGGCGCTGCTTGTCGGCCTCCGAGCGGGCATGGGCATCGGCCACCTTGCGGTATTCGGAGCGCAGTGTCTCCACATAGCCGTCCTTCATGTCGGGCGACAGGAGCGACGACACGATGCCGACAGCGCGGCTGGCATCGGTCACGTAGACGGCCTGGCCCTTGTTGTAGTTCGGGTGGATCTTCACCGCCGTGTGCACGCGGCTCGTGGTGGCGCCGCCGATGAGGAGCGGAATGTCGAAGCCCTCGCGCTCCATCTCGCTCGCCACGTTCACCATCTCGTCCAGCGACGGCGTGATGAGGCCGGAAAGGCCGATCACGTCCACGTTCTCCTTGCGCGCCGTCTCCAGGATCTTCTGGGCCGGCACCATGACGCCGAGATCGATGACCTCGTAGTTGTTGCAGGCGAGAACCACGCCGACGATGTTCTTGCCGATGTCGTGCACGTCGCCCTTCACGGTCGCCATGAGCACCTTGCCGGCGGCGGAACGCCCGGTGTCTCCGGTCGCTTCCTTCTCGGCTTCCATGAACGGCATGAGATAGGCGACGGCCTGCTTCATGACGCGGGCGGATTTCACCACCTGCGGCAGGAACATCTTGCCGGCGCCGAAGAGATCGCCGACCACGTTCATGCCGGCCATGAGCGGCCCTTCGATCACGTGCAGCGGACGCTCGGCCTCCTGCCGGGCCTCTTCCGTGTCCTGCTCGATGAATTCGGTGATGCCGTTGACGAGCGCATGCTCGATGCGCTTGCCCACGGGCCAGGTGCGCCATTCGAGATCCGCGACCTTTACGGCGCCCGCGCCGTCGCCCTTGAAGCGCGGCGCCGCGTCCAGCAGCCGCTCCGTCGCGTCGGGACGGCGGTTGAGGACCACGTCCTCGCACAGCTCGCGCAGCTCGGGATCGATCTCGTCGTAGACGGCGAGCTGCCCGGCATTCACGATGCCCATGTCCATGCCGACCTTGATGGCGTGGAACAGGAACACGGAATGCATGGCCTCGCGCACCGGCTCGTTGCCGCGGAACGAGAAGGACAGGTTCGACACGCCGCCCGAGATATGGGCGTGCGGCAGCGTCTCGCGGATGATGCGCGTCGCCTCGATGAAGGCGACGCCGTAGCCATTATGCTCCTCGATGCCGGTGGCGACCGCGAACACGTTCGGATCGAAGATGATGTCTTCCGGCGGGAAGCCGATCTGCTCGGTCAAGATCTTGTAGGCGCGCGTGCAGATCTCGACCTTGCGCTCAAGGATATCCGCCTGGCCCTGCTCGTCGAAGGCCATGACGACGACGGCGGCCCCATAGGAACGGCAGATCCTCGCCTGCTCGATGAAGGATTCCACGCCCTCCTTCATGGAGATCGAGTTCACGATGGCCTTGCCCTGGATGCACTTGAGGCCGGCCTCAATCACGTGGAACTTGGACGAATCCACCATCACGGGAACACGGGCAATGTCGGGTTCCGCCGCCACGAGGTTGAGGAACTCCACCATGGCCTTCTCGGAATCGAGCAGGCCTTCGTCCATGTTAACGTCGATGATCTGCGCGCCGTTCGCCACCTGATCGCGCGCCACGTCGAGAGCGGCCGCGTAATCGTTGTTCGTGATGAGCTTGCGGAACTTGGCGGAGCCCGTGACATTCGTGCGCTCACCCACGTTCACGAAGGGAATGTCGGAGGTGAGTGTGAACGGCTCGAGACCCGACAGGCGCATGAGCGGCTGTATGGTCGGAATCGTTCGCGGCGTCTTGCCTGCGACCGCCTCGGCTATGGCGCGGATATGATCCGGCGTCGTGCCGCAGCAGCCGCCGACCACGTTGACGAGGCCCGCGTCGGCGAATTCCGCGATCATCCGCGCGGTGGCCGCCGGGCTTTCGTCGTACAGGCCGAACTCGTTCGGCAATCCCGCATTCGGATAGGCACAGACCAGGGTATCGGCCACCTTGCCGATCTCCTGGATATGCGCCCGCATCTCGCGCGCGCCGAGCGCGCAGTTGAGGCCGATGGAGAACGGCTCCGCATGGCGCACCGAATGCCAGAACGCGGTCGGCGTCTGGCCCGACAGCGTGCGGCCGGAGAGGTCCGTGATGGTTCCCGAAATCATGATCGGGAGCTTCACGCCCTTCTCGGCGAAGACCTGATGCGTCGCCACGATGGCGGCCTTGGCGTTGAGCGTGTCGAAGATCGTCTCGATCAGGATGATCTCCGAGCCACCGTCGACGAGCCCCCTCACCTGCTCGGCGTAAGCCTCGCGCACCTGGTCGAAGGTCACGGCGCGGTAGCCGGGATTGTTCACGTCGGGCGAGATCGAAAGCGTGCGGTTCGTCGGGCCGATGGCGCCAGCCACGAAGCGGCGGCGGCCGTCTTCTTTTTCCGCGATCAGCGCCGCCTCGCGGGCAAGCCGCGAGCCCTCGAAGTTCAGCTCGTAGACGATCTCCTCCATGCCGTAATCGGCCTGGGCGATGGAGGTGCCGGAGAAGGTGTTCGTCTCCACGATGTCCGCGCCCGCTCGGAAATAGTCGAGATGCACGCTGCGCACCGCATCGGGCTGCGTGAGGATGAGCAGGTCGTTGTTGCCCTTGACGTCCTGCTTCCAGTCCTTGAAGCGCTCGCCGCGGAAATCCTCTTCCGAGAAGCGCGAGCGCTGCAGCTCCGTTCCCATCGCGCCGTCGAGCACGAGGATCCGCTGGGAGGCCGCTTCGTGGAGCGCCTTGATCACATCGGCCCCATCGGCCGGGCGAGGAATATACGCGGTCATTCGATCTGTTCTCTTTTCAGCGCGGTCGGATTGGCACCGGCCGATGAAACTCATTCAACGTTGCGAAAGCGAATGCCCGGCTTGGCCGGGCATCGGGACAATCAGGCCGCCGCCTTCACGCTCTGATCGCGCAGGCCGAGCAGATGGCAGATGGCATAGACCAGATCCGCGCGGTTCATGGTGTAGAAATGGAACTCGTTCACCCCACGATCGAGCAGATCGAAGACCTGCTCGGCGGCGACGGCGGCGGCGATGAGCTTGCGTGTTTCCACGTCGTTTTCGAGGCCCTCGAAGCGCGCGGCGAGCCAGCCGGGAACGCTGGCGCCGGTCTTGGAGGCGAAGTTGGCGGTCTGCTTGAAGTTCTGCACCGGCACAATGCCGGGCACGATCGGGATGTCGATGCCACGTGCGCGGACGCGGTCGAGATAACGGAAGTACAAATCGTTGTCGAAGAAGAACTGGGTGATGGCGCGGTCCGCGCCGCAATCGACCTTGCTCTTCAGGGCATCAATATCCGCATCCAGCGAAGCGGCCTCGGGATGCTTCTCCGGATAGGCAGACACGGACACTTCGAAATCGCCGATGGCCTTGATGCCCGCGACGAGATCGCAGGCCTGCTGATATCCTCCCGGATGCGGCTCATAGGCCGTTCCGATGCCGCCCACCGGATCGCCGCGCAGGGCCACGATGTGGCGCACGCCCGCGTCCCAATAGGAGCGGATGACACCGTTCACCTCGTCCTTGGTCGCGGCCACGCAGGTGAGATGCGCGGCGGGCTTGAGAGGCGTTTCCTTCAGGATGCGCGACACCGTCGCATGGGTGCGCTCGCGGGTGGAGCCGCCCGCCCCATAGGTCACGGAGACGAAATGCGGATGAAGGGGGGCCAGACGCTGGATCGACGTCCACAGCGTCGTTTCCATCTCGGGCGTCTTCGGCGGGAAGAACTCGAACGAGACCTTGATGGGAGAGGTGTTCTGCCGGCTGGGACGCAGGGCGAGCGGTGACATCAGGCGACCTCTCTGTCGGGTTCACTCATCGGCCAATCCGTCACCACGCGGCGGTCCTGGCCGAGCCAAAGGGATACGGTCAATTGCTCGTCGCCTTGCGCCGGCGGAGCGATCTCCCGGTTGAGGGTGCAGTCGAGGCCCGCCTCGTCGAGCCAACCGGCGACCTGGGCGGGCGCGAAGCCGAGACGGCGATGCGCCTGGGCCTCGCGAAGGAATTCGAGGTTATGCGGGGCGAAATCGACCACGAGGATCCGCCCGCCCGGCGCCACGAGGCGCGCCGCCTCGCGGATCGCCCGCGCCGGGTCGTCCAGGTAATGCAGCACCTGATGGATGACCACGAGGTCGAACGTGTCGCGCGGGAACGGTGGCGCGTAGATGTCGCCCTGGCGCAGCTCGATGCCGCGCAGGCCCGCCTTCTCGAGATTGGCCCTGGCCACCGAGAGCATGGCGTGGCTGGCATCGAGCCCGACCGTGCGGCTCGCCCGCGGCGCCAGCAATTGCAGCATCCGGCCGGTGCCGGTGCCGAGATCCACGAGGTTGCGGATCCTGGCCGGTCCGAGGGCTTCGAGAACCGCCGCCTCGACCACCGTCTCGGGGGCGTGGAGGGAGCGGATCCGGTCCCATTCCGGTGCCAAGCGGGAGAAGAAGGCCTGGGCGGCCTGCGAGCGCTGGGCCCGCACGCCGTCGAGGCGGGTGCGGTCCTCCAGAAGCTGCGGATCGGACCGGTCGAGGCTCTCTAGGGTCGGGCGGATGATCCGCAGCGCGACACCGCGGTCGGTGAGCCGGAAGAACGCCCAGGCCCCTTCCCGGTGACGCTCCACGAGGCCGGCCTCGACGAGAAGCTTCAGGTGACGGGAGATACGCGGCTGGGACTGCCCGAGGATGTCCGTGAGGTCGGAGACGGAGAGCTCACCTTCGGTCAGCAGCGCGAGGATCCGCAGGCGCGTCTCCTCGGCGGCTGCCCTTAGGACATCCAGGGTCAGGTCCAGCGATGGGGACGGGGTGTCCGGCACGGCCAAAACTCGCTCTTACATATAAAGATATATTTATGTCTACTTTGACGAGAGAGCAAGCGAATGGTTGCGCAGACCGTCTGATAGGAGGTGTCATTCCCCTGTCGACGCAAGGGCGGATCAGCGTGGCTGTGACAGATGGGTTTTTCTGTGAATGTGGTAGCCGCTGCCAATCGGCTACCAACCTACATCACTTACCGGAACGGCGGTTCGTCGAAGCTGCGCAGCTTGCGTGAATGCAAGGAAGACCGCTGGCCTTTCAGGATGTCGAGAGCCGCGAGTCCGATCATGAGGTGCTCGCTCACCGCCCGCTCGTAAAAGGCGTTGGCCGCGCCCGGAAGCTTGATCTCCCCGTGCAACGGCTTGTCCGAGACGCACAGGAGGGTGCCGTAGGGAACCCGCAGGCGATAGCCCTGGGCCGCGATGGTGCCGCTCTCCATGTCCACCGCGATGGCGCGGGAGAGATTGATCTGGCGCCGTTCCTGGCTCCAGCGCAGCTCCCAATTCCGGTCGTCGTAGGTCACGACCGTGCCGGTCCGCAGGCGCCGCTTCAGCTCCTCGCCTTTTTCGCCAGTGACCCGCACCGCCGCATCCTGCAGGGCGACCTGGATTTCAGCCAGGGCCGGGATCGGGATCTCGGGTGGCACGGCGCTATCGAGGATGTGGTCGCGCCGGAGATAGCCGTGGGCCAACACGTAATCGCCGATGGATTGCGACTGGCGCAACCCTCCGCAATGCCCGACCATGAGCCAGCAATGAGGCCGCAGCACCGCCAGATGGTCGGTGATGTTCTTCGCATTGGACGGACCGACCCCGATATTGACCAACGTCACCCCCTGCCCGTCCTTGCGCATGAGGTGATAGGCCGGCATCTGGAACCGGTGCCAGGGCGAGGAGCCGATCAATTCCTCGACGTCGGCCTCGTTCAGCCCCCGCTCGATGACGACGCCACCGGGGAGCACGAGCCTCGTATAAGGCCCCGCCTCGTCGGCCATCTCCTTCACGGCCCAACGGATGAACTGGTCCACGTAGCGGTGGTAGTTGGTGAGGAGAATCCAGGGTTGGACGCAGCGCCAGTCGCTGCCGGTGTAATGCACGAGGCGGCGGAGCGAGTAATCAACCCGGGCGGCATCGAAGAGCGCCAGGGGCCGGGGCTCGCCCTCATGGAAAACCCAGGTACCGTCGGCGATCTCGTCGCCCACCTTGGCGAGGAGCGGTGTCGGGAAATGCTGGGCGAGTTCGGACGCCGAATGGGCTCCGCGCCCCAGCTCGTCGCCGCGCTCGAAGACATAAGGGTAAGGAATCTCCTGGTCGCTGACGCCGATCTCGATGGTGGCCCCGTAATCGCGGACCAGATAATTCAGCTGCTCCAGCAGGTAGTTCCGGAAGAAGGCCGGCTGCGTGATCGTGGTGGCGTAGACGCCCGGTCCCTGGAACTTGGCATAAGCCCGCTGCTTGACCGGCGGCAGAGAGGTCGACCGGTAATCCAGCCGCAGCTCCGGATAGCGGAAGCGGGACCGCTCGAAGGGCGTGGGCGGCGTGCCGGTGGAGAAGAAATGGTCGAGAGCCATGCGCTGCGCCTCGATGGCGCTGTCATGGAGCGCGATGAGCCGCTCGACGGCTTCTTCAGGCGTGGCAACGGATTGAAAGGTCGTGAGATGATCGGCTGGCACGTGGACTCTCTTCTTATGTCTCGTGCCTCAAGGGTCATACACCGTTTTGAGGAAGAACCCAACTGGGTCGGCGGAAGTTCGCTGGGAGGAGGCGGAACCGGAAAGCCGAGCGTTGGCGCTGCGCGCATTTCAAAGAGGAGGGCTGATGAAACCCTCCTCGCTCAGATCACTCGCAGACCTGATCCCGTCGGATGACGACCCGGCCCCACTCATCCACGAAGCGGCGACGCACCGTATAGCAGGGCGGCGCTTCGTAGGCCGGCGAGCCGTAATAGGCAGGATAGGCCGGACGAGCGGGGTATCCGTAGGCGGGACGCGCTGCCAATGCGCCAAGTGCCAAGCCCCCGACCACACCGGCAGCCAGGGCGCCGCCGGCATCCGGGCCGCGATGATGATAGGGACGATAACCGTAACCGTAGTCTGGACGGACGATCCCGTAGGGCGTGACGTAGGATCCGTCGCGCCAACGGCCCGTGCTCTCACCGGCCTGTGCAGGAGCCCAAACCGCCGCAACACCACTCATCGTCAACGCGGCACAGCCCGCAACCAGAATAACCTTGAACCGAGACATTTTAGCCTCCTGGCGGGAACGTGCTTTGAACGCCAAAGCTGAAACATTTGCTTCGTTCCCAGCCTTTGAAGCAAGAATAGATATCCTTCCCTGAACTCAGGATGAAAGTTTCAAGCAAGGAGTTCGTGACCGACAGGTACAAGGATACAAAAAGAACGCGGGCGGACGGATGCCCGATCCCGCGTTCCACATGCTTAAAGAAGAATACCGCCAGTCCTTACCGCGAGAACTTCTTGTACTTGATCCGGTGCGGGATCGTAGAATCCGTGCCGAGGCGGCGCTTCTTGTCTTCCTCGTAATCGGCGAAGTTGCCCTCGAACCATTCCACGTGGCTGTCGCCCTCGAAGGCGAGGATGTGGGTTGCGATGCGGTCGAGGAACCAACGATCGTGCGAGATGATCACGGCGCAGCCCGCGTAATCCTCGAGCGCCTCTTCGAGCGCGCGGAGCGTATCCACGTCGAGGTCGTTGGTCGGCTCGTCGAGGAGCAGGACGTTGGAGCCCGACTTCAGGATCTTGGCGAGGTGCACGCGGTTACGCTCGCCGCCTGAGAGCACGCCGACCTTCTTCTGCTGGTCGGAACCCTTGAAGTTGAAGGCGCCGCAATAGGCGCGGGCATTGATCTCGCGCTTGCCGAGATAGAGCACCTCGTTGCCGCCCGAGATCTCCTCGTAGAGGGTCTTGTTGGGATCGAGCGAGTCGCGGCTCTGGTCGACATAGCCGAGCTTCACGCTCTCGCCGATGCTGATCGAGCCCTCGTCCGGCTGCTCCTGTCCGGTGATCATGCGGAACAGCGTCGTCTTGCCGGCACCGTTCGGGCCGATGACGCCGACGATGCCGCCCGGCGGCAGCTTGAAGGACAGGCCGTCGATAAGCAGCTTGTCCCCGAAGGCTTTCTTGAGGTTGTCGAACTCGATGACGTTGTTGCCCAGGCGCTCGGCGATCGGGATGATGATCTGGGCCGTAGTCGGGCCCTTCTCGTTGGCCTTGGCCACGAGCTCCTCATAGCGCTGGATACGGGCCTTCGACTTGGCCTGACGGGCCTTCGGCGAGGCGGCAACCCATTCCCGCTCGCGCTCGATGGTGCGCTGGTGAGCCGCGTCCTCGCGCCCCTCCTGCGCAAGGCGCTTCTGCTTCTGCTCCAGCCAGGAGGAGTAATTGCCCTCGTAGGGGATGCCCCGGCCGCGATCGAGCTCCAGGATCCAGCCCGTCACGTTGTCGAGGAAGTAGCGGTCGTGGGTGACGATCAGGATCGCGCCCGGATAATTGCGCAGGTGCCCTTCGAGCCAGGCCGTCGTCTCGGCGTCCAGGTGGTTGGTCGGCTCGTCGAGAAGCAGGAGTTCAGGCTGCTCCAGGAGCAGCTTGCACAGGGCCACACGGCGACGTTCGCCGCCCGAAAGCTTGTCCACGGACCAGTCGTCCGGCGGGCAGCGCAGGGCGTCCATGGCCTGGTCGACCTGGGAATCGAGATCCCACAGGCCCTTGGCCTCGATCTCGTCCTGAAGACGGGTCATCTCGTCCGCCGTCTCCTCGGAATAATTCATGGCGAGCTCGTTGTAGCGGTCGAGGATCGCCTTCTTGGCGGCCACGCCCTCCATGACGTTCTCACGGACGTTCTTGGACGGATCGAGCTGGGGCTCCTGCGGCAGGTAGCCGACCCGGGCGCCCTCGGCGACCCAGGCTTCGCCGGACCAATCGGTGTCGGTGCCGGCCATGATGCGCAGCAGGGTCGACTTACCGGCGCCGTTGACGCCGAGCACGCCGATCTTGGCGTCCGGGTAGAAGGAGAGATGAACGTTGTCCAGGACCTTCTTGCCGCCCGAATAGGTCTTGGAGAGGCCACGCATGTGGTAGATGAACTGTCGGGACACGGAAAAAGCCCTGCTTGATGATCGGTTGAATGGGATTGGCTGTCAGTTATCAGGGGCGGCCTGCCGGGGCAAGGCGGAGGAATGTCGCCAGCGGAGTTCCGGAAAGCCAGCGCCTGTGGGCCCGCAGCTTGCGCTGCGAGCCGTCAGGGGTCGAGGGTGGCGTGTCGGGCAGCCCGGCTCGCTCTGTGTAGGTTTGTTGGAAGAGCCGAACTGCTCGTCCCGCACGGTACTTTTAGGCGTTTAGACTTGGAACCAGCACAAGGCTGCCAAGGGCCTCCCATCGCAGGCGTGCGAGACCTGCGTCAGGACCGTTCCCCACCCCCTCACTTGCTGACGCCTCGCGAGCGCGCCCCTCGTCGGGCGGGGATAAGTAATGATATAGCTAAGGTTAATCCTGCTGTCAAGAACAAAGTAAGAACATTGCTTCCGCCACACCCCCGCCCTCATCCTGAGGAGGTCGCGCAGCGACCGTCTCGAAGGAGGCTCCAGAGAGCACGGGGCAATCCTTCGAGACGCAGCTGCGCTGCTCCTCAGGATGAGGATGGAGGATGTAGCGAAGGCGTGGATGGCCGGGTCCGATTCCCGGATCAAGTCCGGGAACGGCCATGACGTGGCGGATGTCATGGCGGAGAGTGTCATCCCCTGGTTGCGGGAGAAATATCCGGATCAAAGTCCGAACGGGTACGTCTCCGGCATTCCATGCCCGTGCGCATGCGTGAGCGGTCTCACGGCCCGTGTTTCCTCGAACCAGACAAAGGCATCGAACTGCTCGGCCAGGACCGCCTCGAAATAATGGCTGTAGAGTTCCGTCTCCGGACGGTAGACCACGCCGATGGCCCGCTCCAGACGAGGACGAGAGAGAACAGCGGTCAGCTCGGCCTGGCCGTTCTCGCGCCAGTCGGTCAGGAAGCGCCCAAGGCCCGTATCCCGGAAGACGCGCTCGTGGCTGTCGGGCCTGGCGGGACGGACGGTCTTGACCTGCATGGGCTCGTCCCAGTCGTCGGCGGCCGCCACGGTGCCCCGGTCCGTCCCGAACCCGACGAGGACGGCCTCGTTGCGATAGGCCTTGCGGCAAAGCTCGCCGATGTTGAACTCGCCCTGCCAGCCCATGGCGGTCGCCGCAGCGTTGCCGATATGGGAATTGTGGGCCCAGACCACCGCCTTGGCGTTGTCGCGCCGCGCGAGCAGGCTCTGCAGGGTCTCGAACATGTGCCGATCACGCAGGTTCCAGGATTCGGTCGCCCCCTCGTACATGATCCGGTAGTAGTGCTCGGCCGCGTGGACGATCTTGGCGTTCTGCACCGCGTCGAAGAACTCCTCGCCGCCATCGGCCTGGAGATAATCCATCCGCTTGTCGAGGAGATCCTGGAGCTGGCGCAGCAGCGCCTCGTCGCAGGGCTTCTTCTGCCCGGTGAGGACGGCGCGGCCGTAGCGGGCCGGGTCCGACTGCCAGGGGCTCAGGCAGCCATAGCGCCCCCTCGCCTCCCGGGCCTCCTCCGGATCGACCTTGTCGAGATAGTCGAGAACGGAGCGGATCGAGCTGTTCAGGCTGTAGACGTCGAGACCGCGGAACTCGGCCCGCTCGTCCTCCGCCCGTTCCTTGTTGAAGTCGCGCAACCAGTTGACGAAGTCGTAGACCTCCTCGTTGCGCCACATCCAGGTGGGAAATCGTTGGAAGGCGCTATCATCCTCGTCGGCAGCCTGGCGGTGGCGCACATAGGCGTCGATGCGCGCGGCATCCGGCCAGTCGGCCTCGACGGCCACGATGGAAAAACCGTGCTGCTCGATCAGGCGTTTCGTGATCGCGGCACGGGCCCGGTAGAACTCGGACGTGCCGTGGGTCGCCTCACCCAGGAGTACGACTTTGGCGTCGGAGAAGCGGTCGAACATGGCGCCGAAGGCTTCTCCATCGTCGAGGGCCGGAAGCACCTCGCCGCGGCCCTTGACAACCGCAACCGCCTCATGAATGGAACGCTCCGCTTCGGCTTCCCTGAAGGAGAGACGGGCCATGGCACACCTCACGCTATCGCCGCCGACATACCGGGCCCGAGCCGGTTCCAACGGCTCAGGGCCAGCTCTCTCTTCGAATTCCGAGCCCTTTTCGATGGCGAACCAGATCCACCCTGCACGGGTGGTGTTTAACGACGGCGCAAGGGCCGCGGTTCCTTTTGCGTGGTTGTTCGTAAACAAGAGCCGCCAGAGACTGCCGGCGCCGGCATTCGTCGGCGCCTCGGTTCTTGTGTGCTACCCTGATCGTCGACCCCATGGACGCGAAATATCGCCCACGGAAGGGTAAAATTCCGCATAGCAAAGGCCCTCTCCGGCGACATGGCAGAGAGGGCGGGCGGAGATCGGGCCTTTCAAATGATGTCGAAATCCGAAGCTGTCAGCTTGAGGTTCTTCTGAAGGATCCCGATTTGCACTTGCGCGGCGGCGCCTGTCCCGTCCTTGTCGTAGGACAGGATCCCGGTCTTCTTGTCGTAGATGATCCGGTCCGATGCATCGTGGGCGGCCTTGCCCGTATAGAATGCCGCAGCCTTGAGCTTACCGGGATGATCCTGCGTGCCCTTTCCGGCCTTGAAGTACTTGTCATCCAGCCAGATCTTGTCTTCCTTCGGCTTGAAATCGGCAAGCTTCTTGATGTTCGCGAAAGTCGGCTTCGCGTTGAAGACGAACACGTCCTTGCCGGATCCACCCGTGAGGATGTCTCGCCCGCCGGCGCTCACGATGGTGTCGTCGCCGTCGCCGCCCGCGATGGTATCGTCGTAATTCTCAGACTTAAGAAGGCCGCTTGCCGATTTGGCGACAATCTTCTCGTTCTTGATGTTATTTACCGCGATCGTGAAGACTTTGTCGAATGACAGACCGCCCTGGTCAGTGACGCGCAGCGTCACCTGATGCGAGGTCTTGGTCTCGTAATCGATATTCGCGTTAGCGCGTACCTGGAGCTGGTTGCCGACGACCTGGAACTTCGCGTCGGGATCGCTCACGAGCGCATAGGTGAAGGTGCTGCCCGCGTCGGGATCCGTGGCCGCGAGCGTACCGACCACTGCTCCGGCAAGGCTGTTCTCGTTGATGCGCGTTCCGGAGAGCGTAAGGCTGGCCGGCGCCTCGTTGACGTTGTTTACCGCAACAGTGAGAACCTTGTCGAAAGAAAGCCCGCCTTGGTCGGTTACGCGAACGGTGACCTGATGAGCGATCTTGGCCTCGTAATTCAAGCTGGCGCCGTTCCGCACCTGGAGCTGGTTGCCGACGACCTGGAACTTTGCATCCGGATCGCTCACAAGTGCGTAGGTATAGGTTCCGTTCGCATCCGGATCCAATGCCCCAAGCAGCCCCACGACCGTAGCACCCGTGCTGTTCTCGTCGACGTTGGATTTGGACAAGGTGACGCCGGTCGGGGCCTCGTTGACGTTGTTGACCGTGATCGTGAACGTCTTCTCGTAGCTGAAGTTCGACTGGTCCGTGACACGGATCCGTACGTCATGAGAGGTCTTCGTCTCGTAATCGAGAACTGCGCCGCTGCGAACCCGAAGCTCGTTGCCGACCACCTGGAACTTGCCGTCGGGGTCGCTCACGACAGCGTAGGTAAACGTATCGCCGGGGGTATCCGTAGCGCTCAGAAGCCCGATGACGGTGGACTTCTCATTCACACTCGTCGTCGAAAGAGCGATGTCGGTCGGCGCCTGTGCGCCCGTGCCTTCAGGCTCGATGTTGTTGACGGCAATCGTGAAGGTCTGATCCTTGTAGAGCCCACCTTGATCGGTCACGCGCACCGTGACCTGATGGGAGGTCTGCGTTTCGTAGTCCAATGTTGCGCCAGTCCGCAGACGAAGCTCATTTCCAACAATCGCGAACTTGCTGTCGGGATCGTTGAGGATCGTGTAGCTCAGTGTAGTTCCTGCATCGGGATCCGTCCCTGTGAGCACGCCGATGGAAGCACCACCCGTCCTGTTCTCGTCGATGCTGGTGTTGGACAAGGTCAGGCTGGTCGGCGCCTCGTTGACGTTGTTCACCACGACCGTGAAGGTTTGATCCTTGTAGAGGCCGCCTTGGTCGGTTACCCGAACGGTGACCTGATGCGAAGCCTTCGCCTCGTAGTCCAGCGTCGCGCCGCTTCGCACCTGGAGCTGATTGCCGAGGATCTGAAACTTGCCCTCCGGATCGCTCAGGATCGCATAGGTCAAGGTGCTGCCGGCATCGAGGTCGACGCCGACGAGCGTACCGACGAGAGTGCCACCAGTCCGGTTCTCATCGATGCTGGCGCTTGACAGGGTCAGGCTCGTCGGAGCCTCGTTGACGTTGTTCACGAAAATCGTGAAGGTCTCGTCATAGGTCAGGTTCCCCTGATCAGTGACCCGGATCGTCACCTGATGCGAGCCCTTGTCTTCGAAATCGAGCGTCGCGCCAGTCCGAACCTGGAGTTCGTTGTTCACGATCTGGAACTTGCTGTCCGGATCATCGATGAGCGTGTAGGTGAATGTGCTTCCCGCTGTATCCGTGGCGCTCAGGGTGCCGATGACAGAGCCCGCAGTCCCGGATTCGTCAATGGATAATGCCGAGAGAGCAATATCGGTCGGAGCCGTATTGGGATCGGTCGTTCCGGTGAGCGAGATCGTCTGGTCCGCAAACTGGGCGAACTGGACGTTGCGAAGCGTATCGACCCCGTCCTTGCCGGCGCGGGGATCCGTGACGGTGATGCTGCCATCGCCGTTGACCACGAGCGTGTAGTTCGACCGATTGCCCGAGAAGACGGCGGTGTTCGTGCCCGTCCCGCCGTCAAGGGTGTCGTTGCCCCACACGCCGGTCAGCGTGTCGTTCTCTGACCCGCCGTTCAGCACATCGTCACCCGCGCCTCCCCACAGGACGTCGTTGCCCGCGGCACCGTTGAGGGTGTCGTGATTGTAGCCGCCATCCAGCTTGTCGGCAGCACTGGTGCCGTTCCACGTCAGGCCGGTCACATGGGCAGGGCTGCTGTAGCCGTTGGTAATCACGGTATTCGCCGGCTTGTTCTGCGGCGTGTAGTCGATAGTCTGAACTCCGTGGGCCTCCGGATTCTCGAATGGGTGATAACTCCAGAGAAAAGCGCCATCGAGCCACTGGCCGCTGTAGTTCTTCATCACATGGTACAGTGCCTGATAGGCATCCTGCTGCTCCTGGTAATCGACCGTGCCGCTGCTGGCCCAGACGCCGGGATCCTTGTTCGCCCCGTCCATGCTGCGGTAGCCGACCTCCGTGAAGAGAACCTTCTTCCCATATTGCTCCGCAAGCGACTTGTAATATTTGATCGCCGACTTGCCTTGATAGAGCGTGTCACGAATCCAGCTATTGGTATGCGGCAAAACCCAGGCATCGATCATCTGGGAGACTGTCGGGGTATTGCTGGTGGTGAGCGGAAGATAAGCGTCGACGCCGATGAAGTCGACCCGGTCCCAGAAGCTGACCTTCGTGACCTCGTCATAAGTGGCTGCATAGGTAATCTTACCGCCATAAACGGCGCGGATTGAATCGATGAGCTCCGCCCACTTGTCGCGATAGGTCATGGTGCCGTTGCCGCCCTGGGCGGTCGGGATGATCCCTGGGCCGCTCAGACTCTTCATCTCGGTTCCGATGCAGAGGATCGGCGCCCCCGTCTCTTGAGCGAGCTGAGCGTATTGCAGCATCATGGCCTTGTAGTTCTGGAACCACAAAGGGATGTTCGTGGGCTGGATTTCCGCACGCCACGTATAATCCTTGGACTCCACGTGGGGCTTCAGCATTACGTTCATACCGCGAGAGGTCACATCGAGCATCGCTGCCCTTGTCTGTGCGATGGTCTCGCTTTTGAACTGGCTCGTATCGGCAAGCCCCATCGCGTTGCCGTATCTGTTCTCCATATAGAACGATGGGATGATAGCGACCGAACTCGCACCGGTGTTCCGGATCTGGTCGAAGGCCACGTCGGCGGTCGCCGTGCCCCAGTTTCCGCCCCAATAGGACGGCAGGCTGATCCCCTCATAGGTGAGGATTTGATCTCCCGACATAGGCATGTATCGATGCTCCCCTGGCCCCCACCATGCTATGTTACAATATATATATTCTGGCACAAGACCTTGTTCTGGGGCGGGTATCGCCTTTCCCGGCATTGCGAACGCTGAAACACACGGCCTAGCAGAGGCTTAGCGGCAATAACGCCCATCACGCCCGATCATCCGCGTTGGAACGACGCTCACGCGAACCTTGGCTTCCTCGAACAGAATAGACCAAGAACCGGGCCCCGCACCTCAGGAAGATACACCCATGAGAGTGCTATATGCCTCCTCGGCGGCGATGACGGTCGCCATCTGGACCGTATGGGCGAAGCGGAAAGCATCTCCGTAGATCGTCTCGTCGGGGAACTCCGTGATGAGGGTCAGCGGCGTCGGATGACGCTCGTCCGCCGTGATCAGGCACGGAATGTCGTTGATGATCTCGTAAGGGGTCCCGCCGGAATGGATCGAGCAGATCTCGATCTGGCGGCGGTTGAACTCGGCCAGTCCCGGCACGGCCGAGAGCCCGGCCGTCACGGCTTCGACCAGGGTTCGCGCGGTCTCGCCCCAGGAGGGATGATGCCGCATGATCAGGAAGAACCCCTTCGGGATCGACCAGAGCTCGAAGCCGCGCGGGAGATAGCCGGTGAAGGGCCGCGTCCATTCATGGGCCGGGTAGCCGTGGAAGTTGAGGTGCAGCTGGGCGCCGGACATCTCCAGCGCCTGGTTGCGCGCGCCGATCTCGTAGAGCGGCTCCTTGCGCCCATATTCGAGATCGCATCCGAGCGAGGTGTAACGTGCCGCATGGTGCATGTGGCGCGGGTTGCTCTCGCACAGCCGTCCATGGAGCGCATATCCGTCGGGATTCTCGACGGGAACATAGGCGATGTTGGCCTCGGGATTGGCCAGCAGGCGATGCACGGCCCTCAGCGTCCCCACCGGGGCCGAGGTCTCGTTGGCGTGCTGTCCGCTGGTGACGAGGACGGCCGGACGCGAACCCGCCCGATAAATGCCGCGCACGGGACGCCCCTCCCGGGAGATCCCCTCGAAGGTGTCGCCTGGGAGCGCCGTGAGCTCGCGATAGATCTGCTCGAGCCCGGGCGCTGCCTCGGCCGTCTCGATATCCTGCTCCGGCCTCACGGGGTTCTCGGGCGGTCCGAACGAGCGCAGCGTCACGCGCACATGCGCATCGCCGTTGCCGGCCCTGATATCGGGCACGATCTGGCCCGGCTGCACGCTGCGGTCCTCGGGCGGGCGGCCCGACCTGCGCTTGAAGAATTCGAGCAGCGAGAAATAGAAATCCTCGTGCAGCGCCTCGCGGGTGCTCATGACCTCGTCGCCGTAATCGAGCGGGCGCTCGATACCCGGAATCGTCACGTCGATGGCGATGGTCTCCGCATAGGGCTCCGCGTCGGGCCAGTCATGGGCGGCCACAGCCGCCATGACCGCGTGGAAGACCTGCTCGATCTCGGTCTCGAACGGCTCGTCGAGATCCGGCGCACCATCCGGCCGATGGGTGACCTTCAACCATCCGGTCATCGCAAGGTCGATCTGGTCGAGATGATTGGTGCGCAGGCGGTTCGGCGCGAAGACCGCATGTTCCGCCACATGGCCGTCCTTGTCCTCCAGCGTGACATGGTAGGTCATGTCGGCGGCGCCAGGTTCGAAGACGATTTCGATCCCGTCGAGCAGGGCCGCGAGGGGATAGGCCTCCGAGAGAAAGCGGAGCCGGTCCGCCTCCTCGTGCACGGGATAGCGCACGGTGACGCGCTTCAGATCGCCGGTTTCGAACTCTTCGAGGAAGGCATGGACGAGCGGCTTGTAGGCGCTGCGCAGC
This sequence comes from Microvirga sp. Mcv34, assembly GCF_024519725.1. Classification (GTDB taxonomy): domain Bacteria; phylum Pseudomonadota; class Alphaproteobacteria; order Rhizobiales; family Beijerinckiaceae; genus Microvirga. Next base: position 7,120 of record NZ_JALJRK010000032.1, on the reverse strand, counting down.
CGCGCCCGGACGCCCGCTTCCGCCAGCACGGCTTCCGCCGCGCGCCGCTCCGCCTCATCCTCGAAGAACCAAGCCTCAAGATGCGCGCCACGGTTTTCGTTTCTGGCCCATTCGCGCAGGAGAATATCGAGACTGCGCGAGATACGCTCGTCGAGCAAAATCGTCATCGTGATGTCTGTCCTGTCGGATCGAGAAGATCGCGCAGCCAATCGCCCAGAAGGTTCAGGCCGAGCACGGTGAACATGATGGCAAGCCCCGGAAACACGCTGACCCACCAGGCCGTCTGCAGATAGGTGCGGCCGTCGGCCAGCATCCCGCCCCAGCTCGGGATGAGTGGATCCACGCCGAGGCCCAGGAAGGTGAGGCTGCTTTCGAGAAGGATGTTGTTGGCCACGTTGAGCGTCATGAGGATGACGATGGGGCCGAGCACGTTGGGCAGGATGTGGGTGAAGATGATGCGCCCGTTGCCGACCCCGATGGCGCGGGCCGAGAGGATGAACTCCCGGTCGCGAAGAGCCAGCACGGAGCCGCGCACGAGCCGCGCATATTGCACCCATTGGGCGACGATCATGAAGAAGATGATCTTGTCGACGCCCGTGCCCAGAATGGCCAGGAACATGATGGCGAGCAGGATGAAGGGCAGCGCCAGCTGGATGTCGGCGAAGCGCATCAGCAGGACCTCGGCGATGCCGCGATAATACCCGGCCACGAGCCCGACGATCGTTCCGACGATGACCGCTCCCACCACCGAGAGAACGCCGACCGTCAGGGAGATCTGGCCGCCGACGATCACGCGCGCCAGCACGTCGCGGCCGAGCGGGTCGGTGCCGAGCGGATGGGCGAGGCTCTGGAACGGCGGCGTGAGGCGCGCCATGAGGTCCATGCTCTCGCCACCGTCCGGGAACAGGATCCCTGAGAACAGCACGGCCAGGCCCATGCCCGCGGTGAGCAGGAAGCCGAGCACGAGTTCGAGCGAGCGGAAGTGCCGGCGCGTCGACGATACAGCCTGAGCGGCAGCCATGGGCCCTACTCCGTCCGGATGCGCGGGTCGATCAGCCCGTAGGCGATATCGACCAGAAGGTTGATGAGAACGATGAAGAGCGCGAGCACCGTGATGGTGCCTTGCAGCACCGGATAGTCGCGGTTCGAGATGGCGTCGAAGGCGAGCGTACCCATCCCGGGCCAGTTGAACACCCGCTCGATGATGACGATGCCGCCGATGAGGCCGCCGAACTGAAGCCCGATATAGGTGACGAGCGGAATGGCCGAGTTGCGCAGGGCGTGCTTGTAGAGGACGACCCGGTCGCGCAGGCCCTTGGACCTCGCCACCATGATGTATTGCTGCGAGAGCGTCTCCAGCATGGAGGTGCGCACGAGGCGCACGTTGGTGGCGGTGAGGATGATCGCCATGGTCAGCGCCGGCATGACAAAGCTCTCAGGCCCCTCCATGCCGCTCGGCGGCAGCAGGCCGAGCACGATGGAGAACAGCAGCACCATCATGATCGCGAGCCAGAAATTCGGGAAGGACAGGCCGACCAGCGACAGGATGCGGATCACCTGATCCGGCCAGCGCCCGCGATTGACCGCCGCATAGACCCCGAGAGGCACCGACAGGATGATCGAGACGATCAGGGACGTGAACGCCAGCAGGAGGGTGGCCGGCAGGGCATTGGCGATGAGCATGGAAACGGGCGTGCCGCCCATGAAGCTCTTGCCGAAATCTCCCATGGTCATGCCTTCGAGGAAGCTCAGGTACTGAACGAAGAACGGCTGCTCGAGCCCGAGCGCCTGGCGGATGTTCTGAAGATCCTGCTCGGTGACGTTGCCGCCGCCCATCAGCATGATCGCAGGATCGCCCGACAGCCTGATCGCGAACGAGACGATCAGGGTCACGGCAAGGACCACGAAAACAGCCTGCAACAATCGTTTAAGGATGAAGCCCGCCATCAGGTGGCCCTTCTTCTTGGAAAAACGGCCCCGCTGACGCGGGGCCTTGTCTTGAACGGCAAGGACTCGGACATCCACCTTCACGAGGATGTCCGAGGCAGTTTCTTACTCCACCGTCGTTTCCGTGAAGCGGAAGCGGCGGTCGGCCGGAGCGTCGAAGTTCTTCACGCGCTTGTTCACGCCGTAGAGCGTGTTCTGGTTGTAGAGCGGGATCTCGAGCGCCTGATCGGCCACGTAGCGGGCGATCTCCTGGAGGACCTTCTCACGCTCCTTCACATCGTACATCGTGCGCTGCTTCTCGAGCAGGGCATTCAGCTTGGGATCGTTGTCGTACGGGTTCCACTTCTCACCCGAGTGATACATCAGGTAAGCGGTGTTGTCGTAGTCGAAGGTCCATCCGCCCCAGGCATTGTGCCAGGCTTCGCCGGTCTTGCCGTTCGGAATGATGTCGTTGAGCAGAACCGGGGGCTCGTGCGGCTGGAGCGAGGGCTTGAGGCCCAGGGCCTGGAGGAAGCCGGCGGCGGCCTGTGCCACTTCGCGGAACGTCGCGTCGTTGCCGCGGAAGTCGATCCGCACCGGAGCGCCGGCGGGAACCTTGGCCTGCTGCAGCATCTGCTTCGCCTTGGCGAGGTCGAAGGGCAGCGGCTTCATGCTCGGATCGTAGCCGAAGGACAAGTCGGACTGGAAGCTTGCGATGGGCTTCGCGTGGCCGAGGAGCACGGCCTTGATGATCGCATCGCGGTCGATGCCCATGATCAGCGCCTTGCGAACATTCACGTCCTTCGTGATACCGTCCTTCGTGTTCAGGCGCAGGGCGACCACGGTCGGGCCGGTGATGCTGATGAGGCTCAGGTTCGGGCTCTTCTCAACCGTCGGCGCGAGGCCGAACGGGATGAGGGTCGCGACGTCGATGCGGCCCGCCTGCAGCTCGGCCACCTGCGTGTTCGCCTCGGAGATGAAGCGCGTCACCACCTTGTCGAGCTTCGGCGCGCCGCCCCAGTGCTCGGGGAAGGCTTCGAGCGTCAGGCTGACCTTGGGGGTGTATTCGACGAACTTGAATGGCCCGGTTCCGACCGGGTTCATGTTGAAATAGGCGTCGCCCTTTTCCTGAATGTACTTGGGCGGCACGATCATGCCGCCGTAGCCGGCGAGCTTGGTCAGCAGGACGGGATCCGGCTGCTTCATGACGAAATCGACCGTCGAGTCGTCGACGACTTCCACATGGTCGATGGAATTGTAGTTCGACTGCTGCGGGCCCTTCTTGCCCTCCTCGCCGAGGAGGCGGTCGAAGGTGAACTTCACGGCTTCCGCATTGAACGGCTCGCCGTTGTGGAACTTCACGTTCTGGCGCAGCTTGAAGCGGATCCGGTTGTTGTTGTCGAGGAACTCCCACGACGTCGCGAGACCGGGCTTCAGCTTCATGTCCGCGCCGCGGGCCGTCAGGCCGTCGAAGATGTTGTTGGCGGCGGACGACCAATCGACCAGGAACGTGTCGATGGGATCCCAGCTGCCGGGATCGATGGCGACGGCCGTGGTCAGCGTTCCGGCAGCCTGGGCGCCGGATGCCATCAGCGGCGCCAGCGCGACGGCGGCCGTCAGGCCGAGCGCCTTCATCGTAGCAGAGAACTTCATCCTGTTGTCTCCCTTGTAAATGCTCTTCTCAAGCAGCCCCACGGAGCTGATCGGTCTCGATCGCAACCCAATGTCCCGGCTCGACCTCGCGCATGCGATGGATGGCGGGCTCCTGGCCCACCGAGCGCACGGGGCTCGGAATCTCGCCCTCGATCCGCGTCTTCGCCCGTTCGCGCTGCGGATCGGCGATCGGCACCGCCGAGAGCAGCTTGCGGGTATAGGAATGCTGCGGGTTCTCGAAAATCGCCCGGCGCGTGCCGAGCTCGACGATCTGTCCGAGATACATCACGGCGACGCGGTGGCTGATCTTCTCCACCACGGCCATGTCGTGGGTGATGAAGAGATACGACAACCGCTTCTGCTCCTGCAGCTCCATGAGCAGGTTGACGATCTGCGCCTGGATCGACACGTCGAGCGCGGAGACGGATTCGTCCGCGATCACGAGCTTCGGGTTGCTCGCGAGCGCCCGAGCGATGCAGACGCGCTGCCGCTGGCCGCCCGAGAACTCGTGCGGGTATCGCTTGGCATGCTGCGGTTGCAGGCCGACCTGCTCCAGCAATTCGTGCACGCGCCGCTCGCGCGCCTTGCGGTCGTTGATCAGGCCATGAACGATGATCGGCTCCGCGATGCTGTAGCCCACGGTATGACGCGGATCGAGCGACGCGAAGGGATCCTGGAAGATGTACTGGATCTCCTGCCGCAGGCGCCGCCGCTCGCCCTGGCTCATGGCGGCCATGTCGCGACCGTCGAAGCGCACGGTGCCGCCCGTCGGCTCGACGAGCTGCTGCAAGGTGCGACCGATGGTGGACTTGCCGCTGCCCGATTCCCCCACCAGGGCCAGCGTCTCGCCGGGATAGATGTCGAAGCTCACCTCCTCCACCGCATGGACACGATGCGTCACGCGACCGAAGAAGGTCTTGCCCACATCGAAGCGCGTGGTGAGCTTGTCCACCTGCAGGATCGGCTTCGTGTAATCGGCGGTGTTCTGCTCGTGCGTCTCGCCGACGGGCTTGGCGACCCCGCCGTCCATCACCATCACGGGTGTGCGCTTCGGGAAGGGCTGCCCCTTCAGGCTGCCCAGACGCGGCACGGCGGACAAAAGAGCCCTGGTATAGGGATGCTGAGGCGCGGCGAAGATGTCGCGCACCGGCGCCTGCTCCACCTTCTCGCCCTTCCACATCACCACCACGTCGTCGGCCATCTCGGCCACCACGCCCATGTCGTGCGTGATGAAGATGACGGCGGTGCCCATCTCCTGCTGCAGGTCGCGGATGATGTTGAGGATCTGCGCCTGGATCGTCACGTCGAGCGCGGTGGTCGGCTCGTCGGCGATGAGGAGCTTCGGGTTGCAGGCGAGCGCCATGGCGATCATCACGCGCTGGCGCATGCCGCCGGACAGCTGGTGCGGGTAACGGTCGAGCAGCTTGTCCGCGTCAGGCAGACGCACCTTCTGCAGAAGCTCCTTCGCCCGCTGGCGTGCGTCGCGCCCGCCCAGCCCCTGGTGCAGGATCAGGGTTTCGGAAATCTGGTTGCCGATGGTGAAGACCGGATTGAGCGACGTCATCGGCTCCTGGAAGATCATCGCGATGTCGTTGCCGCGGATCTCCCTGAGCTTGGTATCCGATGCCTTGACGAGGTCGAGCGCCTCGCCCCCGTCGGGGCGAAACAGCACCTGCCCTCCGGTGATGCGTCCGCCCGTGTAGTCGGTGAGGCGCATGATCGCCAGGGAGGTGACGGATTTGCCCGACCCGGACTCGCCGACCACTGCCAGGGTCTTGCCCGGCTGCACGTCGAAGCTGACGTCCTTGACGGCTTTGAAGGCTCCCTCCCCCTTGCCGAACTGCACCGACAGGGAGCGAACCGACAGGAGGGCTTGGTCCTGAGACCTACGATTGGCAGTATCCGACATCCATCCATGCTCGCGAGACGGCACCGAGCTTACTTGCATAAGCCCAGTACCTCTTTGATACCTGTCTTCCATCACAGCCACGGACCCGGTCCGTCAAGGTCTGTTTGCGTCGGATCAGGCAATCTCCGGCGTCATGGGTGCCGGAAACGCGCGAACAGGCCGAATAACGCTACTGAGTAACCCATTCGCCGCCACGCATGAGAGGCTCGGCCCCGCCATCCTGCATGATGCCGTCCACGTCGATCCGATCGGAGCCGATCATCCAGTCGATGTGGATGAGGCTCTTGTTGGACCCGCGCGACGCGAGCTCCTCGTCGCTCATGGTCCCGCCGCCGCGGATGCACTTGCTGTAGGCCTGGCCGAGCGCGATGTGGCTGGACGCATTCTCGTCGAACAGGGTGTTGAAGAAGAGCAGTCCGCTCTGCGAGATCGGCGACGAATGGGGCACGAGAGCCACCTCGCCGAGGCGGCGCGCGCCTTCGTCCGTGTCGAGAACCTTGTTCAGCACGGCCTCTCCGGTGCGGGCCTTGCTCTCCACGATCCGTCCGGCCTCGAACCGCACCTGGATATCCTGGATCAGGGTGCCATTGTAGGAGAGCGGCTTGGTGCTCGACACATGCCCGTCCACCCGGTCCTTGTGCGGCGTGGTGAAGACCTCCTCGGTCGGGATGTTGGCATTGCAGACGACGCCGTTCTTCGCCCGGGTCGAGCCGCCGTTCCATTCATGCCCGTCCGCGAGGCCCACACGCAGGTCGGTGCCGGGGCCGCGGAAATGAAGCGCGGCGTAGTTCTTCCCGTTGAGCAGGCGCGTGCGTGACTGAAGGGTCTCGTTGTGCGTCTCCCATGCGGCGATGGGATCGGGCGTATCGACGCGGGAGGCGGAGAAGATCGCCTGCCAGAGCTTGGCGACGGCCACGTCTTCCGGATCGTCCGGGAACACGGTCTTGGCCCAGGCGGGCGTTGCGGCGGACACGATGGTCCAGTTGATGTCGAAGCCGGCGATCATGTTGAGGGCCGGCATATAGGCCTTCGAGCGGGCCCGGTTGGCGCGGGAGACCTTCTCCGGATCCTCCTTGGCGAGCAGCGACGGGTCCTCGCCCACGATGGCGAGCCGCGCCGCGCCGTTCCGGTAGGCGGCCGCCATGCCGTCGTAGAGCCAGGCCGCCGCCGTGTCGAAACTCTCGTCACGGGCGTTCCGGAAGCGCATGAGCGCGCTCTCCTCGTCGGAGAAGATCGTGGTGACCAGGGAGGCGCCGGCCTTGTAGGCATGCTCGGTGATGCGCCGCACCAGGGCGACGGCTTCGAGCGGCGCGGTCACGACCAGTTCCTGACCGGGTTTCAGCCCCAGCCCGACGCGGACGGCGACTTCCCCCAAGCGGTCGAGAAGCTTGGCATGGGACGCGGCATCGGTCGGATTTCGGACTTGTTCGTTCATGGTCTTGGACTCTTGAAACAGGAAAAGAGAGTCGGAGAGGCTACACGGCTCCGCCGCCGACGCAACCTCGACGGGTGGGAATATCACATATCCTGCGGCGCCACGGTTCCAAGAGCCTCCGGATCGAAGGCGATGCTCTTGATGATGGCGTGGACGGGAAGCCCCGGAGCAAGGCCGAGCTCGCTCACCGATTTGCG
>NZ_JALJRK010000329.1 GCF_024519725.1 Microvirga sp. Mcv34 | reverse complement strand
GATGCCGATCGACAACAACCTTCTAGAGCGCGACATCCGGATTTTTGCAACCGGAAGAAAGAGCTGGCTCTTCAGCGATACCGTGGATGGCGCCAAGGCCAGCGCCGTCATTTACAGCCTGATGCTGACCTGTCGTGCCTGCCGCGTCGAACCCTTCGCATGGTTGCGACATGTCCTCACCGAACTGCCGCAGCGTCCCGACGATGCCGATATCGAGGACCTGCTGC
>NZ_JALJRK010000328.1 GCF_024519725.1 Microvirga sp. Mcv34 | reverse complement strand
GGACCTGCAATGCGTCAGAGGATGCAACACGCCTTACCATGGCAGGATCATGATGGATCGAAAACCCCACTTATGTGCGCTGGCGCACATGGACTGCGGTAAGCTGCCCCTGAGACGGATGGCTGGTCAAGGCGAAATGTGTCACGCACTTAACGCCTCCAGACGCCGGCTGCGGCGCTCCATGACGGGCTCGCCCCGCTCGAAATGGATAACAGCATCGAAGGGCGGTTGATCC
>NZ_JALJRK010000327.1 GCF_024519725.1 Microvirga sp. Mcv34 | reverse complement strand
GACGTTCATCGCGCACAACCGTCCACAGCCTGCCGGTCTTGGTCTGGCCGCGTCCAGGGTCGAGGACCGGAATGGGGGTATCGTCAGCATGCACCGTTTCGCCGGCACGGGCATGGGTTCCGATCCTTTCGCTCAAGATCTGAAGCAGAGCCGCCATTGCCCCGACCCAGCCGGCCAGCGTTGAGCGATCGAGATCGACGCCTTCGCGCGCATAGATGTCACTCTGGCGATGCAGGG
>NZ_JALJRK010000326.1 GCF_024519725.1 Microvirga sp. Mcv34 | reverse complement strand
GCCGCTTTCCGCAGGTTGCTTTTGTATTCTCGAAGACCGGCACAGCCGAGGTGGCGGCGGACCCGATGCCGCCGAACGCCTCGGATACCTTCATCATCGTCAAGCCGCAGGAGGAGTGGCCTGATCCCAAGCTCCCGAAGGAGGAACTGATCAAGCAGATGCAGGAAGCTGTCGGCCAGCTCCCGGGCAACAATCTCTCCTTCACCCAGCCGATCCAGATGCGCTTCAACGAGCTTCTG
>NZ_JALJRK010000325.1 GCF_024519725.1 Microvirga sp. Mcv34 | reverse complement strand
GCCGCTTTCCGCAGGTTGCTTTTGTATTCTCGAAGACCGGCACAGCCGAGGTGGCAGCAGATCCGATGCCGCCCAACGCCTCGGACACCTTCATCATCCTCAAGCCGCAGGAGGAATGGCCTGATCCCAAGCTCCCGAAGGAGGAACTGATCAAGCAGATGCAGGAAGCCGCCGGCCAGTTGCTGGGCAACAATCTCTCCTTCACCCAGCCGATCCAGATGCGCTTCAACGAGCTTCTG
>NZ_JALJRK010000324.1 GCF_024519725.1 Microvirga sp. Mcv34 | reverse complement strand
TGATCCGACGAGCGAAAACGGAGGTTCTTTGTTCGTTCTAGCTTAGCGTATAATCAGGAACAGATCTTGCGCTGACCCCAATCTGGAGCCGGGGGCAGCAGCACGGTGTTACGTTCTTGTGGCCGCAACACAAGGAGCGCGGCAGCTGGCCATCAGCATGAGGAGAGGATCGCGTATGGCAGCAGGCGTAAGCGTGGCGTCATGGCCGCCTACCGAAGCGGCGATCAGGATGAGATAAGTG
>NZ_JALJRK010000323.1 GCF_024519725.1 Microvirga sp. Mcv34 | reverse complement strand
CAGGCATCGATCAAGCGCTCCTTCTCAACCGGATCAAACCACCGCTTGCCGTTGCGAAGAACCCTGATGACCCTCAGCTGCCCCGGAATGTCCGCGCTATTCAATGTCATTGCGTCCACAGTCTCCATTGCGGACACAGACTCCATCACTGCATCAGCAATGAAAAGGTGCGGGGATTTGAGCGCTTACGGCTTATCCGCGCGAGAGCCAGGAGATGGTGTTCGATGCTCATGACCGCGCCTTC
>NZ_JALJRK010000322.1 GCF_024519725.1 Microvirga sp. Mcv34 | reverse complement strand
TGTTCCGCATGGTTCTGGCCGAAGCCCGCAGTCTGATCCGCCAGCGGGATCAGATTGAGAAGCTTGCGCATGCGATGCTGACGGATCACGCTGACTATCAGCGGCTGTGCACGATCCCGGGAATTGGGCCGATCCATGCCCTGACCATCCTGGCCGAGGCTGGCGATTTGCGTCGCTTCGGGCATCATCGGCAGTTCCTGAAGTTCTGCGGCCTTGATCTGGCCACCTGCAAGTCGGGCACGTTCC
>NZ_JALJRK010000321.1 GCF_024519725.1 Microvirga sp. Mcv34 | reverse complement strand
CGAGATCGTGGGAATGCCGCGACAGCTCCTGGGCGGCGCCGAGCACCTGGGAGGCCGCGGCTCCGGTCTCTCCGGCTCCATGATGGACATCCTCGATGCTGCCGGTGACCGCCTCGGTGCCGCGCGCCGCCTCCTGAACGTTGCGGGCGATCTCGGCCGTGGCCGCGCCCTGCTCCTCCATGGCGGCCGCGATCGAGGTCGAGATCTGCGACATCTCGGTGATCGTGCGGGCGATCTCCTGAATGGCCGCCACGG
>NZ_JALJRK010000320.1 GCF_024519725.1 Microvirga sp. Mcv34 | reverse complement strand
GGCCATGAGTGGACACGATCCGGTCCCAGCCCGCGGCCATCACGCCCCGCTTACCCCTAATCTCCCTACTTACCCCCGAAGGCTACGCTTTTACGTAGCGGCTAAGTTTTTGAGATAAAAAGTGAAGAATGCAATAGTTGAAGCTAAGCCAGCTGTGGCTACGGTATGGTAGACAGTTTCGCGCTCTGTTTCCGGCCTGCATGGGGCCAGCGCAAGATCTGTTCCTGATTATACGCTAAGATAGAACGGATCGGGAA
>NZ_JALJRK010000031.1:10351-64896 GCF_024519725.1 Microvirga sp. Mcv34 | reverse complement strand
CGACGATCTCCATCAGATCCCGCTGCTGTTCAGGGGTGAGCGGCTCCGGGCCCCAGTCGTCCAGAACCAGCAACTTCGCCCGCGCCAGCGTCCGCAGCAGACGGGCATAGCGGCCCTCCGTGCGCGCCAGGGCCAGAGCCGCAAACAGCCGCGGCACCCGATGGTAGAGCACCGACAGATCCTCACGGCACGCCTTGTGCCCGAGCGCGCAGGCGAGCCAGCTCTTGCCCACGCCGCACGGGCCGGTGATCAGCAGGTTGCGCCGCTCGCGGATCCAGTCGCAGGACGACAGCTTGAGGAACAACGCCCGGTCGAGCGAGCGCGGGGCCCGGAAGTCGACATCCTCTACGCTCGCGGGATGGCGCAGCCGGGCGGCGCGGGCGCGGGTCTCGAAGCGCTTCTGCTGCCGCAGCGTCACCTCGTGATCCAGGATCAGGCCGAGCCATTCGGCGTGGCCCAGGGCCGGCGCCTCGGGATTGTCGCTGAGCGCCTTGAAGCCCTTGGCCATGCCATGCAGGCCGAGCTCGTGCAGCAACTCGAGAGTGGGGTGGGTCAACATGCTTGTCGTCTCCTTCAGTGGAAGTAGCCCGGTCCGCGGATGTTGCGGTGGGTGATGGCAGGATGCTCGGGGGAAGCAGGCTCGGGGCTCGTGCGGGCATCGAGCAGAGAGGCAATGCCCTTGTAGGAGAAGGCCCTGATCGCCAGGGCTTTGGCCGATGCCGCCTCGACCCGCTCCTTGGAAAGACCACGCATGTGGCGCAGCACGCCGATGCAGGTGCGATATCCCTGTTCGGGATGGCGGCGGGAGGCCAGGATGGCGCCGATCAGCATCTCGGTGTTGGGGCCGAACGCAGCGGCCCAGGAGCGGAAGCGCTCCGGCGACCAGGAGGCATAATGCCGATGCGAGGCCGGCATGTGCTCGGGTTTGGTGCCGTGCGCCTGTCCGCCATAGCGGCGGCTGTGAGCGGCGACCCGCTCGCCCTTGTGAAAGGCCTCGAGGGTGCGCTGCGTCAGGCGCACGTCGACCTGCTCGCCGATGAGGCCGAAAGGCACGGAGTAGAAGAAGCCTTCCACCTCGATGTGATAGTCGAGCCCAACGCGGGCGAACTGCCATTGCGCGAACTCATAGTCGTCTGCCGGCAGGGCCGCGAGGGTTGGTCTCTCCACTGTCTCGAAGAGTTCGCGCCGGCTGATGCCGAGGCGGCGCAGGGGCGCGGCGTTCATGCGCTCGACTGCTCCCGCGATGGCGGCATTGGCCTCGGCGAGCGAGAAGAAGGTGCGGTTGCGCAGACGCCCGAGAATGTAGAACTGGGCAAAGCGCACGCCCACCTCCACCTTGCTCTTGTCCCGAGGCTTGCGGCTGCGGGTGGGCAGGATGCCAACGTCGTAATGGGCAGCGAGCTTGCCGTAGCTGCGATTGAGCTCGGGATCGTAGAAGGCAGCCTTGTGGACGCCGCTCTTCAGGTTGTCCGGCACGACGAGCCTTGGCACGCCGCCAAAGAAGCGGAACATCCGCACATGGGCCTCGATCCAGTCCGGCAGGGTCTGGGTCCAGGTCGCCTCGGCGTAGGTGAAGTTGGAGGCGCCGAGCACCGCCACGAAGATCTCGGCCTGGCGCACCTCACCGGTGGCGGGATCGACGATGGGCAGCTTCTTGCCCGAGTAGTCGACGAAGACCTTGTCGCCGGCCACGTGGTTCTGGCGCATGGTCGGCGACAGGCGGCGCTCGAACTCGCGCATCAGGTCGCAGAAGCGCGAGTAGCCGTAGCCATCAGGACAGGCTGCCCTGTACTCCTCGTGCAGGATGGTCATGGTGACGCCCGGACGCTTCATCTCCCTGGCAAGAGCAGCCCAGTCCGGCTCGGGGCGCCGGCGCAGGCCGGTCTTGACGCCGCTCCTGGCGAACAGGCGCTGCTCGAGGAGGGTGTCGGTGAGATCGGCGGGCACGGGCCAGGTCAGCCCGGCAGCCTTGGCCCGTTTGAGGGTGTCTTGGACCGTGGAGCGGGCGGCTCCGACGGATCGTCCGATCGACCGGTCGCTCGCGCCACTGGCGTGCAGGCGCAGGATGTGACGTATGGCTCTCATGGTCAGCCTTCTCTTTGCCGGCATGGCCGCTCCTTGTTTGCAACAATGGAGCCTTCATGCCTGATCGGCGGACCCTGGGAATACCTCTTGACGCTGTCTCAGCCCCTGGCCGGACAATGATCGGAATGGTGGCCGGATTGATCTCGGAACGGTGGCCGGGGATTGATCGGAATCGCGGCCGACTTCATCTCGGAATCTCTGGCCGGATGAAATCGGAATCTGCATCAAGCACAATTCACAAAGCGCGCTTGATGCGGCAATTGGCGGGAAAATTGTGGATTCCTTCGCCGGAGGTGGCGGCGCAAGTACCGGAATTTTTCTGGCCCTAGGACGGCAACCTGATATCGCCATCAACCATGACGGCGAAGCGTTGTCGATGCACGAAGCCAATCATCCCGACACCATCCACGTCCGTCACGACATCTGGCGCGTAGATCCTCGCAAGTATACAGAGGGTGAACCTGTGGGTCTCCTCTGGGCGAGTCCTGACTGCCGGAGCCACTCGAAGGCCCGGGGAGGAAAACCGCGAGCTAAAAACATCCGCGATCTGGCCTGGGTTGTTGTTCGGTGGGCCAAGGTTGTACGCCCGAAGGTCATTCTTCTTGAGAATGTCGAAGAATTCGCTGACTGGGGGCCGCTGACCCAAGACCAGATGCCTTGCCCGAAGCGCAAAGGCCAGACATTTGCAGAATGGGTGTCCAAATTGGAGCGCCTCGGCTACCGCGTAGAGAAGAAAGAGCTCCGCGCCTGCGATTACGGAGATCCGACCATTCGCAAGCGGCTTTTCATGGTGGCTCGCTGCGACGGTAAGCCAATTGTATGGCCAGAGCCGACCCATGGTGATCCTGGAAGCGCAGAAGTTCAGTCGGGCAAGCTTCTGCCGTGGCGCACCGCTGCGGAAATCATCGACTGGAATCGTCCCTGCCCGTCCATCTTCATGACGAAGGCGGAAGCTCAATGCTTTAAAGAGGACACGGGGATCCAGACGAAGCGTCCACTCGAAAAGGCGACGCTTCAGCGCATAGCCAAGGGCGTCAAGCGGTACGTCCTAGATTCCAAGTCTCCCTTCTTGGTCTCGCTCACCCACCATGGCGGGGATCGGATCGAGGACCTGACGGACCCACTTCGGACAGTAACCGCAGCCCGCCGCGGCGAGAAAGCGCTAGTTGCGCCTGTGATGACCTACGCCCAGCAGGGTGGTCTTAACCGCTCGGCGGAAAAACCGCTCCATACTGTCACGGCGAGCAGAAAAGACCAGAACGCGCTTATCGCCCCGTATCTGGTTCCCCGGTATGGCGAACGTCCTGGCCAGGAGCCGCGGACGTACCCGATCGACCGGCCGAACCCAACTATCGTTCCTGACGCCAACGGAGGTTCCTTGGCGGCGGTGTCATTGGTTCGTCACTTCGGCGCCTCTGTAGGGTCTGATATTAACGAGCCCGTCGGGACTGCGACTGCCGGCGGAGGCGGAAAGACTGGATTGGTAGCGACGTTCCTCGCTCAGAACAATACCGGCGTTATCGGACACTCCCCCGATGAGCCACTTTCGACGATCGTTGGAAAGGGCTGTACCCAAAGTGTCGTTGCTGCGCACCTGACCAAGTTTCAGGAGAACAGCATCGGTCAACGTCCGGACGAGCCGATCCACACTGTTATGGCGGGGGCTCCCCGTCATGGGGTTGTAGAAACCCACATGGTCACTGCTCCGCATGTGATCAACATGAAGGGTTCGGATATGCGGTCTTCGGCCGCCACCGACCCCATGCCCACGGCTACCGCACAGGGCAATCACATTGGAACGGTCGGAGCTTCGCTTGTCGCCTACTACGGTTCGGATCAGGATACCCCTGTCACCGATCCGCTCCACACTATCACCACCCATGATCGCTTTGGTCTCGCCGATGTGAAGGGTGGTATGCCGCCACTTGCCCCCGAGCTAATGAACAAGGCGCGTCAAGTAGCCGAGTTCCTCCGCGAGTTTGGCTGCTGGGACGGTGGGGAGTTCGTTACTGTTGATTCATACGTCGTGGTGGACATCGGCCTCAGGATGTTGACCCCCCGTGAACTTGCCAGAGGTCAAGGTTTTCCCGAAGACTATATCCTCGAAGCGCTCCATGACGGGAAGCCCCTCACGCGGACTTCGCAGACCCGAATGATCGGCAACTCCGTGTGCCCAGGTGTCGCTAAGGCGCTGGTACATGCCAACATCGTTGTAGCGTCTATGATTAAGGAGCCGCCACCTGTCTATCGTGCATGGGGCGCTAACCTTAAGGCACGATTGATCGCCCGCCAGGAACAGGCGAGCATCGAGCAGATGTCACTATTTGTCGAGGCTGCATAGGCGGCCTCCGATCTCCGCGAAGTCTAAGCAAGATCAGGCCTGCAGGGAATCCTGCGGGCCTTTCTTGTTCGAGCGCAATTTCCTTACAAAACCCCAAAATTCAAAGGATCAGGTGTGAGCAATCCTGTCATTGAGATCTCTGAAAACCTCCGCGATAAGCTCCTTATTTTGCTGAACGATCATCCCAAGGAGGAGGTTCAGCAATTCCTCGATCAGCTCCGCAAGGACAGCCTACGAGATTTTAAGGGCTTCTTAGCCGGGCTATCCAATCTCCCCGGCCTTTCTCCCGTCAACCGAGCACTCCAGGCTACCTGGTGGTTCATCGAGAACGTGCCAGAGGACGATTGGCGCCGTAACGAGATCTACTTCGAACTCCACAGCCTGGTCAGCAAGGTGTCGGCCCAGAAGCACCCTGCGGCAGAGACGAAGCCCAACAGCTTTATTCGCTTTGAGTGCGGCCGTGAGGACCGTTTCAGTGAGAACCATGGCCCCTTTGAGTTTGTCCAGGCCACCTATGGGGCCATCCGGGTCGGCCCCGACGGAGATCGGGAGATCGCACACTTCAGAGAAGACGGGCTCTGGCATACCGAAGACGGCCAGACTTGGTCCGATTTCGTGATCTTCTCTGAGACCGGCGCCAATGACTGACACCCGCACACGGTTTCAAGAGGGGATGCGCGTCCGCTGCACCGCCCTCTTCGCTGGTATTCCCAAGGACACCCTCGGAACCGTCGGGAAGGTCGCCACGGGCCGTGGCCCTTCGGTTTACTGCGACCCAGGAAAGAACATGGTCTTCGTAAACTGGGATAACGGCCAGCAAAAGGGTGTCTTCCGGGGCGAACTTGAGAGGGTCCGGTGAGCGATGATCCGCTTTTTCCCGAAGCTGAGGCGAAGCAAAGGGCACTTGCCGACTATAAGGCAGTCCTCGGTACGGTCATCCATCCCGAATGGATCGTTGCCTACAAGGACGACAGCTCCCACGACATCAGGACAGATGGGAAAGTTGCAGCGCGGGTGAAGCCGACCATCGAATCTGACGTCACCCGGGTCTGCGACACCCATGTCGATCCATACTGGGACCTCGAGATCGTCGAAGACCCCGCCAACCTGCTCGCCGGCTACACCAGCCCTTGGACTTGGGGCAACTCCTACCGGATCCAGTAGGTCGGGCCCGGTACCTATGCTGGGTCCTATCTACTCTGCCTTTGGACTTACTGGCTCAAAGCCTTCAAACTGATCGTAGCTCTGTCTGAATTGCCTGTACCGAGCTACGCGGTCTCCCGCCATCGCATCCGCGAGACACCCCGTCCGTTCCCAGGTATTGTTGAGAGCGCTCAACAATCCTTTCTTCTCCAAGACTTCAGCAGCTTCCCGATCGCTACCTGTCTTGCACTGGGCCATGAGCCACTCCATGATCTCTGGTGGGTAGCCTAGGAAGTCTGCCCGTATCTCGGCCGTCGTCGGGACGTAAAGCTCACGGGATGATGTCGCGAACATGATGTCCACGTACTTGCCCGGCACCCCCATCTCCCGAAGATAGTCGATGACGGGTTGCCGCACAGCCCGCATCCTGCTGATAGATTCCTGTAACGTGAGCTTAGCGTTGGTGCTGGGATCGATGTAAAACCTGTGTATGCCCACCGCAGCTTCGTTTCGTCTGACAGCGCCTGCATAAATGAAGAAGCATGCAGACGCACAGACACAAGGGCCCGGCCGCCTGCGACCGCTACGCCTCATAGTCGCTGCATCGTTCTCGAAGCAGACACCTTTACCCTCTTCAATCTGGGCAGGGGCGACGGCCTCCAGATAGAGTTCCCTTGCAAGCCGACCGATCTGCAGCGCTTCGCTAACGTCTCCTCCAGGTGATCGCAGGTACAGCAGTCTTGGAACCGACCTCCCTTCTGCCAACACAGCCCGGAACTTGTAATAATCGCCCTTGACGATCTCGCCGCTGATCAGGATCCCGTGGTCACTGGTATCGCCACACTCGGCGAACTGGAAACAGTTAGGGCTTACCCTTTGTATCGTGGCCGCTGTCGCTGGCGATGCTCCGAGAAAACTCCAGGCAACAGCCACCGCCGCAGCCCATCTGGCTCCCACTCTTAAAACCATTCTGCCCCTGCCCCGCTCAAACGCCGCGAGCAATTCGCGCCCGCAGAGGGCCTTAACCTAAAGCGGAGTGAATTCCCTTCCAACAGCCATTCTGGAGAAAGACAGAACCTAATCCCCAAAAGCAGGAGCCGCCATGAGCGAGCGCGAAATCGAACAGTCCTCCAATCTGGATTCTGGCTATACCCTGCGAGTTGTTGAACTGTCGGGAGCATATCCTGGGTTCCGTGTTCAGCGCCTCGAAGAAGGAGTGCTGCCGAGCCAGCCCTACTGGTATCAACTCGCGTTCGTTGACACGCTGGAGGAAGCTCGCGAGGAGGTACGCCTCATTCATTTGGCAGGCGTCGAACTAAAGTCCCTCACCCGCGAATACATCTCGTTCGGATATCCCCGTCCCCACACCCCGGATGGCGGGGCTGATTATGGCTACAGGTATGCTGAGGGAGTGTGCAAATATAACACTCCGGGCCACGGCTATATGGTCCTCGATGAGGAGCGGAACCAGACGATCCACGAAGCCTGGCGCAACTCAGCAGGCTTCTACGAGGAGGATGTCTGTTGGGCAATCGTAGCCCACCATTTCCCAGATCTGTTTACCACGCGTGATCGCCGGGATGCGAAGCTCACCCTAATCAACTACATGCCGCATGAGTACATGGCTGTGACCGGAGAAGTGCTTGCGGTCACCGATAGCGTACGGCTCCAAGAGCAAGCCTTCGCCGAGTCTACTAAGGACAAATGGATTTCAATCTCGGCCAGGAGCGCTCCCGACGCCATGGTTCAGGTTACGGCCGTTATCGGCGCTGATCGCGTATCCGGTCGGCTCAATCGGAAAGAGCGAACCTTCCTTGTGACCGAGGCTGAATACAATGGCCGGTCAAAGTTCGGTCTCATCATAGACCCTGAGAAGCACAAGGAAACCACGCCAGCGCGCACAACTCTCGCCGCGGCCTGACGCTCCTCACTCCTTATTTCTGGAATTCGCTATGATCGAAATGACGGCACGACCGCCGCAGCTGGATTTCTTTGCAGACAACAACTCGCCCGTTATGGCCGCTCTTGGGCTTGGGGTAGATAGTGTTGCGATGCTGATTGAAATGGTAGAACGTGGCGAGCGTGTTGACGTCGCGCTATTCGCCGATACAGGCAGCGAACGCCCGCAGACCTACCAATACCTGCCGGTTTTCAAGCAGTGGCTCGAGGAGCGGGGCGTCCCTCTGATTGTTGTCAAATACCAGCCGAAGAACTATAAGAACTTTCCTCCTTATAGAACTTTAGAGGAAAATTGTCTTACAAATGGTACGCTTCCAAGTAAAACATTCGGTTATGGAAGTTGTTCGCAGAAGTGGAAGATACAGCCTCAAGATCAGTGGGCCGACAATTGGGAGCCTGCTCGGCGCTGTTGGGCTGCTGGTGGCAAAGTAATCAAGCTTATTGGCTATGATTGTAGCCCAGCTGATCAAAAACGCTATAGGGAACGTGAAGGTTTCACAGATAATAAGTACGAATACAGATACCCTCTCAGGGAATGGAATTGGAAGCGAGAGGATTGCATTCAGCGCATTCGCAACGCCGGCCTACCCGTCCCGATTAAGAGCGCTTGCTTCTTTTGCCCAGTGACGAAGGCACACGAGCTCCACGAGCTTGAAAAGCCGCTGCTCCGCCGGATCGTCTTGATGGAGGCAAGGGCGAAACCCCGCCTCAAGGCAGTGGACGGACTTTGGCGTACCCCAGTTAAAGGTTGTCGCGGGGCTACACCACGTCCTGGCTCGATGACGGAGTACATCGTCGACAAAGGCCTCCTGCCCGAGGACGAAGTCCGCATGATTGTGGAATTGGCTCCAGAGCACCTCATGTCATGGCAGGCCTCAGTTGCCGACATCGATATTTCCGAGCGACCGGAGATGCGCCGCTGGATCGAGTTCTTCGATATGACCTCCGGTGACCTAATGCGGACTGGATCGACCCCATCGCTATACGTCGGGATGGAAGTGCCATCAGCAGCAAACGAGGATACCCCTCCTGCCGCAGCAGCTTAAGGACATTTCTATGTCAGCGACTGATACTCCGCTCCTCCTCTTGGCATCAGAGGAAGAAGCAACCGCAATTCTCTCCATGATGGAAGGCATGCTGGACGTCCTCAAGGACGACGGACTGCAGGACTCTCCAGATTATAACGATTTGGAAGCAGCCCGCGTCTGGCTCTCCAAAGCGGTCGAGGAACTGGCCTACCCCGCTCGCATTCCAGTGGACCTTTCCGCAGCCGAGCAGACGGTGCTCCGCAACGCCATTTCTAACGTGGGCGACCAGGGAGAGTTCTGGGACGACGGAGCAGGATCGGAGAAACCCTTCACCGCCCGGATTGAGAATTACAATGGAAACCCGTGATGGACCGGGCCGGCCTAAGCTCACTATCTAAGGAGCCAACTCGACATCTGTCCGGTTCGCGAATTTCCATCTGAATAACCACTCCCGACCCTAGACGCGCCGGGATAAAACAAGTCATCTCGGCCTAACCTAAACAGCATTCTTAATCAAACTTGGATAAAGCTCGGATAGGCAGAGATAAGGCTGCGGGGAAAAACAAAATGTGGGTCTATATAAGAAGCGAATCCGAAGACATTTTAGGCGTGATCATTACGGCTGTAGTCGTCATTGGCGTCGCCATCGCGGCGATCATCTTTGGCTATCAGCAGGCCGAGGCAAGCACTCAATTCACGATAATGTTTTGGAGTGCGTTTGTCGTCTTCTCAAGCATAGCTGCAATTGCATATGCTCTCCTCAAACGGATCATCCCCCGGAAGATATCCGCGGTAATCGCCCTATTGCTGGTTCCGGCAGCCTACCTGACGCTTGAAGTGATAGGGAATGGCGGCCTCGGTATAAATATGAAGAAGTACTGGGGTTTCGGGCCAAAAGAGTTCTACCTAAAGTCCGGGCTCTTCCCGTCTGAGAGGTATGCGCGGAGTGTAGCGTCCTGCGAGGAAAGTCGTAGGCTCGGCAAAATGAAGCCTCCCTTTGAATATTTCCGTGAGCATATCGAATCTTGCGAAGTGTACGTGACAATCGATAATGCCGGCGGTTAGCTAGCTAGAGCTCGCTCTAGGCCTGAGGATCCTCGGGCCTAGAGCTGTTTGGGGTTGAACGGAATCGGAAGATCTGACTCCCTGTCGGTCAGGGGCGTGAGCACAGAGGCTCGCCATGACCACACCGTTGTCCCAGGACCTGCGCCGGCGCATTGTCCGCGCTGTTGAGAAGGGCAGCTCGATCCGCCAGGCGGCCGCTCGTTACGAAGTGAGCCCCTCGGCCGCCGTAAAGCTGATGCGGCGGCTGCGCGAGACCGGCTCGGTCAGGCCGGAGCGCATCGGCGGCCATCGTCGCCCCGTGCTTGAGCCGCACCAGGATCTGCTCCGCTCCCTGGTGGACGCCAAGTCCGGCATCACGCTGGCCGAGATCCAGACCGAACTGCGCGTCCGCGGGATCGTGGTGCAGGCGCTCTCGACCATTCATCTGATGCTCAAGCGCATGGACCTGACGCATAAAAAAAGACGCTCCGGGCGGCCGAGCAGGACCGGCCGGATGTAGCCCAGGAGCGCCGCCGCTTTCGCGTGTGGCAGCGCTTTATGGATGCGAGCCGCTTCGTGTTTCTCGATGAGACCGGAACCGCCACCAACATGTCGCGGCGCTATGGCAGGGCACCGCGCGGACAGCGGGTGATCGACGCTGTGCCGCACGGACATTGGCTGACCACGACCTTTGTGGCGGGCCTGCGCGAGAACGGGATCATCGCTCCGCTCGTGGTCGACGGGCCCATGCGGGGCGAGATCTTCAAGGCTTATGTCGAGCAGATGCTGGCACCAGCCCTCTCGCCTGGCGATGTCGTCGTGCTCGACAATCTGGCCGCTCACAAGGTGGCTGGCGTCGAGGAGGCGATCCGAGCGGTCGGCGCCAGCTTGTTGTATCTGCCGCCCTACAGCCCCGATCTCAATCCGATTGAGCAACTTTTCGCCAAGCTCAAGGCGCTGCTGCGCAAAGCGGGCGCACGCACCAAGGAGGTGCTCTGGACCACCATCGGCGACTTGCTCGACTGCTTCCCAGCAGAGGAGTGTCGGAACTACCTCAGGAATTGCGGGTATGAGCCCGTCTAAATCGAAACTGCTCTAGAGCCATCTGATCGCGGTCCCGGCAGTCGCCCGCTCCCCAGCGTCTCTACCAGTTGGAACAGCGCTTTTGCTCGTATCGGTAGTTTTCGACCGTATCCAGTGAAGCGTTCAGGCGCCGTGACTCTTCCATCATTTGATTAAACACCCGGGCCGTGGCCTCGACCACCTTGTTGAAGGACAATTGCTGGGCTTGGGTCGAACTCAGCTGTTGTGGGGTCAGCGAGGCCACAGCATTGTTAATGTCGAATTGCAGCCGTCCCGCATAATTCATGATCGAGTTCCGGTAGATCCGCACGTGCTGCATCTCATGCTGCCGGATGTTTTCATACTCACAGGTCCCTTGCCGGTACTTCGACGCGATGAACACCTGGATCGGTTCCTTGAACCCCAGTGTGACAGCGACCGCCCTGGGGCGATAGCAATCCTGCATCACTTCTCCCTGCAGTTTGAGATCGTAGCTCGGGCGAGCTTGGGCCAAACCATTGATGTGCCAGCCAGCCATTGCTTGAAGCTGCTGCGGGGCTGAAGCGGCCGCCACGACGTTGGCCGTTGAGCTGATTACGACCTGGGGCTCAGGAGTTTGCACGCTCACCTGAACAGGGACAGGCTGACACTGAGCGAATGCCCCTGTGGATACAATACTGGCGACGGCGACGGTCGCCAAAGCGAGATAGCGCAACGATCACTCCTGATTTGCGTAGCCGAAATAAATAGCGGCAAGGGCGCACTATAATGCGGCCCGGCATCGGTCAAAAGCCGCAGTCCGAGCAAATTCCCCTGATTCCGCAGGTTTTCCGTCAATCCTTAGACGGACCGACTTTCAACAAATCCCCAAAATGAGGAGAACAGACCCATGGCAACCCTGATCTTGAAGACTTTCCAGGCTTTCCCTGCCGAAGGGCCGCACGGCGCGCCGCGTACGGCTCTCGCCCGCCTTCCCGAGACGATCCCCTTCCCTGACCGGTCGGTGACGATCACATCTGCTGCCGACGCCCAGGCCGCATTCGAAACCTACTGCGAAGATGCGACCGCCAATGGGAAGCCGGCGCACGCGTTCGGCGACCTCAAGAAGGGCGACCGGACTCCCCGTGGGTTCAAGGCCCTTAAGCTCGAACGCTACGTCAACGTCTGATCCTCGGGCCTCTAGAGCGACGGTACAGCCCTATGGCAACACTCATCTTATCCAGTCACCCCGCCTCATCAGACGGCTCCGGCTTCAACTCGATCCATTTCAGTCTCTGCAATGAGGAAGCGCCCCTCCCACGGGAAGCCGTGGAGATCCGGACTGCCGCCGACGCGTCGGCGGCGTTCGAACAGTATGCCGAGAAGGCGATAGCCACTTCGAAAGGGACCTGGGTGTCGGCCAGCCTCAGGAAGGGTGACCGTGCTCCCAATGGATTTCGGAAGCTGAAGCTGGATCGGTTCGTCAATGTCTGACCGAAACTCGATTCCCGACCTTTCACAACAGGCGTTCATCATCGAGGGGAATGGCGACACGTTCGCCATTCGCGATCCCGATAGCGACCTGATCGTCGCCGAGGTTCGGTACCAGCCTGTTGAGGGCTTGGAGCCTTTGGAGACCCCATCGGGCCAACTCGCCACCCAAATGGCAGCGGCTCCGGTCCTCTTGGCGGCGTTGGAAGATGCCGAACAGGAGATTGACAACCTCCTGTCGGATCTCACCGAGGAACCTGAAGAGGACAGCCTCGCGCAGAAATCCTTGGCGAAGATCAGGGCTGCGATTGCCCTCGCCAAACGAAACGCTCCCTCAGAAGACTAGACCACCTCCTGTCCGCACCAGGCGGATCCTTTCATTACGAACCCGTTGCAGATTCAGAGTTGAGATGAGGCCTGGGCGCTAAACGCCTGGGCCTTTTTTATTTTTAGCCAATTCAAACGTTGGAATTTCCCACATCAAAACCCCCAAACGCTGGCTTCGGCCACGCGGCCTTCGGCCAAAGCCAAACGAATGAGATTGTCCATGATGTCAGAAGCTTCGACTGTCGCGATCAACCTCGCGGATCAGATCGACGAGTGCCGTGAATTTTCGCGCTCGAAGCGCGTGAATATCAGCGAGATCGCCACTCGGTTCGGTATCAGCCTCAAAGAGGCCCGCTCCCGCGTACAGCTCACGACGGTTGCTCCCCAGATCATCGCCCTCTTTCGGCAGGGCCACTTGGATCTGGAGCAGATCGAGGCCCTGAGCATCACGTCCGACTTCAAGGCCCAGGAAAAGGTCATCTTCCATGCCCTCAATGAGTGGGCGGCCGAGCCCGATCAGATCCGCCTCATCCTGAGCCCCATGGGCATTTCCGAGGGGCACCGGCTGGTCGGGTTCGTCGGCCTTGATGCCTATAAGGCCGCCGGCGGCTTCGTTCAGCGCGACCTCTTCGGCGAACCGGGCAACGGCACCCTGTCCGATCCGTCCCTGCTGGTTCAGCTGGCCTCCCGGAGGCTCAACGCCATCTCAGGCCAGGTCAAGGCGGAAGGCTGGAAATGGGTTACGACCGGAAGCGCTCCGGACGCTGCCTGGGATATGATCCCCTATCGCTCCCCGGATCTGTCGCTTGCGGCTCCTCTGACCGCCGTCACAATCCCGAGCGAATGGATTGCGGTCTCCGGTGCCCTGATTGGTGTTGACGAGAAGGGCGCGCTCAAGATCCAGCGCGGTCTCGTAAAGCCTCAGGACCTTCAGGCTGTAAAGCAACTTGCATCGGCGAATGAGAATGTCCCGGCCGCCCAGAGGGTCGAGATCGTCACCGAGCCCCTGTCTCTCCCGCTGCAGATCGAGCAGCATGAGATCTCCGCCTCTCTTGAGGCGGCATCTGCTCCGGCAGGAGAAACCCTGCTGTCTGAGGCTGAAAGCACCTCACCGGTGGTTCCCCCCGAAGCGCCCGCGGACAATACGGACCCGTTCGTCGGCGATGTCGTTATCGACACTGTTCTGGACGAGGCCGACCTTGTTTCGATCGCTCCGGACGCCGAGCTCGACGGGCGCCGCAACTATCGCATCCAGCCCGGCGAACTGAAGCGCCAGGGATCCTGGAAGGAAACTGCCAGGCGGAACATCGACATCATCGAACTCGCCAAGGCCATCACCACTGAGGGCCGGGAGGCCACGGACGAGGAGAAGTCTCTCCTCACCAAGTACACGGGCTGGGGCGCCAGCGAAGTCGCCAATGGCATGTTCGGCGTCGGCTACCGCCACGACTGGTACCAGCTCTCCGACCGCTTGAAGGCTCTCCTGACGGACGACGAGTACCAGGAGGCCAAGCGCACCACCCAGTACGCCCACTACACCAGCGAGGCGGTGATCACTTCGATCTTCAGGGGCATGCAGCGCCTGGGCTTCGATGGCGGCTCGATCCTTGAGCCCGGTATGGGTATCGGTCTGTTCAACGGCCTCATGCCCGAGGATATGGCCGCAGCCAGCACCTACACCGGCATCGAATACGATGCGGTCTCGGCCTCTATTGCCCGTCTCCTCTACCCCCGCAGCCATATCATCACGGGCGACTACGCTAAGACGGCCCTTCCGCGGGACTTCTTCGACGCCGCCATCGGAAACCCGCCGTTCAGCTCCACCAAGGTTTTGAACGATCCGGAGTACAAGAAGCAGGCATTCCTCCTGCACGACTACTTCATCGCCAAGACCATCGATCGCGTCCGCGAAGGCGGCATTGTTGTCCTGATCACCAGCAAGGGCACGATGGACAAGAAGAACGACAAGGCCCGCCGCTACATGGCCGAGCGTGCCGATCTTGTGGCGGCCATTCGTCTGCCCCAGACCGCTTTCAAGGAGAACGCCGGCACCCAGGTGGTGACCGACGTTCTCTTCCTGCGCAAGCGCATGACTGGCGAGAAGGTTCGCCGGACCAGCATGGGCGCTGCCCTGTACCGCACGAACGAGCGCGGGGAAGCCGTCGGCGAGCCGGTTCTCCACCTGAGTGACTGGATGGAGACCTCCAAGATCGAGGTCGAAGGCTACGACTTTGAGATCAATGAGTATTTCGTCTCGAACCCGAATATGGTCCTCGGCCGCCACAGCGTCAGCGGCTCGATGCACCGGGCGGTTGAATACTCCGTCGATCCTCTGTCTGACGTAACCATCGAGGATGCTTTCGAGACGGCTATCCTGACCCTCCCTGAGGGGATCTATGCCAGGCGCCCGAAATCCTCGTCAGTCGCCTCTACCGCCGCCAGCGGCCCGACCATCGACCTCGACCCGAGCAACCGGAAAGTCGGCGGTTTGTACCTCTCCGAGGACGGGACTGTCATGCAGTTCGAAAACGGCATCGGCCAGCCGCTGACCCAACGCTACAACTCGTCCGGCAAGGCGATCGATCTGCGCCCGAGCGAGCTCTTCTGGCTGAAGGGCTATATCAAGCTGCGCGACGCCCTGAAGAAGGCTCAGGCTGATCAGCTCAACGACGGAAACTGGGAGTTCTCGCTGGCTCGCCTCAACGAGACCTATGACTCCTTCGTCAAATCCCACGGCCGGATTCTGCAGTACACCGTTATCGAACGGTCCAATCCCGATGGCACCGTCACCGAGACCAAGCGCTTCAAGAACGATCCCCTGATCCGGATCGACGCCGAAGGCGCGCTTGCATATGCCCTGGAAACCATCGCCGAGGACGGGGAAATCCGCCGCGGGCCGGTCCTCCAGGGCCGGGTGCTCAAGCGGGATCAGGAACCCGCCATCAACACGACCCAGGATGCCCTGTTCGTGTCCTTGAACCGTCTGGGCCGTCTCGATGTCGACGATGTAGCACGCCTTGCTCAACTCAGCCGCGAGGAGGTGATCGCCGATCTTGGAACCTCCATCTTCAAGGATCCGGCAGGATGTCAGTGGGTCATGGCCGACGAATACCTGTCGGGCAACGTGGCCCAGAAGCTGAAGGATGCGATGGCCGCTTGCAGCCTCGATCCGAGCTATAAGCGGAACGTGGAAGCCCTGATGGAGGTACAGCCGAAGCCACTGGCCGCCTCGGACATTATGGTCCGTCTCGGCGCCAACTGGATCCCCACCACCGACATCGAGGAATTCGCCCAGGAAGTCATCGGCGACCGGATGAAGGTTACCTATACGGCATCTCTCGGATCGTGGACGGTCACCTGCCACCATCATGCCGTGTCCGAATGGACGTTCGACCGGATGGAATCCTCCGACGTCCTCCAGGCGCTGCTCAACAGCAAGCAGATCAAGATCGTGGGTCGCCATGAGGACGGCTCTTCGACCGTCAATGTGGAAGCCACCGAGAAGGCCAACGACATCGCAACAAAGATGCGCGAAGCCTTCCAGAAGTGGCTCTGGACCGATGCTGACCGCACGGAGCGCCTCGTTTCCTACTATAACGAGAACTTCAACAATATCGCCCCGCGTGTCTTCGACGGCTCGCACCTGACCCTTCCGGGCCTTTCGCTCCGGTTCTCGCCCTATGCCCACCAGAAGCGGGCTGTCTGGCGGATCATCCAGCAGGGTGACGTCTACCTGGCGCACTCCGTTGGTGCGGGCAAGACCTTCGAAATGATCGCCGGTTCGATGGAACAGAAGCGCCTCGGGCTGATTTCGAAACCGATGTTTGTGGTTCCTAACCACATGCTCGCGCAGTTCTCGCGGGAATTCCTCGAGATCTATCCGGCGGCAAACATCCTCGTAGCCGACGAATACAACTTCCATACCCACAACCGCCGTCGCTTTGTGGCTATGGCCGCTCTGAATAATCCCGATGCCATCATCATCACGCACTCGGCATTCGGGCGCATCGGCATGAGCAACGAATTCTATAAGGAATTCATCGACGACCAAATCCGCGAGTGGGAATGGCTGCTCCAGGATGTCGACAACTCAGACCGCCGCACCCGCAAGCAGATTGAGCGGCGCATCGAAGCGCTTGAGCGTCGTCTGGAAGCTCGCCTGGCTTCGGACAAGAAGGACCAGGTCCTGAGCTTCGAGGAACTCGGTGTCGACTTCATCAATGTTGATGAAGCTCATGAATTCCGCAAACTCGACTTCGCAACGAACCAGGGGAACATCAAGGGAATCGACCCTGCTGGCTCGCAGCGTGCACTCGATCTGTTCATGAAGGTTGACTACTTGCGCCGCGCCAATAAGGGACGTGCCATCGTGATGGCCTCCGGCACGGCGATCACCAACACCATGGGCGAACTGTTTACGGTCCAGCGGTTCTTCCAACCGGCTCAATTGGAAGCCGATGGTCTGGCTAGCTTCGACGCTTGGGCAGCCCAGTACGGCGACATCGTTGCAGGCTTCGAGCAGAACGCAGCTGGTGGCTACGAGATCGTGAGCCGCTTCGCCAAATTCTACAATGTGCCGGAGCTTATGCGGCGTGTCCGGAGCTTCATGGACATCCTGTCCAGCAAGCAGCTTGGCGAACTGGTAGAGCGCCCGCTCATTGAGAGCGGTCAGCGCCAGATCGTCGTGACCCCTGTGCCCACCGGCTATAAGGAGTATCAGAAAGAGCTTGAGGCTCGGATCAAGGCGATCCGTAACCGCTCCGGCGCCCCTAAGAAGGGTGATGACATCATTCTGACCGTGATCGCCGACGGGCGCTTCTCGGCCATCGATATGCGCTTTGTCGATCCCAACTGGCCGGCTGATCCCGACAGCAAACTCAATCGGATGCTCGACGATGCAATCGCAGCCTACCATGAGACTGCCGATTTCGAGTTCTTCGACCCGGCCACGAAGCGGCCTGAGCCGCTAAAGGGCGCTACCTCTATCATCTTCACGGATATTGGCTTGGGCGAGCAATCTGCGATCAATCGCGGTTTCGACATGAAGGCCTGGATGCAGCAGCGCCTGGTCGAGAGCGGAGTCCGACCGGAGCACATCGCCTTCATGCGCGATCATAAGCAGCATGCCAAGAAGGAACGCCTGTTCGCAGAGATGCGCGAAGGCAAGAAGCGCATCCTCATCGGCGGAAAGGATATGGAGACTGGCGTGAACGTCCAGAAGCGCCTCTATGACCTCTTCCACCTGGATGCGCCGTGGTTCCCCGCCTCGGTACAGCAGCGCGAGGGTCGCATTGAGCGTCAGGGCAACCAGAATAGCTCGGTTCGTATCCGTGCCTATGCGACAAAAGGCTCTTATGACTCCACGATGTGGGGAATGAACGCTCGCAAGGCTCGCTTCATTGAGCAGGCCATGAACGGCGACGATACGATCCGCAGCATGGACGACGTCTCCGAGGCCTCAGCCTTCCAGATGGCTGCTGCTCTGGCGTCCGGCGACGAGCGCTATATGCGCGTTGCCGGCCTGAGGGCTGATGTGGAGCGCCTTGAGCGCCTCCGCCAGGCCCACAACTCTGAACAGGGTAAACTGCGCTCCGAAAAGCGGTGGGCTGAGAAGACCATCGAGACCTCTACATCCACCGTCGATGTAATCAGGGAGGCCATCAAACAACGCCAACCCGTTCCGGCCGGAGAATTCAACGGCACGGTCGAGGGCGTGGTCTATGACAAGCGCGAGGCGTTCGGCAACGCTATCATTAAGGCGGTTGCACAGCATGTGAACCGGCAGACAGTCGGTAACCGCGAAATCGGCACTCTCGCCGGCTTCAATATCGTGTTCGTGGGCATCCGAGCGACGAACTTCACGAAGTACGGCGCCGAGGTCTACATGGATCTCCCTGGAGATCCTGACCCGATCGTCACATACCCGTTCGATCAGGACCTCGCCCCGGGCGGCATCGCAACCCGTGGCTTGAACCAGGTCGGTGGCCTGGAACGCCTTCTTTACCGCCATGAGGACGAGATCCAGCGCAGTCAGCGCAGGATCGAGCAGATCAGAAACCGCCTTGGCGCTCCGTTCGCCGAAGAGGCGGTTCTGCTCGAAAAGCTGGCTGAACTCGATGCTCTTGAGGCAGAGCTCGCCGCCGAGAAGGCAGCGGAGGCCGCAGCAGCGGCGGACGCTGATGAAGGCGGGGAAGCGGAAACGGTTGAAACCGCACCCGACGAGGCAGTGCAAGACGGCATTGAGGAGGTTGCCTTAGAAGCCCCTTTAGCCTCATCGGACCTCAACCAGTTCGAGGAACCGCCCCTGCCTGCCAATGATGACCTCGCGTTTACCGAAATGGCAGTCGGGTATGCACTTTAATTCGGAATAGTGCTATAGAGTGCAAATAAGGCGAACGCGAGTTTGCGAATCGTAACATGAATACATCGATGATTGACGACAGGACGGTCTCGGCAGCAATTGAGGAGCGGGTGGCATTAGCACTGCTGCTCGTTCTCAACCTTGTGGGTCTGGCCGGATGGCTCACACTCGGCATCTTGGCGCTCCTCGGGATCGCCGCGATGCTCCGCTCTCCGGGACGCCGAGCCCTCCTGCAAGCCTTCGGTCTGGAGCGGATTACCTGGAAGCAGGATCTCTATAGAGCTTGGCGGGTCCGCTATACGCAAAGCCGCATGGCAGCCAAGGGCAACCTGAGCAAACTCGATGCACTCAAGCGCTTCCGTCGCAACCTGGAATTCTACCAGAACCGCGCTTTCTACATCCTGACGTTCATTCTCGCCGCCGTCCCTTACGGCTTCAACATGCCTCCGGTTTTCGCCGTCGGCATTCTCATTATGCATACGTTCGTCGCCACCTCACGGTGGCTCGCCGTACGCGAACACGAGCGGATTGTCGCTGCGCGGAACGTTCTTGGAACCGCGTAATCCCATCTCCCAGTAGGAAATTGCCAGAGACAATCTGAAAACCCCAAAAAAGCGTTCCCTGAACGCTCGAAATAGCCAGCTGCTCAACAACTCCCCGCAGTTGCTATCCCGGCTCCAACATTGACGCCGGATCATCCCCTCCAACAGTCACACTGAGGTTGACATGCGTTACCGTTCTTTCCTTTCGCTCGCCGCCTGCGCTGCTATGGCGATGTTCGCTGTGCCCGCATCTGCCGCGGATCTTCCTTTCACGTCCCAGCCTGCTCCGGTGCCGGCCTTCACGGCTGTCGGCTCGGGCTATAACTGGACCGGCTTCTACGCTGGCGTGAACGCCGGGTATGGCTGGAACAACAGCGATGACGTGACGGTGTCCGGTTCGGAGGGCTTCTTCTTCAACGACGCAGCCTTCGGCGGCTTCAATACGACTGGCGGCGACGGGTTCACCGGTGGCGCCCAGGTTGGCTACAACTACCAGATTGGCAAGTTCGTGGTCGGCGCTGAAGCTGACATCAACTATGCCGACCAGGAGCTGAAGTCCTTCGGCGCTTTCGATACCGGCTTCGCAGACGAGTCCCTGGAGTTCCGTTCGGAACTCGAGTGGTTCGGCACGGTTCGCGCCCGTGTAGGCTTCGTCCCGGTCGACCGCTTCCTCGTTTATGCGACCGGTGGCTTGGCCTATGGGTCGATCGACGCTTCCGCGACCAACACGCTGACCACCAGCGCCACTCGTCCGGCCGACATTTGGGCAGGCACCGAGTCCGACACCAAGTTCGGTTGGACCATCGGCGGCGGCGCCGAGTACGCGCTGACCAACAACCTCACCCTTCGCGGCGAAGCCCTCTATGTCGACCTCGAGGACACCAAGATCACCGGCACTTACACGGGTGACACTGACATCCTCGCGGAAGACACCTTCACCGCCAAAGCGGATAACAAGTTCACGGTCCTCCGTGCAGGTCTGAACTATAAGTTCTGATCCTCAAACGCCCCCTTTGAGGAAAAGAGAAGGCCCGGTGATTTTGGCACCGGGCCTTTTTTATGCTCGAGTAAACGCCCCGAAGGGTCTCAGATTACAAAGAAATCTTTGTAAGTTAGGCTGAGCCCCTTCTTCAACTGCGCGAACTCGATCGCCTGTCCTTTGCCGGAGCCGTCGGCATCATACGACAGGACGCCCGTTTTCTTGTTATAGGCCAGATAGTCGTTCTTCTCTTTGGCCTTGTCAGTAACAAAGAACGACTTGTCCAACTGTTTGGGCTTCTTCAAGGAGCCAGATCCCAGCTTCTTGAAGATCGCGTTATCCAGCCAGATGCTATCGTCCTTGACCGAAAAGTCACTAATCGTGTCGAAGTTGAATGTCCGGTCGGTCTTCGATGTGCCGAGCTTCGTTGTGAACTTGAAGGCGTCTTTCCCGCTTCCGCCGACAAGGATGTCGTTGTCGATGCTCCCGTCAAGCTTATCATCGCCATTTCCGCCGTTCAGTTTGTCCTTGCCGGACTTCCCTTCAAGAACGTTCCTGCCCTTGTTGCCAGTCATCTGATTGTCGAGGGCGTTCCCGATCAGGGTCACGTTCCCACTCCCTTGGGCCACGACATTCTTCACACCGGGTTCAAGGGTGAGGCTCGTTGCAGTCACAACCTCTGTGACTGGCACAATCACAGGGGTTCCGGGATCCTCTGTCGGCGGCGTGCTCGGCACATCCGGTGTCGCCGTGGTAAGCGTGATGCGGGATTGCAGGCCCAAGGCCGCGATTTCCGCCCCTGTGTACACTCTCACGTTGCCTGCAATATCCGTCACGGTGACTTTGGTCACCGAGTAGGTCCCAGGCTGATTGTTCGGGCTGATATACAGATCCTGGTCATCGGTCGTTTCCGCGAAAATCGGAAAGAAGAACCGCTCGAACTGGAATATCTGAGATGTTTGAGTCACCCCCCACTGTGAGTATGTAAGCGGTTTATCGAACACCACTTCAGCAGACGCTACCCCGCTGTGATAATCGAATGCTCCGACTGTGAACGTCGCGGCAATTGCCTTCCCAGTTAGTTCAACCCTCGAGGGGATCGTAAGAGTGCTGAGCGTAGGAGCAGTTTTATCTTCTGGGGCGGTAACGACATTGAATCCAGTGGAGAAGCCCAGCGCAGTTAGTTCTGCGGCTGTATATGTGGTCGTGTGACCGGCCTTGTCCCTCAACTCGACGAAATCGATCGTATACCGGTCATGCCAGTTGTCCGCGGCTAACCCCACAACTTGTGTAGACTGCCCGTCGCTAAAGTCGTCGCCGTCCCACCCGAGCAGAACGCCGAACCGGCTAGACGATCCGTTGCCGCTTGTGCTTACCGTATTGGCGCCCTCACTAAACTGGATCCATGCCTCTGCTAAGCCAGAACTGTCGTCCGTTCCGCCAACAGTGAAACTCATCCACTGATGGCCTTTGCTCAGGTTAACAAAGTTTGGAATCGTAAGGGACGTGAGTGTCGGGCCGCTTTCATCAGGCAGACTGCCTGAGATCGTAAAGCTTGTCCGATCAACAATCTGGCTAAGCTCCGTCCCACGATATGTATAGTCGTTCCCAGCATTGTCCCCAACCCATACCTCGGCAATGGAGAACGTGGTGGACGCGTTGAAGGCCGACAGCCTGACCTGCTCCGTAGACATGCCATCGCTGGCGACATCAATCTCGTCATAAAAGGTCAGGTACTCGCTTTCGAACACCCGCCCGTCGGGTGTGACTTGGGAGATTGGTTTATCCAACTTTACTTGGACGAAGTTAACGCCCGATTCGGCATCAGTGGCCTTTACCGAGAACACGACCGTTTGATCTTGGCCGTTCATATTCAGTGAAGTAGCCCCCGAATTGACCGGACACGATCTCCCACCTCGCTAAGAGATAGGAGTAGTGTTAGGCCTATGACTGGTTCTTCCCCCAAGATTGAGGTCCTTGACGGACCGCAACGCCGCCGCCACTGGACGGCCGCCGAGAAGCTTTCCATCGTCCAGGAGACCTACGAGCCGGACGCCACGGTTAGCCTGGTCGCCCGCCGGCATGGAGTGGCCCCCAACCAGCTCTTCCGCTGGCGCAAGCTTGCTGCCCAGGGAGCACTGACGGCCACCAGTGCCCAAGAGGAGGTGGTGGCCGCCTCCGAGTACCGGGCCCTGCAGAACCAGGTCCGCGAGCTGCAGCGCCTGCTCGGCAAGAAGACCTTGGAAGCCGAGATCCTCAAGGAGGCGCTGGAGGTCGCCACCGGGCCAAAAAAGCAGCTGTTGCGCTCGCTGTCGTGGCCCAAGGGCGGTTTGCGATGAGCGCCGTCTGCGCCACCCTTCAGGTCGCCCGCTCCAACATCGCCGCGCAAGCGGCCGGGCGACCACCAAAGCGCCGGGGCCGTCCTCCTCGGCCGGACAAGGACCTGGTGGAGGCGATCCAGACCATCATCGGCAGCCTGCCGACCTACGGCTACCGCCGCGTGCACGCCCTCCTGGTGCGCCAGGCCCGTGAGCAGGGTCGGCCTGCTCCCAACCACAAGCGGGTCTACCGGGTCATGAAGGCGCACGGTCTCCTGCTGCAGCGCCATGCCGGCGGCGCCGAGGCGCGCCGGCACGACGGGCGCGTGGCCGTGGATCGCTCCAATCTGCGCTGGTGCTCGGACGGGTTCGAGATCGGCTGTGACAATGGCGAGAAGGTGCGGGTCGCCTTTGCGCTCGACTGCTGCGACCGCGAGGTGCTCGGGCATGTGGCCACCACAGAGGGCATCAAGGGTGAGGATGTGCAGGATCTGATGGTCACCGCCGTCGAGTACCGCTTCGGGCCGGTGAATCGTCTGCCAGAGACTATCGAATGGCTCTCTGACAACGGCTCATGCTACATCGCCCATGAGACGAAGAGCCTGGCGCGAGAGATGGGGCTGGAGCCGAGGACCACACCCGTACAGAGCCCCCAGAGCAATGGCATGGCCGAAGCCTTCGTGCGGACGATCAAGCGCGATTACGTCCGCGTCAGTCCGATCCCGGACGCCCGGACGGTGCTGGTCAGCCTGCCGTTATGGTTCGAGCATTACAACAGCCTTCACCCGCACAAGGCACTCGGCTATCGTTCCCCGCGTGAGTTCATTGCCTCACGTCAACCGGGATGATCTGTCCGATCTTTCGGGGGCAACAACATTCAGATCCGACGGGAGTCCGATGAAGGTTAGGGAGGGTGGGCTGGTATCGGCCATCGCTTCGTGTCGACCCTATTTTCGCTTTGCAGGCTATGCTGATCTGGCCATACCACAGCAAAACATGGGGGGAATGATGCATTTTGTCCTAGTTCTTGGGTATCTTGGGGTAGTGCGCGTTAGGTCGCTTTAGGAGCCTTGGCCGTCTGAAGATTCTCGACGGGCACTATGGCAGATACCAAATTTAGCGGGACATACGGGAGGCCAGCTCGCGGCGAAAGCTGACGCCAACTTCGCTGGTATGAACTGCAGATTCTGAGCTTCAACCGCCCCTTCTGACAAAAGAGAAGGCCCGGCGCTTTCGCTCCGGGCCTTCTCGTTGCTTGAGCAAAAGCCCCTTAAGGCTCCCACTCACTCTACCTAGATATGCCGAGATCGCGAACCGGAGCGAACCGTCCCATGTCGAAATTAATATCGACCGGACGTGAGTTCATCGATTTGGCTTGATCCAGCACCTTATCCGCTCCTGTCGGTTCCATTCCCGCTGGGAACTTGGATGGATCAGCCGCGAAAGCTCCGATTTGGTGAATTGCGCTTTTCGGAAGGCTCTCAGCCCCGGTTTCCGGCGAAACCGAAATCCCGGGATCCTTCAACTCGCGAGTGGATATGGGCTTACCGCGATCGTCCAATTGCGAGAACACAGCTCGGCCTTCGGAAATTTCCACCGCGCCCTGCCCGCCCCTCCCAGAGAACCGGGCCTCCTTGCTGACGCGTCCGTCCTTGTTGAGCATGGTCGCCACATCGGTTTCGCGATTGCCGACGCCGACGATCTGTTCCAGCGAGCTCTCACCCATCGATTTGCTCCCGATTTGGAGAGCCTTGTCGGCCCGGGAGGACAGATCCACGCCGTTCTCTCCCAGTTTGAGCGATCCTTCCGGCAACTCGCTGACGAAATTGCGCTTCCGTACAAGACCGTCCTCGGTCTTCTGGGAATAGGCCGACATGGTTTCTCGGCCGGCCCCGGTGGAAAGTGCGATAACGCTCTGATCCTCTTTACTCCCAGGGTCCTTATGCCCAAGGACGAACGTCTTAGTATCTGTCGGCTCCAGTGAGGCTAGCTTCCCTTCTGAGACTAGCCTTCCGCCCTCTGCCTGGCTTTGTCCAGGAAGATTGATCCCGACCGCGCCAGCGACTTCCGCAAGCTTGCCGTTCGCCTGCTGCATCCCTGCCTGGTCGAGCCGAACCGCCTTTTCCGCCCACTCGCCCTTTTGCGGGTCTAACCCCGCCGCCTTCGCCTGTTCCGCAGCCTGTGGAGCGTCAGGATCAGCCCCTGTCAGGTATTTCACCATGGCCCGGCGGGCGAGAATGACCAGCTCCATAGTGCCATATGCAAGGCCAGCATAGGCGCCGAACCGCGCTGCACCCTCAGCGAGCCCCGAAAGCTTGTCGTTCCGTTCCGCCCTCTTCAGAAACGAATTGGCTACATCGCCGACGCCATCGTTACCGTCTCTGCGCGAGCTCCGCTCTGGGTGGCCGCTGGATCCAGGCGTTCTCGAATCATCAGGCCGGTCATGGGGCCTCTGATGGGCCGACGGGCTATCTAAATGCCTGTCCGCCTTTACGCCGAAGCCGTCGATATGTGATTTCTTTACTGCCATCGGGCACTCCTATGAACGTGCCGCTTTTAACATGAAGGCCGAATTAAAAACACATATTTACGCTTTCCGGTTCAGGAAAGCCGATTTTAATGGTATGATCAGGAATCGTAGTTGCGTTTGGCTCCAAACTCCCAGTTTCGGATTCTCTGATGCCCGTTGATCACGAACTCCGGCAGGCGATGCAAGATCGCGTGACCACCCAGGCCTCGGAACTCTTGGCAACCGGCCAGAATGTCCTGGTCGTCTCGCCTACAGGGTCGGGCAAGACCAATATGTTCACGGACGTCATCAACAAGACGCTCCAGCGCAAGCCTGATGCCAACATCCTCGTCATGCAGGATCTGATCGCGGTCGCGCAGCAGAACAAGCGGCGTGCTGAAAGCCTGGGGCATAAGAGCACTTCACTCGGTATCGACGGGAAACTCGATCAGACCGGTCAGATTGTCTACGCGCTCCCCGAAACCGTGATGGCAAACATCCGGTCTTTGAAGCCCTATGACCTCCTGGTTGTCGACGAATGCCACCACGCAAGTGAGAATGCCGACTCCCAGCACTCCGCCATCATCAACGCGGCTCGGGCCATCAATCCCGACTTAGTGGTGATGGGAGCAACGGCTACTCACGAGAGACCTGACGGCAAGGAACTCCATCCGGATCTGGCGAATGCAAAGCTCCTGAGGGTCTCCTATCAGGAAGCTCTGAAGATGGGCGCGATCGTGCCGACGCGAACGGTCACCCCCTATGTCGCCCTCAAAGACGGATCCTCGATCGAGGCGGCAGTCAGCAAATACATCGATCCGAGAAATCCGGTCGAAACAGAGTCCGGCATCCAAAGCCATATTCGAAACAATCGGCCGGCGGACTACCATAAGCGGTGCGTTCAGGCATGGGCTAAGGAGGGGGGCTCTACCATGCCAACCTTCGCCTATGCTGGCACTATCAAAGACGCCGAGAGTCTTGCCAAAGCCTTCAAGGATGCCGGCTTCGCGGCCCAGACTGTCCATTCCCAGTTGTCTCCCACTCAAGTCGAAAAGGCTTTCAGCGATTATCGGCAGGGTGCCGTCCAAGTCCTCTGCAGCGTCGATATGCTCATCGAAGGGGTGGACGAGACAAAGACCGCCTGCATCCTCAACGCAAAAGAGATCACCAGCCGCGCCGAAAAGCAGCAGATGGAAGGTCGCGGCATGAGAGCCCACACGGAACGAGACGGTTCCGGGGCTGTGACCTTCGATAAGAAGGAGTGCTTGGTCATCGATATGGGAGCCTCGACCGTCCTTCACGGACGAATGGAGGATTACATCGAGATCGAGGCCTATGTGGTGGAGGGCCCGAATGCGAGCAACTATCGCCCTTGGCGCCGTCTGACCAAGGAGAGCGATCAAACTGAGGTTCTTGGCCTCCATACAGGGGACAAGAGCCTGTTCGCCGTTCGCCCTCCGGGTTCACGCTCATATCTTCTCTATGAAAAGACGGAGAACACTGCAGGGCGTAAGCAAGGACAGGTCCGTGACATCAAACCTGCTCGGCCCAGCACCGTCACAAGGATCGACCTTTCTAAGATTGGCCATGAAGCCGTGCGCCGGAACATCTCTCTGTTCACGGTTCTTGAATCGACCCGCGTCGACAAGGGGGACGGTAAGCGGACCCGGAAGATGACGAAGATCCTGATCGACAGTTTCAGGGAATCCAGGGGATCGCTGATGACCTTTACCCGGTTGCAGGTTCAGCACGCGAGGAACGCACAGGCTGCTGCAAGATAACATGCTAAGTTCAGGAGGGCGTATGTCTAAGGAGACAGCGCCCTCCTCTCAAAGTTGCGCCGGTCCCAATGTCCTTCCCATCGTCGTCGTGACGAATTCCGAACGTGGAAAGAAGTAACAAAAGAATCTGGTTTCCTGAAATGAGTTCAAATCTACTCATTGAAGTAAACCCCAATGTCCGAGATCGACGAACAAAAATCATTCCTCATCAACCTCCTGGTCGGTCTCTACATTAAAAAGACCTACTTCCGGATCACACGCAGCCGCGGCGGTGTGTTCTTCCCCAGTCAGGACGAAGTCGCTGACCAGTTCCGTGGCATCCTGGCGGAGGCTCTTGGGCCCCAGCAAGCGCACGCGATCCTAGCCGATTGCATCGACGCCGCCCGAACCCTCGTCCACAAGGCGATGGGCCAGGTAAGATTCGATCCAGCCTCGGAATGCCATACCGGTTTCTGCAAAGCACTGACCGACCCTGCCAATGCGGACGCGATAGAGGCGCTTCGCGAGCGTATGAAGAGCGCTAGCGATCGGGCGCTCGCCGACGCTATCAGCGCCTTGGCCCAAGCGGATACTACCCTGCCCCATCTGACGCCACCTCAGGAGCCAGTCGCCAACCTTGTTACGACGGCAGCTCCGCCTTCTGTCGGTTCGGCGCCGTCAGGCGGCTATGAACCAGTCGGCCGCCTCGCTCTCGACCGAGAGATCCTCTCGAGCGGTGACCGCCTGGTCGAAAAAGCTACCAGCGGCAAGTTCCGGAGCCTTGAGAGCGTCTTCAGCAAGCTCGTTGAGGCCGACCGGATCGCAATCTCCAAACCCGCGATCGTACCGTCAGCCCAGACTGTCCTGGCTCACGGCAGCTATCCAGAGGGGCGCCCCCACCAGGTCAAAGCCGCGGATCTCTTTGCGGATGCGCTGCGCCACCCGAGCGACGCAGACAAGCTGGATTTTCTTGTTACCGTTTTCGAATGGTCCGGCCAGCATCCTCGCGTTCCGAACATCGATCACAGCCACCGCTTCGACATCGAGCACCTTCGCCTCATCCTCTGGGCAATGGATCGGGGGTACAACTCAGTTCTCACTGGCCCGCCAGGATGTGGGAAGACCACGGTGACCAGAGAGATTGCCGGCAGGCTACGGCGCCCCTGGTACCGGATCCCCATGCACGGTGACATGGGCAAACGTGACATGCTGGGCGGCTTCAAGCAGATCAGCACCCACCAGGGACCGGAAACCCGCTGGTTCGACGGGCTCCTCACTCAAGCGATCACCCAGCCGGCCGTCATCGACGTGGACGAAATCGACCGGGCCGATCCGGATCTCCAGTACATCGCGCACCAACTCTACGAGGGCGAAGGCATCACCATCCTGGAGGATGAAGGACGCTTTGTGCCTCCCCATCCGAAGGTTGCGCTGTTGGCAACGGCGAACACAAAGGGCCGGGCCGACAGCCTAAACCGCTATCAGATGATCAATGAGATGTCGGAAGCCACCCGCGACCGCTTCTCTGTCTGGGTCGATATGGACTATGCGCCGCCCGATGAGGAGGCTGAAATCCTGACCGAACGCGGCGTCATCAAGAACCCCTCGGCCGCGACCAACATCATCAAAGTGGCCAACCTGATCCGTGCCGCTTACAAGAAAGGCGAGATCAGCACCACCTGCAGCTTCCGTCAGCTCGAAGCGACTGCGGACCTCGCCTCATTCTACGGTGACGAATGCGAAGCTGTCCGGCGGATTCTCTATGCCCGGGCACCTACGCTGGTCGATGCCAAGACAATCTATGAGCTCGCTCATCAGATTTACGGACCGTCCTGGAATCCTCCGGCCCCTTTCTAAGCAGACCCTCATGACCACCATTCCAGGGTACATCCTGCGCCGGGAGATTGCCTCAACGCTCTCGGCGATGGGGAACCGACGCTTCAACATCACGTTCAGAGGAAGCCGAGCTTTCACTGATGGCGTGCACATAAATCTACCTGCGATCTGGCCGCAAAGCGAATACAGCGACGCGGATGCCAAGGTCCTGAGAGGATATGGGAACCATGAAGTGTTCCATCCCCTCTACAGCACCCTTTCTAGACGCCTCCCTTGGATCGAGACGGCGATTGGGCTTCCTGCGGCCGAGATGGACAAATCCCAGGAGCATCGCCTTCGAGTCTGGCTCAAGACTGAGAATTGTCTGGATGACTGGAGGATAGAGTCCATTGGCGCCAGGGAGTTTCCTGGTTCTCACGTCAATATCGGCTACACCCGCAATCACATCGTATCTCGCGAACTCAACCAGCTCCAAGCCCGTGATCCCTCTGTTCCCCCTCGCCTGATCCCCAACGTCCACCAGACGCTCACCTGGTTCGGTACAATCGCCAATGCCTATCCCTGTGCACCGACAGCACAGGTTGCGATCGAGTTCATGCGTGAGCATGTGGATTCGGAGGCCGTCGAGATCGTCCAGCATTATTGGCCTGTGATTTCCCGCTGCAGGGATAATCCTGAGCTCTACCCAGTTGCCCTCCACCTCTCCGACCTGTTGATCCGCCTTTCCCGTGAGCGAACCCAGGCTAATCGACCGCAAGACAGCCGACAGGAGAGCGGGGGCGACACACTCAACCCGCCCGGGCCCCAAACCGGACGAAACGCACCTGGTGAGCAGGATTCCGGATGCTCCGCCGCCCACGGTGGGACAGCGAGCGTCCCTAATCCGGGTCTCGCCGATGACGGTGGTCAGCCTGATTGGCAGGGAGACGACGCGGACCAGTTGAACACGCCTCTGCTCGACATCTCTGATGTGGTTACGAGGATCGTCAGCCGAACTCAGATCGATGTTCGGACCTACAACCGATCGGTTGCCCGCGCCGAGGCCTCCGGGCGTTTGCCCAGCCATTATCGAAGAGCATTCTCCAGCCCCCTGATCATCGCTCCAGAGACCCGGCAACCGGAGGACGGAGATGAATTCCGGTCCATCATGGAAAACGCGAGCAGGGACGCTGAAACACTCGCCGCCGCGGTTCGGTCACTCCTTATCTCGCGCCAGCGGAAGGTGGTCCGCCGCCACCGTCTAGAAGGAGAACTCGACGATCAGAACATCATGGGCATCGCCATGCGCGATCCGGATATCTTCCGACGCACTGAGCGCCGTGCCGGGACAAGCGCCGCCGTCCAGTTGATGCTCGACGCCTCAAGATCGATGCTCACGTCTGAGGAGCAGCCGAACAGAGGCCAGTCGGAGCCGAAAGCTCGAATAAGCCGTCGCGATGTTCTCCTGCGGGCCGCCGGAGCGGTCATCGAGGCTATCGGCCACCAACGCCAGATTGACCTTGCCATCGACAGTTACACCACCGACGATCAACTGAATCCGACGATTGTTCGCCACAAAGCATTCGGAGAGCCCCCTTCGACGATGCGGCCGGCTCTCGGGTCCGTCCTGCGCCGAAGGAACGGCGGAACACCGACGGCCGAGGCCATTCTCGAGGGAGCCCACCAACTTTACCGGCTGAAACACGACAAGAAGGTTCTCATCCTGATCACCGATGGGGAAGCCAACGATCCGATCGCAGCCGAAGAGGCGGCAAACGTCGCCATCTCCTGTGGCATTCATCTGATCGGCATCGGGATCAGCCAGCAAGCTCCATCCATGAACATCCCCGGGTGGCTCGTCATAAATGATGTGAGTGAGCTCCCAATCCAACTCCTTGAGGCTGTTCGCAGGTTTCTCTGACCCTCGCCTTGGATTAAAAGCGAGGGATAACGCGGCGGAACTGCAATTTAATTCGCGATTCGAGAACGGGTGCTTCCCGGATCGCTGCAGCAATAAGGAGCACAAATGGCCCCCCAGCATACCTTCGTGATCTCGGGAACGCTCAATGAGCAGACCTCGCAGACCTCTGTCTCGCTTACGGGGACCATCGTCCTGGAAGGGGTGACCTTTGAGGTTCGAACCCAGCAAAAGGTGTCCAGGGATAGAAAACGGTATCAGGCGGTATCCGGAAGGAGCGCTGCTGGAGAACTGCTCAAAGGCGCGATCTTCACGTTCGCCCTGACAGATGCCGACAAGAAGGCCAAGCGCCCCTGCTTCAAAGGCAAGCTCAATCGAGGAAGCAAGGTTTACCACATCGCCGGCTGGTACAATTCAACACCAGATGGGGAGGTCATCCGAGTGGGAGAAAACAAACGCAAAGCGACCCCTGCCTCTGAAGAGCGCGCCTGCCCTCCCACGGCCCAAATGGGTGCATAAGGGACACAAAGCTCATCATTCCAGATTTTGCCCTCTCCCCTTTAGAGGGCAAAAACCCCAATAAATTCAAAAGTTGAACCCGCCAATGCCTGCATCCGACCCCCAGAACCAAACGGTCGAACGCTTCTGGATTGCTGATACCGAGACCACCGGTCTCAGCGTCGAAGATGGCGACCGGATCATCGAGCTCGGCGCTGTTGAGGTCGTGAACCGCGTCCGGACCGGGCGGACATTCCACTCCTATATCAATCCCGAAGGGCGCCGGATCTCCTATGGCTCATTCGAGGCCCATGGGATCCATGACACAGTGGTTCAGGATGCTCCGCTGTTCGGCGAGGTCTATCCGAAATTCTGCCACATGGTCGGTGACGCTCCTTTGGTCATCCATAACGCTCCGTTCGACGTCGGCTTCATCAATGACGCCTGTCGGCGGGATGGGTTACCGCCACTCCCGAACCCAATCATCAATTCCATCGACACCGCCTCGCTCATTTGGCCAGGCCGGACGGTGAACCTCGACGCAGTGGCTGGGCGCCTGGGCCTCTACGATCCCGAGCGGGCGAAGAAGCACGATGCGATCAAGGACTGCACCCTCTTGGCGGAAGTCTGGATCAGAATGCTGGCCCTGCGGGAGAACCCGCAGTCTCAGAACGATCTCTTCGCCGGTTCCCAAGCCTCCAAGATTACCTCGCCTGCCGTGGCTGTTCGCGGCTGGTCCACGAAGCTTCTGTGATCTCTGATGCCGAACAACCTTAAAACCGAGTCCTACTACTCCTTCGGC
Source organism: Microvirga sp. Mcv34 (assembly GCF_024519725.1). GTDB lineage: Bacteria > Pseudomonadota > Alphaproteobacteria > Rhizobiales > Beijerinckiaceae > Microvirga. The sequence goes on along the minus strand of NZ_JALJRK010000031.1, from coordinate 32,935 downwards.
CGATCTTGCTTGTCGCCGGAGGCTATTGTCAGCCTCACCAAGGCTGCAGGGCAGAGCGCCGTCGGTCTTTGTGATCGCAACTCGATGGCAGGATCATATGAGTTCTGCAAAGCCGCCAAGAAGGCGGACATCAAGCCTATCCTTGGCCTTTCTGTCGAAGCCAGCATCCAGGGAGCCGAAGCAAACACGACCCTTACTGGGTGGGTGACCCTCTATGCCCGCAACGAGGCCGGGCTGAAGCATCTCTATAAGGTGGCTTCAGACTGCCATTCAGGTCCGTTGCCCTTGGAGCTTCTGGTCGAGGGACAAGCGGATACGATCTACTTCCTCACGGGGCCTACTGCGGACGGCCTCCTGCCGAACGCGACCCGATCCAGCAACGCGCCAGCCTACGTCCGAACCCTCTTTTCCACCTTGGATGCCAGCGGCGTCACCTACGCCGTCGAGCTGGAGCGTCGGCAGAGACCGGAATCCGTTGAGGCTCGTATCCTCGACCTGTTGGACGAGCTCGGCCTGGAACCGGCTGTGGTCGCCACCAGCGAAATCCGTCACGGGACCGCTGCAGACCGCGAGGCCCTTGAGATCATCGACTTCGTCTCCCGTCGTAAGGAGACCGGGGTCGCCGAGGCCCTAGCCGAGAAAGGCAATCTGACTGCCGGAGTGACCTTCAAGACGCCGGCGGAACTTGAGGCCCTCTTTGAGGACGTACCTCAGGCCCTCATTAACGCCGATGCCATTTCAAGCCGGTCGGAAGCCTTCGTCAATTCGAGCCAGCCCCGCATCCCTCATATGCCCGGTCTGACCGCTGAGGATGAGATCGAGCAGATCAAAAGAAGGGCCCGGGAAGGACTGGCCGCACGGATCTCCCAAAATCCCTACATCGAAGAGAAGAAACAGGCCTATCTCGACCGGCTGGAATTCGAGCTCGACCACATCACGCGTCTGGGCTTCTCTGGCTACTTCCTCATCGTGTCCGACTTCATCACCTGGTCCAAGCAGAACAACATCCCCGTAGGACCTGGGCGCGGCTCCGGTGCAGGCTCACTTGTGGCATGGTCTCTGTCGATCACCGAGTTAGACCCGATCCGTTTTGGTCTGTTTTTCGAGCGATTCATCAATCCCGAGCGGATTTCGCTGCCGGATTTTGACGTCGATTTCTGCAAAGCTCGGCGCCCGGAGGTCCTCGACTACGTTCACCGGCGCTATGGAGCTGACTACGTGGCGCATATCGGCTCCTACGCCACGCTGGCAGCCAAGGGCGCCTTCCGGGCAGCGGCCGCATCCCGAGGCATGACCCCGGGTGCGGTGGAATCCTTCGTCAGGCTCATCCCTGATGATGCCAAGACCCTTGCTGATGCAGCCCAACTCCCTGCGGTAGCCCGAGCGCTGTCACAGCCGGAGGCCTCAGAGGCTTTCAAGGCCGCCCAGGTCGTCGAGGGATCGGTCACCCATGCCACAAAGCATGCCGCCGGTATCATTATCGCAGACCGTCCGCTGATCGAGACGTGTCCGCTTTACCCGCCAGACAAGAGCGACCTCAAAGTCGCTCAGTTCGAAATGGGAGCCGCCGAGGCCACCGGACACGTCAAGTTTGACTTCCTGGGTCTTGAGACCCTGACAGTCATCGAGAATACCCGCCGCCTCCTGAAGGCCGATGGGATCGAAATCGATCCCTATGCGCTCCCATGGGAGGACGAAGCGACCTTCACCATGCTCAATCGCGGCTGGACGCTTCGCGTGTTCCAGATCGAGAGCCCTGGGATGACTAAGGCGCTCCGGGAGATCAAGCCGAGCCGGTTTGAAGACCTGATCGCGCTTGTGGCCCTCTATCGCCCCGGCCCGATGGAGTACATCCCGCAGTATGCCGCTCGAAAGGCCGGCCGTGCCAAGGTAGCCTATCCCCATCCAAAGCTGGCCGAAACGCTGGCAGAGACCTACGGGATTATCATCTACCAAGAGCAGATCATGCAGATGGCCCGGATCGTAGCCGGGTACAGCCTCGCCGAGGCCGATGTTCTGCGTAAAGCCATCGGTAAGAAAATCCCCGAGGAGATCGCTAAGCAGCGGACGATCTTTGTCCAGAAATGCATCGAGCAGGGCGAAACGGAAAAGGATGCCAACGAGCTCTATGACTTCGTCCTGCCCTTCGCGGCCTACGGCTTCAACAAAAGTCATGCCGCAGCCTATGCGCTGATCACCTGGATCACGGCCTACCTGAAGCGCCACTACACCCATGAGTTCCTCGCTGCCAACATGGAGCAGGAGATCACCAAGGTCGAAAAGCTCATGCGGACCGTGGATGAGGCCAAGAAAATCGGGATTACGGTTCTCCCACCCGATATCAATGTGTCCGGCGCAAGCTTCCAGATCGAGAGACGGCAGGACGGCTCTAAAGCCATTCGGTATGCTCTTTGCGCTCTGAGCGGCATCGGCCGGGATCTGGCAGCTCAGATTGCTACCATCCGCGAGGCCGGCCCCTTCAAGTCTCTCGAGGATTTCATCGACCGGACCTTGGGCACCGTCAAACAATCTGACATCCTCACCCTGATCCTGGCCGGCGCCTTCGACCGTCTCCAGACCCAGAACACCGACAAGTCTGTGGCTCCAAAGGACAACCAGGCCCGTATCGATCTGCGGGCCAAGCACCTCTCTGCTACGGAAGCGTTACGGAAGCAGGCGACAAGCCGAAAGTCGGCAGGCGTGAACCAAGGCGATCTCTTCGGCAGCTTTGCGCCGGTACCGCTAAAATTCACGGTCGAGCCTCTTTCTACGGCCGATGCAATTGCCGGTGAGGAGAAGGCTTTCGGCTATCGATTTGCGGCGCACCCCATCGACATCTATGCCGACCTGATCGGAACGAATGGGATTGTCTCACTGACGACGGCCCGCCGAACCATGCGGGAGATCACTCCTGACCAGACCTCTCTGAAAGCTCTGGTCGAAATCGTCAGCATCCAGGACCGCAATGTCGATGGAACGGTGATCACCGAGGTTCAAGTCGGTGACGCCTGCTCAGCGATGCGGGCTCAATTCTCGAACAAGGTCGTTCCGCCTATCCTTTCTAAGGATCCGCTGATCGCCGTGGTTGAGATCGACTGGTCCAAGAGCGGTCCCGTGATCACGCGCTGGTCGCCCGCCAATGCCGAACAGCAGAAGGCAGGAAACGGCGCGGTAGTCCGCTGTGCAGATCAGACGTTGGCTGTTCAGGTTCTCGGTCAGATCCGCTCGCACACTGCTCTCAGAACCCAGGCTGAAAATGGTTCACGCCTGTTTATCGCAATTGGGAGCAATGCACCCAAAGAGACGAGCCTCACCATCAAAACCGATGATGTAAGCCTTGGAGCCATCAAAGCCATGAAAGGCGTCATCGGGATCGAAATGACGGGATAGAACCATGAACCCATCTAGAATTGAGATCCGGCTCTCCCCCAACTGCGGGGACGCCGGCCTCGCCCAAATTCGGGACGTCATCCGGGAGAAAGCGCTGCGCCCGCCTGGAACCTCGGGGCTTGTCTTTATAGTTCCAGCTGAAGGTGCTGACGTAACGATCGACACACAGGTGCGCAGGCTTAACGTATCCCCCGATCTCCTGTCAGCACTCACAGAGCTACCCGCCGTTGATACCGCTACGGCTTCACACGTTCCTGAATAATCTGGGTGAAAACATTTTGAACAGACCCTAGCGAGCACTGCGTAGCCAATGCCTACCGTATATTCTAGCCGTCCAACTTGGGCATTGCTTGATATTCAGGATGTCCTGCCGAGAAAGCAACTCTTTCTCGTTATCAGGATCCAGCGCCTCGATCGTCAACCTATTGCGGATCGCTGAGTTAGCTTTGTCCATCTCAGAGATAAACTTAAGCGGGACGCCTTCGTCAAAGAGCAGTAATGCGAATTCTCGGATCACGTTGCCTGGGACATCCGGCGTGCAGGCGATTGAATCTGTCTTGTCCTGGCTAAAATCAGTACCATCATAGAAACCAGATTCCCTTGGGGTATATCTAATATTGTACTTTCTTAGCACGCGCTCTACGAGGCCCTCGTCCCGCTTCTTGCGCCAATAAACTACATCGATGTCTCGCAATTTCTCTAAGGCAGCCGCCCTCCGAGCGTCTTGCGGTGGCCCTAGATACAGCGGTTCTGATTCCGGCTGAGGTTCAGCCTGAAGTGTAGCCTCACGCGAAGGAGGTCCCAAATACCGGGGTTCTGAGTGAGGTTGCGACTGGGCCTGCCTTCCTGTGTCGTTAGGTGCATTGGTGCACCGCACTCCGGCTTCTTGTAGCCTGCTGCTGAACTGAGAAATGGGAGTGAAATACCCGTGTGTCCCGCCTTTTACGCCACCAGCTACAACACCGACAATGTTGCCGTTTTGATCCTGCACCGGGCCGCCACTCATCCCGTACGTTAGTGGCAGACTTGACGGGTACATATCGAACTGTCCAATATCACCGATCACCTTACCGAGAACCGTGAACAGAGTGTTCTTTTCTCCCTGAGCGTATCCTAATGCTGACAGATCCTCACCGCGGTTAAGGTCGCGACAAACGACCTCCGGTATGCCAGTGATGCGCTCGCTTGGGACAACGTCTGCATTGATCCGAATGATACAGATATCCGGGTACATCTCGGATCGATCACAGCGGAACACATCAGCCGGGATCTGGTTGCTATCCTTGTGCTTAAGTGACACCCTTAAACGGGATTTCCCCTCTACCGCTGCTTTAACAACATGACGGGCGGTGACGATGTATCCCTTTGAACTGATAAGAAACCCAGACCCTTCTTCTATAGGCTCAGCAGCGTTTGGTGGGATGACTCGGATATATACAACCGGTTGCGCGCTAGCTCCAGTTGAGGACATCAAATGAAAGCATACGCCAGCCAACCCGCAAATCATCGATGCTAGAAATCGCTTGGCTGCGGTCGACATAACCAAACCTCATTTTGTTGAGCTATACAAACCCTGCAAGCACTTTCTGTCTCGATCGCTCAGTACAATGTTTTCTTCCGACGAGAACCGATTGGTCCATCGAGATGGAATTGGGTAGAGCATAATGGACTTCTCGTTGAATCCCGGATCACCGATGCATGCTGCATTCTTCGTGTAGCGATCAAGAATGTTCTGAACGGTCTTCTGCTCCGACCAGCCGCGCTGGGCCATATCCGCAATCACCGCCTCACGGATCCACTGAAAGGGGACATTCGGATTTTGATGCTCGTGCTGTAGACCCAATGCGTGACCACATTCATGCTGTATGACGTGCGGCATGAGGTCAGATATCCGCATTGTTGGAGCAGGATCGGGTACCCTCAGGCAGTTTCGTCCGATGTAGGATTCATTGACTGGTGCATCGAATTCGACGCGGATCTGCGATTTACCTCGTTCTTTTGATGGAAGGTAACGGAACGCCAGTCGAGTTTTCAGTGGCCCAACAAACCATGCATCCGCCGCAGTCCGAAATATCTCCTGCTGTGCCGGTGAACCGTTCAGAAAACTGACGCCAAGAGTTATCATTCCACTGTTTGGAGTTTGTCCATCTGAATCCAGCCACCGATCCCTCAAGAATGAAGTCCCATAATCTGAGAAGTCGAATTGTTGTTTAAGTGTATCAAGCTCGAATTTAGAAGGCCCAGATTGGGTGCCGAACTGTGACAACTCGAAGTCACGAGAACTGGACACACTGTCCGGAGTAGAACAAATGAACACGCCACCTTGAGCGCGAGCTACTCGGGGAGAGTAAGAAAGCAACGTGGCCGAACAGCAACCCCCGACAAAGGCGCGACGACTGATCATTTTCCCCTCCCTAGAAGGAGTATCACTATGACATCGTGTCAGCAGCAGATCAACGACTTGGATGTATTCCAAAGGAGCTTGGCACGCTGAGCAATGATAGAGCATCCGCTGCTTCTGAGCATGCTGAAGTATGCTTTCGCCAGCTAACCCGCCGCGCAGTTTCCACCGAGCCCCTCAAGACGATCACATCAGCTTAGAAAGTTGAGGATGTGAGATAGCGTGGTCCGGGGCGGAGAAATAAAGTGGGAGAAGGCGAAGTAGGTCGTAGTCCGCAACGCCCGTGCTCGCGTCCGGAAATCAGAGCATGGTACCGGTTGATTCCAGAATGAAAGTAGAACACGCCACTCGTGCCCTCTGTAGTCATTTGCGAAAAATCATCCCAAGCCCGTGACATCGTCACGGCGGTTGGGAACACCTATGGGCAGGTGCTTGCCGCAGGAAACCTGATGCGGCTGCAGCTCCCAGGCAAGGTCAATCCCGCCTGGGAGAATAGCGCCCTACGTAGTACGAATCCCCCACATTCATAGCAGATCCGTCAAAAGGACGTTTTGAGAGACGATGTGCTGTTCTAGCGGTTAGTGAAGCTGACGGACTTTGAGCACGCCGCCGCTCCCGATTTCCGGCAGGCCGAGCCGTGTAGTTCCAGGGTGAAACTGGCCTTCCCACCGCGGTTCACGACCTTATACCCGCGGACGTACTCGTTGAACCTCTCAGTCCATTTGTTTGGACCCGTCGAGATCAGGACCTGGGTGAGGCTTCCGGCACTGCCGCTAAACATCGAATGCATGCCGTCGCAGACCAAATTGCCGTAGTCAATGATCCAGTCCTTGAGCCCGTCCCCGTTCAGGTCATGCTCATTCGTGGCAAAGCCCTTCCGAAGCTTGAAAACATCGCAGGAGTCCAGGTTCCCCTTGAAGGCCTCGACTACGTCCGCAGGGTAGCCGGAAGTGTCCGATGATTTCTCACGCGGCGGTGGCGTCGTGCTCGCCTTGATGAACTGGGTCGGAACCCAGCCGCCGTCATCGTCCCCCTGGCTCACGTAGCAGAAGCGGGGGAGGCCCCGTGATGCCGGGTCCTCGTCCATGATGACCTTACCGGCCGCGTTGACGTTATTGCACGCGCTGACCTTGAGCCACTTGGCATCGTGCGAAACCTCGCCGACCTTGTGCGACTTGGGGTCCGGCCAGCGTTTCAGGATGAGCTTTTCCCCAGGCGCAATGCCGGTGACGTCGACGATCTCCGGATCGGCGGCCAAGGCTGCTCCGGTTCCGATGATTAGGGAGAGTGAGAAGGCGAGTAGGGTACGCATGTGGGATCGATCTCTGTTGGTGCCAGCCTTGTAACAGTTCCCTACCCGAGCGGTAGGTGTGCCGTCGCCAATCCACTACTTCCTGCAGACAGAAAGCGGACTTTGCTTCGCCACTCGGACCTGTTCACACATCATTAGCGGCCGAGTTTAGTAGCGCCAATCCGAAATAAAATGTAGTCTGTGACACCCGTGCTCTCGTCCACAAACCCCGAGCATGGTACCGGTTGATTCCAGAACGATAGCAGAACACGCCATTCATGCCCTCCGTAGTCATTTGCGAAAAACCATCCCAAGCCCGTGACATCGTCACGGCGGTTGGAAACACCTATGGGCAGGTACTCGCCGCCCAAGGACACCTGCTCCGGCTGCAGCTTCCAGGTGAGGTCAATCCGGCCTGGGAGAAATGGACTGACGATCTCCTCTACCCGCAGGGAGGCCGCTACGGCTATGTTCCCGGCGAGGGTGGCGGCAAGAAGGAGGCGCTCGACAAGATCAAGCGAGCACTCTCTTCCGCTGACGAGGTGATCATCGCCACCGACTGCGATCGCGAAGGCCAGGGTATCGGTCAAAGCCTTCTGGAGTTTCTTAAATTCAAGGGGCGCGTCCGTAGGGCCATGTTCACGGCGCAGGACCCGACAACCCTGCAAACGGCCTTCAAGTCGCTCAAACCCAATTCCGAATATCAGGGCATGTACGATGCCTTCGTCGCCCGTCAGCAGGGCGACCAGATCTACAATCTCTCCCTGACCCGCGTTGCGACCAACAATCTCCGCCCTGAGGGGAGCAAGAAGCCCGTCGGGATCGGGCGCGTCCGCAGCCCTACCCTCGGTATCCTCTGCCGGCGCGAGCTTGAGATCCGTAACTTCGTTCCGAAGGAGTATTTCGAGGTTCGGCTGAACGTCTTAGGGGCCTCGGGCAGCGCCGATCTCTTCTATCGGCCCTCTGATGAGAACCGCATTTTCATCCGAGGCACCGCTGACCAGATCGCGGAGGCGGCAAAGGCCTATTCCGGCCCGGTCCACGTGAAGACCGAGCGGAAAGAACGGTCGCCTGCCAAGCCGATGGACCTGCCGACCCTCCAGAAGCGCGCCTCTCAATGGGGCTGGACGGCAAAAAAGACCCTCGACACCGCTCAGGACCTCTACGAGACCTTCAAGATCATCACGTATCCACGATCCGAGTCCCGCTACCTTAATGAGAGCTTGATCCCGCAGGCAGCTCCTCTCCTCGAGATGCTCAAGGAGGTTTCCGATTATGCCTCCTACTCGCTGAAGGCTCCGGTGATCCGGAAAGGCAAGAGCGGGGTGTTCTCGGACAAGCAGCTTGAAGGCATCTCTCACCATGCCATCATTCCGAACATCAACTGCCCGGGCGGTTTCGCCAAAACGGTCGGCCAGCTCAATCCGGACCAGAAGCGCCTCTTCGACCTGATTGCCCGGACCTTCCTCGCAGCGATCGGCGAGCAGCACATCTACGACCAGACCAAGGTTTGGGTCGACGTGCAGGCCCCTCCGGTGCCCCCTGGCAAGTTCACCTTCTCGGTGACCGGCTCCGTTCCGGTCTTCGCTGGCTGGAAAGAGATCTTCGAGGACAAGTCAGACGAGGACGAGGAGGAAACCAAGCTTCCTCCCCTGAAGAATGGCGAGCCTGTGAAGGCGCGTGAGACGGAAGTTCAGGTTAAGATGACCAAGCCGCCCCCGCGCTACACCGAAGGCAGCCTGATCGAGGCCATGCAGGAGGCTTGGAAATTCGTGGACGACCCCGCCGAGCGGGAGCGTCTCAAGGAAGCCAAGGGTATTGGAACCCCTGCTACCCGTGACACCATCATCGAGGGTCTCAAGCTCCAGGGGCAAATCACGGTTCAGAAGAAGAACCTCGTCCCGACCGAGCTTGGCATGCAGCTCTACCAGATCCTGGCCTCTGCCGCCCCTGTGATCGTCGATCCTGGCGCAACCGCCCGCATGGAAGCGCGCCTCGACGATATCTTGAGCGGCAAAGCAAGCGCCGACCAGGTCATCAAGGAAATCTCTAAGGTCGCCTATACCCTCATTCCAAGCATCAAACAGAAGAAGGGGTCTGTCACCGCAGCAGTGGCCACTCCTCCTACCAAAGCCATGGTTCAATTCGCCCAGACCATCGCCGGCCGGAAGAACATCCCTCTCCCCCGAGAGGTCACGAACAACTTCAAAGCCTGTAAAGCCTTCATCGACCAGCACAACGGAACACCCCAAAACGGGGAAGGAAGCGGCGATTGGCTCCTGGACAAAGCCCAAAGGCTTGCCCAGGCCACCAACACACCCCTGCCGGATGCCATCAAGCAGGATCGCGCCGCCCTCAAAAAGTTCGTCGACGAGGCTGACAAAAAGCGCGGGTCCGAACCTGCAAGCGACAGCCAGATGGCCTGGGTCAAGAAACTCGTCGATCAGGGCGCTACTCCGCCAGACGGATACCCGGATGCCGTGTCGAAGACCACAGCCAGCAAGTTTCTCGACGCTGCCTTTGCCAAGAAAGCCGCTAATGGCAGTTCTGGAGGTAGACCCGCAGCCGCAAAAGCGGGAGGCCAGAAGCGGCCAGCGGGAGCGCCGGCCAGACGGTTTGCGGGGGCGAAGAAATAGGCTGCAAACCGATCCATCCTAACGAAGAAGGCCGGGTTTCCCCGGCCTTTTCCTTAGCTCTCGCTTGGGAGGATGAACATGCCCTCTATTTCACTCTGCGCTCGTGCAAAAACATCATACGGGTGGGCGTGCTCCGCTGTGATTTCCTCAAACATCGTCGCAACCAACTGCTTGTTGCCGCAGAGTGCAAATAATGTTGCAGCGTCAGTAACCGCCTGGACTTTGCCCTCATAATCCTGATGGTCCGGACGGCTATTATAGATCTGGACCGACGCACCATAGATCGAGGACTGGATTTCCTTAGGTGTGAAGCCTTCCGGAGGCGGCAAATCACCCTCGGCCGGGACCAGTCTCTCTGTAACATCCTCCGGGTACGACGGGGCCGGTTCCTCGTCGCCTGTGGCGCTTATCGGAACCAGGTCTTTGACATCGCTGAAGGTCTCGTCAGCCATTCGCTACCTCCTTTTTGGCTGCTAACTTTAATTCGGAATATCACATTAAAAGTCATGGCGCGACACCGGTAATGCGCGATATTGGCGTTCATCTGAGCCAAAAAAGGGCAGAACAAACGCCATGATTCGAGAGACCTCCCGTACCCCGTTCCTGCGATCCAGCTTCGAAATCGTCTATGACCGAGGGGTCAGTTCCTCTTCAGATGGCAATTATGAACCAGCTCTCTTGAGCGCCCGTGCCGCTTCAGCTGAGATCCTTGCGAGGTCCATGAGCCTCCTCGTCAACCGAAGTGCCACTGCCCAGAACGAAAATGACGTTCTCGATATGCGCTATGTATATGCGGGCCTGGCGCTATCCGACGAGAGCAAAGTCGCCAACGCTGCCCAAACGCAAATCATGCGCCACGCACGTTCCGCACTGTTGGCTGCCGATGACACAGACGGGGTCCTCGAGCGCACCCAGTTTGCCCTCTCGTCGCTGTCCCTTCCCGGCAAAAGACCCCTCATGGTTGATCTGCCACCAGCAATGTCTGGCTTGAGGGACCTCGTCTGGGATTCCAGTGTACGAAAGGCGGCAGCAGGAACGGTCCTTGATCCAAACCTTACCGCAACTGCACAAGCGCTCGCATTCGCTGCAATCTGCAGACCCTGCCAATGGTTTAGCCCTGATACCGGGATCATCGTGCGGGCCGGCTGCTCGATCCGCCCCTCGGGGCGGGGGTTCCGCCTTACCCTTCCTTGGTCCCACTCCCTTCTGCGTCTGTCCCATGCGGCGAGCACGACCGTCATCAAGGCAGGATTTGAGCGTGGGCTGACCGAAATGGAGCTTCTGGACACCCTCATCACTCTCAAGGATGTGGCCAGCCAGTCCAATCCCCAGGAAAGCCAAACCGCTGCGACCGAGCGCGGACGCGACTATGTCGTCTACGATTATGCGGTTGAGGCCTACGCCGCCGTCGAGCAACAGAGCCAGATATTCTCCGACCCGGTCCTGACCCTGGCGGCCGCCACGGCAGCGGCGCTCACCGTTAACCATTGGAACGCTGAATAAAGGCCCTGCCCTCACAAAAAACCGAGTTGTCGTGCGGTAAAAAGATATAAAAGGAGGGCAACAGCAGTTTAATTCGGCGAACTCGAATCATAATGGAAATCGGATACGGCTCATGAAGAAGAAGAACGCACTGTTTTTGGGAATTGCAGCCGTATCGGCTTCCTTCGCCTTCATCATCTCAAACGCCATGACACCGGAGCCCCCTCCTCTGGCGCCTGAGAACGTTGTTCAGGCTCCCCCCGCTCCCGATCCGCGGGAGTTGACGGAGGTTCTGGTTGCCAACGAGGACATTAAGATTGGTCAGCAGATCAATCCGGCAATGATGACGTGGCAGACTTGGCCGAAAACGTCGGTCCCGCCTCATGCCATTACGCGCGACAATCAGCCTGACGCCTTCACTACATTCGAGAAGGCCACCGCAACGGCGACCCTCATGAAGGGCGAGCTCATCGCCGAGGCCCGCCTGATCCGGTCTGATAAATCCGGTTTCGTGGCTACCGCGCTGCCCGAAGGTTACCGGGCCTTCTCCATCCGCCTTGACGCGGGTGGCGCCAACGCCGCCGGCGGCATGATCCTGCCGAACGACCGAGTTGATATCTACGTCACCGGCCAGGCCCCCCTTCCCGGCAAGACCGACATCGACTCCACGATCCTCATGCAGGACATCCGGGTCATCGCCATCGACCAGAACATCGAGAAGACCGACGGCACCCACGCCATGATCGGGAGCACGGCCACCCTGGAGCTCACCCCCGAGCAAATCGTCTCGGTCAACAAGGCCCAGAGAAACGGAACCCTGTCGTTCGCCCTCCGCCCGATGCGCGAGAAGCAGCCGGAGACGCTTGAGGCCTCCGCTGCTGCCGCACCAGCCAAGGCTGCCGACATCCAGCTCATCCGTTTCGGCGTCTCGTCCACTCTGAACTGATATTGCTACCTCAAATTCGGACAATGATAATGACAATCACCAGGAACCCGGGCGCTTGGAATGTTCAAAGCGCTTTCCTTCGCGGAGCCGCGCCGCTCCTAGCCCTCGGGATCGGGATCGGTCTGGCTTCCCCGGCTCAGGCAGCTGATCCCGTGGCCGACCCTTTGAGCGGCTCTACCGCCGTAAACGTCGCCAGGAGCGCTATCACCGTCGGGATTGGCAAATCCACGTTCCTCGACCTCAAGGCTGATGCCCGCGACGTAATCGTCACGAACCCGAACGTAGTCCAGGCAACCATCCGCTCCGAACGCAAGATGATGCTCCTCGGCCTGGGTGAGGGCGAGACGCAGATCTACGTCATGGACGCGGAGGGGCGCAGGATCACCAGCTATACGGTGCAGGTTTCCCGTGACACTGGGCGCCTTGAGGAGGTTCTGCGCGAGGTCATCCCTGGATCCACCATCCGGACCAAGATGATCGGCAATTCCGTGATCCTCTCGGGCGAGGTCGATTCCGATATTCAGGCCAAACAAGCCGTTGATGTGGCGACCGCCTATATGACTGCCGGAGTGCGTTCTCCCGACCTAGGGAGCGGCTCGAGCGGTGGCATCTCCTCTGGAGCGCCTACTGATGGTTCCCTTGGCCCTGTGATCAGCGCCCTCACGATCAAAGGTCGCGATCAGGTCATGCTCAAAGTGACGATCGCTGAGATCCAGCGCAACGTCCTGAAGCAGCTCGGCATCAAGTGGACCGGATCCTGGAGCCTGCAGGACGCAACAATCAACGCAGCGTTTTCCCCAGCCTACCCCGTGGCGGGTTCCTCGCTTGCAAAGACCGCGCTTGGGGCCACGTGGCCGGGCGGCGACGCCATCAATCTCGAAGCCATGGAACAGGCCGGTGTCGCTCACACCTTGGCCGAGCCGACACTGACGGCGATCTCCGGCGAGTCGGCCAGTTTCCTTGTGGGCGGCGAAATGCCGGTTCCCAGCGGCACTTCGTGTAGCGGTGACGGGGGCAGCAACTGCCAACCGACGATCACCTATAAGAAGTTCGGTGTGAGCCTCAACTTTACGCCGGTGGTCATGTCCTCTGGGAAGATCAATCTCAAGGTCGGCACTGAGGTCTCCGAAATCGATCCCAACAACCAGATCATTGTTCCGGCCGGAAACAACCAGAGCCTCGCCATCCCGGGTTTCAAGGTCCGTAAGCAGGACACCACGGTCGAAATGCCGTCTGGCGGTGCATTGGTGACGGCAGGTTTGATCCAGCAGCAGACCAAGCAGGCGGTCAATGGCCTTCCCGGTCTTATGGACCTGCCCATTCTCGGAACGCTCTTCCGCTCCCGCGACTACCAGCGCCAGGAGACGGAACTGGTGATCATCGTGAACCCGTACCTCGCGAAGCCTGTCGCGCCTCAGAAGATTGCCCGCCCCGATGATGGCTTTGCTCCGGCGGCAGATCCCAACGCGGTGTTCCTCGGCCAGGTGAACCGAAAGACCACCGGCAAGAGAGAGGCCAAGCCGATCTTCAAGCAGCCCGGTTTCATCATCAACTGACGCCGCCCGATTACGTTTAAGGATCTCCCATGTTCAAGAAGCTTTCCACGGCGGCATGCCTTTCCCTTCTGGCGGCTGGCTGCGCAGATCTGGAACCCCCTGCTTACGCGCTTCCGTATGCCCCGGATATTCGGGATCGCCACCCCATCGTCCTAAAGAATGAACTTACGACCCTGGATGTTTATCCGACCCAAATCAGTGGCCTGGACGCGCGCCAGAGGGTTGACCTCCGGGATTTTGCCCGGGCCTACATCCCTGCAGGCAAGACATCCCTCGTCGTTTCCTCCCCATACAAGGGGCAGGCCGCCGACAACGCCGCAGTTGACCGGTTCGCCAATCTCATCGTGAAAGATCTTGTCACGGCAGGCGTTCCCCGCTCCGCTATCGAGGTCAGGAAATACCAGAGCCTCGATTTCGATCGAGTCGAGCCCGTCAAGCTCGCCTATGTCCAGCTGGAGGCCGGTGTGCCTCACGCTTGCGGCGACTGGCCGGATGATCTTGGCGCGGGCAGCCTGATCAATGGGATGGAGAACCTCACTCCCGCCAACTTCGGTTGTGCCCACCAGCAGAACCTCGCTGCTCAGATGGCGAACCCGATGGATGCGATCCGTCCCGCACGCGAAACCGCTCCCGATTCCACTCAGCGCGTCTTGATGCTGCGCCGCTTCGTCTCCGGCCAACCGACAGCAACCCAATCTGCGGGATCGGGAACTGAAGACAGCACCACGTCGACCTCGGTTCCGAATTGATCTTGGTAAGGCCCTCCTCATGAACCACATGACCCCTCACCTGACCCACTCCACGGCCACCCCACTGGCACCGGTTCCGCGGATCACCATCGATGCCTTCTGCCAGAGCAAGCCTGTTGCTCGCTTTGTCGCAGAAGCATTCAAGGATCCGATCCTAACCCGAGCCAAATCGGACCTTTTGGAGGGTGGGCTTCACGATGCAATCGCGTACTACTCGTCCGGTAACGGCACTCCGAGCGTGATCGTGCTCGAAGTCGGGCCGGACGAGGAGAACTTCCTCCCCATTCTCGACGAGTTGGCGAACCATTGTGCTGATACGACGAACGTCATCGTCATCGGTCATAAGAATAGCGTCCGCATCCATCGCGCCCTTCAGGACAAAAACGTCCAGGATTACTTGGTTGTCGAAGAACTGGACCGATTTGATATCGTTCGGGCGATTTCGCGTATCTACTCGGAAGAGTCTGGGGTCGGCCACGGACACGTTACCTCAGTCATCGGCAGCGTCGGAGGGGCCGGAGTCACGACAATCGCGTCCAACATCGCTGCCAATCTGGCAAGCATCGTAGCATCGTCGGTTCTGGTCGATCTGAACTTCGGTTTCGGAGCTGCGGCCTATACGTTCAATCATGAGCCGAAGCAGGACATTTCAGAAGCTCTGCTGACGCCGGAGCGCATTGACGCGAACCTCCTTGAGCGCCTGCTCGTCCAGTGCGATGGCAATCTTGCGATTCTCCCCGCCCCGGCCACCCTGGAGAAGACTTGGGACGTCCGCGAGGACGCCGTATCCCGAATTGTGGAAACCCTGCGCCGAGACAACACGAACCTTGTCCTGGATATGCCACGGGTCTGGACCAACTGGACCTCACTCTCCCTACAGGTCTCGACTGAGATCATCCTGGTGGTCACCCCTACCCTCCTAAGCATCCGCAATGCTCAGGAAGCGGTGGCGGCCTTGGACCGTCTCGGAAAGCGTCCTCGCCTCATCATCAACCAGCATGGCGGTCCAAAGAGCTCGGATACACCGGTCGCCGACATCACCAAGGCGCTGAGCGGGCTGGAGCCCGATGCTGTGCTCGCCTACGATCGCGCACTGCATCACGAGGCGACCGAGAACGCACGAACGCTGGCGCAGGTTCAGCCGAACAACCCGGCCAGCATCGCTCTCAAGGACCTCGCCCGATCCTTGGCTGGCGTTGTCGCTCCAAATGCTCCTGGGGAGTCCAACGTGCCCAAGGCGTCGCCACTCACCGCACTGGTACAGCGCCTTTCCAGCGCCGTACCGAAGCGAACCAAGTCCAACTGACACCCAGACCTTGAATCGAGACAGTCATGGCTTTTGGCAATAAGAAGATTTCCCCTCGCTCCGCCAACGACAGTTCCACGCCAGTGGCCGCCACTCCCTCGCGTGTGGCCGCGCCTGCCTTCGGCGGAACCTCCGGACCTCGGCCTGTGGGAGGGTTCGGCCTGTCCAACAAGCCGGGAACAGGTTCTGTAGTCGTCGTTCCCACGCCGGCTCAGGCTTCGCGCTCTCCGGCTTCCGGTAGAAGCAGCATGATTCCTTCGATTGTGCCGGATGCTGTCGTTTCGGCGAACTACTATGAATACAAGAAGCAGATCAACGATCAGCTCCTTGCTTCGCCGGAAATGATGCAGCGGCTCGGGGCACTGGACAATGCCCAGGCCGCCGCAGAGATCCAAGAGTCGGCCAGGCAGATGATGGTCGACCTGGAGTTGCCTCTGTCCAAGGCTGAGCAAGACCAGATGCTCAGAGACCTCGTTGACGATATCCTTGGCTTCGGTCCTCTGCAGCCTCTCTTGGATCGCGACGATATCGCCGACATCATGATCAACGGTCCGACCGAGGTTTTCATCGAAGTCGGCGGCAAGATCGAACCCGCTCCAAACTGCCGCTTCACTGACGAAGCCCACCTGTTCAACATTGCCCAACGCATCGTCATGCAGCGGGGCCGCAAGGTCGATGAAGCGACCCCGATGTGCGACACCCGCCTGAATGACGGTTCCCGCGTCAATGTGATCGTTCCCCCACTGACCAAGCATACGACGATCACCATCCGTAAATTCAAGCGCGACCGCCTGACGCTTAACGATCTCGTCAAATACGGAGCCATTCACCCGGATGGTGCCGAGCTCCTCAAGATCATCGGCAAATGCCGTCTGAATGTAATCGTCTCGGGCGGTACGGGCTCTGGTAAGACGACGCTTCTCAACACCCTGACGGCGTTCATCAACAACGGTGAGCGGATCGTTACGTGCGAAGATACTGCCGAGCTTCAGCTTCAGCAGCCTCACGTGGTGACGATGGAAACCCGCCCGCCAGGGTTGGAAGGCACCGGCGAAGTCTCTATGCAGGACCTCGTCAGGAACAGCCTGCGTATGCGCCCGACCCGCATCATCATCGGTGAGGTTCGCGGCGAGGAGATGTTTGACCTCCTCCAGGCGATGAACACCGGTCACGAAGGGTCCATGGGCACTCTCCATGCGAACGATCCCCGGCTGGCCCTCAGTCGTATGGAATCCATGGTCATCATGGGCAAGCCCAACCTGAACGTGAGAAATGTCCGAGAGATGATCGCTGAATCCGTACACGTCATCGTTCAGGTAAATCGCCTGCCTGACGGATCGCGCCGAATCACAAACATCTCCGAGATCACCGGAATGGAGGGTGAGACCATCTCCATGCAGCCGCTGATGGAGTATGTGACGACCGGCGAGGACGACCGCGGCCGATTGGTCGGCCACCACAAGTTCTCCGGAACGATCAAGCCCAAGTTCTTCGAGAAGGCAGCCTTCTATGGTGAGGGTGAGCGGCTCCAGAAAATCCTCTCGTCCGGCGTCTAGCGAGCAAGCTCATGATCTTGTCCCAAGCCATAATCGGCGTCTGCAGTTTTATCGCCATCGGATCAGTAGCCTACGCGCTGCTATCCCCGAAGATTGCCGACGAGTCCGTCTCAACGCAGCGACTGGCGAAACTCACGAAGGATGGGGCCGCCGCCAGCGCCCGCGCTGTGGTGGACCGCCGGCGCCGCCGTGCGGTGATCCACAATCTCGAGGATCTCCAGGCCGAGGAGAAGGACCGTAAAAACCTCCCGATTGAGGTTCTCATCAAGCAGGCCGGCTTAGACTGGACCAACCAGCGCTATTACCTCATGATGGCGTCGGGAGTGGTTATCACCTCGGTCGTGGTCTACCTTGCGTCCATGAACCTGCTGGCGACGGCGGTGGCTACCCTCCTCGCCCCGCTCATCTGGCCGAAAATGTACGTTTCCCGTCTGCGCGAGAAGCGGATCCAGCAGTTCCTTGAGCAGTTTCCGGTCGGGTTGGATATCATCATCCGCGGCCTTCGATCCGGCCTCCCGATCCGAACCTGCCTGAACACCATTGCAACTGAGGCGGAGGAGCCTCTGCGGACTGAATTTCAGGCCGTGATGCAGGCCCAGGCGGTCGGAATGACCATCGCGGACTCCGTAGCCAGGATGCGCCTGACCGTCCCGTCCTCGGAAACCAACTTCTTCATCACTCTGATCGAAATTCAGCAATCGGCCGGCTCAAACCTAGCGGACACCTTGAACACTCTGGCGAATATGATGCGAGCCCGTAAGCAAATGCGGGAAAAGGTAAAGTCGCTCGCCGCTCAGCCCAAGATGTCCGCCTACATCATTGCGGCGGTACCTGTTGTGGTGATGGTGGCTGTCCAGTTCATCTCGCCAGAATATTTGGAGCCACTGTTCTACACGACCCTCGGACACGTAGTTCTTGGCGGCTGTATCCTTTGGGCCGGACTGGGTGCCCTCCTCATGAGATCGTTCATGAAGGTCAAAATCTAAGGGCTCTCGTCATGCACCAGGCACTCACCATCGTCTTTCTGACTATCACCCTCACCGCTGTCGGCATGCTCATCATGCAGGTCTTCGAACCGGAAAGCGTCGGCAATGTCAGGCGCCGCCGTCTGGAAGATACCCAGCCGGACAAACTCCGCGCTTCAGGCCAAGCCGACGGCGATCGCGTCAGGTTCATGCCCGGACGTCAGGTTCGGAGGATCGTCACCCGCCTCCATCTCGCGCGCTACCTGGGCACCGACGACGCCCGTGATCGTTTGGTTCAGGCTGGGTTTCGTTCGCCCGCTCATGAGGTAAGCCTCCTGTTTGCTAGGTTCATCATTCCTGTCTCATTGACGCTTATGACGACGGCCTACCTGTTCGTGACAGGAGCACTTGAGGGAAATCTCTTCTTTCAGGTCGCTCTCATTGCTTTCATGGGCTTTGCAGGCTTGAAGCTGCCGGACATCTTTCTGAGCCGGGCCATCGAGCGGCGTCAGGAGTCTATCAGGATGGCATGGCCCGACGCGTTGGATCTCCTGAACATCTGCGTGAGGTCGGGAATCTCAATCGAGCCCTCAATCCGTAAGGTCTCGGACAAAATTGGGCATCAGTCGTTTCCGCTTGCTGAAGAACTCAGGATCCTGCTAGCTGAGATGGCCTATCTCTCCTCCCGGCGACAGGCCTACGAGAACCTTTACAAGCGGGTTGATCTGACCCCGGTCCGAAACTTCGCGTCCACCCTTATTCAGGCGGAGATGAACGGGACGCCCATCGGCGATGCGCTTAAAACTCTGGCAGATGAGGGCCGCCTTGATAGGATGAACGAGGCGGAACGTCGAGCAGCCCAGATGGGTCCCAAACTCACGATTCCGATGATCCTGACCCTCCTTCCGGTCTTGATTACGATCATCATCAGCCCACTCTTGATCAAGATGATGAGCGGCGGTCTCTAACCGCTTACCGAACAGCTCTGATCTTCGCGACTTTTGAGGGGCTCAATGCCCCTCTCATCGTGTTAGAGTGCCAATCGTCCGGTTTATAATTCGCCAAACTTGGCTTATAATCTCACCTACTTAATCGCTGGCGAGTGACCTGGCTGGCTCTGACCTCCAAACCATCAGGACCAGTCATGGACAACCGCCGCAACGGAGCGCGCTCGGCAGCTCACGCGATCCGATCCTTCTCCAAAGATACCGGGGGCAACGTCGCCCTTATTTTTGCCCTGACACTACCAGTTCTCATCCCAGCAGCAGGTGTCGCCTACGACTATTCCCGCATTTCCGCGATGCATAACGACCTCCAGGGGTCAGTGGACTCGATCAGCCAGACAATCACCCAGCGGATCAATGCCTGCCTAGACACGATCCGGACGGACAATGGATCTGGGGGGTACACCTTGGACAATGGCTGTCTGAATGCCGGTCACTACGGAGCGGATCGCCGCACCTTCGACCCGCAGGCGGAAGCTCAAAAGCTTCTGGCTGAGAATTTCACCCAAACGGGCTTCGATCCCGCCAGCCCTCCGCAAGTTGTGGGATCGGTCGAGATCGACAAATACACCGGCCGGTTCGTCGTCAACGCCCAGGTTGGCTACAAGTGCGTGTTCATGTCCCTTCTCAAGAGGGACTGCACCGTCACCGCCTCGTCCGCCGCGGTGACCTCGAACGCCTTTGCTCAGGCCGACCAACTGGCGCTCACAGGTCCCGCAAAAGCTGAGATCTGGGCCGGCCAGTCATCCCCCTCATTGCCCTTCAATCTACAGGCCTCAAAGGGATGGCCCGCCTATACCTTCAGTGTGGGTGCGAACCTTCCGTCTGGTTTGACCGTAAATTCCACGTCCGGACAGGTAGGTGGACAGGCTCAGGCACCTGGCTGCACTGCTCCGTGCAACCCTCAGACGTTACCCCCGACGACGTTCGGTGTCACTGACAGCGGCGATCCTGCTCGAGGCGGGATCAACAAGCAGACAGCTTATCACAATGTCGTCTTCACCATCGTCCATCCGCTGGGTCTCTCCTATACAGGTGACAGCTTCGATACGATCGTCGCAGCCGGTCACTATACCTACACGAAGACGCCGGTCCGCTCCGGCGGAAAGGGACCTTATACATACTCCTGCTCCGGTCTTCCGTCGGGTCATTCGAACAATCCGTTTACATGCGATGCCACGACCGGCGTGATCAAGGGACAGCCGAATCTCTCCAAGGACCAGCAGTCGATCTCTGGTGTGATCACCGTTACAATTCGCGACGGCCGCGGTCTAACGGCTTCTACCCAGATTCCATACAACTTCCGTCTGCCGCCGCTCTATGGGCGTGCGCTCAAACAAATTACCGGCGAAATTCAGGACGATATCAACATAACGCAGGCCTTCGAAGGAACGGGTGGCTGGGGCACCCTTCGCGCCTATTGTTCAGGTCTCCCGGCAGGATTGAAGTGCGCGGGCAACGGGTCGGACGGCCGGTTTGACGGTACCGTTTACGGGCGGCCTACAAACAAGGATGATAGGTCTGGATACTTCAACGTCACGGTCGTTGACGACACAGAACGCACCGTCACATTCCCCGTACGGTATCTCTTAGAGCCCAATAACAAAGTCACTCGTTACGACTGCGGCAAGGAAAAGTGGATTGCCTGGGTGGATCTGACCTATAATTCCGTACACTGCAAGTATGGCTGTAACCACCAAAGGCGGGTCCACGTCTCCTGCGGCTCGAATTCCGACCTGAATATCTATGGACCCGGGCCAAGGACAGACGCATACCCGGTCTCCCCTGGAGAGCCGCAGACCTACGGGAGGGTTGAGTCCTCGCGCTATATCTCTAAGGCCAAAATGGAGGAGCTCCGCGACTTCGCCCGTAGCGAGCTCTGCGAGTTCGTCAACTACCATCGGGATGTTCTGTGGAACGGCCGCCAAGGATCCTACTGCTCCAGCAACGTCAATCTCAACGACATCTCTGACATCGCGGAGTTCAACAACAGCGCACCTCCTCCACTTCCTCCGCCGTACTGTGCCGTTTGGAAGCGCGACAACGGGTGGGGGATGACCCGGGCGCAGGGTACCCAGTGTTTCGACAGCTATGGCAACCCGACCAGCTAACTTTCGAGCCAAGCGTCATATGAAAACAGGAGGGCGGTCTTCGGACCGCCCTTTCTTTTGTCGGGCACGATAAATTGCTGCGTGATTCGAAATTGCCGCGACACTCGGCGGTGGTCGGACAGCGGGGTCAGGGAATACGCGGTTCTAAAGAGGTTGATGCTCCTCCAACGGCAATAAAGTGTATATTTACTGTTTTATAATTCGCCCAAGATGACTTATAATCTCGCCGATCCAATCGCTGGCGAGTGACCTGGCCGGCCTTGACCCCCAACAACTAGGACCAGCCATGGACAGCCGCCGCAATGGAGCGGGGTCGGGAACCCACGCAATCCGATCCTTCTTTAGAGAGACTCGGGGTAACGTCGCTATCATCTTCGCCCTGACATTACCCGTCATCATCCCGGCCGCAGGTGTAGCCTACGACTATTCCCGCGCCTCCGCACTCCACAATGACCTGCAGGGGTCGGTGGACTCCATCAGCCAAACGATCACCCAGCGGATCAACGCTTGTCTGGATACGATCCGTACTAACAACGGCTCCGGCGGTTACACCCTGGATACCGGGTGCCTCAATGCTGGCCAGTACGGGGCTGATCGCCGCGCCTTCGATCCGCAGGCCGAGGCCCAGAAGCTTCTGGCATCGAACTTCACACAGATGGGCTTCGACCCAGCTAATCCGCCGCAAGTTGTGGGATCGGTCGAGATCGACAAGTATACCGGCCGGTACGTCGTCAACGCCCAGGTCGGCTACAAATGTGTGTTCATGTCCCTTCTGAAGAAGGACTGCACGGTGACCGCTTCGTCCGCAGCGGTGACCTCAAATGCCTTCGCTCAGGCCGACCAATTGGCCCTTACGGGTCCGGCGACTGCGGAAATCTGGGCGGGTCAAGCCTCACCGTCGCTGCCGTTCAACCTGCAGGCCTCTAAAGGTTGGCCCTCCTATACCTATAGCGTCGGTGCCAACATGCCGGCGGGGCTTACCCTGAACTCAGCCACTGGCCAGGTCGGCGGACAGGCGCAGCCGCCCGGATGCACTGCTCCTTGCAATCCTCAGGCGCTGCCCGCAACGACGTTCGGGGTCACCGACAGCGGTGATCCTGATCGAGGCGGGATCAACAAGCAGACGGCTTATCACAATGTCGTCTTCACCATCGTCCATCCGCTGGGTCTCTCCTATACAGGTGACAGCTT
>NZ_JALJRK010000031.1:0-10251 GCF_024519725.1 Microvirga sp. Mcv34 | reverse complement strand
ATGTCGTCTTCACCATCGTCCATCCG
Organism: Microvirga sp. Mcv34; assembly: GCF_024519725.1. Lineage (GTDB taxonomy): Bacteria > Pseudomonadota > Alphaproteobacteria > Rhizobiales > Beijerinckiaceae > Microvirga. The sequence goes on along the minus strand of NZ_JALJRK010000031.1, from coordinate 10,225 downwards.
CTGGGTCTCTCCTATACAGGTGACAGCTTTGATACGGTCGTGGCAGCGGGGCAATACACCTACACGAAGAATCCCGTCCGCTCCGGCGGCAAGGGTCCTTATACGTACACCTGCTCCGGCTTGCCCGCAGGGCACCCGAACAACCCGTTCACCTGCAATGCCTCTACTGGCGTGATTAAAGGGCAGCCGCTTCTTTCCAACGCGCAACAGGCTTTGTCCGGAACGATCACAGTGACGGTTCGCGACGGGCGTGGGCTTACCGCAACGACGAGCATCCCTTATTACTTCCGGCTGCCGGCGCTTTCAGGCCGTGCCCTCAGGAAAGTGACAGGCGAGATCCAGGACGACATCACAGTTACCGGGGCATTCGAAGGAACAGGAGGCTGGGGAACATTGCGGGCATATTGCTCGGGTCTCCCCGCAGGAATGCGCTGCGCAGGAAACGGATCCGACAGCCGCTTCGACGGTGCGGTCTATGGTCGCCCCACGGATAAGAATCGGATGTCCGGAACATTCAACGTCACCATCGTTGATGACACAGAGCGAACAGTCACGTTCCCAGTACAGTTCGCCTTCAGCCCTAATAACCAAGTCACCCGCTATGACTGTGGCAAGGAAACTTGGATTGCCTGGGTCGATACCACCTACAACTCCGTGCACTGCAAATACGGCTGTGGTTTTCAACGGAGGGTTTACGTTTCCTGCGGGTCAAACACTGATCTAAACGACATGGGAGCTGGGCCCTGGAATACGGACGTGGGCCCTTATGGCAAGAAATATCAGTCCCAATACGTATCGAAGGCGAAGATGGACGAGCTCCGCGACTTTGCCCGTAGCGAGCTCTGCGAGTTCGTCAACTACCATCGAGATGTTCTTTGGAACGGACGCCAAGGCTCCTACTGCGCTAGCAATGTCAATCTCAACGATGTCTCGGATCTTGGTGAGTTCAAGAACACTGCACCGCCTCCACCCGCACCTCCGTACTGCGCGTACTGGAAGCGTGACAACGGATGGGGGATGACTCGCGCCCAGGGTGTCCAATGCTTCGACGGGAACGGGAACCCCACCAGTTGAGCGGAAGCAGCGCCCAGTCCGGCAGAAATTCTCACATATCCTGACACTGTCTCAGATATCGTGACACTAATATCAAAGGCCGCCCTCCGGGCGGCCTTTCCCATTTGCAAGACTTCACTTCCGTACGAAGTCTGTATTGCCTCCCAGCGCCAAGGTCCGTCTCTACCCGTCTGACCCATTAACCATCCGCGCTGTTCGCCTCGTCTCCTGCTCGCAGTTCGTAAGGCGAGCACTAGAAATTTGGTCAGCTTTGTTCAGTCGAACTATCCCCTATCAAAGGTTTCTCGGAACGATCGTTGCCAATCCCGGATCAAATCTTACGCCGGTCCTCATATGTCATGGCCCTCATCACTCATTCCGGATTCCTGCTCCCAATTCCCAATCTTGCCTTTCAGGATCAAAGCCCAGTCAAGATAAGAACGTAGCTGAGGCCAACGCGGAGAGCCTAATCTGTAACCGTCAGCCGGAACACCAGGCATGAAAACGGCGGCACCAGTGATGGTGCCGCCGCAAAGAAGGATTCAATTTGCTTTAGATTTATCGGGAGAACCCGATGACCTGTGTGGTTAGCCGCACCGCCCAGGTCTACATGGCGGCTCCGAGGGCCCCGAGTATCCCATATCGGGCCAGGCGACATTGAACGTCTTCACCAATCCTCTAGAATCCCGTATCGTAATAGTGAAGTTATGTGCACTTAGATTGTCGGAATAAACGAATGTCGCTACAGACGCGCTGCCCGCGGTTGCCGAATGATTGCTCGAAACGTCAATCACGTTAACTGCTTCCGAGAACCTAATCTGAAGTGATTGACCGAACGGGCTGGTGCTGGTGATCGTCACGGGCGATGTCGCCGGTGTGAAATTATACGAGATCGCCTGGGAACTCGCCTGGCCTGCCGAGTCCCGGATCGTCACCCAAATCGTTCCTGATCCGGCTGAAGACGGCCTGCCTGTCACCCATGCTGTGTTCCCGTCCCACCCCAAGCTCATGCCAGCAGGAATGCCTGACGCCGACGGCGACTTTCCACCCCAGCCACCGCTCGAATAGACATAGCGGGTATAGCTCGAGGTGCAGCACATCGCCGTTCCGAAGTGACCACTCGTCGACGTGTTCAGGGGAGGCGGAGTGTAGTTGTACCCCATGACGACGGTCTTGCGCTGTCCGGCCTGGTCGCCGACCACAATCGTAATCTGCCCCGCTCCTGGTGACGGCGCCGTGCCGTGGATGGCCCATTGCCAATAGCCAACATGCGCGACGCTGATACCGGCCGGAGCAGAGACGCTGACGATCGAGAGACTGCCCCAGCCGCCGCTTGCGGCAACATCACCGCGAACGTAACCACCCGCCTGACCATTCTGGTTGCTGACCAGCCACGCGTTCAAGGCCGGCGGCTGAACGTTCCACCACACCTGAACGGTCGCCACCTGATTGTAGGAGTCCCGGAAGGTCACCGTGCCGGTTCCGCTGCCGAGTTGCTGGGGAGCACCGTTGACGGTTCCGTCATAAGGGGTTCCGGCACTTGCGGGCCCGCAGCCCACTCCGGCCGGGAAGCCCGTGCAGGTCACTGTGATGGTGCCCCAGCCACCGCGGGCGTGGATGCCCACCGCAGCATAATAGCCACCGGTTGCCTGGAAGGCTCCATCGGCCCATGCAGACAGGCTCGGAGGCCTGATCGTATAGACAAAGTCGCTGTCGGTGACGACGGTGCCACGGGCATCGCGCACCGTGATCGACACCTGATCATAGGTGCCCGGAGCCTGCGGGGTTCCTTCCACTACGCCTGTTGTCGGATTGATCGCCAGCCCCGGAGGCGCATTGGCCATCGAGTAGGTATACCCGGGTTTGCCGCCCTTTCGGTCCGGAGCAGGACTGCGGAAGAAGACACCGGCGGTGCCCGTTGCGTGCGGGACCTTGAGGCGCAACGTATGGATGAGGGTGATCTGGAAGGTCTTCTGAGATTTCGTGTTCGCAGTCCCCGCCCAGAGCTCGCTGCTCGTGTCCTCCGCCTCCAATGTCACATTGAGGGTCTCAGGATCGCACGCTCCGATGGTGCAGGTCTCGGGGATTGCTCCCGATACATCAGCCTCATCGCCATTGGGCGTAAAGCTCAAACCCGCAGGAAGCGTCGACTTCAAACGGATCTGGTAAGGCGGGATACCCTCTTCCGCTCGAACAGCGATGCTGTTGAACTCCTCAGAGAAAAACTCTGTGACCGCAGGACCAACGAGGCGGACGACTCCGGACGCACAGGTTACGGACGGGTTCTTCTTCACTGTCACGCCTGGAGACGAGGCACTCAGGCTGAACACAGACGGGACGATGCCACCTGAGCTCGACGCCCCAGGAGTGGCGGCCGCGACGTTGTTCACCACACCCCAAAAACCAGTGTTGAACGAGTACCTCGCCGTCGCGCGGACGGTCACGAGATTGTCGACGTCAGGTGCTCCCTCAGTATACTGGATCATCATCGGCTGATCAGCCACCGGATGGGGGGCCACGAACTGGCCCATCATGTCCTTGGCTCCACCCGAAGCGTGGAACGTCCGCGCAAAGGCACGATAGCTGCAGTAGTCCCTGGGATAGGGGACGAGATTGTTGACGGCGTAGGCAGCCGTCTGAAGCTTCTTGTTCAGCGATGCCAGAGTCGAGACATACGAGCCACCCAGATAGATGAAGAGCATCACCGGGATGATGAGCGCAAACTCAACACCGGCAGCTGCCTTCTCCGATTTGAGGATTTTGCGGAAGAAGCGGGAGAGCATGGTGAAACTCTTCAGGGCGGCAAGGGTCAGCGAATGGCGTTCATGTATTCAGTCAGGGCTCGCATCCGGAACACGGACGCCGCCATCACAACCCGCTTTCCAGCGTCTGTGGACATGCCAGGACCGACCCATGCCAGGTTCGGCACCTCCAGCGCGGCGCGAAGCATCACGATCTTTCCCGGCACCGCCCCCGGCTCATCGACAAAGGCGCCCGTGTTTACGGTGCCGTTTGTCACCATCGCAGGCATCGAGTCAGTCCCATCTCCCTTAACGACCCTAAGGTCAAAGAAGAGAGCACCGGATTTGCACTTGGCTTCGCTAACCAGAACGAGTGGGCTCTGCTCGCAAAGTCGATCTCTGAGACATGCCTGGTTGTAGGGAGAGGCAGCCCCAGGGGCGAGGCCACACAGGGGCCTCCCCTCGTACATAAGCTGCGATACCTTCTCGAGGCCCTTATCCAGCGTGGCGCTCGTCCAGTAGAGCAAACCTATGTAGATCAATCCCAGAATCGCCATAAAGAACGGAAATGCCACCATCGCAAACTCAACTGCGACGGCACCATCCGTTTCTCGAATCATACGCACGGTTCTGAGTGACCTGGAGACTCTCTTCATCATGTTGCCTGTCCGAAGTTCCGGGGTTATTCAGGATCAATGCGCCTCTGCAGAGACGCCTTCCATCTTGGGCGCCGGCTTCACGGGGATCGTCTCCGCGCCATCGTCCCGGCCCGGTCGGCTCTTCGACGCCCCCGAGTTGCTGGGCGCGGGAGCAAAGGAAGCTGGGGGCGAAACCACGGGCGCGGATGCCGCGACAGGCGTAACCGCGCCGGGAGCTGATCCTGCAGAGGTTTGTGCTGCCTGCTGGGCAGCACTCGTCAATGTGCTGATCTGACCGCTGACGCCTGAGAACGAACGTTCATCGTCGCCTATGACAGCGATCGGCTGGCATCGCGGATCGCAGGAGACAGTGACCTTGTTCGACGTTCCTGACTGGACGCTCACAAGCGACTTCCGATCATCGCCCACGACCAGATCCGTCTGAGCGATGATTTCACCCTGCTCGTTTAGGAGAATCAGGTTGGTTTCGCCGAAGCTCCGCCCAGTCACCACCGCAAGACCGGATTTCTCGAAATTGATGTGGGCGACGGCCGGGTTTCCAATCACCACCGTCCGGATGCCCTCAGGCATTTTGACGAGGACGGCCTTATCCATCGAGGCGCGGAGGATTGGGCCAAGATGGGGGACAGTCCCCCGCTCCTGCGCCTGCGCTGCAACCATCGAAACGCAAATCATCATTGCGCTTCCGATGATTCGAGTATTCGCAAAAAGCTTCATCGAATAATGCCTTTCCCGTCTGGAATCACGAAAGATAAGCCGCCTGCAGGCAGCGATTGAGCCCGAGGCTTTTTACACGACGAAATATAAGGGGGAAAGGGGAGCTACAACGCAGAAAAACGAAATGAAACGTTAATCAGCCTTGCACTGGATTTGGGCTAGGATTAAAACCGATTTGTGAGCCGGTCACATGAACCAAGAGCAGACGCTGCGGCGTGACGGCGGCCACCTCAATGCCCCACAGCAGGGAATGATTCCCGTCGATAGCGGGTAATGACTCCCGAAAACATCAACAGGACGTCGTAGAACCATGAAGAACATCATCAACCGCACCGCCGCTGCCACCAAGCGCCTCGTCAAGGACGAGGACGGCTCCGCCATCATGGAATATGGCCTTCTTGCAGGCCTCATTGCTGTCGTCGCGATCGGCGCAGTCACCACGATGGGCAGCCAGCTCAAGACGGTGTTCACGAACATCGGCACTGCTCTTACCACCGCGACGGGCAACATGAAGGCCAGCTGATCCGGCCTCGCCACAGATGAAGGCCAATAGTTAGCCTTCGGCTTCGGATGCCAAAGCCCGGTCTTTGAAGAAAGGACCGGGTTTTCTTTTCCCAAGATCATTCAGGACCATCGTTATGCTCCAGAACATGCAGGTCGGCACCTTTGTCATCTTGATGTGTGCCGCCATCTTCACCGACGTCCATCGCATGAAGATTCCAAATGTCCTGGTAGGTCTGTGCCTCGCCGGGTTCTTTGTCTTCGCAATTCTGAATGGAATGGCCCTGAAGGACATCCTCCTGCATGTAGCGGCCGGGTTCATTATTCTGCTTGTCGCAATCATCCCATACAGCTTCCGAGCAATGGGGGCCGGGGACGTCAAACTGATCGCCGCCATTGCGCTGTGGTTTGGCCTCGGCGAGGAACTGATTACGTTCGGGATCCTGTTCTCATTCTACGGAGGCCTTCTGGCACTTGCGATCCTGAGCTACCGCCACATGCCCCTGCCCGCGTTGGTGAAAAGCTGGAACTGGGCGGCCAACCTCTACAATCCTTCCAAGGGCGTCCCCTATGGAGTAGCGATTGCAGCAGCGGCGATCACGTTGCGGACAGCAGTTCTTTGATTCGAGAACGGATCTGGCTCGCCGACCAGACTGAGACGTTCCACTCCCGAATTTCGGTGTAGGTTTCGACCCTACCAAAACCCAAATTCAAAGCAGAAGGGCGGCCCATAACTTGGAGCCGCCCTTTTCAGTTTCCGCCGGTAGCCACGTCGATCATTTCCTGGGGTATTCCCAGAGGCTTCCCTTCCATCGACATCAGTCGTTCCTGTGGAGTCGGCGGATGTTGCTCGGAGATCCTTTTGAGCTCACCAGGCAGAAGCCTTGTCCTGACCTTGTAGTGCTCGCTGGCATACATCAGTGCCCGTGCCACAAACCCGTGCCAGCGTTGGTCGAGGGCATAGGTTCCCTTCTCCCGGTCCACCACCACATCACAGCCTGCAACGGGGGAAACGGGCTTCTCGATCGGTCCCAGCTTGAATCCATCGAGCGCGTCGGCGACCGGCGCAGGGACGACAAAGACCAAGTGCGGATCGGCCAAGGCGCTCCGGTATGCAGGATCCTTACGGCAGGCCGAAATCCCTTGCTTGAAGCAGGGCATTGTTGCGGCCAGCTCTTCCTCCCCCACGACTCGCACCACCTTGAGGATTGCAGCCTCCTCGGTAGCCGCCTCAATCACCGGCCTGCATTCAAGTGGCTGACCGACACGCCCCTGCCGGCTGTCGATCTGACACCCACATGCCATGTCCTTGAGATGGCCCTTCACATCCTTCCGCTTTGTGATCCGATCCATGATTGAGAGAGAGACCTTCAGCGGGTCAGAGGCAGTCCGGGAGACACCCTTCCACTCGCTGCGGGACGGCGCCACCTGAGCATAGGAGGGTCCCGCGGCCGCAAGAGCAAGGACTAGCAGACCGATCCTGGGGCCGGGCCTAATCCCTGCTGACAGTTTGGCTCTCGGCATACGGTGTTTCGAGGTCGCCGGCATAATGTTCATCACGAGTTAGCTTCCGAGCTGCCGTCACCAGAGTCAATCTCGGGGAAAAGCAAACGGTAGACCCTCAGGTTGTCGCGAGCCTCCTGGATCCTGACCTCAAGATCGCCCAGAGCCTCCATCCGTGAAGCCAAGGCCGATCCATCGAACCCACCAGGACGGATCAGGGCCTCGCCACGACCGACATAAAGGTTGTCGACCTTGATCCTGGCCGTGAGTTCCGGAGCCATCGGGGCCAACTTCGGATCGGACAATGCAGGCACTCGGGTAAGGTCAACCTCCATCACGGTCTGCACGGCTGGAGCGAGCGCAATGGGTGGCTCATGCTTGACCCGCCCGAAGGCCACGACCTCGCCCTTTCGGTTCACCAGGTCCACGGATACCTCAACTCCCGTCATGGGAACGTCGAGAACGTTGAAGATTGAGAAGCCGATGTAGGGCTTGCTCTTGGCCGTTTCTGACCAGAAATAGCGGGTGCGGGCCAATGATACCTTTCCGAGGAGGTTCCGCCGGCGCTCTTCGTCAAATTGCTGGCTGCTGACGTCCCTGCGCTCCCGCCGACGGTATTCGCGAATCCAGTCGATTTGCTCCTTGAGAGCGCGGGAGTCCTGGGCAACGTACACCGAGACGATGGCAGCAGGGCTCATTTGGTCGAACTTGCCCACTCCGCCCTTGAGGATCGCGTCCAGGTAGGCAGGAGTGCCGAATGATGGCTCGGTTCCACGGTCGGACACGAGACGCAGCCCTTCCTTGCCATTGAACTCGTCCGGCGGGGCCTCAAACGAGACCGGGTTAGCTGCCCGATACAAAGCCTTGAGAAAGGCCTGAGCCCGCCCGCGACCGTCCTTATCCTGGGACGCGAGATCCTGAGCGACCTCGTTAACACTCTTCGAAAGCTCCTCGTGATTTGTCCCGGTAATACCCGGATCGCCGCACCCCGACAGTATCGCCGATGCGAGGCAAACTGCTAAAATCCGAACTGCACTTCTTGATTTGCGAATCATAAGTGTAGACCACTTTCTAATGCGTCTCTTCTTTAAGGGCTGTATCATGCGTATACCGACCAGTCATCGCACACTAATTCGCGCTGCCGGTTTTTCCGTTGTCGCCACCGCACTTGCTCTTGGGGGATGCCAGACCAAATCGGTCTCGCTTCCATCAAATGAGCCGCTTGTCACCACAAGTCCGAAAGTTGGAAATATCGGGCAAAGCCAACTGCCGGCGATCGCAGCGGCCACGGGTAAACGCGAAATCGATGTGGCGAGTAATTCGAATTCTTGGGTGTTGCGCCGTCTGAATGCCGATAAGCAACAGGGGGCCACGGTCGCCCAGGCAGCTCCGGCCGTTAACCCAGCGTCAAAGCCGAACGCCGCTACTGCGCTCCCGCCCTCAACCCGCAGCAAGGGGCTCCGTGACGTCTCCCTCGCCGAGATCCCCCTCTTAGATCCCACCCACTACGACCCGAAGCGGCTTCGATAACGGGAGGGAGCTTCCCTCCTCGAATCCAACTCTCCGCGCAATCCCATAACCAGGTTCACAGCCTCCCGCGCATTTCCGAGCGACTTCATCCTGATATTCACGACGCCGCTTGTATCGAGCGCGATGTCACCATACCCCATCATCCGACCATCAATGGACTGGTTAAGCTCCGCGCCAATGATCTCTCTCAGTGAGGCAGATTGTGCGTAGCGGCGGATGAAGCCCGAGCGTGCTACCACACGGTCCGGATAGATGATGAACTGAGTGGTATGCCAGCGGACATAGACAAGCAGGACTGCTACCGCCCCGGCTGCCACACATCCCGTATAGATCAACGTCCATGTTGCCGGGCTGAGGAGGCGCCAAGGCTGCGTAAGTGCCTGGGCATAGGCGGCTGCGATGACCGAGACACCCCCCACCACCAGCGGACTAATGAAGACAACCTTGGACAGTCTAAAGACCCTCAGAGGCCTGCTTGTGTCGTGGAACTCCTCCGACATCCCTTCGTGGAGCTCAGCATCCATGCGGCTTTGCATCAGTGACATCTTTCTCAACGCGGCTCTGAAAGTTTTCCAAATCGACAGAACGATTGGTCGTTCACGCCGAATTTAAGGTGTATTATACCGCTTGCTAAATCGGGAACAATATTGAGATTTAAGGTCATGAAGCGCCTGCAGAAACGCAAATCAAACATTGTTTTCCGCCTGGTCCGAGCCAGTTTCGTTTTGCTGTGCATTGCAAATCCAGTCCATGCCGTCGAGGTCTCAGGCCGCTTCGGCACTGGGCCGCGGATCGCACAAGCAACAGCTGCTGGAGAGCCGCAGGCGCGGGCGCAGCCGAGGGTCACAGATGCTGCCCTGTGTCAGGACGCCCTTGGCCTTTACCTCAAGGTCTCTGCCAAGACATTCGAATCCAAGGTCGCTGCCGCAGTGCTCTTCGAGACGATTGCCCGCCATGAGACCTTGGCGAGGCTAATCTCCATCGCGACGGCTGCTGGTTGTGAACTGAGGCCTTTCCTTGATGAGGAGGTAAGGCGCAGCAAACCCTGACCACAAACCATCAGACCCCGCAAAGGATAATCCCAATGAAGAAGCTTTTAACTCTGACGATGGTTGTGCTCGGAACAGCCACTTTGTCGGCTTGCGCAGACCGCACGCAACTTCCGAACTATGCCCTCTACGTGCAAGCTGGGCCATACGTTGACTACTGCTGGATGTACTACGATACGCCGGAAGATTGTCTGAAGCCGCCGGTCGCAAGGAAACAGCCGGTGAAGAACACCGGCCGTCGTGAGAAGGTTCTGGTTCGCAAATACTGAAGCCGGCCGGACTAAGCGTTGCGCCCACTCAGGAACCGCGATAAGAGCGATACCTTCGCCTCTTGCCGCGGTTCTTCTGTTTCCGCTGTGCGTACCTCGAGCTTATAGATCACGCCAATCGGCGCCCGTTCATGCACGACTTCGTAAATAGTCGGCCCTGAACAATGCCGTTTGATCAGGCTGCCATTGGATTCCAGGGTTCG
>NZ_JALJRK010000319.1 GCF_024519725.1 Microvirga sp. Mcv34 | reverse complement strand
GGTGCTCTACCAGCACCTGTTCTGGTTCTTCGGCCACCCCGAAGTGTACATCATGATCCTGCCGGCCTTCGGCATCGTGTCCCACATCATCTCCACCTTCTCCAAGAAGCCGATCTTCGGCTATCTCGGCATGGCCTACGCCATGGTGGCGATCGGCGTGGTCGGCTTCGTCGTGTGGGCGCACCACATGTACACGGTCGGCCTCTCGCTCCAGACGCAGGCCTATTTCGTGTTCGCCACGATGGTGATCGCGGTTCCCACCGGCGTGAAGATCTTCTCGT
>NZ_JALJRK010000317.1 GCF_024519725.1 Microvirga sp. Mcv34 | reverse complement strand
GGAGCTTCTCACGGTCGTAGTCCGAGGTGGTCTCCTCGATCTGCGCCTTGATCTGGCCGACACGGGCTTCGATGTCGAGCTTGTCGCCGGCTCCATCGACGATGGTGGTGTTCTCCTTCTCGATCACCACCTTCTTGGCGCGGCCGAGCATCGGCAAGGTGACGTTCTCGAGCTTGATGCCGAGATCCTCGGACACGACTTGGCCCTTGGTGAGGACAGCGATGTCTTCCAGCATGGCCTTGCGGCGGTCGCCGAAGCCCGGAGCCTTCACGGCGGCGATCTTCA
>NZ_JALJRK010000318.1 GCF_024519725.1 Microvirga sp. Mcv34 | reverse complement strand
GCTATATCATTGCACAGCCTGATCCGACGAGGGGCGCGCTTCGCGAGGCGTCGCAAGTTGTGGGAGCAGGCACGGTCCTGTCCGTCGGTCACGCAGCCGGCGCCAGGAGGCCCTTGGTGCCTGCGGGCTGCCAAGTCTCAACGCCTAAAAGAACCGTGCGTGACGAGCAGTTCGGCTCTCACCTTCACCACTAGAGATCGAGCCGGGCTGCCCGACGCGCCTCCCTCGACCCTGCAGGCTCGCAGCGCAAGCTGCGGGCCCACAGGTGCTGGCTCTTTGACATG
>NZ_JALJRK010000316.1 GCF_024519725.1 Microvirga sp. Mcv34 | reverse complement strand
CACCTGCATCGGCGTGCTGCGCCACATGCGTGGTCTTTCCAAGGAGCGGGTCGAGGCGGCATCGGCCAAAGCCCTGGCGATCAGGGCCTTCTCCTACAAGGGCATTGCCTCTCTGCTCGATGCCCGCACGAGCCCCGAGCCTGCTTCCCCCGAGCATCCTGCCATCACCCACCGCAACATCCGCGGACCGGGCTACTTCCACTGAAGGAGACGACAAGCATGTTGACCCACCCCACTCTCGAGTTGCTGCACGAGCTCGGCCTGCATGGCATGGCCAAGGGCTTCA
>NZ_JALJRK010000315.1 GCF_024519725.1 Microvirga sp. Mcv34 | reverse complement strand
CATGACGGGCTCGCCCCGCTCGAAATGGATAACAGCATCGAAGGGCGGTTGATCCATGGCCGGCGAGATCGCAGGCGTCACGAGGATCAGGCCGCGGCCCACGAGCGCCCGGCGCAGGTTCATCACCAACCGGTCGGCGGCAGCCACTTCGGTTAGGCTGAGGTCATTTCCCTGCGGATCAATCGGCGTGTCGAGGCTGATGTGCGAAATCGCCGTAGATGCGCTGAGGCTCCCGCCTTTCCGGAGCGATCCAGGTGGCCCTCGTCCGTAACCCTAAGGGCCCGGCGTT
>NZ_JALJRK010000314.1 GCF_024519725.1 Microvirga sp. Mcv34 | reverse complement strand
AAGGTGCATGTACGGTTCGGGGAGGAGAAGCGCACTTGCGCTTCTTACTCCACTGTGGACGAACGAGGGTTGGCTGTACCTGGCCGTGATCCTCGATCTCTTTGCGCGGCGGGTGGTCGGCTGGGCGGTCAGTGACAGCCTCCACAAGGAGCTGGCTCTCGAGGCACTGCGCAAGGCTCTGGCGATCCGAAGACCTGGTGAGGGGCTGATCCATCACGCCGACCGCGGCAGTCAAGACGGATTCAAGCAGTCGTCGCAACACGTATTCTGTTGCCCTCCCGCAGCCACTC
>NZ_JALJRK010000313.1 GCF_024519725.1 Microvirga sp. Mcv34 | reverse complement strand
TGTTTCCGGTGCGCCTCGGCCAGCTTCCGGCCCGGTTCGAGTATCACGGCTTCAGGGCCGGCGAGCCGATCACCTTCGACGACGGCACCCGGATCGAAACCCACCTTCTCAACCACCCGGGCGGCGCCACCGGTTTTCGACTGAGCCATAAGGGCCGCAGCGTCTGCTACATCAGCGACGTGGAGCACTGGATTTGCTTCGCTTAAGTGGAGAGCGGTTTGGTAGCCTCATTGAGTCAGGTAATTTGCACTTCAAGCGGCTTGAACTGTTCCCCTTCGCCATGTGACAGGCTTTCCCT
>NZ_JALJRK010000312.1 GCF_024519725.1 Microvirga sp. Mcv34 | reverse complement strand
CAGGTTGGTCTGGCCCGCAATGGTGTTGATGAGCTGCACCACGTCGCCGATCTTGGACGCGGTCGCGGCCAGATCCTGCACGGCGGCATCGGTGCGGCGGGCTCCCTGCACGGCCTTGTCGGCGATCTGCGAGGATTGTGCCACCTGGCCGGCGATCTCGCGGATCGAGATCGACAGCTCCTCGGTGGCGGCCGCCACCGTCTGCACGTTGGCCGAAGTCTGCTGCGCGGCGGACGAGACCGTGACGGATTGGTGGGTGGTCTGTCCGGCGATGGCCGTCATGGACTGGGCCGTGGCC
>NZ_JALJRK010000311.1 GCF_024519725.1 Microvirga sp. Mcv34 | reverse complement strand
GGTTCGAGCAGACGGCACGCTGCTGGAATGCGCAGCCGACACCGTTTGTCTGGAACGGCAAGCGCCGGCAGCGGCGCCGGCGCCGCGCGACGGAGCAGATGCATCGCGTTGGCGGCTCCGGAGCCTGCACCAGCCAACCGCTGCCTCAGCCGAAATCACAGGCACCAGCAGAATGCCAGATCCGACGGCAGACGACCCACTAGTAGTGGTCCGGCGCGTCACCGCCTCTGTTGCCGGTCGCTCTGACAGCGATAGCCGATGAAACATTGCCGCACATCCGCTGTGGGGACCCAGACCGGCT
>NZ_JALJRK010000310.1 GCF_024519725.1 Microvirga sp. Mcv34 | reverse complement strand
GTGTTGAAGCACCAGAGGTTGAAGTCCGTCATCTCGTTGACCCGAGGCACGTACGAGCCGGCCTCGATGTCGAAGGCGTTGAGCAGGAACACGAAGTCACGGTCAACGCGGCGCTCGGCCGGGTCGCGGGGATGCACGACGAAGAAGCCCATCATGCCCATGGCCATCTGCACCATCTCGTCCGAATGCGGATGGTACATGAAGGTGCCAGACTTGCGCAGGATGAACTCGTAGACGAACGTCTTGCCTGGCGGGATGTGCGGCTGGGTCAGGCCGCCGACGCCGTCCATGCCGTTGGGCAGGA
>NZ_JALJRK010000030.1 GCF_024519725.1 Microvirga sp. Mcv34 | reverse complement strand
TTCAACACACGGCCAGCCTGAACCCCGCCCGACGTGCTTTGAAATGCGCGCTTACAGTGTAGGATCTGCCGGTGGACGGAGGGCACGGTTCGCGACGAGCGGCGTTGACACTGCATTTCCCTGCAGGAACGCTAGGGCATGGCACGCAAGCGCATCCAAGAGACCGCCGACATCATCCACGACGCGATCCGCAGGGTGGCCCCGTCACGGCGCGACGTCGACGCCGAGGGCCTCCGGCGCTACCTGGGCCTGCCCGAGCACGACGGGTTCGTCGATGACGGCCGGGTGGCCTCCGCCCTCAGCGAAATGCAGAGCCTCAAGGAATGGGCTTCAAAGGGGGCCAGGGAGCTCGCCAAGGCGATCCCATCCCTGCGCTGGACTGAGAGCGAGGACGGTGCCGTCTCGTGGTCTGTGCGGGTGGTCCTGCCGCTCCTCGACGACGGGCGCGTGGAGCTGCGCCTTGTGCTGCCACCTACGCCGCAGATGCTGGAGATCCTGCACGGGATGGCGGTCCGCACCGACCCGCACCACCGCTTCGACGAGTTCAAAGCGGAGGTCTACACGGTCGAGCGGGAGACGGGGAAATCCATGCACCGGGTGGTCAACCGGCTGCGCGAAGACGTACGCGCGGACCTCGCAGAGGTCGGCTCGGGCGCCGCCAGCTACGCCGCGCACATGGACCATGCCCTGCGCTCGCGCCAGTACCAGTTCTCTCCGGACCTGGTCCGGGCCTTGCCCGACAAGTTCAAGGAGCTCCGGGCCCGCGCGAAGAAGCTGGCCCGCCAGGACGCCGGCCTCCGGAACCTGCGCGAGCGGGTCGGCTTCGGCACATACATCGACAAGTTCTGCGCCGCGCGCAGCATGGCCCGTCACATCGTCTTCCACATGGGCCCCACCAACTCCGGCAAGACCCACGCCGCCCTGGAGAGGCTCGCGGCAGCCGGCAAGGGCGCCTACCTGGCCCCACTGCGGCTCCTGGCCCTGGAGAATTACGAGGCTCTGCGCGACCGCGGCCTCAACGCCGGCATGGTCACAGGCGAGGAGGTTTTTGGCGACCGCGGCGCCACCCACGTCTCACGCACCATCGAGACCACGGATCTGCAGCAGACAGTCGACGTGGCGGTAATCGACGAGATCCAGATGATCTCCGACCCGGACCGCGGCTGGGCTTGGACCAACGCGCTCTTCGGCATCCCGGCCAAGACCCTGATCCTGGCCGGCTCCGACGATGCACTGCCTTACGTTCGCCGTGCGGCCGAGGCTGCCAACGAGAGCCTGGAGGTGGTCGTCTTCGAGCGCAAGACGCCGCTCGTCCTGCTCGACAAGCCGGTCCCCCTGAAGGAGGTGAAGGTCGGAGACGCCGTCGTGGCCTTCTCACGCCAGGCGGTGCACGAGCATCGCGAGCTCCTCGTCGGCCTGGGGCACTCTGTGGCCACCATCTACGGGGCGCTTTCCCCCGAGGTGCGCCGCGCGGAGGCCGAGCGCTTCCGCACCGGGGAAGCCGACGTGCTCGTCACCACCGATGCCATCGGCATGGGCCTCAACCTTGGCCCCCTGCAGCGGGTTGTATTCTCCTCCTTGCGAAAATTCGACGGGCGCGAGGACCGTCCGCTCACTAATCCCGAGATACGCCAGATCGCCGGCCGCGCCGGCCGCTTCGGCCACCACGACGTCGGCTATGTGGCCGCCACCACGGAGGAGGGCATCGATCCGATCTGCAAGGCGCTGGCGGGCGCACAGGCAGCACCCGCCGCGGATTCGCGCTTCTACGCCCGTCCCGACCTCGTGGCGATCAGGGCCGCAGCTTCGGAGCTGCGCACCGAGAGCCTGCACGAGGTGCTCACGCACTTCGCCCAGGCTGCCTTCTACGAGGGCTCGCCCTTCCAGCCCTCGGACATGGACGCCATGCTGCAGGCTGCGGAGATGGTCGACCGCACCAAGCTGGACCTGACGCAGAGGTTCGCCCTGTCGATAGCGCCCATTGACCAGCGCGACGAGCTCTCGTTTCAAGTGCTCAAGGGATGGACGCAGATGCTGGCCTCGGGCTCCGGTGTTCCGGCGCTGCGCGGCAACCCCTTCGCCGAGCTCGACCACCAGGAGCGCACGGTGCGACTCGCGGGGGCCTACCTGTGGCTGTCGCGCCGCTTCCCGGACGCTTTCGACGACGCGGACCGGATGCGGCAGGTGCGGGCCCAGGCCAACGAGGCCATCGAGCGCCATTTGCAGGAGACCGCCACGAAGCGGGTGGCCAAGCGCGTGAACGTCGCACAAAGGGGTTAGATGGAAAACCCATGGCTTGCTCTATGGGCTTCGGAATGATTGAGGGCCGCTAAGTCCCTGATCGCAGTCAGCGGAGGCTCTCCGGAGCCGTTCCCTTTGAGCCGATGACGACCCATGCGCAGCTGGCAGCCTTAACCTTCAAGCGGACAGGCACAGGCGCACGGTCGGTATCCGTCGAATGCCGGGAGCCCGACACCTGGACGAAGCAAGTGAATCACGGCTGTGGGCGCCCATATGGTCTGCATCAAGCCGGCAGGTAAACTGTCACGACCGGGTTCCGAACCTTGAAACCTCCTCTTGAAGGTCTGCTTTTTTGGAGAGGCTGCAGACTTATTCCCAACTTCGAGGGTGCATGCCCACGACAGGATAGCTCTCGGGAAGTAAGTAGAGACAAGAAACATTTAAGTTTGGGGCTAGCGGATGAACTTGCGCCTGATTGCGACCACCGTTGGTGACTTGGTGAAGTATGATACTTCAGTCAATCAGATCGAACGCATGGCAAGGGCAATCTTTCCCTTTGAAAAGCAGACCTTTCCAACCGAAGGGATCTCATCAACCAGGGCTGCGCTTGTGTACGATTGGCTCATGACACTCGGTAAGCACCCGATGCAGGCCGATGAGCGCCGCCGTTTGGTATTTCAATTTTGTCGGGCCATTGCCCCTGCAAGCCTACATGAAAGAGTGGAACAAGCACTTGCTGCTGCGGATGTGGCACTCCCGCCAATGCAGACCGAAGGTGGGCTAGAGTTCTCCAGGAGGGACTTCCATTCGGCAGTGCACAAGCACGCCAAATCACTGTTCGTTCAAGGAAACTACTTCCACGCTGTTTTCGAAGCTTGCAAGGCCTACAACAAAGACGTGCGCAATCTCGCTCAGTCAACCCGCGATGGCCAAGAACTCATGATGGCCGTTTGGGATGGTCGCACTGGCGTACTAAAGATCACTCCCTGTCAAAGTGAAACGGACCTTAATTTGCAAGATGGGATCAAATTCCTGTCGGCCGGGATGATGCGAGCAGTTCGAAATCCAACTGCTCATGAACCCGCCATCGATTGGCCGATATCTAAGGAAGATGCACTGGATCTTCTCAGCTTTATCAGCTTCCTTTATCGGCAGCTCGACAAAGCTGTTTACTTCTCAGGAGGGTGATCGGACTAGGGTTTGGCTACCCTAGCCCGCCCGATTGTTGCCAGCAATGTATCAATGAAGGCGCAGACCTTCAGTGCGTCCTCTCGGCTGATGTCATCGGTTAGATGGTGATGCGTTGGATTTCGGAAGGCTAGCATGATCCCTCGGCAAATGTGTGCGATACCTTCATGTTCTTCTCGATCCTCGGAAATCCGGAGCACGGCACGATCCAGATTTGAGTTAATTGCGGTGTTGACTAAGGGTACACCTGTACCCTCAGCGCCTGAGAGCTTTCGAATGCGATCTTCCAGAACCTGAGTGGCCTGATTTATAACCCGGTCAAAGTTGCCTGGGGCAGACAGCAGATCGGAGCACCGCGCTTTCAGGTCGCTGTCCTGGATTGAGTTATAGAGGCTGCCAACCTCAACAACTTTGTTGCTCGGCTGGTAGGCGAATTCCATCAACGATAGGAACTGCCCCAGTTTAGAGCGCAGCACATCGAGATTGCACCACTCGCCATTGCTCTCATAGAAAGCGCTCTCAGGAACCTTCAGTTGTGGAGCTTGGTCCCCGATCAGGTCGCCAACTGAATCGATTATTGTATTTAGGTCGCGGGCCGGGACGCCCCGTACTAAGCCGGTGAGTGGTATGGTATTTCGCAAGCCCTGCGCGCGGGCATAGGCAATCCGAAGCCGGTCATTTTGGTTCATTGCAACACTCGGGAATCTAGCCTTCGAGAGTTTGAAGCCATTTTGTCGGGCAATCTGTCGGGGTGAGTCTACATCCAGCTGCAACCATTCTTTAAAATAATGACCTGCGAAAGATGCTGACTCGCGCGAGTTTCCCGAGGTCTTATGGTCAGGCATGACGCTCACGCCCGGCTTAACCGAAGCCTCGACTCGGAACGTTGTGCGTCCGGCGCCGCCAAGGCGACGGTGCTACGCCCGTCAGCGTCCTCAGCTGAATACATTGGAGATCAGATCGTCGACGGCAGCTGCTTCGCGGCTGCCGCTAGCAGCCCTTGGAGACTCCGGCGCCGGTTCATCCGGTTCCAAGCCGGCCGGGGCAGGGGACGCGAGTTGGCGCACCCCCCGAATGATCTCTCGGATGAAATCAGGAATGATGCCTTGCCGGACGAGCTCCGACGCCATGTAGCGCGCCACGAGAGGCTTGCTGTCCCCTAGCAGCTCTGCGGCCCCGGCCCGCAGCTGCTCGTAGAGACCAGGGCTTGCCAAGTTCACCGCCTGTCTCATGGCGCGTTCGTAATCACCGTCCAGGATCGCGTGGGTCCGCCCGGTTCCGGCGGGAGGGGTGTCGGTCTCCTCCAATCCCAGCATGCGCGTGAGCACCCGGTTCCAGGCGCGGTCCGCGTCGTTCTTGTGGGTGTCGCTGTCGAAAACAGCGAACACGGCAATCTTGTGAGTCTGGTAGAGCTGGTAGAAGGCATCAACCGAGGTCTTGCCGCGGGCCGGCACGATGGAAATGCCGAGGGCGTCGATGTCCACGCCCAACCCTTGCGCGAAGATCGGCAGGGCCGCCGCCTCGGTCGGCCCCTCCACGATCACGACCACACGGGCAAAATAGGCGTCAGCATGCTCGGGCGCACACAGCATCCTGTACCGTTCCTGCAGACTGGTGACCGACATGCGCATCTCCGGGTGCAGCCTTCGACGGGAACGGAGGAGCTCTTCGGCAGTGGTCGTGTTGACCTGAGTGCAGATGTCCTCCTCCTCGTCGTCACAGCGCTCCACCAGAACAATTCGATCCGCCCTAGCCACATTCACAAAGGTCGGGCTGTGGGTTGAGTAGAAAATCTGGCTACCGCCGGCGGCGAGCTCCTCGAACACGCTGGCCACGCTTCGCTGCGCATGGGGATGAAGCTAGATCTCGGGCTCCTCGACTGCGATGATGGCTCCCCGTCGGAGCACGCTCGCATAGGCGCGGAAGAGGGCCATCACGATGAGGTTTCTCATCCCCGATCCCACCTCGGCCGGGCTCTTGGCCTCGGCATGCTCGATCAGGATGGGCTGAAGAGTCTTGTAGAAGTTCAGCGGGTCAAAGGTCCGGAAATCGAACTGCACTCGGTGGGACGTAAGGCGGACCTGGTCGGCGAAGGCCCTGACGATACTCGCCTCAAAGGCCTGATAGAGGTCCGTCCGCAAAAGTTCTTGTGCTTGAGTCAGCAGCTTCTAGACGGCCGTCTGCACTGCCTCGGGCTGGGTTCTCCGAAAGTCCGCGTCGAGTTCCCGGACGATCCGTCCGAAGAGCGACCATTGGGATGACGAGAATGCGCTGTCGAAGGACCGCGCGGCATCGAGGTAGACCAGCGGGATCAACTCGCGCCGCGCTTGGGTCATGTTATAGGCACGGTCGTTCCCATTGAAGGTGCACTGGAGGCGCCCTTCCTCCGTCGAGAACCAAACCCGTGCGATGTTGTCGGGAGCCCCGTCAAACGAGGCTGAGATGTAGAGGTTGCGACTGCGGTCCTTCCGGTAGAAGTCGGTGTCCTGCAGCGTGTTCGCGGAAGGCCAGCGCTCCCCAAGCAGGAAGGCCAAGGCGGAAAGGATGTTGGTCTTGCCGGCATTGTTCGGCCCGATCAGGGCGGTAATGTCGGTTGGATGGAACTCCAGGTCCTTGATGGACCGCCAGTTTCTGATGACGATTTTGCTGATGCGCATGTGACCCCCTTGGGGAGCCTAGCTGTCCCTTCGGAAGCGATCCATCATCCGCGCACGGTTGCGAACGTCCCTCCACAGCTAAGCCGAGGGGTGGAGCAGACGGACTGGCGTTCTTATTGTCCGCTGATCTGCGGACAGCGCATTGACATTTGCGATTTTGTCCGTAGATTGGCGGACATGGGACGGCGACACGGACCGCCCACAATCGCAGGGAAACCTCGATATGACACAGATGGCCGAAATCCTTCGCACCCTCGCGAGCTTTCAGGCAGCCTTTAACGCCGCGCCGACGGACGCAGCACTTAACGATCTAATCGACTCCGTCCTCGGTAAGGACCAAGCCAACGTCGACTTCGCCTATGACTTTGCAAACGACTACATCGTCAGTCTCGCTGACGGCGTCGTCATCGCTTGGGGCGCTGAGCATCCGAGGGGCCGCGACGTAGCCGCCTACTTCTCAGCTGACCGCTATGAAAAACTGGGCTTCGTGGCCCGCCGCGAGGAGATCGACTGAACGGGGATAAGGCTTCGGCCCCACCTGTTCCCCGAGAGCTCTCAGTGCCTTCCGGCAAAGGGCGAGCTCAAATGCCGCCGCCGAGTTGGCGGCTCCGGACGACCCGGCACAACACAAAGGACTGTACAATGGCTGACATCGCGATCCTGCAGCAGCGTGGCTTCCACAACCTCGCGGCAGCTATCATGGGCGGCGCCTTCATCCCCGAGCACATTCGGGACCTCATCCCGTCCGACAACGACGCCCCCGAGGCGTGGGAGGCGCTGCGCCTTGCCGTCAACGACAGCGCTGCCGAGGCCATCGCGTTCGAGTTGATCGAGGGGGCCGTGCACAACGAGCAGTGCAGCGGGCCAGGTACCTACGCGGGCTGGGCTAACGCAACGGACATCGTCGACTGCTATCTGCAGGGGTCCCATTATGAGGACGTCGTGGACAGCAACGACGCTCTCAAGGACGCTGTGGTGCGCCACGTTGGCGAGTGGTTGCAGGGCGTCTTGGAAAGCGAGGACGGGGAGTAAGCTGCCCTCGGCCTCGCGTAACCAGCTTGGTGCTGTGAGGAATTCGCACGGCACCTCATCAAGGAGCAGGCATGGACCCGGAAACCCTGGCGTATGCGGGCAAACTTCTTCTCGGCCCCGAGTGGCAGCGACCCATGGCCCGTCTCCTCGGCCCTCACCACCCCGCGGGGGCCAGGGACAGCCTGGACCCAAGACTGGTCCAGCGATGGGCGTCTGGTGAGCGTCCAATCCCGGCCTGGGTAGCTCACGTGCTGGCCCACCTCCTTGATGACCGCGCCGATGTCTATCGGATGCGGGTGCGTGAGTGCGAAGTGACCGCGGAATATCTCCGTATCCCTAGGCTTGCTGAGATGCCACGCGAGGATGAGGAATGAGAGTCCCTTTCATCGTTGCCTGCCTGTTCCTAGCCGCCCCGGCCTCAGCCCTGGACGTCGCCGACATGCCGACATGGAGCGCGGAAGCGCACGTTGTCAGAGCCGGGACGTCTCGGGATACGGTCTTGGTTTTCGAGAGGACGGGCCCGGGCGTCTGGAAGGTCAAGGCCGACTGCCAGGTGACGGACACTACGACGAGGAAGTGGCGGTCCCACAAGGCGGTCGGCGAGGCCAGGATGCGGGACGGCTTTGTGGTCGGGCAGCTCGAAGGCCTCGGCCGCGTGGTCGTCGCTGCAGACCGGCTGTCTATCGATGATGCGCGCTGCGCGAGCGGGCCCGTCGTGCTGGGCACGGGGGATTAGATGGCGGGGCCGAAGTGGGACGTCAGCCATGGCGAGGGCACCGGCAGGTACGTCGAGCTCCGGGTGTTGGTCTCGGTCGGCCCGGAAGGGTGCAAGGTCATCGTCGAAAATGAGAGGGGCGGCCCGGCGCATGTCGAGGTCGCCCAGCATGGCGAGGCCGGCCAGGCTGCCGGGGAGACCGTGAGGCACCTTGTCGAGCAAGCCGTCTCTGGTTTCCTGCGAACGAATAGCTAGCATAGATCTCAGGCGGTTGGGTTGGTCCTTGGCCGCCTGGTTTTCCTGACGGGCCCTGGCAGTGATGCCGGGGCCTCTTCTTTTGGAAATCCCCCTGCGTAGTCTATACGACACGGGTCGGAGGGATTCGGTCGTGCGTGTTGCCGAGCAGGAAAAGGAAATGTTCCGCGAGCTGGCCGGGAGCGTCCTCGGATCCGGCTGGGTTTTCCGCCTGGCCCACATGGCCGGGGTCGCCGTCCGGACCGCCCAGCGCTGGGCCAGCGGCTCGTCGACGGTCCCATTGCCTGTGCTGGAGGACCTCCGGCGGCAGCGCGAGCTCCTGGCGCAGACTAGGGCCGCCGACAGGGTCTGGGAGATCGTGCGGGACGCCGAGGCCGCCGGCGTCTCGCCCCACGTCGTCGCCGCGCTCCTCAAAGACATCGCCATCACGATCCGCCCAGACGGGGACAACAAGGATTCGATCCCTAATTCTTAATGCATTGTTAACCTTTTTGTCGTAGTCACTGAGACACAGACGTAGTCGGCTCGGCCGCTCGTCAGTCAGGCTCAGGAGGCCTCCAGTGACAGACACCCCCTTCCGGCAGGCAGTGCTTGAAGCACTGCGCGCCGAGCTCGTGCAGCACGAGCACTCCCAATACTCGCTCCCATCGACCGCCGAGCTCTACCGCGGCCATCCATTTTTCAAGGGTGACCTGGAGAAGGACGTGGTCCTCTGGCTCCAATCGCATGCACTCCCCCGCCTGAAGGGCGCCAAGGGCGTAAGCAAGGTGCTGACGACGCTGCACCGGCTGAACGACAATGTCTGCGTCGATTTCGCACACGACGCCGCCCGGGCCGCGCAGCTCATGCTCCGTGACGGCGGCCTCACGCCGGGCGTCGACCTGGTGCTCGACGACATCTTCCAGCGCTGTGCGCTGTACGCCTGGGAAATGGGGCATCAGCACCTGGTGCCGGACGTCGCCGTGTGCGCCTACGCGCTCGCCGCGCGGTCCCGGGAGACCGTGCACATCGTCCGCTACATGCAAAAGGCGCTGACCGCCCTTGCGTCGGCCATGACGCCAGGGCCGCGGGGAGACCGGGACCGGGGGCGGGCCATGAAGGGAGCGCTCGGCAGGCTCGTGGGCTGGGGCTATTACGCCAAGGAGACCTCCCTAGCCGAGGAGGCGCTCAAGGCCGAGGACAAGGAGGCGATCAGGGATCACATCGAGAAGCAGTTCCGACGGATCGCGGACTTGGATGCCGGCAAGGCCCTTGCCGAGGCTGACAACGTCGAGCCGGCGGGCCTCGACGATGCCGATGCCTTCATGCTTGAGCCCGCGCTGCAGAGGCCGGTTACGCCGACGGGGCCGTCGCTGATCGTCGTCCGCGACTTGTCGCATCTCCCCGAGGGCAAGTATGACCGGGGAGCGCCGAGGGCAGAATTCAGCCCCATCGAAGGCGTCCCGTTGCCGCTGGCGCCGGTGCCCGACCTGGCCGAGGCCTCGACCGTTCTCAGAGGGGAATTCCCGTGGTTGGCCGAGCCCATCGACAGGTTGTTGGGATCCCTGGCCGGACGGGACTGCGTAAGGATGATGCCGCCGAGTTTGTTCCTAGGAAGGAGTGGCTGCGGCAAGACCCACCTGGCAAGGCGCGTCGCAGAGGTCCTCCAACTCCAGCACATCCTCTATCCTGCTGGGGGATCCCAAGACTCCGCCGTCGCCGGAACCAACAGGCAGTGGAGCTCATCCAGAGCAGCTTTGCCCACCCAACTGATCTTGCGGACGCGCAGTGCATCGCCGTGCCTGATCGTTGACGAGATCGATAAGGCGGGCACGAGCCGGAAGAATGGCCAGCTTCATGACGCCCTCCTCAGCATGCTCGGCGAAGGGCGCGAGGCGTTCCTCGATCCATTTCTGGAGGCGCCCGTGGATTTGTCTGGGGTGGTCTGGCTATTCACCGCGAACGAGCGTCAGCCCTTGCGCGGCCCGCTGCTGGACCGCCTCGTCGTCCTCGATTGCCCGGATCCCGGACCGGGCGACATGGACGCCATCGTTCAAGGGCTCCTCGCGCAGGCCCGCAAGGAGAGCGGCATCGACGCGCGGTTCACGCCTGATTTGGACAGCACTGAATACGCCGTCCTACATCGGGGATGGAGAGGTGGATCGATCCGGCCACTCAAGCGCGCGTTTGACAGGCTGCTTGCCCTCCGCAGCGCTCCCGGCCTAGCCCATTGAGGTGGCGTCATGGACGAGCTCGAAGCTCTCTGGCGGGTTGTCTCCGACCCGTCGTCTACGTCGGCCGACGTCTGGGCAGCTTGGTGTCGCATCCGCGAGATCATGGCGGAGGCGGCCGATGCCTGAGGCCGATATCTACTGGCATTCGATCAAGAAAGCCTGGAGCATCAGGGTCGCCGGGCGTGTCGTCGACCACCTGCCATGCGTGACGGCGACACGCTGCCGGATGGTCGTCCGCGAGACGGAACGGCAGCGCGCCATCGCCCGGAGCCAGCGCAGCGTGCACGCCTTCATACAAGGGGAAATCCATGTCGGCGACACGCTCGACCACTGCGCTGACCTCGTGGAGATCGGCTACTCACCATGGCACGCCGGGACATTCACGACGCGCCCCGACTTCCGCCCGATTCGCGCCGCCAGGTTGGTGGTTTTCGTCCCAAGCGGGCAGGCTTATGCCCTGCCATGAGGAGACAACATGACGCCTGAGGACCTCGCCGACGCCCCGCTGCTCGATGACTACTACGTGTTGCCCCACGGCGACGTCGCCGTCCTGTTCGGCAACGTCTCCGGCCATCCGACGCTGCGCGGCTACATCACCACGTCCAGGGTCACCGCTATGGATGCCGAGGCGGGCTGGGCGGAGACGCTCAACAGGACCTACCGCCTCGGCAGCCCGTATGTGAAGCCGCGGCAGACGTACCTGGAAGAGTTGATCGCGACGGCGCCGTCCGTGGCCCCCGACATCGACATCGAGGCGGCCAAGCGCGCGTGGGAAGACGACCCGAGCCTGCCGCCCTGGCGGCCGTGACCTAGACGAATTGACGACGTGATCAGGGCGCCACACGGCGCCCTTTTTCATGGGCCGGAGGTTGCTTCGCTGTTGGTGAAATCCATCTGGCCTGGGCTCTGCGGAGGACGAGGCCATGCAAGATTTACGAATCAGTCAGCGGGTGTCCGGGTGGGAGGCCCTGCCTGCCCTCGCGGTGCGCCTCCTGGCGGTCGGCGCAACGCTTTACTACGCAAGCGTTTCCGAGGTGTGGGGCGCACGTGCGCCTGACGTGCGCCCCTCGTCGGGCGCACAGGGCATAGCACTAGAGGGTCCAAGCAAAACAGGCGAATTCGGCCGCTTTTTCCTGTGGATGAAGAATTGACCAACGTATTCACCAACAACGCGTTGTCGAAACCGTTGTGAATGATGTCGTTTTTGTTGGGGGTTAGCCGCCCTTGTTCTCGGGCAGCCCGCGCCCCGTCAGGAAGAACAGGAAGTCCTTGCCGGCCGGCGTGAGCAGCACCTTGCTCTCGTCCGTGACCGGGTCCTCGGGGATGACCACGAGGCCCTGGTCGAGCAGGAAGCCGCCCCAGTTCTTGAACGGGAACGTGGCGTAGAGGTCCGGGAAGGCCGCGGCCGCCATGTCATAGATCTCCTGGGCCTGTGCCGCCGTGATGAAGCCGCGGATGTTGATCTCTTTGAGCGCCAGGATCTGGCTGCCGAAAATGATGCGATAGGTCTGCTCATGATTGCGCTCGACGGTCGCCTGCGCGGCGACGCGGAGGGCCCATGCGAGCTGGGTGTCCTGCGCCCCGGGGAACGCCGCCTCCACCCGGCGCCGGAGGTCCTCTTCGAGGGGCGCGTAGAGCGGATTCGGTGGCGGCAGCGCGGGCAGGCCGGACTGCGGAGCGGGCGCCGGCAGCAGGTCGGCCGATTCCTTGTGGGGCTCTTTCTGCGCCTCGACCTGGGCCTGGGGTGACGGGCCGGACAGGTCGACGGACTTGTCCTTGCCGAAGGTCGCGCCGCGCCAGCGGTCGATGGCGGCGCCGATCTGGTTGCGGAAGAGGACAAGGGCAGCGAGGCCGAGGACCAGGGCGACGGCGCCCCACACGGCGGAGACTTGGGCGGCTGCATTCATGCAAGACTAAAGGCTGGCGGATAACCGATCCGCAAGTAGGGCCCAAGCGCATCCCCAGGTTTCACATGCCTTGCCGCTCACGGCCCAGCCTTGCTACGGTCTCCCCCGGGGACGGGGCCGACATGACAACCATCGCACTGACCAGGGAAGAGGCGCTCGCCGCCTCGAAGGCCTGGGTCAAGGACCGCATCGAGAAACCGAAGACCGTCTACTCAAGCCGGAAGAACGGGCTGCTGACCCAGCTTGCCGCCCGCTGCGCCGCGGAGAGCCTGAAGCAGGGCGACGGCGAGTATGCCCTGGAGGACCGGCTCCAGCGGGCCTGGGACCTGGTCGACTCGATCCAGATGAACGCCCAGAGCGACAAGGTCCGCGACCTGGTCTGGAAGAAGTCCGAGGAGGACATGTCGCCGGAGGAGCTCAAGCTCGTCGAGACGGCCCGCCACCAGATCTGTCGCCGGCACGACCCGCTGCGGGCCTTCCGCGAGGGTCTCGGCTCCGAGCACATGCCCAACATCGACAAGCAGCACCTGCTGGCCGACTGCGCCGACTACCTGGAGCAGACGTGGCTCCGGCATCCCGTGCTCGACTACATCCTCCTCGACATGCTCATCACCCGCGAGCTCTGCGCGTTCGGCGAGCACATCAAGGAGTTCATGATGCCGTTCCCGAAGGACGCCATCGGGCTCAACCGAAAGTACCTCGACGCCAAGGGCAACCTCAACGAGATGCGGAAGGTCCGGTGGAAGGAGCTGGGCGCGCGCTGGGGCACCTGGTCCGTCTGGGCCCTGTTCCTCCCCGGGGCCGCGGTGATCCTGGCCTATCTGGTCGGCGCCGACGGGGTGGCCGACACGATCATGGCGGGCTGGGCCGGGCTGATGGCCGCGCATTTCGGCTTCCGGTTCCTGCGGTTCGTCCTGCGGGGCATCGGCCTCGGGCGCTATGTGGATCCCTCGCACAAGGCCAAGCTCACCTGGGAGGAGATGTACAAGGTCTGGAAGGCCCTGGAGGGGCCCGTCGTCAACCCGGCCATGGTCAAGGAGGCCATGGTGAAGAGCAAGGAGGCCGGGGCGGTCTGGGATGCGCCTGCGTATTCGATCATCGAGAAGGTCATTGCCGACGACCCCGCCGCGTGGGTCGTCGATCCGTCGCGGCGTTAAGCCAGGTCTGACATGACGACAGAGATAGAGGTCCTCACGAAGGAAGACGCGCTCGCGTTCACGAAGCTATGGATCGACAACAGCCTTGAGCCGACCAGGGGCCGCTGGACGTTCAGCCAGGCGAACTGGCTGCTGGGGCAGCTCGCGGCGAAGTGCGTCGCCGAGACCCTGCGCGAGGGCGGCGACCAGCCGGCGCTGCAGGAACGGCTGGCGTATGCGTATGACCTGCTGCGGTCGGTCCGGCTGAATGCGCAGCGCCGGGCCGTCGAGAACCTAACCTACAAGAATTGGGAGGACCTCGACGAGAGCGAGCAGCGGATCGTCGAGAACGCCCGGCACGAGATCTGGCGGCGCCACGATCCCAAGATAGCCTATAAGGAAGGCCTCCAGTCCGAGCACATGCCGGGGATCGACAAGGAGGTCATCCGGTCCCGCTGCGCCGAATATCTCGACAAGCCGTGGCTGAGGCATCCTGTGCTCGACTGGATCTTCGTCGACATCCTGGTTTCGACCGAGATCGCCCTGTTCGGCGAGCACATCAAGCAGAACGTGCTGCCGTTCCCGCGCGACGGCCTCGGCATGAACTCAGGCTACATCCGCACCCAGGGCAACCTTGAAAAGATGCGGGAGGCCAACAAGACCGCGATGCGCGACACGGCCTTTCTAAACTTCCTCTTCACCTGGATCGTGCCGCCCGCCCTGATCGCCGCCGCCTTCTACTTCAAGTGGACGATCACGGGCTTTGTGCTGCTCGGCATCTACTCGCTGCTGATCGCATGGGGGCTCGCCGCGAAGGCGGTGATCGGCGTCAAGAGGATGCTCGGCAAGGAGGTCCCCAAATCGGCATCGGACATCGCGACGGACATCCTGTGGGAGATGTGCAAAGTCTGGGACGAGCTGGAGGGCCCGACGGTGAACCCCAGCATGTTGCGCGAGGCGCTCCTCAAGAGCCGCGCCAAGGGGGCCGTGTGGGACACGGCCGTATTTTCCATCGTTGACCGGGCAATTCTCGTCGATCCAGCCGTGTGGGTGGTGCAGCCGCTACGCGACTGACTTCGGCATTGCCAAATGTCTAAAGGTTCCAGTGTTTTGCCCTCGAAATCGGTAGTGTTGACGCTTCCACTACTGATTTCTTCGTCTTCTTCTGATAGGCCCTGCAGTCCTCGCCCCGGAACCTGCTAAAGGGGAGCCCGTCACGGAGGCACAATGATAACAATCGGAATACGCGCCGCCCCAAGGGTGGTCACCTTTGCGATCTACGACTCGGAAGCCCAGGCCATCATCAACATCGAAGAGATCAAGATCCCGGCCGCGTTCTCGACGCCGGACGGGCTGAAATACCTGCGCAGCAACCTTCTCGACGTCCTCCGCGAGTTCGAGGTCGAACAGGCCGGCGTGCGGGTGACGGAGCCCAGCGCCCAGTCGGCCAGCGTCGAACGGACCCAGATCGAGGGCGTGATCCAGGAGGCCTTCGCCAGCAGCAACCTGACCAGGTACTACGTCGGGCAGATCTCGTCGATCTCGGCCCGGCTCGGCATCGACCGGAAGAAGTTCAAGCCGCTCGTGGACGGCGAGGACGAGTACCCCGTCGAAAACTGGAACAAGATGTCAAAGGAAGAGCGCGAAGCCGTGCTCTGCGCCGTGGGGGCGACGAATGCTTAAGCCGTACAACAAGGCCGAGTTGGTCTTCGACTTTCTCCGGGAGATCGGGTCCGACGGGCGCAACTCGCGGACCTATGTCGCGAAGGACCATCAGCTCAATGCGGAGATTGTGGTCAAGCAGATCGCCAAGGCGCGGCTGGGGTCGACGGCGAACTTCTTCGAGGAGTCCCAGGCCCTGTACGCGAGCGCCCACCCGAACGTCGTTCAGATCCACTATGCCTGCTACGACGACGACCACGTCTACCTTGCCATGCCGCATTACCAGAACGGCTCGGTCAAGGGGCTGATCACCAGCCGGCACATGACGGTCCGGGAGATCGTGAGGATCGCCTGCCAGGTTCTGAGTGGCCTTCACAACATCCATTCGAAGAAGCTCGTCCACTTCGACGTCAAGCCCGACAACATCCTTCTGTCGAACCGGGGCGAGGCCCTGGTGTCGGATTTCGGGCAGGCCAAGCAGATGAACTTCGTCGGCGTGGCGCCGCAGGACAGGCATTACACGCCCATGATCCCGCCGGAAGCGACGCGGCAGGACCAGTTCGACGTTACGTTCGACATCTATCAGTTCGGGCTGACCCTCTACCGGATGTGCAACGGGAACGACGCCTTCTACGAGCAGTTGTCGAAGTACGGGCCGAGGATCGCCAACCGCAATGACTTCCTCTTCGACTTGCGCAACGGGCGCTTCCCGGACCGCAAGGCGTTCGCCCCTCACATCCCGTCCAGGCTCCGCAACATTGTTCGGAAATGCCTGGAGACGGACCCGGAGGACCGCTACCAATCCGCAATTGACGTGGCGAACGCCCTGGCGGACATTGATGGGAAGACGTTGGACTGGCGCCTGGCGGCAAGTCCTGATAAGAAAGTCTGGACGAAGAACGAAAACGGAACAGAGTACGAGTTGACCGTCAACCGTGACGGCAGCTCCGAGTGTTACAAGTGTGTCAATGGTGGCCGGCGGACCCGCGTCACCGATGGTTGCAAGAAGACGATTTCGGAGAAGGAAATCCTGACGCTGCTGGGATCCTACTGATGGCCAAGATCAAGAACGACCCGAACCGATACGTGAGACGGTCCGCCCTGGCGGGGCGCAGGACCGCTTGCGTCGAGGACAAGGGGGATCAGCAGGCCAGGAAGAAGGAAAGGGATTTCCTGACCGCGCCCATCGATGACGGCTTGTACATCGACTTCCGGACCAAGCCGGAGCGCGGTGAGTTCTGACGTCACCCCTCGGGCTCCATGGAGCCAGCCGGCAGGGCACGGCCCTGCCCATTTGCCTCAACTCCCGACGCTGGGCCTCGGCCTGGAGTGGCATCCCATAAAATCCACCTAATGCTGACAGTGTTGGCACTGTCCGTGATCGGCCAAGACCTCGATGATCCGGCACTCGGAAATCCGCCG
Source organism: Microvirga sp. Mcv34 (assembly GCF_024519725.1). Classification (GTDB taxonomy): domain Bacteria; phylum Pseudomonadota; class Alphaproteobacteria; order Rhizobiales; family Beijerinckiaceae; genus Microvirga. The sequence goes on along the minus strand of NZ_JALJRK010000030.1, from coordinate 50,760 downwards.
GTTGTCGCAGGCGACCATGGACTCCAGTTCGTCGCGCAGGGCGGTCAAGCGGGCGATCCTGTCCTTCACCTCGGCGAGGTAGGCCTTGGTGATGTCATGAACCTCGCCGCAGCAGCGGTTGGGATCGTCCGAGAGGCTGAGGAGCTGCCGGATGGCATCGACCTCGAACCCGAGCTCGCGGGCATGGCGGATGGGACTGAGCCGGCGCACCTCGTGGCCCCGACGGCCGTCACCGGCGGCGTGCTCGCCTTTGCCTGGGTCGCCTTCTCGGTCCAGATCCGCATGGAGGAGGAGCACCTGCATCGCATGCATGGCTTCGCCTATGACCGGTACCGCGCCGCCGTGCCGCGATGGATCGGCCTTCCGGGATCCTCGGCTGAGGCGTCTGCCGCCCACGGCCAACCTGTGGATCGTGGGTAAGCGGGAGCCGGTGCCTCAATCCTGCCGGACTTGGCGGCAACTTCTACTTCGCATCGGCCGGGCTCGCGGCAAGCGAACCTGAAGCCGGAAATCAAGGGAAATCGGGGAACTGCCCGGCATCAACGCCTGGGCGGATCGGAAGCGGGGATCCCCTCATGAAGCGTATCGCATTGGCTGCGAGCCTCGTTCTCGCGCTCGCCGCCTGTCAGGGTGACACCCGGTCCACGCGCCATCTTGCTCCCATTCCCCAGGCGACCATGGCGCTGATGGACAGCAAGGGCATGTCCAAGAACGATCCCATCCTGATTCGAGCCTTCAAGAAGGAGGCGGAGATGGAGGTCTGGAAGCGGGGCTCCAACGGCAAGTACGCCTTGCTCAAGACCTATCCGATCTGCCGCTGGTCCGGCCAACTCGGCCCCAAGATCCAGACCGGTGACCGGCAGGCGCCGGAGGGCTTCTATACGATCACGCCCGGGCAGATGAACCCGAACTCGTCCTATTACCTGTCCTTCGACACCGGCTTCCCGAACGCCTATGACCAGCAGATGGGCCGCACGGGCAGCCTACTCATGGTGCACGGCTCATGCTCGTCGGCCGGCTGCTTTGCCATGACGGACGAGAGCATCGCCGAGATCTACGCCATCGCCCGCGAGGCCCTCGCTAGCGGCCAGCGCGGCTTCCAATTCCAGTCGTATCCGTTCCGGATGACAGCCGAGAACCTGGCCAAGCACCGCCTCGACCCGAACATCGCGTTTTGGAAGAACCTGAAAGAAGGCAACGACACCTTCGAGGTCACCCGCGAGGAGCCGCAGGTCGGGGTCGGCAACGGGCACTACGTCTTCGATGCGGGTGATCCATCCGCGGCGGCCACGGTGGCTCAGAAACAGCAGAAGGACGAGCAGCAAGTGGCCGCCTTGGTTGCCCGGGGCGTGCAGCCTGTCAGGGTGGTCTATGCCGACGGCGGGCAACATTGGAGCTTCCGTGAAGCGCTGTCCCGGGAGGATGGCTCGCTTGCCGTAGATGCCAGCGCCCGCAACCGTCTCGGTGACGTGAGCCGCCCCGAGGCCCTGGCTGCCGGGCCGCAGGAGGTCGTCCTAGGCGCAAACGGCAAGCCGAAGCAAGGAGCGGCATCGACGCTCGCGTACACCTCGCAGAGGCCGCAGGGAGGCTGGACTCCGTCCGGTGAACCGAGCAGGCAGGTTGCTCCGGCAGCAGCAGCGCCTGTGCCAGCAACCGACGCGGGAGGCGGTGGGGGTTCTGTCCTTGAGCGCTTTCGGGTGTTCGGCGGCTAGGGCTGCGGAGCGGCGACGGGAGCGCTCCACCTCAGCGCTGGGTTCGGCTTGCGCGGATGGCGGCCAAGAGGCCCTCCGCCAAGAAGGACACAACCTACTTGAGTGCGGAGGGGTTCAATGACGATCCCGCAATGGGCGCTCCTCGGCTTTGCCGTGTGGACGCTGCTTGTGCTCTTCGGAACGGTCGGGGTCTACCGATGGTCCAGGATCTTCACGGGACAGGTGAGAATTTCCGAATGGCAGGCTGACCTGCCCCAAGGCAGTGACTGGTACCAGCGGGCCATGAGGGCGCACATGAACTGCGTTGAGAACCTGCCGGTCTTTGCTGCCATCGTCCTGTGCGCCACCGCAACTGGTGCGGACAGCCGCCTCCTGGACCTGCTGGCCGGAGCCATTCTGGTCTCTCGCATCGGTCAGACCACGGTTCATCTCGCTCTTGCGCCCTCCGATCTCGCCGCCTCAGTCCGGTTCGCGTTCTTCTTCGTGCAGGCGATCTGCATGCTCGCAATGGCCGCATCCGTGGCAGTCTCGGCAGCAGGATAACGGTGGCCTTAAGCATCGAGTCAGAGGCGGGCCGCCTACGGGGCATGACTGACGCGGCTGCCATGGTCGTGTGGGTCCGGACCAATGGGGCTGAAATCACCCCTCAGCCCCTTCAGGCCACACCGTTCCGTCGTGCCAGCCCTTTCTTATCCATAAGAACATACTAAATTAGACAAATCTTATGAACTTGGGTATGCATATGCCTGGCGTGGAACTCGATCTCGAAACATTTGAGCAGAAGGCGACCGAGGTTGCGGACATTCTGCGGGCGCTCGCCAACGAGCGGCGGCTGATGATCCTGTGCAAGTTGGTCGAGTGGGGCGAGGCCAACGTGACCTCCTTGACCGAGGCGGTGGGGCTGTCGCAATCGGCCCTGTCGCAGCACCTCGCCAAGATGCGGGATGAGGGCATCGTCGCCACCCGGCGCGAGAGCCAGACGATCTGGTACCGCATCGTCGACCCGCGCATCGAGCAGCTCTTCGCCACGCTCTACGAGCTCTACTGCAAGCCAGCCAAGGCCAGAAAGTCCCGCTGATCGGAGGCCGCGATGGAAAACTTCACCCCTGTCTCGGCCCTGATCGGCGGCCTGATGATCGGCGCCTCGGCAGCCCTGTTCCTGGTATTGAACGGGCGCATCGCGGGCATCAGCGGCATCCTCGGCGGGCTGCTCCATCCGGCCCGCAGCGAGATCGGCTGGCGCCTGGCATTCCTGGCCGGCCTGTTCGTTGCGCCGCTGGTCTACGTCGCCTCTGGTGGTGTCCTGCCGCCCGTGGAGCTCGATGCCTCCCTGCCACTCCTGATCCTGGCCGGGCTGATCGTCGGCTTTGGCACGCGGCTGGGCGCCGGCTGCACCAGTGGTCACGGCGTCTGCGGTATCGGCCGCGGCTCGCCGCGCTCGCTCGCGGCCACCGCGGTGTTCATGGTCACCGCCATTGCCACCGTCTTCGTCATCCGTCACCTCATCGGGACGTAAGCCATGCCCTTAATCGTATCTGCCTTCGTCTCCGGCCTTCTCTTCGGCCTCGGGCTGATCGCCTCGCAGATGGTCAACCCGGCCAAGGTGCTCGGCTTCCTCGACATCTTCGGCATCTGGGACCCGAGCCTCGCCCTGGTCATGGGCGGCGCGGTCGTGGTGTCCGGGCTGGGCTATCTCGTCGCCAAACGCCGCGGCGTGCCCGTGCTGGCGCCGCGCCTGGAGATCCCGACCCGGCGCGACCTTGATCCGCGCCTGATCGGCGGGGCCGCCCTGTTCGGGATCGGCTGGGGCTTGGTTGGCCTATGCCCAGGCCCAGCGTTGGTCGGCCTGACCTTCGGCCCGTGGCAGGTGTTCGTGTTCGTCGCTGCCATGATCGTCGGCATGGCGGTCTTCCGCCTGGTGCCCGCCGACTGGCCGCAGGTCACCTTCCGGCGCGAGGCCACCCGCATGGATGGCTGAGACTCAAACGCCGACCATTCCAGCCTTCAAGCCCTGCGTCATCCCCTGAAAGCAGGAGCAAGCGTTATGTCCGCCCAGACTTCCTCGCCCTTGCACGGCCGCACCATCATGAAGGGCTTCTACGAGAAGCGCACCGGCAGCGTGCAATATCTGGTCGCCGATCCGGAAACAAAGAAAAGGGTCGCTGAGCCACGCCGACCGCTCGCTTAGCTCCGATGCACACGCACCTGGCGGGCGATGCGGTTGAGATGATGGTCGTGGATCCCGAACCCCTCCAGGCCATGAATGGTGTCGAAGAGATAGTCCCGGCAGGAGCCGAGCGCCCCGCAGGCGGTGGCGATCACCCGAGCCGTGTCGGCCTCCGAAGCGGATCGGACATAGTTCGGGGCCTTGCGGTTGATCGTGAAGGCAATGCCGAACGTGTCTTCGGGCAGGTCGGGGCCGTGCAGCCTGACCCAGCGCGGCACATAGGCGCCCGTCACCATCTCGCGCCGCCAGACCAATTCAAGCTCGGCCTCCGCCTCGGCGCGGGCGATGCGGAAGGCCACGCCCCGGCAGGAGCCGCCGCGGTCGAGCCCAAGCACCAGGCCGGGGGCCTCCGGGGTGCCGCGCCCGATGGGCGTGGACAGGCAGAACTCGCGGTGCCAGCCCCGGATCAGGACCGGCTTCTGCTCGACATGGTGGAAGGCCGGGTTCCAGATCAGGGAGCCATAGCCGAACAGCCAGACATCGCCCGGCGCGGGTTGCGTGGCCAGGGTCGCCTGGAGGGATGCATGCCGCTCGGCATCGCTCAACACTGGCAGATTGATCCCGGAGCGGGCGATCATCTCATGCACGAAGCCGTCCCGGAGGGCCTCCCGGGTCAGGCGATGAGATCGCTTCGGCGCGGCAGGTCCTTCCATTCCAATCTCCACTGGGTCGGCACTCGCGTGGCCGCGGGGGCCGGTTCCCTTCGGCTCTCTGCATGCCATAGGTCGGTATGTAAGTCTTGGGGGGCTGGTATGTTCATGCCGCTGGCGCATGGCAGTGTCACGCATGCTGCGCCGGCTCGAACAAGTGACGCGCGGTCGACCGTCGGGGAGTTATTGCGGCGCGAACGGGTTCCTGAACCCGCCCGCCCGTGCCGGAGCCTTGGGCGGGTGGTGCTGCCAACGCGGGCCCGCGCGGGGGCGTTCCGTGTCCGAGGCAGAGGGCGCGTGGGAGCTCTGCTCGCGCACGGAAACGGCCCGGCTGAGCCTTTTCAGCGCCCTTCATGGAGAGGCCTCGGAACATCCAAAACCGCCCCGAGTTGGCTGGCGAACATTCGCAGTCTCGCGAGGTTTTCCATGAGCGCGACTGGTCTCGATGTCTTCGACAAGACGCTGCAAACCACCCACACCTGGCTTGCCGAACTGATGCAGGACGAGGCGGTCGGCTCCGACCGGCAGCTCGCCTGGCACGTGCTCGGGGTGGTTCTGCGCGCGGTGCGCGACCGCATCCCATTGGAGCTGGCCGTTCATCTCGGCTCGGAGCTGCCGCTCTTGGTCCGCGGCCTCTACTATGATCAATGGCACGCGCCCGGCCGCATGGACGAAAAGCCCCGCTCGCTCGACGAGTTCCTGGAGCCCATCGGCGAGCGGCTGGGCCAGATCCGCTCCATGGACACCCGCGCGGTGACGGGAGCCGTGTTCACGGTCCTGGCGCGCCACGTGGATGCAGGGCAGGCCGAAAAGGTCCGGCACGCCCTTCCGGGGGAGGTGCAGACCCTCTGGCCCGCGGCCGCCACCTGGGTGGAGGTCGAGCGCGACCGCGCAGAAGGCGATGTGGCAGCCGGCAGCGCACGCGCCTGATGATGAGCGGCACGTCAGGCGATCCTGCCGGCCAGCTCCGTCTCGCGCGTCAGGGTCGTGACCCGGTCGCGCCCCGCCGCTTTGGCGAGATAAAGGGCCTGGTCCGCCCGGTGCACAATCGCCTCGGCGCTGTCCGAGGCGGATGCAGTGGTGAGCCCCGCGCTGGCCGTGTAGACGATGCTCGACCGGCCGCTGCCGAGCGGCAGGGGCGGGATGTCCGCGCAGAGCGTGTGAAGCAGTCCTTCCGCCCCGCCCATGTCTATGCCGGGCAGGAGCAGCATGAACTCCTCACCGCCAATGCGACCGAAATGTCCGGCCGTCCCGAGGCGGTGCCGCACCAGGTCGGCGAAGTGCTTCAGCACCGCGTCCCCCGCCGGATGGCCGAAACGGTCGTTGATGCCCTTGAACCGGTCGATGTCGACCAACGCCAGGCAGAACGGCTGCGTCGCCATGCCGGCCAGGGCATGGTCCAGCAGGCCAAACATCTGCCGCCGGTTGGCCAGCCCGGTGAGCTGGTCGGTTTCAGCCGCTTGGCGCAGGGTCTTCTCGTTGTGCTTGAGGGGGGTGATGTTCGTGCCCACGATGAGGATCCAGCCGTTCGGCAGGACAGTCTGGTTCATGAAGAACCATCGTCCGTCCATGAGGTCCGTCTCGAACGCCTGGTGTGGGCCGATCTTGCGCCGGCGGGTGTAGAGGTCGGCGATGAAGGCCTCGACGTCACCGGACTTGATCACGGTGCCGGTCCGGTGCTCGAAACCGTAGCGCAGCAGCTCCGACAGGGTGAACGAGCCCTCCTGGCCGCCGAGAAAGATCTCGCGGTAGGTGGCATTGGCGTAGTGCAGCTGGTCCTGCTCATCGAAAAGCCCGACCGCCTGCTGGCTGTCCGCCCAGCCCTGTAGCAGCGGAGCCAGCCAGTTGTCCTGCCGTGAAGGCGCGAAGCTATCGTCAAGTCCCATGGGCAACTCGGGCGGGGTTCCAAATCTGGTCAACGGGGCATTCCGAACCGGGGCCTGAATGCTGCCCACGCCGCATGTTCCGCCACGGCCCGCTCCCGTCAAGCTGTGGATGTTCCGTAGTGGAGCCCACGGAGGTCGGTAGGTAACCTGATGGGATTTGATTGGCTTGCCCCATCGAACAAGGGACCGTGGCTGGAAGTTGTAGCCTGCAATCGCCTGCCGCCCCGCCTCCTGACCGATGGGGACGCCCATGCCCCGCTACTATTTCCACCTGCGCTCCAAGGACAGGTTCGTCTGGGACAAGGAGGGAGTGGATCTGCCAGATCCGATGACCGCCCAGGGCGCGGCCGACAAGGTCGCGGCGGAACTGCATGGCGTTCTCCTTCACGAAACCAAGACATGTTGCTGCTGGACCGTAGCGGTTGCCGACGAGAGCGATCAACTCATCCATGTCACCGCGCTCTGAGAGGATGGACGACGCTCGGACCAGCAACGCCCTCAGGGCCGAGCTGGCCGACCTGCGCGCCTTGTTTCAACAGGCCCCAGGCTACATGGCCGTCCTGCGGGGACCGGAGCATGTCTTCGCCCTGGTGAACGACGCCTTCCGGCGCACGGTCGGCGACCGTGATCTCATCGGCCAGCCGGTGCGCAAGGCGATGCCGGAGCTGGCCGGCCAGGGTTTCTTCGAACTGCTCGACGAGGTGCATGCCACGGGCAGGCCCTTCGTGGGCCACCAGATGCCGATGACGTTGCAGCGCCATCCGGAGGAGCCTGTCGAGCAGATCTTCCTAGACTTCGTCTACCAGCCCATCATCGGTGCCGACGGCCAAATCTCCGGCATCTTCGTCGAAGGCAGCGACGTCACGGACCGGGTTCGTGCGGCAGAATACCAGCAGTTGCTGCTCAACGAGCTCAACCACCGGGTCAAGAACACGCTGGCCACTGTGCAGTCCATCGTGTCGCAGACCCTGCGCAACGCGCCCACCCCGCCCGAGGCGCGGGCCGTGATCGAACAGCGCATGATCGCGCTGTCTCGCGCCCATGACGTACTGACCCGGGAGAAATGGGAGGGGGCGGAGCTGCGCGTGATCGTCGAGCAGGCGCTGGCGCCGTTCCGCGAGCCGGAGCATGATCGCTTTCACGTGCGGGGACCAGGGCTCAGGCTGTCGCCGCGGATGGCGCTCGACCTGGCGCTGGCGCTGCATGAGCTGGCGACCAACGCCGTCAAGTACGGTGCGCTGTCGAGTGCCTCCGGCAGGATTGATCTCGTGTGGACGGCGGACCGGCAATGCACGCCGCCCCGTCTCAAGCTGCGTTGGACGGAGAAGGACGGTCCACCGGTTGAGCCGCCCGGCCGGCGCGGCTTCGGCACGCGGCTGATCGAGCGCAGCCTCGCGCAGGACATGGGCGGGCAAGCCCGGATCGAGTTCGCCCGCACCGGCGTCGTCTGCACGGTGGATGCACCGGTCGCGTAGATTTCCCGGAAACCGGGCTCTCCTAAGCCAGGTTAAAGGCGGCTGCATTTCGAGGTTCAGACGCTCACATGCGGCCTGGAAGTTAATCTGGTTTATGGCGACACCCCGAAAATGCCTGAAGACTGGCTCCGGGCGGAACGGGGTTGCACTATGCCGCGCTACTTCTTTCACCACCGCATCGGCGACCGGATGATGTGGGACCCGGGGGCTGTGAGTTGCCGGATCTCGGACCCGCGCCTGACCCGGACGGGGCCGCCACGCTGTGGACGGACATCCTGGCAGATCGCGTTCAGCCGGACCGCATCCTGGTGATCACCGACGAGGTCGGCCAGGTGCTGTTCGTCACGATGAGATGATTTCTTTTTCCTGACAGGAGAGATCCGATGATGAGGCTGCCGATCTGCGGGTTTGCACGGCGGGTGGAGGACACCGTGGGCCGGGCCATGGCCATTCTCAACACGCGACCTGATTACACGGCCGGACCACAGGCAATCCGACTGTCCATTCCAGCTTCAAAGTCCAGGAGGTCGGATGATTGGCGAGAACAGTGACGGTAGGTCGCCGAGGCCGTTCCTGGACGGTCGTCAGCGAGATTATTGAGCCGAAACGTCTTCTGACGGTACGGTGGGTCGGCCTTGGCTGTGTTTCTGTCCCGGAGGGCAAGCGAACCTCTACACTGCCGCGTGTAAAACCAGCCCGGTCCAACATTACCCGGAATTCACTTACAGCCCCGCCTGACGCTGTTTATGTTTCACGGTCAGGAGGATCTCCTATGCCGCGATATCCCAAGATCATGATTGCCTTCCACTGGGCGTCCGCTGTGCTCGTGCTGGCGGCCTGGCTCACTTCACACGGAGGCCCGTCCGTCCGGGCCAACCCGCCCCTGCTCCATTTCTCTCTTGGCTTCGCGGTGCTTGCCCTGATTATCCCGCGCCTCATCATCCGCCTGATGGGTGGTGCGCCGCGCGTCGAGGACCCTCAGGGGCCATGGCTCAACTTGGCTGCCAAGATCGGCCACACCGTCTTGTATGTGTTTCTCATCGGCCTGCCCCTGACCGGGTGGTATGCCGCCTCCCGCCTCGGGGTGCCGATCTCGTTCTTCGGCCTCGGCCTTCCCACCATTGCCGCGCCGGTGCAGGGGGCTCCCGGGCTTCTCGCGGAGGTGCATGAGACCGGCGGAACCATCATCCTCTGGCTTGCCGGCCTGCATGCGCTGATCGCGCTGTGGCACCAGTTCGTCCTGCGCGACGGCACCTTGCGCCGGATGAGCCCCGTTTAAGGCCGGTCACGTCCGTGATGCGCAAGGCGGAACCGGGCCTCAGAGGTTCACGGTCCGGAGCCGGATGGGCCGCCGCCAGCCTGTCCCTCGGATAGGCTGAGTGGGAGGGCCGATTGTCGCCGCTCCTTGCTCCGGAACAAAGAGCCTTGTCGCAAGGTAGGGCATCCTCTGGTCACGCATTCAACCTGGAGGCTTGGTCCATGGGGTCGGGAGCGCCTGGAAGATCGACGCCGCGCAAGCGGGGGTGGCCAATGACCCGATGGGTCGAGCGGCAGTCCAGCCTGTTCGGACGGATGATGGAGCGGGTCGGGGCGGATCCCGGCCCCACGGCCCGGGAGCGGTTCGAGGGTGGCTTCGCGGCCGCGTGCCGCCGCTGCCTGGCGTGCCCGAGCTCGACCGATTGCGAACGCTGGCTGGAGGCCGGGGGCGCCGATGCCGCGCCGCCCTTCTGCGCCAACGCGGCTTTCCTCAACCACGTACGGACCTTCGGCGCGGGCTGAGCCGCCGGACAGCCCGAACGGGAGCGCAAAAATGGCCGGGCATCCTGCCGGCGAACGGGGGCTCCGCGGTACCGCCACCGTGGCGATCCTATTTGGTCTTGTCACCATCCTCTCCAGCGGCAGGGCCCTGTTCGGCCAGCCACCCGCAGGGGCTGGGGCGGTCGTGCCCATCGTGCCCTGGTTCAACATCGCGGCGGGCCTTGCCTCCGTTCTCGCCGGGGCCGGCCTGCTGGCGCGGGAGCCGTGGGCGGTTTGGCTGGCCAGCCTGATGGCCCTTGCCACGACGGCGGTGTTCGGCACTCTTGGCGTCCACATCGCCCAGGGCGGGGCCTGTGACGTCCGCTCCATTGGGGCAATGATGCTGTGGACCGTGGCTTGGCAGACAGTCACCGTCGTGGCTTGGCGGAGCGCCCTGACCGACCGGCCGGAGTTCCCATCCGGCCACCGGGGCGTCAGACGGCAGCCGTGAGCGCGTCGCGGATCCTGTCAAGCAGCGAGCTGTCCTCCAGGGGCTTTTCCAGCACTTGGCGGAAGCCGGAGCGAAGGGCTCGCTCCCGCAGGGCCGGGGAGCTCCTCGCCGTGATCAGCAGGGCCGGCAGGGTGACAAGCAGCTGCCGCAGACGCTCGACCAGAGTGATCCCGTCCATCCCAGGCATGGTGTAATCCACCACCAAGCATCTGGTCGGCGGCAGGTCGGGGTCGGCCAGAAGCTGCTCGCCGCTCTCGTAGAGGTGCACCTCCAGCCCCTCCAGCTCCAGGGCGAACTTCAGCGACCGCCGCACGGCGTCGTCGTCCTCAATGACGAGAATGATGGATCCTGGGGTCTTCGGCATGGTGGGCTTCCTGCAGCTTTGTCCTTGGGCATACCCCGCCTTGCGACATCCGGGATTGATCTCCCTCAACGGGCCCACCGGGATGCACTCAGGAAAAGTCCTTTGGGGCGCTCATCCCGCCGGCGCGGCGCCCACGAGCAGGGCCATGCGCACGAGCTCGGACAGGCTGCCGGCCTGCATCTTGCTCATCACATTGGCCCGGTAGATCTCCACGGTCCGGGGGCTGATGCCGAGGTCGTGGGCGATCACCTTGTTGGCCTTGCCGGCCACCAAGCCGTCCAGCACCTGCCCCTCGCGCTCGGAGAGACCCTCCAGGCGGTCCTTCACCTCGCGCACCTGGGCATCGCGTTCCAAGTTCTGCTCCCGCGCCACAAGGGCCGAGCGGACGGCGGCCAGGAAGAGGTCGTCATCGAACGGCTTCTCGATGAAGTCGACCGCGCCTTCCTTCATCGCCTCGACCGCCATGGCCACATCGGCATGGCCCGTCATCACGATCACTGGAACGGCGAAGCCTTGCACCCTCAGGCGGCGCAGGAACGCGATGCCGTCCATCCCGGGCATGCGCACGTCCGTCACGATGCAGCCGGACGGGGCCGCCACGGTTTCCAGGAAGGCGGCGGCGGATTCGTGCAAGCGCACGGGCAGGCCCTCCGAGGCGAGCAGGAACGACAGCGACTGCCGCACCGCCAGGTCATCGTCAACCACATGCACGATCTGCTCATTCGCCATCCGCCATCTCCTCCTGTTCCACTGCGCGCAGGCCGAACCGGAATGTTGTCCCGCGGCCCGGCTCCGATTCGACCGTGATCTTGCCGCCGTGCGCCTCGACGATGGTGCGGCAGATGGAGAGCCCGACCCCCATGCCCTGCCGCTTGGTGGTCACGAACGGCTGGAACAGCCGACTGGCGACTTCCGGCGCGATCCCGGTGCCGGTGTCGCGGACACTCACCTCGACGAAGCCGTCGCCCGGTTTTGCCTTGGTTGCGACGGCGAGCTCCCGGCGCTCCGAGCCCTCCATGGCCTCAATGGCATTGCGGATCAGATTCAGCAGGACCTGCTGGATCTGGATGCGGTCGGCGAGCACAAGGGGTGCATCCGGATGCAGCTGGAAGGACACCCGCACACCTTTCTCCTTGGCGCCGATCAGCGCCAGGGCACTGGCCTCCTCGATGAGCTTGGGCAGGCTTTCGATGTGGCGCTCGCTCTCGCCGCGGGCCACGAACTCGCGCAGGTGCCGGATCACTTGGCCCGCCCGCAGGGCCTGGTCGGCCGCCTCGTTGATGGCGTCCCGCAGCATCGGCACCTGGTTGCCGTCCATGCGCTGCAGGATCCGGCGGCAGCCCTTCAGGTAGTTGGCGATGGCCGTGAGCGGTTGGTTGATCTCGTGCGCCAGGGTGGAGGCCATCTCGCCCAGAGCGGTGAAACGCGACATGTGCACGAGTTCGGATTGCAGCTCCTGCAGGCGTGTTTCCGTCTGCTGCCTTTCAGTCAGGTCCCGGATGAAGCCCGTGAAATAGCGCACGCCCCCGGAGCGCATCTCGCCGACGGCCAGCTCCATCGGAAAGGTCGAGCCGTCCTTGCGCCGGCCTACGACGACGCGCCCGATGCCGATGATCCGGCGCTGCCCTGTCGAAAGATACCGGTGCATGTAGGCGTCGTGCTGGGTGCGATAGGGCTCCGGCATCAGGACGTTGACGTTCCGCCCGATGACCTCGTCCGGCTCGTAGCCGAACTGGCGCACGGCCGTGGCGCTGAAGGACTGGACCACGGCCTGCTCGTCGATGACCACCATGGCGTCCGGCACGGTCTCCAGGATCGAGCGCAGGTGCGCCTCCCTGGACCGAAGCGCTTCCTCCGCCGCGACCCGCTCCGTGATGTCCCGCACCACCCTGGCATAGCCCACCACCGTGCCGGCCTCGTCCCGCAGCGGGGTCACCGTGACATGGGCGACATAGCGCGAGCCGTCCTTGCGCAGGCGCAGGCCCTCCTCGCGGTAGCGGCCCGTCTCCCGGGCGAGGGCGAGCACCCTAGCGGGCTTGCCGTCCGCCACCTCCTCCGGCAGGAACAACATCGAGAAATGCCGCCCCAGGACCTCGTCGTCGCGCCAGCCGCTGATCTGCTCGGCCCCGGCGTTCCAGCCTGTGATGCGCCCGTCCGGGTCGAGGACAACGAGGGCGATGTCGCCGATGGCATCGATCAGGAGGTCGGGGGGTACCGGGGGCGCAAACCGACGCCCGCCGTCTCCGGCAGTGTGCTGCAAGACTGGCTCCAGGGGTTGTGGCAATAGCCGTCATATAGGTCGGCTGTCGGTCCTTCCTACCTGCCGAGGCCCCCGGCGTCACTCGGTCGATGGTGGCATCCCGGCCGCCGCGGCGGCCGAGGAGCCATCCGCACGCCGGCGGAGCCGCACGATCACATCAACCCGCGCGATCTCATAGCCTTCGGGCGCCGCGGGCAATTCGGCCACAGGCATTGGGCCGCCCGGCACATCCACCAGCTCCTCTTCCCCTTCCACCAGGAAGTGATGGTGTTCCGTCAGGTCGGTGTCGAAGTAGGTCTTGCGGCCCTCGGCCGCGATCTGCCGCGCGAGCCCCGCATCCGTGAACTGCCTCAGGGTGTTGTAGGCCGTTGCGAGGGAGACCGGCACCCGCGCCCTCTGGGCCTCCTCGAACAGTCTGTCGGCCGTCACATGACGGTCACCCCTGCCGAACAGCAGCCATCCGAGGCAGATGCGCTGCCGGGTTGGGCGCAGGCCCGCCTTGCGGAGCCTGTCCCGCACTAGCGACACTGGGCAGCCAGGGCGGGTTTGCCCCACGCTGCGAAGGTCGGGTCCGACCTCAGCCATGGCCTTCATCCTTTCCAAGCCTCCCGACGTGCTTCTGCGCGTAAAGCTCGGGGCCGACCTGCTCGATCAGGGTGAGCTGGATCTCCAGGAAGTCGATGTGGCCTTCCTCGTCAGCCATCAACTCCTCGAACATGTCTTTGGAAACGCGGTCCCCAATCGAGACGCAGTATGCCGCCTCCTGGTCCAGTCTGCGCGCGCCGTACTCGACCGCGGGATCGTTCTCCAGGATCTCGCGCACGCCCTGGTCGACCCGCAATGCGTTCAGCTCTTGCATGTTGGTGGCGCCCTCCGGGAAGGTGATGCGCTCATTGAGGCGGTCGGCGCGCTCCCGCTCCTCGGCGGACTCCTCGCGCCATTTCCCGGCCAACTCGTTGTAGCCCCAGTCGGCCAAGGTACGGGGGTGCTGCCAGAACCGGTTGACCGCCGTCAGTTCATATCGAAGACCCTGGTTCAGGTAATCGATCACCCTGGCGTCGCCCTTCATGGCCCGTTCTCCTCAGCCCTCAGCCTTTGAGGCTGGCGCGCCGCCGCCATCTCTCAAGCTTCGGTGGCTCGTTGGAGTTGGCCTGCCGGGTCAGCGGACAATCCGTTGCGCAGTCGGCCGTGCAGGCATGCTTGCGGGCCAGCTCCTGATCCATGATCGAGCGGATTGTGGTGGCGCAGCGCCCGCACTGGGCGTCGCAGCCGAGATTCCGGTAGACCTGCGCCGGGGTGCGCGGGCAGTCTGAGCCTGGATTGAGGCAGGAGCGCACCTCGCCGTCCGAGAAGACGTTGCATGAGCACACGATCATTAGAACACCGCAGTTTAGAATTATTTTAAAAACAAACGCCATCAATAACTTAGATCGGTCCGTCTCCTCTTGACCACTCCGGGAAATACCGGAGTGGTCGGCGCTGCTGCGGTCCTGCATGACAGAGTGTGTGCCTCAGCCAGAGCGCCCGGGCTAACCTTGATGCGGAAACCCGAGATGCGTCCCGCTCAACCGCGGGCACGTTGCGTTAGGACAAAGAGCGTGTCGCGCCAGCTGCTAATCGGCGAGACATAGCTGGGGGGCGCAGCTGTGCCGGCCGGAGGGCCTCGCCCATGCCATGAGGCAGGACCTCCGACCCTCCATGATACCGCGCCAAGGTCTTTCGATACCGGCAAGCCCGCAGCATTTTCGTTGCCGCCAAGATCCAAGAAGTCGGGATCTGGTGGCCCACTGCGATTTTCTGTCTTGGTGCATCGGGGCGCTGAAAGGCTGACCCGTTGTCGAGCGTCTATCCCATCCCGGGACGCCGCGGCCGCCCGGAATCCTCTTTGCACAGCAACCGATTTCTCCGCTTCGGCCGAATGCCCTGCAGGCTGATCATGGAAATGCGCTTGGCGGACACCCCAGTCCTTGTGCTGGATCAATGTGGCGAATCCCACGGGGGGATAGCTTGCCGTCCCTGTGGCCAGGCCTCATAGGCAACTGGCCCTTCCTTGGCGGACGTGATGACGATTGAAATAAACAAAGGGGCGTGCATCGACTTGTTCCGGAGCCTCACCGATGACCTGACCGCCGAGCTGATACGGCAAGCCCAGACGCGCACGATTTCTCCTGGCGCCCTGATCTTCGGTGCTGGCTCATCGGGTCGTGTTGTGCACGTGCTCACTTCAGGTTGCGTCAAGATGGTACGGACCACTGTCCGAGGTGAGCGGGTGATCACCCGCTATGTCAAACCGGGCGAGGCCTTCGGAATGTCCGCCGTGTTTGATGAACCCTACCGTGCCGACGCCGTGGCCGTGACAAGCTGCATCGGTCTACAATGGCCGTCCAACCTGATCAGGGATACCATTCTCAGGCAGCCCGCCGCGGCACTCGACGCGATGCGCAGCCTCGACGCTCGCCTCGGCGAAATGGAAGCGCGGATGCTGGGCCTTTCCAGCGGCCGCGTCGAGCAGCGCATCGCCCATGCGCTTGCCGAACTGGCTGACAAGTTTGGACGTCCCGGCCCAAACGGCATCGAAATCTTGATCCCCATCAGGCATCAGGATCTTGCCGACTTGGCAGGCACGACGCTGCACACCGTCAGCCGGACGCTTGGGACGTGGGAGACCCAGCGCCAAATCAGGCGCGGCCGGTGTCGCATCGTCATCACAAACCTGGCCGGATTGCTGGGGCTTGCCAGGGCATCGACGTCATCGGATCCCCGCCCCCGTCGTGGCCACCGTCGAGCGGGGCGCCGTTCGGGCTAAAACAGGCCCATGATGACGCCTGCTTTGCACTCCAACGGGAGTATCCATCCCAAGCGGAAAGCTGCTACGCCCCGCCTTCGACCCGTTGCGGAAAGCGTGAGTGAAGGAAGGCAGGTACCCTGGTCCATAGTTGATCTAGCGCAAAGACAGGGTGCCATTGTTCTGATACGATTCGCATCGGGAAAGAAACGCCAACAAGAATTCAAGCTGTGAGTGGTCTTGCGAAGTATAGGGACACACGGGAACTTCCTGCCTAGATGTCTTGTTAAGCAACGGCTGCTGACAGTGATCTGAATGGGGCACAATGCAGACAGGAACATTTGAATCCGGCAAGAAAAGGCGTGAGGCGGTCACTTTCCTCATTCTTGCAGTGTTGATCTGGCCCTTCATCGCCGTCGGCGTCGTCGCGGGCTGGGGCTTCATCGTCTGGATGTATTACCTGTTCACCGGGCCGCCTGGTCCGGTTTAGGGGCGATGATGTCGGAAGCCCCGATCCCCACCCGTCGCAACTTCCTGCTCGGCCGGTTTGCCGCCGCCGATCCTGCCACCCAGCCTTCCACCGCCGTCATTGCTCCAACCTGTCTTGCCTTCCATGGCGTCGCCTGCATGAGCTGTCGGGATGCCTGTCCGACCGGCGCCGTTCGCTTCGCGCTAGCCGTCGGTGGCGCGCGCCCCTGGATCGAGGCGGATGCCTGCACCGGCTGCCGCGAGTGCGTTCCGGCGTGCCCCGTCGATGCCATCCACCTCCCTGCTGCGGAGGCGACCATATGAGCCGTGAATGCCACATCTCCAGCTTGGTGGTTCACAGCCGCCCCGACCGGGTCCAGGCGATCTCGGAGCGCATCGGCCTGATCGAAGGCGCCGCCGTTCACGGCGGCGCCGAGGCCGGCAAACTGATTGTTACGCTCGAAACTGACACCGAGAGCCAAGTCGTCGAGCGCATCAACGCCATCCAACTTCTCGACGGCGTCCTCGCCGCGACCCTCGTCTTCCACCACTTCGAGCCTGTCCAAGAGCGGGAGTAACCCATGGACCTCACGCGCCGCACCCTTCTCAAGACCCAGGCCGCCGCGGCGGCGGCCGCCGCCGCGAACGTGACGCTCCCGGCAAGCGCACAGAACATCCTGACCGGCGAGGATCTCCAGCTGCAATGGTCAAAGGCGCCCTGCCGCTTCTGCGGCACCGGCTGCGGCGTGATGGTGGCGGTCAAGGATGGCAAGGTCGTCGCCACCCACGGCGACATGCAGGCCGAGGTCAACCGCGGCCTCAACTGCGTGAAGGGCTACTTCCTGTCCAAGATCATGTACGGCTCGGACCGGCTCACGCAGCCGCTCATGCGCATGAAGAACGGCCAGTTCGCGAAGGATGGCGAGTTCCAGCCGGTCTCCTGGGACCAAGCCTTCGACGAGATGGCCAAGCATTGGAAGCGCGTGCTGAAGGAGAAGGGACCGGAGGCCGTGGGCATGTTCGGCTCGGGCCAATGGACCATCTGGGAGGGCTATGTCGCCTCCAAGCTGATGCGCGCCGGCTTCCGCACCAACAACCTCGATCCCAACGCCCGCCACTGCATGGCCTCGGCGGCCGTGACCTTCATCCGCACCTTCGGCATGGACGAGCCGATGGGCTGCTACGACGATTTCGAGCACGCCGATGCCTTCGTGCTCTGGGGCTCGAACATGGCCGAGATGCACCCGATCCTGTGGACCCGGGTCACCGACCGTCGCCTCAGCCATCCGCATGTGAGGATCATGACGCTCTCGACCTACGAGCACCGGACCACCGACCTGTCCGACATGGCCTTGATCTTCAAACCGAACTCTGACCTCGCGATCATGAACTACATCGCGAACTACATCATCCAGACCGGGGCGGTGAACAGGGAGTTCGTCGAGAAGCACTGCAACTTCCGGCTGGCGAACACCGACATTGGCTATGGTCTGCGACCCGACAACGTTCTGGAGCAGCGCGCGCAGCACGCCAATGATGCCCAGGTCTCGAACGCCTCAAGCTTCGAGGACTACGCGAAGCTGATGAGCCAGTACACGGTCGAGAAGGCCTCGGAGCTCTCGGGCGTCCCCAAGGAACGGCTGGAGGCCCTCGCCAAGCTCTATGCCGATCCGAAGACCAAGGTGATGTCGCTCTGGACCATGGGGTTCAACCAGCACGTTCGCGGCGTCTGGGCCAACCACATGGTCTACAACCTGCACCTGCTCACCGGAAAGATCTCCGAGCCCGGCAATTCGCCCTTCTCGCTCACCGGGCAGCCATCCGCCTGTGGCACAGCGCGCGAGGTCGGCACCTTCAGCCATCGCCTGCCCGCCGATATGCAGGTCAACAATCCCGAGCACCGCAAGCATGCCGAGGAGATCTGGAAGCTGCCGCATGGGCTATTGCCGGAGAAGGTCGGCTATCACGCGGTGCAGCAGGACCGCATGCTCAAGGACGGCAAGCTCAACGCCTACTGGATCATGTGCAACAACAACCTCCAGACGGCGCCCAACACCAACAACGAGACCTATCCCGGCTACCGCAACCCGGCGAACTTCGTCGTGGTCTCGGATGCCTATCCGACTGTGACTGCCATGGCGGCCGACCTCATCCTGCCGGCGGCGATGTGGGTGGAGAAGGAGGGCGCCTACGGCAACGCGGAGCGGCGCACCCATTTCTGGCACCAGCTCGTCAACGCCCCCGGCGACGCCCGCTCCGATCTCTGGCAGCTCATGGAGTTCTCGAAGCGCTTTACGACAGACGAGGTCTGGCCGGCGCAGATCCTGGATGCCCATCCGGAGTACAAAGGCAAAACCCTCTTCGATGTGCTTTATGCCAACGGCGAGGTGAACAAGTTCCCCCTGTCCGAGATCGACCCGGCCTACGAGAACCGCGAGGCGAAGGCCTTCGGCTTCTACGTCCAGAAAGGCCTATTCGAGGAATACGCCAGCTTCGGCCGCGGGCACGGGCACGATCTGGCGCCGTTCGACACCTACCACCAGGTGCGCGGGCTGCGCTGGCCGGTGGTGAACGGGCAGGAAACGCGCTGGCGCTACCGGGAGGGCTACGACCCCTATGTCGAGAAGGGCAGCGGGGTGCAGTTCTATGGCAACCCCGACAAGAAGGCCAATATCATGGGGGCCCCCTATGAGCCGCCCGCCGAGTCCCCGGATGCCGAGTACGATCTCTGGCTTGTGACGGGACGCGTGCTGGAGCATTGGCATTCCGGTTCCATGACCATGCGCGTGCCCGAACTCTACAAGGCGTTCTCGGGCGCGGTGCTGTTCATGCATCCGGACGATGCCGCCAAGCGCCACCTGCGGCGTGGGCAGGAGGTGCGGATCGTCTCCCGGCGCGGCGAAATCCGCAGCCGGGTCGAGACCCGCGGTCGCAACAAGGTGCCACCCGGACTCGTCTTCGTGCCGTTCTTCGACGCGAGCCAGCTGATCAACAAGGTCACGCTCGACGCGACCGACCCAATCTCGAAGCAGACCGATTTCAAGAAATGCGCGGTCAAGGTCGTCGCGGCCGCCACCGCCGACGCGGGAGATGTGCAATGAGGCGCAGCGTTTTCCTGATCCTGGCGGGTCTCGGGCCCTGTCTGGCGGCTGGGACGATCCTTGCGCAGGATGCGCCACGTCTGCGCGGCCCCCAGCCGTTCACGAGGGAAACGCCGGCGCCGCCGATGCAGCGGCAGGTGACCGACGACGTGCGCGTGCGCCGCAACTATCCCGACCAGCCTCCGGTGATCCCGCATTCCATCGAAGGCTATGCGATGGACCTGAATGCCAACAAGTGCATGTCCTGCCACGCGCGCAAGTTCACGGACCAGAGCCAGGCTCCGATGATCAGCGTGACGCACTACCAGGACCGGGAGGGGAACACCCTCGGCGGCCTGGCGCCGCGGCGCTACGTGTGCGTCTCCTGCCACGTGCCGCAGACGACCGCAAAGCCCCTGGTGGACAATGTCTTCACCGACATGGACGCCCTTGCCGAGCCGGAGCGTCAGCCTGAACGGGGGCGGCACTGATGGCAGCGGGGATCTCACGCGCATGGGGCTGGTTCCGTGGCAACCCGTGGGTCAGGACGGCCCTGAGCCCGCCGGGCTATCTCAGCCTAGCTTTCCTCACGCTTGGCGGCTTCGTCGCCGGCGTCATTTTCTGGGGCGGCTTCAACACCGCGCTGGAGGTCACCAACACCGAGAAGTTCTGCACCGGCTGCCATGAGATGCAGGCCAACGTGTTCGAGGAGCTCAAGGGCACCGTCCACTTCACGAACCGCTCCGGCGTGCGGGCAACGTGCCCCGACTGCCATGTCCCGCACAACTGGACGAACAAGATCGCCCGCAAGATGCAGGCTTCGAAGGAAGTCTGGGGGCACATTTTCGGCTCCATCGACACGCGGGACAAGTTCCTGGCCATGCGCAAGCACCTGGCCGAGCGGGAGTGGGAGCGGATGAAGGCCAACGACTCACTCGAATGCCGCAACTGCCACAGCTCGGAGTCGATGGACCTGACGAAGCAGAACCCGCGCGCCGCGTCGGCGCACGAGCGCTTCCTGTTCTCAGGAGAGAGAACCTGCATCGACTGCCACAAGGGCATCGCGCACAAGCTGCCCGACATGTCGGGCGTTCCGGGATGGCAGTAAGCACATGAACGTTTTCAGATCTCTCATGCTGGCGCTCGTGCTCGGAGCTGCGCTCTCCGGAGCAATCCCATCCGTCTCGGCGCAGGGGCAGGGGGCATCCGGCCCTACCGCCCAGCCCCGTCCCATCGAGCCGGACGAGTTCCTCCGTTTGGCCTACAGTTCGGCCACGCTCCAGGGACAGATCGCCAAGATCGCCGCCAGCCGGGACACACGGCCGGAGGTCAAAGGATACGCCGCCGCCGCCGCCGATTTCCGCACGAGCCTATTGCAGCGGATCGAGGCCTTTGCGCGGGAGCGGAATATGCCACTTCCATCCGTCAAGGAGTTCGAGCACCAGGTGATCATCGAGAACCTGGAGCCGCTCGATTATCTCGCCCTGAGCCGACGGTACGCGGAGGTGCAGATGCAGGCCCTGGAGCAGGAGATCGGCATCTACCAAGCCGCCAACCGGGCGCCCAACCAAGAGGTCAAGGCCTTCGCTTCCCAGATTCTCCCTGACCTGGAGCGGCAACAGGCCGAAGCCCGCAAGATGTATGAGGCTGTCAAGCCTTGAGCCAACCGGCTATCCTTTCCGTGGAGCGCGCCTCCTGCGACGCGTCGGACGGCCTCGTCTCGCTTGAGGAGGCCCGGTCCCGGGCAGCGGCTTGGGCGGTTCCAGTCGAGGAGCATGAGGAGGTGGTCCTGGATCAGGCAGTGGGCCGGATCCTAGCCCAGGCTGTCGCCGCCGACCTGCCGCTTCCGCCCTTCGACCAGTCGGCCATGGATGGCTACGCCCTGGCTGCCGGAGATGGCCTGCCCGCCGGCTCGGTCCTCACGGTGATCGGACGCGCGGCGGCCGGCGACGGTGCCCGTACCCTTCCCCCGGGCTCTGCCTTGCGCATCCTCACAGGGGCGATGGTCCCGCGGGGCGCCGATGCAGTCGTCATGCAGGAGAATGTGACCCGTGCCGATGGCAGGATCGCCCTGTCCCGCATGGTGAGGCCCGGGGACAACATCCGGCGCCGCGGCGAGGACGTCCAAGCCGGTGAGACGCTTCTGGCCGAAGGAACTCGGATCGACGCGCGGCATGTGGCCCTCCTAGCGGCCCAGGGGCACGGCACGGTCTGCGTTCGTCGGAGGATCCGGGTCGCGGTGCTCTCGACAGGCAACGAGCTGCGGTCCCAAGGGGAGACGCTCGCCGATACCTCGCTGTTCGACTCCAACCGACCGATGGTTCTCGCGCTCGCCCGTCAGGCCGGAGCCGCGGTGGTCGATGGCGGGATCGTTCCGGACGATCCGCGGCTCATGGCGGAAGCCTTTCGGGACCTTGCCACCCGGTGCGACCTGATCGTCAGCACCGGCGGCGTCTCCGTCGGCGACGAGGATCATTCCCTGGCGGCCCTCGCCAAGGCCGGAGGCATGGGCGAGTCCCTCAGGATTGCGCTCAAGCCCGGCAAGCCGGCGGCCATTGGCAGGATCGGCCACGCCGCGTACCTGGGGCTCCCCGGCAACCCGGTCGCCGCCCTGGTTTCCTGGCTGCTGCTCGGCGGAGCCGTGCTTGCCGCCCTAAATGGTCGTCCAGCACGGCCCTTGGCCGGCATGCGGCTTCCCTTGACGCATACGTTCGAGCGCCGCCCCGGACGCACCGAGTTTGCGCCAGCCCGGCTTGTCCAGACCAGCGGAGGCCTGGCGGCCGAAATCCTCGGACGCGGGGGATCGGCGCGCCTGAAGCCGCTTGCGGCGGCCGATGGTCTTGTGTGCATTGATGCGCTCCATGCCCCGGTGCGGGCGGGTGAGCCGGTCATGTTCCATCCCTTCCGGGACGGATTTGCGATCTGAGCTCTGCGGGGGCTGGCGGTGGCCGAAGGCACGATCCCCAGCCGGCGTTTCACCGTGTCCGGTGCAGAGCAGCCGAGCCCGGGCGGAACGCGCCCACGCCCATGTGGCCGACAATCCTTTCACTGAGGCATTCCGCCTGAAACATAGCTGTCGTCCACCCCGGCGATCCCGCCGGAGCGTCTTGTCCACGTGGCGGAGGCTGACCGGATTCGCGCCGCTGGAGATCACCCCGGAGCCAGCACCATGCAGTCCAGCACAGCCCCATAATGGCAGGCTGCCGCGATCAGGACGAAGGCGTGCCAGATCGCATTCTGGAAGCGCAGGCTCTCCCACAAGTGGAAGACCACGCCCGCCGTGTAGAGGACGCCGCCGGCGGCCAGGAGCCACAGCGTCGAGCCGGCCAGGGCGCCGAGCACGGCCTCGTACGCCATGACGCCGCTCCAGCCGAGGAGCAGGTAGAGCAGGATCGCAAGCCGATCAAACCGGCCGGGCAAGCACAGCTTCAGAGCCATCCCGGCCAATGAGCCTATCCAAACGCTGACCAGCAGGACGACGGACGAGACCTCGTTCCTCATCTGAATGATGAACGGCGTGTAGGTGCCGGCGATCAGGAGGAAGATGGCCGAGTGGTCGAACCGCCGCAGGACCCATTTGACCGGGGACACCGGCCATAGGTTGTAGAGGGCGGAGATCACGAGCACGGCCACAAGCCCGACGCCATAGATCGCCACCGAGGTCAGCTCCCAGGGGCCGACCGTTGGCGCGGCGAGTGCCAGCAGGACGATCACGGCGACGAGCCCGCCGACAACCCCCAGGGCATGGACAACGCCGTCCGCCAGGATCTCGTGCCTATCGTAGTTCCAGTTGATCATTGTTCCCCCTGCGCACGGTGATGCCGAGGCCGCTGGCGGTCCAAGGCGCCGCGGAGCCTGCGGCACAGGTCGGGCGTCCATCAGCGGTCCCGGGCGGGGAAGGGCTCCTCTTGAGGTGCCGGAGGCCGGATCACGCGGCGGGGTAGGCCTCACGGCGCACCAACTGGTCCTCGACCCGGACCACACCAGGAACGTTCTCGGCGGCCACCCGCAAGGCGCGGCGCTCCTCCTCGCCCCGTACGAAGCCGAACAGGTGGACAACGCCGTTCTCCACGACGATGTTCTTGGTCATCATGTGGGCCCAGGGCTGCGCCTTCAGCTCGGCGGTGAGGCGCTCCCGGATCGTCCGGTCATCGACGCTGGCATCCTTGGACACGTCGGTGGCGGCCAGGGCCTGGAGCAGGTTGCTGCGCGAGACGATGCCGGCCAGCCGTCCATCCCGCACCACCGGCACGCGCTTGATTCCGTGCCGCTCCATCTGCCGGGCGATGTCCGCCAGGGACGCGGTCTCCGGCACGGTGACCACCCGGGCGGTCATGACGTCCCTCGCGGTGCGGGCGTGGGTCTTGGCATAGTCGCGGGCCAGCGCATCCTCGCCGGTGATCAGGCGCAGCCACCAAGAACGACGCTGCTCGCCGATGGCGCCCGCATGTCCGATCAGGTCGCCCTCGCTGACGATGCCGACCACCTTGCCACTGTCGTCGACCACAGGCACGCCGCTGATGCGGTGCTCCTGGAGCAGGCGGGCGACCTCGGGGACCGGGGTCTCGGGCGGAACGGTGACGACGGTGGCGGTCATGACATCGGCGGCGGTCAGCATGCGGCACTCCAGGCAAGGCATCCGAGGGGCAAGGGCACAATGGAACAGGGCTCCGGGGGTTCCATCTGGGTTGCCCCGCTTCCCCGTGCAGCGCCTCAGCCCTGGCGTCTTGGTCCCACGTCGGAACCGGGGGATGTCGCACCGGAACCGCCGCTGGCCGCGCCACAGAGCCGCCAACCGTTTGTGCCAAGACAAAGTACCTGTCGCGCGGCCTGCTATCAGCGCCCGGACGGCTGCGGGGGCACGGCCGTCGTGGCCGGGGAGCCTCGCTCACGCCATGGTGCGGGGAGCCCCGGCCCTCCGGCCAATGGGCCAGGTTCTGACGCTCCCGCGCTTTGCCGGTCAGGTCGGAAGCTGGACCACACCGCACAGGCCGATGCACCAGGCCGGCAAGGAGATGATGGCATGACCGATCTGTGCTTTCGTGTGGCTCTGGGGTGGCATAGCCAACCGGCGGACGGGGAGGGCGTCTGCATCATCGGGAACAAACGCTTTGGCTATTCGGCTCCTGCTGAAACGGACGAGCCTGGCCAGGGCGTGAATCCGGAAACACTGCTCCTATCGGCAGTGGGGTCTTGTTACAGCATCACCCTGTCGCGCATCCTCAAGAATGCAGGGCTGCCGTTCTCGCGGATCCACGTCACGGCGGAAGGCTCGGTGAGCGGGTTCCCGAGGGAAACCCGGTTCACGACCATCTTGGTCCATCCCGAGATCCGCGAAGCCGATGGGAGCCGGGCCGAGGAATACGCGCAGGCGGCGCAGCGCGCCCGGGAGCGCAGCGTCATAGGGGGCGTCGTACGCGACAGCCTGGACTACAGAGTTGGCGAGGTAAGGCTGTCCGGCCCGTGACGGGCTCCGTTCCGCCGGTCGCCAACCGGACCTTCCGGACATGGTCCGGGGCAGAACCGCCGATGCAACATGTCGCCCCGGCGCGAACGATTTGGGCTGCCGGCGAGGCTTGGGAAGGGCCCTGTCGCCCACGCTTGTTAGGGATCGGCGAATCCTATGGCGCGCACGGCCAGGGTGCCGCTGCTCGGGTCACGGGTGAAGAATAGCCCGCCTCTCCGGTCCGAATGCCCCGGGACGTAGTCGATTACAACCTGGCTGACCTCCTCTCCGCTGTCCGTGGACACCTTGCCCTCGACTTCCACTTGCGCGGCTGCCTCCCCGGCCGTGTTCTGCGCTCGAAACAGAACCCGGTAGCCACCCTCAACGGGCGTCACGTTCTCGACCGTGACGGTGATCACGGGAGGGACAGTGGCGCCGTTGAGCGCCTGCCAGCCGATCACGCCGAAGATGCCAAGGACGAGGAAAAGCCCGATGCCGGCGGCCAGCCACTCCAACCACGGCACCTGCTGCACCGGCTTTCCGGCCTGGATCTCACCTGTCTTGTATTCCCGGTTCATCGCTGCCTCACACCACGAGCCGCGCCGTCGCGGCGCCCAGCGACGCAGGGAAGCCTAGCACCACCAGCATGTTTGCAATCTCGGCCACGGCCACACCATCCGTACGCCCGAAGCTCCAGAGCACGTAAAGGCTCACCAGCAGTGCAATGCCGTAGCCGGCCAGCGTGAAACGCAGGAAGGTCGACAGGAAGGTCCCGCCCTCGGGCCGACTCTCCTGGCCGGAGAACCCGATGCTGTAGACGAAGACGTGCAGGAGAAGCATCGAAAGCACACCCAGCGCCAGGGCGTGCCACGGCGTCATCTGAAAGGCGATCAGGATCATCTCCTCCGTCGGGGCCATGTTAAAGGCCAGGAACAGCGCCCCGGCCAGCATCAGGAAGAGCTCGCCGGCGTACCCTGCCTCCTGCTTGCGCTCCTCCTCGGCCTGCATGTCCTGCTCGGCGCCAAGCTGCTTGCGCCCGAGCATGGCGCCGACGCTGGCCGGCACGCTCTGCAACGCAATCCGTCCGATGATGTCGCCCCAGCTCATGTCGAAGGTGATCACCGCAAGCGCCACGAGCAGCAGGGTGGATGTGATCACGCCGACACCAAAGGCGGCGAACGCGTCCATGGCGTCCTCTTTGAGGCTGAAGGTCTTCTCGAAGCCGGAGAAGTAGGAGAGTCCCACCAGGACCGCTAGGGTGAAGCCTACGAGCAGCAGCAGCCGGCCACGTCCCATCGAAAAGCCGAGCGACCACATCTCCATGGTCATCAGCAGCGGGAGGCCGAAGATGATCGCGCCGCCAAAGGCGCGGGCGAGTCCGATGGCGTAACGTTCACTGGTCACAGTCACCTCGTCCGTCGGCCAAGCTCACACCGCAGGCAGAGGAAGCTTGGCCTTGAGGGGGAACCCGCCGTCCGGCTTCGGGTTCCCCCTCCCGCTCGGGACCCATGCCTTCGCTGCGACCTCCCGCACCACCACGGCGGCCGGACCCGTTCCGTGGCTTGACGCCAGCAATGGCTGATCCGGCGCGAACGAGGTCGACGGGCAAAGGCTCACGAGCCCCATCCCTATGTTCAGCGAGCCCTGGAGGGAGTCGGCGCTGCGCGGGAGCCCTGGTAGGTCTCCCGGGACACCCACGTGGCGAAGCCGAGGACCGCGGCGGCATAGATCGCGAGGACCTCGCCGGAATCGATCATCATCGCTCCAGGAACTCCGAGCATCAGGCAGACGCCGACGAACAGGACGGCGTCATTCAGGATGGCACGGGGTCGCGTCATCGCACTGTTCTCCCTGGTTCAGGAAACGGAGCGGGGCCGCAGGATCAGGCGGTCCTGGATCGAGCGGACGCCTGGCGTGTTCTCGGCCGCGACGAGAATCGCCGCGCGTTCGGACGCCGAGTCCACGAGCCCGGCGATGTCCACGTTGCCGCGATGCACCGAGACGTTGATGAGCCGGTAGGAGGGCGTCACAACCGCTACCTGGGCCATCAGGTCCCGCAGGATGGCATCATCCGTGGGAGGATCCGCAAACATCGGGGCGCGGTGGCGCGCGACCGCCCTGACGAGATCGCTGCGGCTGACGATGCCAACGAGACGCTTTCCGCGCACGACGGGCAGCCGCTTGAGCCGCCGCTTCTCCATGACAGCGGCGACGTCCGCGAGCGTCATGTCCTCGGTGGTCGTGACCACCTGCGGTGTCATGACGTGATGCGCCTTGCGACCATGGGCCCGGACGTAGTCGGATGCCTCTGCGCTGATGTCGACAAAGACCTTGCGCCACCAGGAGCGCCGGCGCTCTGTTCCGATCTCGGCCCGCCGGATCAGGCCGCTCTCGCTGACGATGCCAAGCAGACTTCCATCGGCGCCGACCACCGGCACAGCGCTGATCCTCTTGCCCGCCAGCACATTGGCGACCTCGCTCACCGGGGTGGCCGTCGAGACGGAGACCACGTCACGCGTCATCACGTCCGCGACGGTGAGCGGGGATGGCACCGCGCCCGCGGGTGGGTGCTGCGGCCTGCGGTCCTGATCTTGAAGGCGGTTCGGCGTCGAGCGGCCCAGGGCTTCCCGCCGCAGGCGCCACGGCATGAGCGCGATGCGGCCGCCATCGTCCGGCACGGGCGATTGGCCAAGGGCCAGGGACAGCAGCCGGTGCGGCGTCAGCGGCTCGGTCAAGCGGTGATGGCGTGCAGTCATGTTGTCTCCACCCACGCGGCGCAGCATGCCAAAGGCTGAAGGACGATCCTGATGGGGCGCATGCCACGCCGGCCCCTGAAAGGGCGCGATGGGTCCGAGGATTGTTCAGGAGTCGTCATGACCCCGAAGAGCGGGCCGCCGCGATGGGCAGGCCGGCCTTCGGGGTTCAGCAGCCTGGGAGGAGGCGCCCCGCGCAATGATGGGAGAAGTGACGCAGCGTATTCATGATACCCTTAAGGTAAGTAGAAGATCCACGAATTCAAGCCGATGCCGTCAGGTGCGACGGGGAGCCCCGGCCGCCGCCTGTGCGGCCCTGATCCAGTGCCTGAGGTGACCGGCGTCCTGGCGGTTGAACGCGGCGCGCCGCTTGAGGTCATCGAAGCTGTCGTCGCGGCAGGCGCGCTCGAACAGCTCACGGACCAAGGCTTCAATGTTGTTCAGCGGGGATGCCTCGTTGCGCAGGCTCGTGGAGCGTTGGGCATGACTGGACATTTTGCTCTCCTCTTACACATGCGGCGTCGGTTGAGTCTGGCCTGAATCTAATCGTGCGCTCGCTCGACGTATTCCCGCGCAAGGCGGCTTACGGTGCTGGCGCTCAGGCCCAAGCGGATCGCGATGGTGGCGTAGTTCAGGCCTCGCGCCTTTAGCGCTATGATGTGCGCGGACCGCCGCTCGGTCTCGGTCTCGCGCCGGGCGCGCTCCTCAGGTGTCGTCACCCGATAACTCAAGGATCTCTTCTTCGATTCTTTGCTCATGATACCCTGCCGAAACGCACACCCCGGCTCGCGGTGGCACCTTTCGGTGGCCGACGTCTCCGCAAGTGCAATGCCACCACGCGGCCGCGCCGGAACGTGCGTGCGCCCGCATCCCAATCCGACTTGATGTTTTGACGGTATTCCTTACCCCGTGTCCGCGTGCACGCACGGCGGACGCGGGGCTAGCGTCCTGCGACCAGGGTTCCGGCGCGGCAGCGGCCGCGATGATGTCTGAGAAAGGGCACCATGACACAGCAAGCTTAGGCTGCCTCGGCGCTTTGTCAAACCGCGCCTTCTGACGCGGGCGATAACCTTGACAACGATCCCGGTGCAACCGACATTGATGATGTCATGCCCACGATCCGTAACCTTTCCGCTTTGCGCGCAGGCCGTCTGAAGACGGGAGCCTAAGCCCCGGACGCTTTCAGTCCGGGGATGATCGGTACACGGCAAAACCCGACCACCCATAATCCCATCGCCATGCACCGCGTGGATTGATCCGGCGCGCACGGGTTTCTGCAATCACAATCCAATCACGATGAGCGGCCGTCTCGCCGAGATCGCCGCATGGTGAGGTCATGTCCATTGTCATCCTTGCAACCTTCTTTGTCCTGACGCTCGCGCAACTCATCTTCTGGGAGCGGCTGGGCGAAGCATTCGGCTACGCGGCATCGATCAGTGTCCTGGGACTCTTCGCGTCCCTCACGCTGATCGTGATGGCGCGGGTCGCCGCAACCCAACCATTCTTCGACGGAAGAGGCCGATGACACGGCTGCGGCGGTCCTGACCGCCCGCCCGCACCAACCACGATAACGGCTTTGCAGAGCGCGAGGCTCGCGAAAGGAGAACGACGATGCTGAGGCGTGCCCGACGGGACGTCTGCAGGATCTGCAACCGCAATCTGCCAAGGGCCGCGGCCCGGTGCCCTTGGTGTTCCTATGGAAACGACAAACCGGCCAAACCCGGCACGCCACACGCTCCCGTGCCCCCTAATGAGATGCACACCATCAGGAGCCCCCATCCCGCAAGCCCATGAAGGAGGCATTTATGAAGCAGAACGCCACACCCACTCCGATCAGGATCATCGGCTCCAACATCGACCTTGGCGAGGCGCTGCCGCGCAAGGTCCAGGAAGAGCTCCTGCATGTCGCCGAAACCTACTTCGGGCATCTGAACCATGCGACCGTGGGGTTCACGCGCGACGGGCAATGGTACTGCTGCACCATCAACGTGCAGGTCGGCAATCTGAAGGTGATCGTCGCCGAAGCCTCGGCGACGGACTGCCATAAGGCCTTTGACCAGGCGCTCGCCAAGATCAGCCGGCAACTGCTCCGGAGAAAGCAACGGGTGGCCGACAGCAAGCGGGTCCAGATGCAGGCCTCCGCGCTCGCTTGAGGACATCGCCGGGCCGGAGAACACCTCTCCGGCCCGGCACGATGCTAGCGTGTGGTGGTCCGCATCAAGCCGCGTTGCGTCGGCGCAGGAGCCGCTCTCGCATAGTGGTCCTCGCCCGCGCTCGCGCGTTCGGGCTGATGCACGACACGGATGACCTGCAGCGCCCGTTGTACGCCTGTGGCGCTGCGCCATTGGAATGACTGTCCTTCGGCTAGGCCGATCAAAGCAGCGCCCAATGGCGACAGCACAGAAATGCGCTCCGCGCCTGTATCCTCCTCTCCTGGATAAACCAGCATCCCGCGGCGGATCTGCTCGGCGATCCCGTCGCGGAAATCGAAGACGGAATGCATGGAGATCACGTTCGGAGGGAGGCTTGCAGGGCTGACCACCCGGGCCCGTTCGAGCTCGGACGCGAGGAACTGCGCCGATGGCGGCGCCCTGCGGATCCGCATGCCGGCCGAGGCGATCCTCCGAAGCCGTTCATGATCAAGTGCGGAAACAGTTGGGACAACGAGAGACGCGGACACCTCATACTCCTGAAACGAATATCATCAGCCAGGCGGACCGGACGCATGGGCGCATCTTGTGGGCAGCCGCGAACAGGACACGGTCGCTGATCGTTCGCTGGTTCGTGCTTGCTGCTTGGTGAAAGCTCCCGGGCGCAAGACAGGCGTCTTGCCCCGGCTCAGGCGCTTGAGGCGTGGCAGGTGGCCTGCGTGGCGAAGCAAAGCGTGGTAGCGGGTGTCGGCATGATATGCCCAAGATAGACACAATAGGCGGCTGTTCAAGCTGTGGAGCCCATGCCGGCGTATGCGGGGTGCAATGGCCCTTAGGGATAGCCTCCGGCGCGAGCTTGAACTTACGTTGCCGACAAGCGTTGCCATAATGCCATGAACACACGCTTTCTCATGCAGCGCATGCTGTTCCGGAAAGGACTTCTGCAAACGGGCCGTTAAGCCCGCGGCGGCGGCATGCCGCCCGGGGCGAGCGACCCTGTCCTGTTCCTGAAAACATGAGGCGGCCCAGGATCCGGCCGACGGTGACGATGGCACCCACCATGATGGCATCCTTGATTTCTCCGGCACGCGTGATTCCGCGCCTGCGTGCCCGTGACCTCCGGCAGGTTGTTGGCGAACTCGTTCGCCTCGCGACGGCGCAAGCCGCCTTGGATTGCGATGTTGTCTGCCGCGCGGTTCTGGAGCGCGGCGAGGCGTCCACGTTCGGCTTCGGGCGCGGGGTCGCGATCCCCCACGCCGCGATCCCTGGCCTCGACCAGCCCATCGGCGCCTTCGCGCGCCTCAGGCCGGCGCAGGACTTCGGCGCGACCGACAACATCGCAGCCGATCTCGTGTTCCTGCTGCTGAGCCCGGATGGAGACGATCCCACGCATCTGCGCGCCCTGGCCTGCGTGGCGCGGCGGCTGCGCGACCGCGAGGTCGCGGCGCGCCTGAGATCCGCCAAGCACGCGGAGGCGATCCATGTCGTGCTCACGAGCGATGCCTGGCGCGAGCCCGACGATGAGCCTGACCCAGGGCATTCCGCCACAATGCCTGTCGACGATTTGACAAACGGGGCAATATGCACCAGCCTAGAAGCATCATGTTGAGCTTCGCACATCATTGTCGCGGCCTGCTGCGTGCAGGCAACCTCATCGCGGGCAAGTAGCCCCGAGCTCGACGCGCATCCGCGCCCCGAGTTCGGGGCAGTGCAGGATTCCCAAACCTTCGGACATCTTGTGAGGCCGGCTGCCGAGGCATCCGGTGCGACGGTATGCTTCAACACTTCTTCAAGCCCGTGCTCAGCGTGACGAGACGCAACCCCTTCCCCGCGGCGGCGCAGAGCCCGGTATGCCGTCGGGAGAGGCGTGCCCGGGGCCGATTGCTCCCGAGCTCCCGGCGCAGACGCCCAACCCGCATCCGCTCCCATCTCCATCCGGCGCAAAGGAGGCCGTGCCATGCATCAGTCCCCGAATGAACCGCCATCCAAGCCCGATCCACACGGGGCGGAGGAGCCGGATGGAAAGGTGGTCCGGTTGACGCCGCGGAGCCGACCGGCGCCGGAGCGGCTCCCTGATCCGCCCCACGGCGATGACGACGATCCCGGACCGAGCGCCGCATGACGGTTGCTGACGTCCCCACCAGAATTGGAGACCTGAGATGACGAAGAAGGCCGGCGGCGCCAAGCCGCGCATCACCCTGACCGCAGCCGACCATGGGAAACTGTCGGTGCTCGCCAACGCGGCAGCGCATACCATGCCCGAGGTCGCGGCCACACTCGGCGAAGAACTCGACCGCGCGCATGTTCTGGCCGCGGGACGCCGTGCCACCGATACCGTGTGCATGGGCTGCACGGTCGAATTCCGCGACGACATGACCGGACGCGTGCAAACGGTGACCCTCGTCTACCCGAACGAGGCCGACATCTCGAAGGGACGCATCTCCGTACTCACGCCCATCGGCACGGCGCTGATCGGGCTGCCCGTCGGCAAGTCGATTGATTGGACCACGCGCACCGGAGAGACGAAGCGGCTGACGGTGCTGCAGGTGCGCGAACCTGCTGTCGTGGAACCCCAGCCCGCATAAGCGCGCATGTCCCGCGCGCACCATGCGAACAATCCGCCACGCGACCGCCCCTGGTCGTGTGGCCCACCTTTGTCCTGCAACCGGCAGAAATCTGCCAACGGAGAACTGAATGCCCGAAACCAACCGTCTCAGCGTGATTGCCACCCCCGACCCGCGCCCGCCCGCCCACGGATTTGAGGGACGCCCGCGTCATGCTGATCGGACAGCACCTCTTGCCATCCTTCCCTCAATCCCTGCGCCGGCCAACGACGGCCGCCTTGACCATTTCATCCAACGCGACGGCATGCTGTTCGCGGGAACGCATCTGATCGTCGATCTCTGGCATGCATCGAACCTGGACGACCTGCAATTGGTCGAACAGGCGCTGCGGGACGCGGCCGCCCGTGCCGGCGCGACGCTGCTCAACATCGACCTCCACCATTTCTCGCCGAATGGCGGCATCTCCGGCGTCGCGGTGCTCGCGGAGAGCCACATCTCCATCCACACCTGGCCCGAGATCTCCTATGCGGCCGTCGACATTTTCATGTGCGGCACCGCGCAGCCGCACAAGGCCATCGAGGTCCTCAAGGGGGCGTTCCTGCCGGGGCACGTCACGCTCGCCGAGCACAAGCGTGGGGTGATCCTATGACCTGGTTCCAGGAGAAGCTTCACGAGCACCATAAGCAGATGCTCTCGATGGAAAGCGTCCTCTATCACTGGCGGACCGAGTTCCAGGATGTCTTAATCTTCGAGAACGCCACCTTCGGCAAGGTTCTCGTGCTCGACGGCATCGTACAGCTGACGGAACGCGACAACCACATCTATCACGAGATGATCGCGCACGTGCCGCTGATGGCGCATGGTTCCGCGCGGGACGTGCTCATCATCGGCGGCGGCGACGGCGGAACGCTCAAGCAGGTGCTCAAGCATCCGGTCGAGAGCGCGACGCTGGTCGAGCTGGATGGCGAGGTGATTGACCTGTCGCGCCGCTTCCTCCCCGAAGTGTCGGACGGAGCCTTCGACGATCCACGGGCGAACGTGCTCGTCATGGACGGGACGCGCTACGTCGCCGAGACCGAGGCCATGTTTGACGTCATCATCATCGACTCGACCGACCCGATGGGTCCGGGGGAGCCGCTCTTCACGCCAGCCTTCTACAGGGCGTGCCGGCGTCGCCTTCGTCCCGGCGGGATGATCGTCGTGCAGAGCGGCGCCCCCTTCTTCCAACCTGATGAACTGGCGGTAGTGCGCGAACGCCTGTCCGGATCCTTTGCCGGGGTGCGTCCGTATCTTGCGCCGGTGCCGACCTACGCAGGCGGCATGCTTGCGCTTGTGGCAGCAGGCGACTCCCGCGATGCGCTGCGCCCCACGACCGATGTTCTGCGGAGACGCTTCAGCGTGCTGCGGAGCCGGACCCTCTACTACACGCCCGAGGTGCATCGGGCCGCGTTCACGCTGCCGCCGACCTTCGCTCCTGCCTCCAGGAGCGACGATCCGGCCGCGATGGTGTTGCTGAAAACAGGATCCTGAACCCCGCGGCGGCGGCCGACAGGCCGCCGTCCCGGGGGACACCTCTTGGCTGCATTTTGGATCATCACGGCTCTGCCCCTGTCGTGGAGCCGAGCAGGAGGACACCATGACCATCGCTCCGCCGCCTCTCTCGACCCCGCTGCGCGAGATCAATCCGCCCAAATGGCCGAGTCCCCGCGGCTATTCGCATGCCATGGCCGGCATCGGCACGTTCGTGTTCGTCGGCGGGCAGATCGCCACCGACAACGCAGGGAGGATCACCTCCGTCGGCCTGGTGGCCCAGGCGCGCCAAGCGCTGCGGAACGTGCGCACGGTCCTCGCCGAGGCGGGCGGGGCGCCCGAGCATATCGCGCAGATGACCTGGTACGTGCTCGACATCGAGCACTACCGAGCACTGCTCAGGGAGCTCGGCGTCGTCTACCGCGAGATCATGGGCAGTCACTATCCAGCAATGGTGCTGGTCGAGGTCTCCGCACTCGTCGAACCGGCTGCCATCGTGGAGATTGCGGCCACGGCGGTCCTTCCGGTCGGGTGCCCGTCCTCGCCCGTGGACAGTCCTCTGAACCGGTAGGCTGCCGAATTGCCTGGGACGAGGAGGAACGCCATGATCGTCGATCTGCCCGCCATCACCGTCACGGTGCGCGACCATCGTCGGTTGCTGCACACGGCGGAACGCCTTGCCGAACAGGCGCACCCGCTTGCGGCTCACCTGTTGCACGAATTGCGCCGAGCCAGACTGTGTGCACCGGACGAGCTCCCGGACGACGTCGTCGCCCTGGATACGTTCGTGACCTATCGCCTCGGTGACGAGGACACACCGGAAAAGCGCATGCTGATCCACCCGGACGACCGGATGTGGCCGCCCGCCGAGCTGTCGGTCCTGACCCCGGCTGGGTTGTCCCTCCTGGGCGTGCGTGCTGGGGACCGCATGCCGCTGCTTGGAGCCGACGGGTCGGCGGATGCATGCGTCGAGGTCCGGGCTGTTGGTCCGCGGGTGACCGGCGCCTTCGTGCCGCTGGAGACGCCGTGGCCAGGTCTCCTGAATGAGCGGAGGCGTTGATGCGGGTTCTGCTCACGCGCCCGCAGGCGCAATCGGAGGAACTCGGGACCGTGCTCAAGGCACGCGGCATCGAGTGGCTCGGCGAGCCCTTGCTGCGGATCATGCCGGTGTCGTGGGATCCGGCCGTGCTGGCCGGGCCGCAGGCGGTTCTGCTCACCTCCGCCAACGCCTCGCGCGAACTGCTCAAGATCCCGGGCGCGCGCCGTGACATGCCTGTCTTCGCCGTCGGTCCGGCCACGGCGGAGCCGCTGGAGGCCGCCGGGTTCTCGAACGTGCAGGCCGCGGGCGGTACCGCGGTGAACCTGATGGCCCATGTCCGCCAAAAGGTCGATCCGCGCGCGGGGCGGTTGCTCCACCTCAGCGGCCGCGACATCTCACTCGACCTGGCGGCCGGCTTGGCCCCGGCTGGGTTCGATGTCGACCGGTTGATCGTCTACCGCGCCAGTCCGGTGGAGCGGCTGAGCGCACGGACCCTGCACGAGATGTCCTGGAACCGTATCGACGGGGCCGTGTTCCTGTCCGCCCGGACGGCGGCAGTGTTCTGCAGCCTGGTTATTGCGTCGGGCCTCGTGGAGGCCTGCGC
The DNA here is from genome assembly GCF_024519725.1 of Microvirga sp. Mcv34. Taxonomy (GTDB): domain Bacteria; phylum Pseudomonadota; class Alphaproteobacteria; order Rhizobiales; family Beijerinckiaceae; genus Microvirga. The sequence continues at coordinate 15,519 of NZ_JALJRK010000030.1, read as the reverse complement.
CCGCATGACGGCGTTTGCGATCAGCCTTCAAGCGGCGGAGGCGCTCAAGCCGGCCGGTTTCCGCCAGGTGGTGGTCGCCGCTGCCCCGAGCCTAGACAGCATCGTCAAGGCCATTCTGCGCCGGACGACGGAGGACGCCTGAGGCGCCATTGGAGCCGGCAGCACCACTGATGGTCCGGCCTCCACGGCGCAACTGCGCCACGGCTTTGCGGCCCTTCAAGCAAGCCAGTGCTCCCAGAGTCCGGCGGCCGTGCCGAGCACCATGAGCGCAAAGGCGACCGAGCGCATCACACGCTCCATCGCCGGCTCCGGGGGATGATGGCGGCAGCACACAGGCTCCCGCTGGCCTCCGGTCATGCTCCTGTTGGGCAAATGGCCCAAACACGCTCTGTTCACTTCATCCTCCTGCCCCCGATGGTGACGCGGCTCCGGGCGAGCCACCGAACCTTCACTTCCGAACCTTGCGCTCGCCAGAGGTGTGTTGGATTGCTGAGTGAATGACGACCCGGTAAACCAGGTAGCAGGCCAGGATGAGCATGATGGAAATAAGCTCTTGGCCCATCATGACAGTTCCCTCCATGGTTCGACGAAGCGTCCGTGAGGCTGGTAGAGGACGCGGAGCAGCGTGAGGCTGCGCCATCCCTTGGACGTCCGCCACGTGATCGACCGTCCCTCGCTGAGGCCGATCAGGGCCGCGCCTTCCGGCGACAGCACAGAGACTTGGTCTGCCTCGCCGGCGTCCTCGTCGGGGTAGACCAGCGTTACGCAGCGGACATCCCAGGTGACGTCATCGCGGAATTCCAGCCGCGAGTGCATCGTGGCCACCGACGGCGGAAGGGCGCGTGGCGTCACGACCGTCGCACGGATCAACTCGTTGGCAAGCATTGTCGCCGCAGGCCGGTCCTGCTGAAAGTTCAAGCCAAAGGACGCGAGAAAAGCGAGACGGTCGTAGTCGCCCGTCGAGATCGTCACGGGCGGGAGAGTTTCTTGCTTGATCATCGTGCCCTCCGCTCGTCGGAAGCCCAATCGATGCCACCAGGCGTGCGCGTGACCGTCGAACCGTCATCCAGAAAGCGCAGGCCGATGCCCTCCACGCACACCTCATGGAGCTTGCCATCCTCCTCGAACGACATGCGGTCGCCAACGCGCAGGCCCAGGAGCGCCGTTCCCAGCGGCGTCATCACGGAGATTTCTGCGCTAGGCCAGATCAGGTCTTCGGAATGAACGAGCAGGTGCGCACGCGACTTGGGCTCGTCGTCGATGCGGTAGATCACGCGGCAGTTCGTCGAGACGACATCCTCCGGCAGCGCCGCAGGATGGCAAACCCTGGCGCGACGCAGCTCCTTGAGCAGGAAGTTGGATGCCCGGCGGTTGTGTTTGTGCCGGATCATCGCCGTGAACAGCAGGCGGTTGTAGTCGTTGGCCGCGAGGGTGATTGGGGGGAGCGCGTGTTGCGTGTTCATGAAAGCCTCCTCAAAACGGTCAACTGACGGACGCGCAGACGCGCGTTCCCGCAGGGCGGACGGACGTGGCAAGCCAACACGCGCCTGAACGGCGCATGCGACAACTCAATGAATGCGTGAGAGAGATTTGATGCCCCGGAGCGCCGGCGACCACAGCGGGTCGAGCAGGCTCCTGGGGCTTACTGGCCTGCTTTGAGGCAGCCTGCATGCGCCAGAAGGCGAAGATTTTTCACGAGCGTAATCATGACACTCACAAGATAGCCCGATTGCCCGCGAATGCAAGGTTGCGGGCGCCGCACGCGTCCGCGCGGAGGGAGTAGGGCCCCTGCGGGGACATCTCCGGGAAGGCTGCTCCGGATCGACGCAGCCTTCCCGGAGATGTTGCGCTCCGGAGCGGAAGTCGCCATTAAGGCTTCCGAACGACAACCTACCTCATCTACATCACCGACACAGGAGAGAGATCAATTGCATGCAGCCTCCATGCTGGACCAGGCGCTGACACGCCTTGATGACGCAGCCCGGCACCTCGACCTCGACGCGGACGTTCTCGAAAAGTTGAAGTACCCGCGTGAGACCACGAAGGTCCGTCTGATGATCCGCATGGACGACGGCTCACGCAAATCCTTCATGGCTTGGCGCTGCCGCTATGACGACACCCGCGGCCCCACCAAGGGCGGCATCCGCTTCCACCCGCACGCAACAGCCGAAGAGGTGGAAACGCTAGCCTTCTGGATGACCTTCAAGTGCGCGGTGATGAATCTGCCATATGGTGGCGGCAAGGGCGCCGTGCAGGTCGATCCCCATACCCTGTCAAAAGCCGAACTGGAGCGGCTGTCGCGCGCCTACGTTCAGGCCTTCTCCAAGATCATCGGGCCCGACCGGGACATTCCGGCGCCCGACGTCTACACCAATTCGATGATCATGGGCTGGATGGCCGACGAGTATGCCTCCATCGTGGGCGAGGCGACCCCGGCGGTGATCACGGGCAAGCCCATCGCCCTTGGCGGCTCGCTCGGGCGTGACGACGCGACCGCCCGCGGCGGCTACTATCTTGTTCTGCGCCTCGCCCGGCAGCTCGGATTGGAGCCTGGGTCCCGGGTGGCGATCCAAGGCTTCGGCAATGCCGGCCAGCATATCGCGTGTCTGTTGGCAGGCGACGGATACAGGATCGTGGCCGTCTCCGACTCGAAGGGCGCGATCCATGACCCGGCCGGACTCGACATCGAGAAGTTGATGGCTGCCAAGAGGCAGGGTCCCGTCACGAGAATTGCCGGGACTGACGGCATCTCGACCCTTCCTCTTGACGATCTCGTCTCGGTCGATTGCGACCTGCTCGTGCCCGCCGCCCTGGAGGACATGATCCACGAGGGCAACGCCGCCGGCGTAAAGGCGCGCGTCGTTCTCGAACTCGCCAATGGCCCGATCACTCCTGAAGCCGATGAAATCCTGGCCGCCAAGAACATCGTTGTTCTTCCGGACATCCTGGCGAACGCGGGCGGCGTCACGGTCTCGTACTTCGAGTGGGTGCAGAACCGGCAAGGCTACTATTGGCCCGTCGAGGACGTGCATGCGCGGCTGAAGTCGATGATGGAGCGGGAAGGCGACGCCGTCTGGTCACTGGCCCGCGAGAAGGGCATTACCCTGCGCAGCGCCGCCTACGTGCATGCGCTCTCGCGGCTTGCAGGCGCCATCGAGGCGCATGGCACGCAGCAGTTCTTCACGAGCTGACATCCGGAACGGCACCATCATGAAACCTCCGCCCCGATTACGGGGCGCGGCTCGACCCCCGCGTCAGAACGGCGCCGTGGTCAGTTTGCCGCGCGCCTTGTCGAAGCTCGGGTTCTGCTCCCGCACACAAGCCGAGGCCCTGATTGCTGAGAAGCGCGTCCGCCTCGACGGCCGGATCGTCCGCAGCGTGACGGCTCGCGTCGATCCCGGGCGCGCCCGCATCACCGTCGATGGCGAGCCGGTCGTGGCCGAGCGCAAGGTCTACCTGATGCTCAACAAGCCGCGCGGCCTGGTCACGACCCGGGACGACCCAGAGGAGCGGGCAACAGTCTACGACTGCCTTGAAGGGCTCGATCTTCCGTTCGTCGCGCCCGTGGGGCGACTTGACAAGGCGAGCGAAGGCCTTCTGCTCATGACCAACGACACACGGTGGGCCCAGCGTGTGCTGGATCCCGCATCGAACGTCGAGAAGGTCTACCACGTCCAGATCGACCGCCTGCCGGATGAGGCAATGCTGGAACGCCTTCAGGCTGGCATGGTGCTCGACGGCGAACGCCTCGTCGCGAAGTCGGCCAGCCTGCTCCGTGTCGGCGCACGCAACGCTTGGCTCGAAATTGTTCTCAGCGAGGGCAGGAACCGCCAGATCCGGCGACTGCTCGACGCCGTCGATGCGGAGGTGCTCCGCCTCGTGCGGATCGATGTGGGTGGCGTGCGGCTGGGCGATCTGCCCAGGGGAGCGGTCCGGCACCTCACACCCGCCGAGAAGGCGATGCTGGATGTGCCGATCCAGACCGCCTCGCGCCAGCCCGGCCATTTCGGAGTTTGGTAAGGAATGCCGCGATCAATCGCCCTTCGCATCGTGCGTGCTCTTCCCAAATTGCGTGGCGGGCCAATATCCCGGACCAGGAAGGGTCGGAATGGTGTTGTGGACGGCACGACGATGAGACTGTTGTTCCCCGTCATGGTGTTGGGAGCCCTGCTGATGAGCACACTGTCGGGTCTTGGTTCGTCCGGTTCCCCTTCGCCACTCAACCAGCAACTCATCGCCGCCGCGGAGCGGGGGGATTCGGACGGCGTCAGGCGCGCCATGGGTGAAGGGGCGAGCATGGACGCCCGTGACGGCCGCCAGCGCACGGCCCTCATGGCAGCGGTCCAGAACAACCACGTTGCAACCGCGAGAGCCCTGATCGAGGCAGGCGCCGATGTGAACGCGAAGGACGAGATCAACGACAGTCCCTACCTGCTCGCCGGCGCCAGGGGGCATCTTGAGATCCTCCGCCTGACCCTCGCCCATGGCGCTGATCTCAGGAGCACGAACCGCTATGTCGGCACGGCGCTCATTCCCGCTGCCGAGCGCGGGCACGTGGAGACGGTCCGCACCCTGATTGAAGCGGGTGTGGATGTCGACCACGTGAACAAGCTGGGCTGGACCGCGTTGCTGGAGGCGATCATCCTCGGGGAAGGCGGGCCGCGGCATGCTGAAATTGTTCGCTTGCTGCTCGACGCGGGAGCGAACGCCAACCTCGCCGACCATGACGGGGTCACGCCGCTGCAGCATGCACGCCGGCGTAGCTACCATGGGATCGAACAACTCCTGACCGCGGCTGGCGCACGCTGAACCGAGAGACGAGGAGAAACGACATGTCCCCAGCCGAGCGCTTCCTCTGTGAAGCCATTGATCTAGCGCGCGAGAACGTCCGCAACGGCGGCCGCCCCTTCGGTGCGGTCCTCGTCAAGGACGGCGCCGTTATCGCCACGGGTGTCAATGAGATCCACACAACCCAAGATCCGACCACCCATGCCGAACTCCAGGCGATCCGCGCCGCAAGCCGGGCGCTCGGCAGCCCGCGCCTCGACGGCTGCGTCATCTATGCCAGCGGCCATCCCTGTCCGATGTGCCTGTCGGCCATGCATCTCACGGGCATCCGCGAAGTGACCTACGCCTATTCCAATGACGACGGCGAGCCGTACGGCCTGTCGACGGCGGCCATCTATGCGGAACTGGCAAAGCCGCTGGCGGAGCAGTCGCTCAAGATCGCCCATGTGCCCGTTCGTCGCGAGGACGGGGATCTCTACGAGCTGTGGCGCGACGCCGCCTCGGTCCCGCTTGACGGGTCCGGCGCCGGCAGGTCCGCGTAGACAATCCCGTCAGCGGTCAAACGGGCTGCGGGCGTCATCGACGCTGGCCCGATGTTGGCAGGTCCAAGGATGTGGAACACCATATGGCCGGAGGCGAGCAGGTAGTCGGCGATGATCCGGCGGTGGCAGCGCCACCACACCGCCTCGGCGCACATGATCGCCGTGATGTTCTCGCTGCCGAGGACGGTCAGGCGGCCAAGCCCCTCCCGGAACCGGTCCGTCAAGGCGTAGTCGGCATAGTTCCGGAAGCTCGTGTTCTCCCAATACTCATTGGGGGAGGACTCCAACTGGCGCTGCCTGCCGCGCAGGCCGCCGAGTTCGGCGATGTGCTCGTACCCGATCTGGTAGTCTGCAAGGCTCTCGGGCAGGGCGTCGCGGTTGAACTGCGGGTTCGTCCGGGAGCGCGGAACGGTCCGGACATCCACCACGAGGCCGACTTTCGCCTCACGGAGGATGTCCGCGAATTCCGGAATGGTGCGGGTGGAGTGCCCGATGGTGTAGAACGGGTTTGCCATTGCCGGGTCAATGCGGGCTTGGCGGTACGGTTGCCTCCGCCAACTTCTTCTTCAGGCCTCTGATCTCCTCGAAGCGGCTGGTCACGTCGCGCATGACGGCGGCGAGGCCATGCATTCGGCCCTGCTCGTCCTTGAGCGGCACGATGGTGAATTCCAGCGAGATGCGTTGTCCGTCTTTGCGGACGCCCGGCACTGACAGCAGGTCGCCCGCGCCGTAATGACTCTCGCCGGTTGCCATGACATGGCGGAATCCCTCCCAGTGACGAGCACGGAGGCGCTCCGGGATGATCAGGTCCAGCGACTGCCCGAGCGCCTCGTCCGCGCGATGGCCGAAGATCCGCTCGGCCCCAGGGTTCCACACCTGAATGATCCCGTCGCGGTCCGTCGCCACCACGGCGTCGGCGGCAGCCGCGAGGATCGCGTCCGCCGCAAGCCGGCTCAGATCCATTTATCCTCCTCCCGTACACTGGGCATGACGAGCCACCGGATCAGGCTCCCTGATCCGACACCCCCACCCGATGGCGGTAGACCATCTCCCACCCCCGCCAGCCAGTGTAGAGCAGGAGGAGAACGACGACGAGCGAGATGAGAAGCCCCATGGGCAGCACGGCAGCGTCGCCGGCCTCGTAGCGGCGATACCAGTTCCACAAGGACAGGAGGACCACGACGACGTTGCCGAGCATGTGGTGCCAGGCCGCCGATAGGCTGCGGATCCGCCGGTCGCCCAAGAAGTCGGTCAGGCCGGCAAGGGCCGCCAGGGCCGCCATGATGAGCGCGGCGCCCAGGAGGTAGAGCGAGGCCGTGCTCCAAGCGCTGTTGCCCGTGTTCCAGAAGAGCAGGTCACACACGAGGGTGGCCACGAGAAAGGCGACCGGGAACGGGATCAGCATCGGGTGCAGTGGATGGCCGGCGATCTGCGCGGTGCTTTGGGGATTGCGGTCTCGTACAGGGTTCTCGGCTCGCATGGCGTTCTCCTCGTTCAGCAGAAAGCTCCGCAGGGAATTTGTCCCTCATCATCCAAAGGCGTCTCAACCCCTTTGGACGGGGTTTGGCAGGGATTGGCGCGACGCGGGTCCCATGTCCGATGCCCATGAGGGTTCTGTCTTGGACAGCGTCATTATTCAGGGGGCTCCGACAAGCCGAGCCGTTCCAACACAGCCTTCGTGATCCGGGCACAGCGGGGGCCGGCGCACGGGAAGACGTCACTCACGGCAGAGGACAGCGTTCTGTCGAGAGATTGCCGCAGAAGACGCCGGGCGCGGTGGAGCCTCGTCTTCACCGTCTCGGCCCGCAAGCCCAGATGGGAGGCGGTCTCCTCGATGCTCATCTCCTCGATGTCCCGCAGGACAAAGACGATGCGGAAGGACTCGGGCAGTTCGTCCACGGCGCGTTCGAGCAGACGCCGCACCTCAGCCCGGGCGGCGGCGGCTTCTGGATCACTGTCCTGGCGGGCCGACGGCAGGTAGATCACGCGGGCTTCCCCCTGGTCGTTGATGGCATCGATATCCTTCAAGGCGATCATAGTGCGCCGCCGTCGGAGTCGTCCGAGTGCCTCATTGAGCGCAATGCGCGTGAGCCAAGTCGAGAGCTGCGCCTCGCCGCGGAAGCCGTCGAGATGGGTGAAGGCACGAACGTAGGTCTCCTGAACCACGTCCTCGGCCTCGGCATCATCGTGCAGGACGCCGCGGGCCACGCGGAAGAGGCGGCGGTTGTGCCTCTGCATGATGAGTCGGACTGCAGCTCCGTCCCGGCTTCGGGCCAGTGCCACCAGCGCCCCATCATCAAGCCCGTCCAACCGTGTTGCCGCGACCGTTGCCGTCTGCATGGCCAAGCTCCTGTTGCTGCCTATTAGATGGAACATCCGGACAAAGGTTCCCGGAGCGGACCAAGGACGGAAAGGGAAACCTTGTCAGTGCGGCGGGTGCCCGGATGGTGGGAGCGGCCGAAGCATCTGCGTCTGGGCAACCGCCTCCGGACCGGTGGACTGGAATGCGGAGCTTGGTCGGTTCTCCAGGCTGACGTGGAGATGACGGTGGATAGCTGGGAATACCACGCCCATCGCCAGCCCCCAGAGCAATTGGGCCAGCAGCAGCCCAGCGGCGGGATAGCCGTGCAGGATGGGCTGGTCCGGAAGCCACTGCAGCAGCGGGATGGGCCCGAGCATCCACAGGACGAAACCGAACGCCATCCCGAACAGCCATCCGCCCCGCATGTCGTTGGCCGCCCGCTGGAACAGCCAGCCGTACAGGATCCCGCCGAAGAGCATCAATACGGCATAGACGAGACCGGTAGCCACCGCGGACGTGCCGATAGCTCGGGCAGGTGCATCCAGGGACTGAAAGCCGGCTAGGACCGCAAAGGCCGGGATCGCTGCCGACACACCTGCGATGGCCCCTGCGAGAAGCGGCCGTTGGGTCGGACCGGCATCGAGGCCGTGGGCCTGCAGCATCCTAAGCATGGAGTCTCCTCACCTTTTGCGCTGCGATCTTTGACGCTTCGTCTAGCACCGCCTCGATGGATGGCGCCTCGTTGAGGTCGGCCCCGAAGAGGCGCACGAGATGCTGGTAGGCGAGGCCAACCGTTCGCGGATCGCGGTTGAGGTCGAACAGGCCGACCGGGGTGACGTTGCCGAGCGGCTCCCGCAGGGCAATGTCCCAATCCATCTGATCGGTGAGCGAGTACCAGGTGAAGCCCACGACCGGCACGCCTGCCTGGCGGATCAGCTGCACGTTGTGCCACTGGCGCCAGAGCCAGCGCGGCCCGTCGCGGGCGTCCATGCGGTTGGTCTCGGTGTGCATCATCGGCCGCCGGTAGCGCTCATAGTACTGGCCGGCAATGGCGTACCAGCCGAACAGCTCACCCAGCGTCTGCGCGCGGCCGGTGCTGTCGATGAGCTTCTCGTTCCACTCGTAATAGTCGACACCGAGGATTGAACGGCTGCGCACGTCCTGCTGCATGAACCAGGCATATTCCTCCGCTGGCATGCCGTGCTGGAGGAGGTAGGCGCGCGTGTCCTCGTGCACTGGACGGGCGTAGAGCAGGTCCAGCGGCAGGAAACGCCGCTCGTTCTCGAAGGCGGCGATGCGGCGGATCTCGGGATCGGGGCAGCACGGCTGGTAGAACTCACCGCTCTCGCTGTTGACGAACACGGCATCCGGACGCTCGGCCGCAATCGCCTGCATCATCAGCACGCTGGCTCTGGCGAGATGACGCACCGCCGTGACGAAGGCGCGCTCGTCCCGGCACTGTTCGTTCCACAATCCTTCGAGGGCACTGAGCTTGGCGCACACATACATCTCATTCACGGGCGTGTAGAGCTTCACCCACGGATAGCGCCGGGCGAACGCCCGGGCATAGTCGGCCAGCGCCTGCGGCACCTCCGGGTTCTGGAAGTTCTGCAGCCAGCCCGGCAGGCCGAAGTGGCACAGGTCCATGATCGGCACAATGCCGAGCCGCTGCATCTCGGCGGCGACCTCGTCCAGGAAATCCCAATCATATTGGCCGGGGCCGCGATGGATGAGGTGCAGGGGAGGACCGTAGCGTAGGTAGCGCAGGCCGAGATCCCGCACGAGGTGAAGGTCGGTGCGCCAGTGGCGGTAATGGCCGCAGGCCGCCATCTGGTCCATGCGCCACCGCCCGCCCTCCAGTGTGGGATAGCTGCACTCGATCCCGGTCGCGAACATGAACCGGTGATCGGTGGGCTCGGCAGCCGAGCTGACAGGCGGTCGTGCTCCGATGGTCCATCGGTTCAGGCGCGGCGCCCTATTTGCCCGGTAGCCGACAGGGCGGGTGTAGAGCAGGCCCAGAACGGTGCCCCAGATCAGATGGCCCGCCGCGATGGAGAGCGGCTCGTGCGCCCCGCCGCTCAACCCGAACAGGCCCGAGGAAGACAGATGGCCGCTTTGGACGAGCGGGTGCATGAGGTCGAACTGCGGATGCATGATGAAGATCGCCAGTGGCATCGGTACGAAGGCGAACACCATGCCCTGCAGAGCAGGACGGAGCGGCAGGACGGACCAGAAGAAGTAGGCGTAGAAGACAGCCCAAATGGCACCGACCAGCAGGTGGATTGCCATGCCGGCCAGCCAGGCTTCCCATGCCGGTGCATGGGGGAGGATCAAGGTCCCGAGCGTCATGACAAGGTCAAAGAACGGCATGCCGGCCCAGATCAGCAGCCGGGCAACGATCTCCCAAGCGATGGCTCCCGCCATGCCGGCGAGAACCGCCTTCATGTAGGCAACCGAGCGGATCATGGCGCCCTCATCTGCATCTGGCAGGGCCTCGGTGGCTGATTATTGGATGGGCGGGAACAAGTAAGGTTCCCGCCGCTATCGGAACCGGCCCTATGCGGGCCTGACGATGCCGCGGCGCATGATTTCGGCGACGGACGGGAAAGCGCGGAGAGCAATCTCGGGGATCGGTTCCCCGCCGGCTGCTTGTGCCGGCCCGCTGTCGATGGAAGACCTGTCCGGTTCGCCAACGATGATCCGCCCCACCATGCCGGCATGCTCGTGCGGAACACAGAAGAAGTCGTAGACGCCTTCATCCTTGAGCGTGACCGAGAAGCTCTCGTTCGGCAGCAGGTAGTCAGAGTTCCAGGGCTCGGCACCCTCAGGGATACGCAACGGGCGCTCGAAGTTCTTGGGATGGTAGGCTGTCGCGGTATGGGAATTCCCCGGGTCCAGGTTGACCCAGCGGATCGTCTGGCCCGGCTTGATGCGCAGGCCAATTGGGTTAAACCAGACCTGCGAGCCGTCCGCATTGCCCTGCATCCGGATTTCGACTGCCTCAGCGGCGAGTGGGAGCCGGGGCAGAGCCAGACCGGCGAGGAGACCCCCGCCGATCCGCAGGATGTGTCTGCGCGAGACCATCACTTTGCCGCCACCCGCTGCTCATCGGCCTTCGGAACATGCCACAGGACCACGTGCGCATGGGGCTTCTCGACCCCGGGATGGCCGGCGTTGAAGTAGACGTCGACGTGGTCGACCTTGCCGCCGGGGGCGGCGAGGTCGTCGAAGCGCTTGTCCTTGTTCGACAGGTCCTCGATGGGGAGCATGTAGACGGTGCTGACGAGGCGCCCGTCGCGGTCATAGGCCAGGAACGGGCCGGCCGGTAGGGTCTTGGGATCGACGTAGAGCTGGCCAAGGCCGGGCAGGAAGTCGGGTATCTTCACAAGTTCGCTCACCTTCTTGTAGGCACCTGTGGGCGGCGCCTTCTCGACTTGGTCGGCGGCAAGGGCCGGCAGGCTGAAGGCGGCAGCCAGGGCGAGCGTGGCGAAAGCAATTCTCATGGCATCCTCCGGTGACGCGCCGAGTCCATCTATGCCCCGCGCGTCCCCATTGGATGGGAACAGCCCCAAAAGGTTCCCGGCAAGAGCGTTCCGGAGCCTGTCATTTCGCTACACCACCCGGCTCCAGGAGGTACTGTGGCCGCGCTTAACACCTTGCCGAGCGGGCGGCCCAGATGCCGGTTGCGCCGGTGATGAGTGCAATGGGCCTTTGCCCGGTGGATGAGGTCAAGAAAGGGCTGCCATGCAAAGCTTACGTTCCCTGACTTTCACCGGCGCTCAACAAGCTGCCAGCCAGAAGCGCAGCATAGCAGATGGAGAAGTTCACAAGGGCGAGGGCATACAAACGGCTTGCCTGTTCAAATTCTAAAGTCCGCTCCGCCCTCAACCCGCGGCCAAGCCCGGCTCCTCCAAGGAGGCCGAAGGCAAGGACCGCTGTCCGCAGGTTCAGTCCGAGACTCTGGCCTCCGGACGCATCCATGATGATGCACACGGCCAGCACAAGAGAGGCTCTGGCAAGTGCCGTGAGCGCAAGGCCGTATAGAACCGCTTTGAAGTTCGGTGAGGACGTCGCTTCACCGCGAGCAGGCGTCATGTCTGCACCGCCATGTTCTGAAAGCCTGACGACGCCGAGACACCGAACCACTAGGGCCGAGCACCTGAAAGGACCGACACGTTTCAAGGCGCATGGGCGCGGAGGACTGCATCTTCAACAATAGCGGCTCCATGACAAGTCCGGGCGTTTCGAGGGGTAAAGCAGGACACATCCTGCTTGCGCGACCTCGTGGGTTGCGCCGGCAGCCACTTTGGCGTTCCTCAATTCTCCAGCGTTGAACAGAGTCACCGTGAGCTCCTCAGAAGACATAAGAGACGGGCGGTACCACTGAGAGGTGATCCTCCACGCCCTTCACGCCGGCCTGGTTCTCTGCAGCCAGGCGGATCGCGTGCCGCTCCTCGTCTGACTGGACGATGCCAAACAGGTGAACGACGCCATTCTCGACGACGATGTTCTTCGACAGGAGATAGGCCCAAGGCTGGCCTTCGAGTTCTTCGTTCAGCCGCTGCCTAATGATGCGGTCGGCAACATTCATCGGCTTCGACACGTCGGTGGTCGCCAAGACCTGAAGCAGGTTGCTTCTCGTCACGATGCCGACGAGTCTCCCATTCCGCAAAACCGGGACGCGCTTGATCCGGTGCTGCTCCAGGGCGCGGGCCGTGTCGGCGAGTGGCGTGGTGGCCAGGACCGTAACCACCTCTTCCGTCATGACGTCGCGGGCCGTGCGACCATGTGATTTGGCGTAGTGCTGAGCCAGTACCGTGGGGCCGCTGAGGAAAGTCTGCCACCAGGACCGGCGTTGTTCACCAGCCAATTGGGCATGCCCGATCAGATCGCCTTCGCTGACGATGCCCAGCAGTTGCTCGTCGTCTCCGACCACCGGAACCCCGCTGATATGATGGTCGCAGAGCAACTTGGCGATCTCGTGGATCGATGTCTCGGGCCTGACTGTGATGACGGCAGTCGTCATGACATCTGCAGCGGTGAGCATCTCTGCCTCCTCTGGGTGCGCTGACGAGAGGCTTTACGAGCTAGGCCGGTCATCGGCGCCATCGCTCGATAAGAAAGAGGGTATGAGTGGACGGGTTGCGTGACAAACGAATAGATTTGCCGGTTCCAATCACTTTCTTTGCACTTTGGCTGCCCCTCGATCCGCCAGGCCATGCAGGATAAAGCCCCGGAGGGCGACCGCGTCGTTGTGCACCTCGTCGCGGGCGGAAAACACGAGGGTAATCCGGCCCTTGCGGGCGCGGGCGCGCAACTCATCCAGCAGATCCTGGTGTTCATGCACCTCGGCGGCGAACCGGCGGCAGAATTCATGCCATCGGCCGGGATCATGCCCGAACCAGCGGCGCAAACCGGGGCTGGGGGCGATGTCCTTCATCCATGTGTCAAGGGCAAGGGCTTGCTTGGAGACCGCGCGGGGCCAAAGCCGGTCGACAAGGATGCGGGCGCCGTCATCGGCGGCAGGCGTTTCGTAAGCCCGCTTTAGCCGTACATTGGCGTTGGGAACCTCTGCGCTCATGGGAATGCTCCAGATGACGGTCCTCAGCGGCGGGCGCCACCGGAGCGCCTGATGACCGCCTGCCTATTGATCCTCGGACAATGAGGCGACCATGACCGCGGCATGCGCGTAGGCCGCTCCGGCCCGCATCTCGGCTGCGACCCAAACGGCCTCTATGAGTTCCTGCGGGGTCGCGCCGGCGCGCTGTGCCGCCTTCGTATGTCCCTGGATGCAATAGGGACACTGGGTGACATGGGCGACGGCAACGGCAATCAACTGCTTCGTCTTGGCGTCCAGGGCGCCGGCGGCGAACACCTGGCGTCCGAACGCCTCGAACGCGGCCTGCACGTCGGGTGCGAGCTCGCGGCGCCTGCGCGCCAGCTCGGGTGCTGGGTTCAGATAAAACTCTCCAGCCATGTTGGTCTCCACCCAGCCTGCAGTGCCTTGCCAAAAGCGTCGCGGCCGATGAGCCGTGACATCGCATGGCTCCCGAACTTGGTCGCCGCTGCGCCTCGTTTCACCCGGCAGCCATCCGGAGCGGCAAGGTCTCCCCTGGCCGTTCTTGGCCACAGATGGGAGCATCCCTATCGGGTGGCCTGCGGTCCTGATCGACCCAGGCCTTGAGATCCGACGGGTTGATCAGCTGGAACAGGTAGAAACCGTTGTAGTGGGCGCTCACCGCCGCCACCTGATGATCGAAACCCGACGAGCCGGGATAGTCCCTCACGCGTCCGACGAAGCTCCAGGGCGGCCCGGTGATGAAGGCGGGCACGGGCCGCACTTCCGGAACCGCGCAGATGAGTTCCGAACGGTCGGCGTGGCGGAACAGATTATAGTGGCACATGTCCTGGTCCTTTCTGTGGATTCGGTCCGCCTAAAGCGCGACGACGCACCAAGTGAGCAGGGCCAGCGAGCTGGCGAGAAGACTGACGGCCAGCCATCGTTCGCCCGTGTGGCTGTCGGAGATGGCCGTGGATTGAGCGGGCCTGGCATGCTGCATCATGACCTCCATCGTGCCGTGGACTGCCCAGTTCCGCCGCCGTCCCATCCGGGAGGAGGGGCGGTCTAGCGAAACGGTGCAACAATCCTCCCTCCGGCTCGGGAGCCTGGCAAACGAAATTGTTTGGTCTGATCAAGCAAAAGATTTGGAGTTCAAGCCGGCCGTGCCGGCTATGGCGCTCAGGCGCCTGACGGAGCATGGTGCAGGATCCCTGCCGATATCCAGCAATAAAATTCGTTTGTCACGGCTCCGCCCTTGCCCAACCCTGTCGCAGGTCTGGAGAGCGATGACATGCCTGAACGAGTCCACGGACGCGAACTCGATGCCGCGGCCCATGACGTGCATCCGACGTTCTGGCGCCGGTGGTTCTATTCCACGAACCACAAGGACATCGGCAGCCTCTACCTCATCTTCGCCTTCGCGGCGGGCATCATCGGCGGCCTGCTCTCCATCGGCATGCGCCTGGAGCTGCAGGAGCCCGGCCTGCAGTACTTCTCCAATCCGCAGGCCTACAACGTGTTCGTGACCGGCCACGGCCTCATCATGATCTTCTTTGTTGTCATGCCGGCGCTCATCGGCGGCTTCGGCAACTGGTTCATCCCGATCATGATTGGCGCGCCGGACATGGCGTTCCCGCGGATGAACAACATCTCGTTCTGGCTGCTCGTGGCGGCCTTCGGCCTGATGCTCTGCTCGCTGTTCACCGAAGGCGCGCCGGGGTCGACCGGGTTCGGCGGCGGCTGGACGGCGTACCCACCACTCTCAGTGGTCGGCCATCCTGGCCCGGCCTTCGACTTCGCGATCCTTGCCATTCATCTCTCTGGCGCCTCCTCGATCCTGGGTGCGATCAACTTCATCACCACGATCCTCAACATGCGCGCTCCGGGCATGACGCTGCACAAGATGCCGCTCTTCGCCTGGTCCATGCTTGTGACCGCGTTCCTGCTGCTCCTGTCGCTGCCGGTTCTCGCGGGTGCGATCACGATGCTGCTGACCGACCGCAACTTCGGCACGACCTTCTTCGAGCCGTCGGGCGGTGGTGACCCGGTGCTCTACCAGCACCTGTTCTGGTTCTTCGGCCACCCCGAAGTGTACATCATGATCCTGCCGGCCTTCGGCATCATCACCCATATCGTCTCGACCTTCTCCAAGAAGCCGATCTTCGGCTATCTCGGCATGGCCTACGCCATGGTGGCCATCGGCGTGGTCGGCTTCGTCGTGTGGGCGCACCACATGTACACCGTCGGCCTCTCGCTGCAGACGCAGGCCTACTTCGTGTTCGCCACGATGGTGATCGCGGTTCCCACCGGCGTGAAGATCTTCTCGT
>NZ_JALJRK010000309.1 GCF_024519725.1 Microvirga sp. Mcv34 | reverse complement strand
CGAGAATGTAGAACTGGGCAAAGCGCACGCCCACCTCCACCTTGCTCTTGTCCCGGGGCTTGCGGCTGCGGGTGGGCAGGACGCCGACGTCGTAATGGGCCGCGAGCTTGCCGTAGCTGCGATTGAGCTCGGGATCGTAGAAGGACGCCTTGTGCACGCCGCTCTTGAGGTTGTCCGGCACGATGAGCTTTGGCACGCCGCCAAAGAAGCGGAACATCCGCACATGGGCCTCGATCCAGTCCGGCAGGGTCTGGGTCCAGGTCGCCTCGGCGTAGGTGAAGTTGGAGGCGCCGAGCACCGCCACGA
>NZ_JALJRK010000308.1 GCF_024519725.1 Microvirga sp. Mcv34 | reverse complement strand
GCGCACCCCTGATAAGGGTGAGGTCGGACGTTCGAGTCGTCCCAGGCCCACCATTATTGGTTGCCTCAAGCGCCGGCGCGGACCTCCGTCCGCTTGGCTGTCCCGCGCATCAGCGCGGACGCCCAGTCGGGCTTGCGACGCTGCGCGTCGATCCTGCGCCACATCTTGCGAAGGCCGACCGGCCGCCGCGCCCCATGGCGCGGGAAGCCAAGAAAGCGGACGCTTTCGCCGGCGTCTGAGGCCAAAGCCAAAATGGGGCCTTAGCTCAGCTGGGAGAGCGGTAGCTTTGCAAGCTTCAGGTCGTCGGTT
>NZ_JALJRK010000307.1 GCF_024519725.1 Microvirga sp. Mcv34 | reverse complement strand
GCGCACCCCTGATAAGGGTGAGGTCGGACGTTCGAGTCGTCCCAGGCCCACCATTTTGTCATGGGGGTTCGGCGAAACGTCGCCGGCGGCCGGTCGGCCTTGCGGGATCTGACGATCCCGAAGAGGTTGGCGCAGGTTCGACGCGACAGCGTCGCAAGCCCGAACGGGCGCCCGCGCTGATGCGCGGGGCAGCCAAGGGAGCGGATGCTCCCGCCGGCGCTTGAGGCCAGGTTTAAACCCTTGGCCTTGCGGCCAAGGGGGCCTTAGCTCAGCTGGGAGAGCGGTAGCTTTGCAAGCTTCAGGTCGTCGGTT
>NZ_JALJRK010000306.1 GCF_024519725.1 Microvirga sp. Mcv34 | reverse complement strand
GGAAGACGGACTTCGAGCTGCTCCAGGATCTCGACATTCAGTTCCTGCGCTATGGGCCTCCCATCCACAAAACCTGGCTCGGGCCTGAGCGCTACGACTGGGAGTTCTCCGACCTCACCTTCGGCCATCTGAAGCATCGCGACACTGTCCCGATTGTGGACTTGTGCCATTTCGGCGTGCCGGACTGGATCGGCAACTTCCAGAACCCCGATTTTCCGGAGCTTTTCGCGGACTATGCCCGCGCCTTTGCCAGCCGGTTTGCGTGGGTCCAGCTCTACACCCCCGTCAACGAGATGTTCATCTGCGCCACCTTCTC
>NZ_JALJRK010000305.1 GCF_024519725.1 Microvirga sp. Mcv34 | reverse complement strand
GGAAGACGGACTTCGAGCTGCTCCAGGATCTCGACATTCAGTTCCTGCGCTATGGCCCCCCCATCCACAAAACCTGGCTCGGACCTGACCGCTACGACTGGGAGTTCTCCGACCTCACCTTCGGCCATCTGAAGCAACGCGACACTGTCCCGATTGTGGATTTGTGCCATTTCGGCGTGCCCGACTGGATCGGCAACTTCCAGAACCCCGATTTTCCGGAGCTTTTCGCGGACTACGCCCGGGCCTTTGCGAGCCGGTTTCCGTGGGTCCAGCTCTACACCCCCGTCAACGAGATGTTCATCTGCGCCACCTTCTC
>NZ_JALJRK010000304.1 GCF_024519725.1 Microvirga sp. Mcv34 | reverse complement strand
CGCACACGCCCTGCGTCGAGGTCCGATGCGGCGAGCGTCTCTTCATCCTCGATGCGGGCACCGGCCTCTCAGCCCTCGGCATGGAACTTGGCCAGAACGCTCCTGACAGGATCGACATCCTCCTCAGCCATCTCCACCTCGACCACATCAGCGGCCTGCCCTTCTTCAAGCCTGCCCTGCTCTCCAGCGACCGCGTGATCCGCACCTATTGCGGGCACCTGGAGGGCGAGAGCGCCATGGAGCCTCTGGGCCGCCTCTTCGCACCGCCCCTGTTTCCGGTGCGCCTCGGCCAGCTTCCGGCCCGGTTCGAGTATCACG
>NZ_JALJRK010000303.1 GCF_024519725.1 Microvirga sp. Mcv34 | reverse complement strand
GGGAGTTCCAGTCTGCGGGACGGATCACTATCGTGGCGACAGCGAACACAATCGCCAGCACTCTTCTCGACAACCTCATCAAGCTGGACGATGCACCCGGCCCAGGGGTGCCACGGATAAAGAACTTCGCGCTCTTCGGTCCTGTGGGCGTTCCGTCGTCGCTTTGTACAACACGGTGCGCCCACATTCATCCCTGGGCTACCGGTCACCCGCACCCGAGGTCCTGCTACCGGCTTCCAAACTGGCGCCACGGCCGACCCTGAATTAGTCGGCCCTGAACAATGCCGTTTGATCAGGCTGCCATTGGATTCCAGGGTTCG
>NZ_JALJRK010000302.1 GCF_024519725.1 Microvirga sp. Mcv34 | reverse complement strand
AAATTTAGATGCCGATCCCCCGTCTCAGAGGGTCAACATTGCACGCCGAAACACAACATGGGGCAGGCCAGCCATCCGCTCACCGGCGAAACGCGCCTAATTCAAGTGGCCTGTTGGGCTCACGCACGCCGCGATCTGTACAATGAGTTCCTCCGCAATCGCTCGCCTTCGGCGGAACGGGCCTTAAATCTCATCTCCGACCTGTTTGCGGTTGAAGCCGGGATCAACGGCTTGGATCCGGAAATGCGGCTCGCTGCGCGCCTGGCTAGGTCGGTCCCTCTTCTGGAGATCCTGAAGAGCCATCTCGACACGACGCTCGCGC
>NZ_JALJRK010000301.1 GCF_024519725.1 Microvirga sp. Mcv34 | reverse complement strand
GACTGGGCGATCCACTGCCACAAGTCGCACCACACCATGAACGCCATGGGCCATGACAACCGGACCTACATCGGCGTGAACATGAACCAGACGGCGCCGGCCCTGAAGCGGATCGCCCCGGGCTACATGCCGATGGGCGGCACCGGCATGGGCGAGATGGGCTCGATGGAGATGCCGCTGCCCGAGAACACGCTGCCGATGATGACCGGCTATGCCCAGTTCGGGCCTGTTGAGATGGGCGGCATGTTCTCGGTCGTGAAGGTGCGGCCGGGCCTCGACCACAACGACTACAAGGATCCGGGTTGGTACAAGCACCCGGAGGGCACGGT
>NZ_JALJRK010000300.1 GCF_024519725.1 Microvirga sp. Mcv34 | reverse complement strand
GTTCATGGCCGGGGAGCCGATGAAGCCGGCCACGAACAGGTTGGCCGGACGGTCGTAGAGCTCGAGCGGCGCGCCGACCTGCTCGACCACGCCGTCGTGCATGACGACGATCTTGTCGGCCATGGTCATGGCCTCGATCTGGTCGTGGGTGACGTAGATGGTGGTGGTCTTCAGACGCTGGTGCAGCGCCTTGATCTCGGTGCGCATGGCCACGCGCAACTTGGCGTCGAGGTTGGAGAGCGGCTCGTCGAACAGGAACACCTGCGGGTCGCGCACGATGGCCCGGCCCATGGCGACGCGCTGGCGCTGGCCGCCGGAGAGCTGGCGGGGATA
>NZ_JALJRK010000002.1:103037-209313 GCF_024519725.1 Microvirga sp. Mcv34 | reverse complement strand
CCGATCTCCCTCGTGCTCGGCCTCGTGCTGGCGCTTCTGCGGCGCAGCCGGATCAAGGCGATCTCCTGGACCGTGGCGGGCTTCACCGAGTTCGTCCGGGATACGCCGCTGCTGGTCCAGCTCTTCTTTCTCTATTACGTGCTGCCCGATTTCGGCATCGTCCTTCCCGCCTTCATGACCGGCGCCCTGGCGCTCGGCCTGCAATATTCGGCCTACACGTCCGAGGTCTATCGCGCCGGCATCAATGCGGTGCCGCGCGGGCAGTGGGAGGCCGCAACAGCCCTGAACCTCACGCGTCTTCAGCTCTACCGCGACATCGTCGTGCCGCAGATGATCCCGCGGATCGTGCCCGCCCTCGGCAACTACCTGGTCTCGATGCTCAAGGAGACGCCGGTGCTCTCCGTCGTGACCGTACTCGACATGCTCGGCCTCGCCAACATGATCGGCGAGCGGACCTTCGAGTATCTCGTGCCGCTTTCCATGGTCGGCCTGATCTTCCTTCCCATGACCCTCATCTGCTCGGCTCTCATCTATGCGGTTGAAAGAGCTTTGCCCAAAACTGGGATTCCCCTGCGATGACCCCGATTATCCGCTTCCAGAACGTCACCAAGCGCTTCGGTGCGCTGACCGTGCTCGACAATTTCAACTTCGAGGTCCGCCGCGGCGAGAAGGTGACGCTGATCGGCCCGTCGGGCTCCGGCAAATCGACCGTCCTGCGCATTCTCATGACCCTCGAGCCGTTTCAGGAGGGCACGCTCGACATCGACGGGATCAGCTATCACGAGCCCAACGGCCGCGGCCCCTTCCAGGCGAGCGAGAAGCACCTCCACAGGATCCGCAGCAATGTCGGCATGGTGTTCCAGAGCTTCAACCTGTTCCCGCACATGACCGTCCTGCGCAACGTCGTCGAGGCGCCCGTGGCGGTGCTGAAGATGAAGCGGGACGAGGCGGAGAGCCGCGCCACCGAACTGCTGCGCATGGTCGGTCTCTCCGACAAGCGGGATCATTTTCCGAGCCAGCTCTCCGGCGGCCAGCAGCAGCGCGTCGCCATCGCCCGCGCCCTCGCCATGCGGCCGCGCGTGCTCCTGTTCGACGAGCCGACCTCCGCGCTCGACCCGCAGCTGGTCGGTGAGGTGCTCGGCGTCATCCGCGATCTGGCGCACGAGCACGACCTGACGATGCTCCTCGTGACGCACGAGATGCGCTTCGCCCGCGAAGTATCCGACCGGGTCTGCTTCTTCGACAAGGGGCGCATCGTGGAGGAGGGCGAGCCGGAGCGCTTCTTCACCAACCCGCAGGAGCCCCGGACCCGGGAATTCCTGAGCTCCATCCTGGGCGATCAGGAACCTCCGCGAGAAAGTCTCAGGCGCGCGCAGTAAAAACCGAGACTCTCTCTGCCCGAACGGCCAAGAACCGAGATCGTCTCGCCGCGACCTTCGGTAGTCTCTCCACCACGACGCGAGGAGAGCGACGCATGAACGCAATGACACAGACCACCGCTCCCGTTCTCGTCCCCGCTAACGGGGACACTCACCCGGCCCTCAGCCGCCTGCGCGATCCCCGCCTGCTGCGCGAGATGGCCTATATCGACGGACGCTGGACGGCGGCTCCCGGCGATGCCCGCTTCGCGGTCAACGATCCGTCCTCGGGCCTGACCATCGCCCATGTCTCGCGCCTCGGCGCCGATGCGGCGGGCCGTGCCGTCGATGCGGCCGCCCGCGCCCTGCCGGCCTGGAGATCCCTGCTGCCGCAGGAGCGCTCCGAGCGCCTGCGCGCCTGGCACGCGCTCATCCTCGAGGCGCGGGACGATCTCGCCCTCATCATGACGCTCGAACAGGGCAAGCCCCTCTCCGAGTCGCAGGGCGAGATCGCCTATGCGGCGTCGTTCGTGGAATGGTACGCGGAAGAGGCCAAGCGGCTGAACGTGGAAAGCGTGACGAGCCACCTCCCGGGCGCCGAGATGCTGGTGCGCCGCGAGGCGCTCGGCGTCGCGGCTCTCCTGACCCCGTGGAACTTCCCGTCGGCCATGCTGACGCGCAAGGCCGCCGCCGCCCTGGCGTCAGGCTGCACGATCGTCGCTCATCCGTCCTCCTATACGCCGCTGTCGGCGCTGGCGCTGGCGGAACTCGCGGAACGGGCGGGCCTTCCCCGCGGCGTCCTCAACATCGTGACGGGCGACGCCGAATCCATCGCCAACCGCTTCTGCGACGACGAGCGCGTGCGGGTCGTCAGCTTCACCGGCTCCACGGAGATCGGACGCAAGATCGCTGCCCGCTGCGCCTCCACCATGAAGCGCCTCGTGATGGAGCTGGGCGGTCACGCGCCGCTCATCGTGTTCGACGATGCCGATCTGGACAAAGCTGTCGAGATCGCCATGGCGGCGAAGTTCGCGACCTCCGGCCAGGATTGCCTGGCGGCCAACCGCATCTATGTCCAGCGCGGCATTTACCCGGCCTTCTGCGAGGCCTTCGGCCGGCGCATCGCCGCGCTGAGTGTGGGGCCGGGCCTGGACGCCGACACGGAGATCGGTCCGCTCATGCATGCCAACGCCGTGGAGAAGGCGCGGGCGCAGGTCGCCGATGCCATCGCGCAGGGCGCCCGTCGCCTGACGGCGGACGACGGCGGGCCGGGACCGCTCTTCGTGACGCCGACCCTGCTCGCCGACGTGCCGGACGACGCGCTGATCATGCGCGAGGAAACCTTCGCGCCGATCGCCGCCGTGACGCCGTTCGACACCGAGGACGACGTGGTGGCGCGGGCCAACGCCACCGAATACGGCCTCGTGGCCTATGTGGTGACCGAGAACGGCGCGCGCGCCCTGCGGCTCGGCCGGGCTCTCGAATACGGCATGGTGGCGATCAATCGCGTGAAGATCACCGGCGCCCCGATCCCGTTCGGCGGCACGAAGCAATCGGGCCTCGGGCGGGAGGGATCGCGCCACGGCCTCGAGGCCTTCACGGAGCTCAAATACCTTTGCATCGACATCCAATGATCCGGAGCCAGATATGCTGAACGAAGCGAACA
The DNA here is from genome assembly GCF_024519725.1 of Microvirga sp. Mcv34. Lineage (GTDB taxonomy): Bacteria > Pseudomonadota > Alphaproteobacteria > Rhizobiales > Beijerinckiaceae > Microvirga. Next base: position 206,289 of record NZ_JALJRK010000002.1, on the reverse strand, counting down.
ATCTCGACAACGAACTCAACGCCTGGGACCGGGATCACTTTTTCCATCCTTCGACCCACATGGCCCAGCATGCACGCGGAGAAACGCCCAACCGCATCATCACCGGCGGCGAAGGCGTCTATATCGTCGACCGGCAGGGCAAGCGCAGCCTCGACGCCTTCGCGGGCCTCTATTGCGTAAACGTCGGCTACGGTCGAACCAAGATCACGGACGCCATCGCCGCCCAGGCGGCCGCCCTGCCCTATTACCACGCCTATGTGGGCCACGGCTCCGAACCGTCGATCCGTCTCGCGAAGATGATCATCGACCGGGCCCCGAAAGGCATGAGCCGCGTGTTCTTCGGCCTGTCGGGCTCGGATGCCAACGAGACCAACATCAAGCTCGTCTGGTACATGAACAACGTGCTCGGCCGGCCCGAGAAGAAGAAGATCATTTCCCGCTGGCGCGGCTATCACGGCTCGGGCCTCATGAGCGGCAGCCTCACCGGCCTCGCGGCGTTCCACAACCTGTTCGACCTGCCGCGCCCGCCGATCCTGCACACCGAAGCCCCGTATTATTTCCGCCGTCCCGACCGCAGCATGAGCGAGGAGCAGTTCTCGCAATTCTGCGCCGACAAGCTGGAGGAAATGATCCAGGCCGAGGGCCCGGAGACCATCGCGGCCTTCATCGGCGAGCCGGTGCTCGGCACCGGCGGCATCGTGCCCCCGCCCAAGGGCTATTGGGAGAAGATCCAGGCCGTGCTCAAGAAGCACGACATCCTTCTCATCGCCGACGAGGTCATCACCGGCTTCGGGCGTCTCGGCACCATGTTCGGGTCCGATCATTACGGCATGAGGCCGGACCTGATCACGATCGCCAAGGGCCTGACCTCCGCCTACGCGCCTCTCTCGGGCGTGATCGTGTCCGAGAAGATGTGGCGCGTGCTGGAGCAGGGCTCCGACACCTACGGGCCCATCGGCCATGGTTGGACCTACTCGTCCCACCCGCTCTGCGCGGCAGCCGGCGTGGCGAACCTCGAGCTCGTCGACGAACTGGACATCGTGGCCAATGCCCGCGAGGTCGGAGCCTATTTCAACACCGCGCTGCGGGAGGCCGTCGGCTCGAACCGCTTCGTGGGCGAGGTGCGCGGCGAAGGCCTCATGGCGGCCGTCGAGTTCGTGCGCGACCGGGACGACCGCGTGTTCTTCGATCCGTCCGAGAAGGTAGGCCCGCGCATCACTGCGGCCCTGTTGGAGCGGGGCGTCATCGGACGCGCCATGCCGCAGGGCGACATCCTCGGCTTTGCTCCGCCGCTCTGCCTGACGAGGGACGAGGCCGACATCATCGTGTCCGCCGCGAAGGAGGCCGTAGACAGCGTGACGGCCGCTCTCTGATGCTTTAATCCTTAACGGGCAGGTGCGAAAGCCTGCCCGTTATTCGAGCCGTCATCGACGACATGACAAGGCCGGAAACATCTGGGAGACGCTCAATGCTGGTCGGGGTGCCGTCTGAAATCAAGGACAACGAGGCCCGCGTGGGCCTGATACCTTCATCCGTTCACGAACTGGTCCTGCACGGTCACCGGGTCATGGTGCAGTCCGGGGCCGGCCTCGGCTCGGGTTTCACCGACGACGATTACGGATCGGCCGGAGCCGAGATCGTCGATGGCCCCGACGCGATCTTCGCGGATGCCGACATGGTCGTGAAGGTCAAAGAGCCTCTGGCACAGGAGCGCAAGCGCCTGCGGCCGGGACAGATCCTGTTCACCTACCTGCATCTCGCGCCGGATCCGGAGCAGACCCGGGATCTCATGGAATCGAAAGCGATCTGCATCGCATACGAGACGGTGACCTCGCCCTCGGGCGCCCTGCCCCTTCTGACGCCGATGTCCGAGGTGGCGGGACGGCTGGCCCCGCAGGTCGGCGCCCATGTGCTCGAAAAGGCCCAGGGCGGACGCGGCATTCTGCTCGGCGGCGTTCCGGGCGTTCCGGCCGCTTCCGTGGTGATCCTGGGCGGCGGCGTATCGGGCACCCATGCGACCACGATCGCCGTCGGCATGGGCGCGCAGGTCACGGTCGTGGACCGGTCGCCGGAAGCCCTGCGGCGTCTCTCGAGCCAGTTCGGCAATGCGATCTCGACGGTCTATTCCACGCGCGCGGCGATCGCCGAGCTTGCCCGGGAGGCCGATCTCATCATCGGCGCGGTGCTCATCCCTGGGGCCGCCGCCCCGAAGCTGGTGACCCGCGAGGTCCTGCGCACCATGAAGAAGGGCTCCGTCGTCGTGGACGTCGCCATCGACCAGGGCGGCTGCTTCGAGACGTCCCGTCCGACCACCCATTCCGATCCGACCTATGTGGTGGACGACGTCGTTCATTACTGCGTCGCCAACATGCCCGGCGCGGTGGCCCGGACATCCACGCTGGCTCTCAACAACGCAACCCTGCCGTTCGTGCTGGCTCTCGCCGACAAGGGCTGGCGCACGGCCATGCTGCAGGATCCGCACCTGCTTGCCGGCCTGAACGTGTTCGATGGCAAGATCACCTGCCAGCCCGTCGCGGAAGCGCAGGATCTTCCCTATACGCCGGCCCGCACCCTGGTGGAGAACCACGGCGCGTAGGACGTCCTGTCTCAAGCGCGCCGATCCCGTGTCCGTTTCATCGCGGAGAGATCAGGCGCTGGAGCGGTGTTTCCCTTGCATCATAGGGTCAGCGCCGACGTGTCGCTGGAGATCAGCGCCTTGAGAATGCCCTGCTGCGTATGTTCGCTGTGTTCCACCATCGCGGCCCGCGCCTGCTCGGGATCGCGCAGGCGCAGAACACCCACGATGCGACGGTGGTCGTCGCTGGTTTCGGGATTCACGTCGCGGCTGAGAGCGCCGAGATAGAAGAGACGGGTGCATTCGTCCAGATAGGCCGCGACCATCGCCAACAGGCGCGGATTGTTGGCGCCTTCCGCAATGGCCATATGGAAATTGCGATTGGCTTTCACGAAGGATTGCACGCTCTCGCCCTGCGACGGGTCGTAGCGTGCTTCCGCCAGCGCCTCGAGCCGGTCGAGATCGGACGATGTCAGGTTCAGCGCCGCCATCGCGGCTGCCGTTCCCTCCGTCATGGCGCGAATGGCAAAGAGGTCGTTGATGTCCTTCACGGTCACCGGCGTGACCCTGTAGCCGCGACGCGGAAAGGCCTCGATCAGGCCCTCGGCGACCAGGCGGCCGAGCGCCTCGCGCACCGGCGTCTTGCTCATCGAGAGCTGCTCGGCCAGCTCCGCCTCCGAGAACTCGGCGCTGGGCCTCAGCTCCCCTGACAGCACCCGAGCCCGCAGGGCCAGATAGGCGGTCTCGGTCAGCGACAGCTTCTTGCCGCGAGCACCTTTTCCCTCGCCGGTGGAAACGAGCGTCTGCAATATCGTCGTGCTCCCCATTTCGAGCCAGGCGGATTGCATTCCTTGCGTCCGCCGCTCCAGCCCGTTCAGCCGAACTCGCCTTTCTCCCCCTTATTCGGGCCTTGTGCAAGCAAGCAGGACTCGACATGACATATTTCGTAGTATATTACCAGGAATATTACCAAACCGGACCTTGAAGTTCGGCCGGAGGGGCCCTTGGCAGAGATACTGGTGATCAACCCCAACAGTTCGACGGCCGTGACCCGGTCGATGGAACGATGCCTCGGGCCATTCGATGGAAACGGCCATCGAATCCGTTGCGTCGAGCTCGGGGATGCGCCGCCGGGCATCGAGACCGACGAGCACGTATCCCAAGTGATCCCTCTCCTTCTCGACACCGTCGGGAGCGCCCGCGCCGATGCGATCGTGATCAGCTGCTTCTCCGACCCGGGCATCGACCGGATCCGCGCCGCAACGCCGTTGCCGGTCACGGGCATCGCCGAGGCGGCCTACCTGGCGGCGCTCGGCCTCGGAAAGCGCTTCGGGATCGTGTCCCTCGGACCGTCGTCGATCGTGCGGCACCGCCGCTATCTCGAAGCTCTGAAGCTCGAACGCAGGCTTGTCGGCGACCGCTCGCTCGACATGACGATCGTCGAGCTGGTCGCCTCGAACGTGGTCGAACGGGTAGCGCACATCGGAGCCGCGCTGCGCGACGAGGACGGGGCGGATGTCGTCATCCTGGGCTGTGCCGGGCTGGGCACCTATCGTGCAGCCCTGCAGGCGGAGCTCGGCCTGCCGGTGATCGATCCGGTCCAGGCCGGCGTGGCCTTGGCCTGCACCCATGCCGAGCTGCGCTATGTGGGGAGGGGCCGGTGAGCGTCGATCTCGTGATCAAGGGAACGGTCGTCACCCCGCAGGCCACGCTGACCAACGGATGGGTGGCCGTCGAGCGGAGCATGATCCATGCGGTCGGCACCGGAGAGGCGCCGGAGGCCAGGGAGACGCACGACGCCGGCGGCGCCTATATCCTGCCGGGCATCGTCGATGGCCAGACCCATGCCGGCAGCTATCTCGGACTTCCCGGCATCGAGCCGACGACCCGCTCGGCGATCGCCGGCGGCGTCACGACGCTCGTCGACATGCCCTACGACAATCCGGAACCATTGAGCTCCGGCGCGCATCTCGCCGCCAAGGTCGACGCGATCCATCGCTACGCGCACGCGGATGTCGCGCTTTACGGCACCGTCATGCCGGGCCAGCCGCTGGACGACGTCACGCGACTGGCGGAAGGCGGCGTCGTCGCCTTCAAGATCTCGGCCTTCGAGAGCAGTCCGACCCGGTTTCCCCGCATCGACGCCGCCATGACGCTCGACCTGCTCGAGGCGCTCGCCGCGACCGACCTGCCCCTCGGCCTTCACAACGAGGATCAGGAAATCGTCCGCGCCCGAATGGCGGCCGCCCGTGCCGCCGGACACAAGGGAATTGCCGCTCACTCGCCGAGTCGGCCGCCGGCCGCCGAACTGGCCTCGACGGCCCATTTCCTCGAACTCGCCGCAAGCGCCGGCGCCCACGCTCACATCGTGCATATCAGCCTGCCGCGGGGCTTCCAGCTCGTCGACCATTACGTCCGTGACGGATATCGGGCGACGGGCGAGCTCTGCGTCCATTATCTCTGGTTCGATCCGGAACGCGACGGCGACGAACTCGGCGCGCGCATGAAGGTCAATCCGCCGATCCGCCCCGGCCAGATCGACGCTCTCTGGCAGGAGCTGGTCGAAGGCCGCATCGCCTTCGTCAGCTCCGACCATTCGAGCTGGCCGATCGACAACAAGCTCACCGACATCATCTTCGACGCGGGCGCAGGCGTGCCCGGCATGGAGACGCTCCTGCCGGCCTTCTTCACCGCGGCCAAGGCGCGAGGCGCCGACGCCGCCCGAATGACCGCCGAACACCTGTCGGAACGGCCGGCACGGTTCTTCGGCCTCTATCCGCGCAAAGGCGCGCTGCAAGCCGGCGCCGACGCCGACATCGCCGTCTTCGAGGAGGCGGACACGGTCTGGGATTCCTCGCGCGCTGAGGACGGACTGCGCTGGAGCCCCTATGACGGGCGCCTCTTCGCGGGACGCGTGGCCCGCACCTATCTCGGCGGCGCGCTTGCCTATGACGGAACATCCGTCGTCAACACGCCCGGTTCCGGCCGCTTCGTCACCCGCGGCGCTTCCAAATGGTTTCAGGAGAACACGCCCTAATGAGCGACCCCGCCCTCACTCCACCTGATAACGGCATCGTCGAAAAGGCGATCACGTTCCTCTACTACATCGACCTGCCCAGGGCCTTCGCATTCTATACCGAAGTGATGGGCTTTCCGCTCGAGATCGACCAGGGCTGGTCGAAGATCCTGCGCATCGCGGATCATGCCTATATCGGCCTCGTCGACGAAACCCGCGGTATGCACCGCGCCCATCCCGTCAAGCCCGTCCAGGTCTGCATCCGCGTGCCGGATGTCGACGCCTGGCACCGCTATCTCGCCGCGCGCAAGGTCGCGGGCCTGACCGAACCGAAAGACAGCGCTTCACTCGGGATCCGCGCCTTCGTGCTCGAGGATCCGGAGGGCTACCAGATCGAGGTGCAGACCGCACTCCGATAAGACTGACTGCGGGCAAAAGAACGGCAGATGAAAAGAAGGGAACTCCAATGTTGAAATTACGCATGCTCAATGGCCGGAACGCTCTCGTCGCCACGGCCGTCTTTCTCGCCTCTACGGCACTGACCGGCACCGTCGACGCCAAGGCCCTCAAGATCGGCCTGACATCGGATGCCGTGAATCTCGACCCGCAGGCCGGCGAGGAGCTGTCCAGCAACATCCTCTTCTATCATATCTACGATCCGCTGGTCCGCCGGAACGCCGACCTCTCCTTCGGCCCGGGCCTCGCCGAGAGCTGGGAGCTCACCGACGCGACGACGTGGGTGTTCAAGCTTCGCAAGGGCGTAAAATTCCACAACGGAACGGACTTCAAGGCATCGGATGTTGTGTTCACGCTCGACCGGCTGAAGAAGTCCCTGATGGCGAACCTGGGCGCCAACATCTCGGCCTTCCGGGCCATCGACGACTACACGGTCGAGATCAAGACGCCGCGTCCCTATGCGGTGCTGCCGAACGATCTCGCCGCCGTGCTCATCCTCAGCGAAGCCTACGCGAAGGAGGTCGGCAACGAGAAGCTCGACCTGAAGCCGATCGGGACGGGCCCCTACAAGCTTGTCGAATGGATCAAGGAAGATCATATCAGCCTCCAGGCCAACAAGGATTATTTCGCCGGCGCGCCCAAGATCGACACGGTCACCTTCCGCCCGATCACCAACGGCGCCACCCGCACGGCCGCTCTCCTCACCGGAGAGGTCGATGTCATCCAGGATCTCAGCGTGCGCGACGTGGGCCGCGTCAGATCCGACGAGCGCTACCAGGTCCTGACCCAGCCGAGCCTTCTGAACCTGGTCATGTCGATCGACCAGCGCGACAAGAGCCCGACGATCGCGCTCGACAAGAACCCCATGAAGGACCGGCGCGTCCGCGAGGCCATGGTGCGCGCCATCGACGTCACCGCGATCAACAAGATCATCATGAACGGCCTGTCGACTCCGTCCGAGCAATACGTGCCCGCCTCGCATACCGGCTACGTCGACGGCGCGAGCTTCCGCACGATTTACCCGTTCGACGTCAAGAAGGCGGGCGAGCTGATGGCGGAAGCGGGCTACGCCGACGGCTTCACGGTCACGCTCGACACCACCAACAACCGCTACGTGAACGATCAGCAGATCGCCCAGGCGCTCGCCTCGATGCTCGGTAAGATCAAGATCGACCTCAAGCTCAACCTGATGCCGAAGTCGAACTTCTTCGGCTACATCCGCGTCCCGAGCAACCAGTCGAGCCTGATCATGAGTGGCTGGGACGTCCCGTCGGGCGATGGCGGCTCGATGTACAGCGTGATGTTCTACTCGCGCGGCAAGAAGGAGGGCTACGGCCAGGTCAACCGAGGCTCCTACTCGAACCCTGAGGTCGATGCGCTCATCGACAAGGCCGACGCGACTCCCAAGCTCGAGGAGCGCGATGCCCATCTTCAGGCCGTCACCAAGATCCTGATGCAGGACATCCCGATGATCCCGATCCATTACGAGCAGGATCTCTACGCGGCCAAGAAGAGCATCCAGATGAAGCCGCGCGCCGACAAGTTCCTCTGGGCCTACGAAATCGACATCAAGGAGTAAGGCTCGGGCTTCCAGCTGAGAGACGCCGGCCGCATCGCCGGCGTCTCCATGCCATTTCACTTGTCAAACGATGGAACCACCGCCTTGCTCGGTTACACCATAAAGCGGCTCTTACAGATGATGCTGGTGCTGTTCGCGGTATCCGTCATCGTCTTCCTGATGATGAGCTTTACCGGCGATCCCGTCTTCATGGTGATCCCGATCGATTCCACGACGGCCGAGATCGAGCAGGCCCGCCGCCTGCTCGGCCTGGACCGGTCGCTGCTGAGCCAGTACTGGATCTTCCTGACAAATCTCCTCCAGGGCGATTTCGGTCGCTCCTATGTCTTCCGGCAGCCCGCGATGGATCTCATCCTCGAGCGCCTGCCCGCCACCATCGAGATGGTGCTCGTCGCGATCACGCTGGCCACGGTGGTGGCGGTTCCGCTCGGCGTCTTCGCCGGCGCGAATCCGAACCGGCCCGTCTCCCGCGGCATCATGGCGGGATCCCTGCTCGGCATCTCCCTGCCCGGCTTCTGGGTCGGCATGATGCTGATCTTCTTCTTCTCGGTCCGATATCAGTTCCTGCCGTCATCGGGACGCGGCGAGACCATGGAGGTGATGGGCCTGCGCCTCTCCGTTCTGACTCGCGACGGGTGGTCCCACATCATCCTGCCCGCCGTGACTCTGGCCCTGGCCACGCTGGCCATCATCCTGCGCATCACACGCGCCGGCATGATGGAAGTGATGCGGCAAGACTACATCCGCTTCGCCCGCGCCAAGGGAGCGTCCCGCCGGCATATCCTGTTCGCCCACGGCCTCAAGAACGCACTCATTCCCGTCGTGACGATCTTCGGCCTGCAGCTCGGCGACCTGATCGCGTTCGCCACCATCACCGAGACCATCTTCGCCTGGCCCGGGACCGGCAAGCTTCTGATCGACTCGATCTATCGCGGCGACCGTCCTGTCATCGTGGTCTATCTGATGCTGACCGCCTTCATCTTCGTCGCCATCAATTTCATCGTCGACATCGTCTACACGCTGATCGACCCACGCATCACCGTGAAATGAGCGCGATATGACCCGGCTCCTCTCCTCGGAATTCTTCTACAATTATCGCAGGAACCTGCCAGCCATGCTCGGCAGCATGCTGCTGCTCTTCTTTGCCCTCATGGCGCTGCTCGGCCCGTCCATCGTGGCTCAGAACCCCTACGACGTGTCGAAGCTCGAATTGATGGACAGCTTCAAGCCGCCGATCTGGCTGGAAGGCGGAGACAGCCGCTACCTTCTCGGGACAGACGGTCAGGGCCGGGATGTTCTGGCCTCGATCGTCTACGGAGCCCGCATCTCGGCGTTCATCGGCCTCACCGCAATGGCCTTTTCCTGCCTGATCGGCACGACGCTGGGGCTTCTGTCGGGCTATTACGGCGGCACGGTCGACAACGTCATCATGCGTGTCGCCGACATCCAGCTCTCGTTTCCCTCGATGCTGATCGCCCTGTTCCTCATGTCGGCCTTCGGCACCGGCATCGTCATGGTCCTCATCGCCCTGACGGCGGTCGGATGGGTGGTCTATGCCCGTACGGTCCGCGGCTCGACCTTGAGCGAGATCCAGAAGGAATACATCCAGGCGGCCCGGGTCGCCGGCCTCGGAAACCTGCAGATCATCGTGCGTCACGTCCTGCCGAACGTGCTGACGCCCCTGATCGTCGTCTCCACCATCCAGGTGGGCACCTTCATCCTCATCGAAGCCTCGCTGAGCTTCCTCGGTGTCGGCGTTCCCATCACCGAGCCCTCCCTGGGCCTCCTGGTGAAGGAGGGATTCGACGTGCTGTTCTCCGGGATCTGGTGGACCTCGGCCTTTCCTGGATTGTTCATCATGTTCCTCGTCTTCGGCATCAACCTGTTCGGGGATTTCCTGCGCGACGAACTCAATCCTCGTTTGCGTTGAGCGTTGAAGAGAGAAGCACGATGAGTGAGACGTTGCTCGATATCCGTGGCTTGAAGACGCATTTTCACACGTTTGGCGGCTTGGTCAAAGCCGTCGACGGCGTCAGCTTCCAGGTCGACAAAGGCGAAGTCGTTGGCCTTGTCGGCGAGTCAGGCGGAGGCAAGTCGGTGATCGGCTTCTCGATCCTGCGCCTGATCGATCCCCCCGGCCGGATCGAAGCCGGCGAGATCATTTTTGACGGCGAGGATCTCACCAAGAAGAGCGAGGAGGAGTTGCGCACGGTGCGCGGCGGCGAGATCGCCATGGTCTTCCAGGACCCGATGACGTCACTCAATCCTGTTTACACCATCGGCCGCCAGATGGACGAGATGCTCCAGCTCCATACGGATCTCGACGCGTCCGCGCGGCGCAAACGCTGTATCCGCATGCTGGAGGATGTCGGCATCTCCGAGGCGGAGAGCCGTCTCGACGCGTATCCGCACCAGTTCTCCGGCGGCATGCGCCAAAGGGTGGTGATCGCCATCGCCCTGCTGGCCGGGTCGCGTCTGATCATTGCCGACGAGCCGACGACGGCGCTCGACGTGACCGTACAGTCCCAGATCCTCAAGCTGATGCGCCGCCAGATCGCCGAGCGCGGCGCCGCGATGATCCTGGTCACGCACGATCTCGCAATCGTGTCCGAGATGGCCGACAGGGTCGTCGTCCTCTATTGCGGCAAGGTCGTCGAGCGTGGACGCACCGAGGACGTCATCTCCCATCCGGCCCATCCTTATACACGCGGCCTTCTCGACAGCATTCCCCGCATCGCGGACCGCCAGCGCCGGCTCCAGCAGATCCCCGGCATGGTGCCCGACATCCGCAAGCTCGGCGAGGGCTGCAGCTTCCGGGACCGATGCAGCCGCGCGCAGCCGCTTTGCGCCGAGAAAACGCCGGAGCTTCTTCCGGTCCGACACTCGCTGGACGCCGCCTGCCACTACCCGCTCAACGAGGCCGAGGCATGACGACACCTGTTCTGGAGGTTCGCAACCTCGTCAAGACGTTCCACGTGGGAGGTGGCCTGTTCGAAAGGCTGCGTTTCGAGAAGGGGCGATTCTCCGCCCCGCAGAAGATCCTGCGTGCGGTCAACGGCGTCAGCCTGTCGATCGCCCCCGGAGAGGTGATGGCGCTGGTGGGCGAATCCGGCTGCGGAAAATCGACCGTCGCCAAGACCATCGCACGGATCTATGAACCGACCTCCGGCGAGATCCGCATCGACGGCGAGGATGTTTCGCATCTGGCATCCCGGCAGATGCGCCCGGTCCGGCGAAAGCTGCAGATGATCTTCCAGGATCCCTACGCATCCCTCGATCCGCGCCAGCGGGTGAAGGACATCGTGATCGAGCCCCGGCGCGCCCAGGCCGGACGGGCGATGAGCCGCAAGTCCCTGGAAGACGAGGCCGTAGCCCTGCTGGCCCGGGTCGGACTCAATGCCGAGCAGGCCAACCGCTATCCCCACCAGTTCTCCGGCGGCCAGCGCCAGCGCATCGGCATTGCCCGCGCTCTCTCCGTCCGTCCGAAGCTCATCATTGCCGATGAGCCGGTATCGGCGCTCGACGTGTCGATTCAGGCTCAGATCCTCAACCTGATGATGGATCTGCGCGACGAATTCGGCCTGTCCTACCTGTTCGTCTCCCATGACCTCTCGGTCGTCCACCACATCGCCGATCGAATCGGCGTGATGTATCTCGGCTTCATGGTCGAGACCGCCAGCCGAGACCAGCTGTTCAGCCGGCCGAAGCATCCCTATACGAAGGCGCTCCTGTCGGCCGCGCCGACCATCGACAAGGCACTGCGCAAGCCCGAGATCGAGATCGCCGGCGAGGTGCCGAGCGCCCTGCGCCTGCCCCAGGGCTGCTGCTTCCGCACGCGCTGCCCGTTCGCTTTCGACCGCTGCGCCGTCGAACGCCCTGCCTTGCGGCAACAGCCCGATGGCAGCTCCGTCGCCTGCCATCTTTCCGAGTCAACGGCCTGAGCCGGGAGCCCATGATGAATTCTGCTGTCACGATCGTCCAGCCACGCCTCCGGTTGGAGGATCCCCACGACTGTACCGACGCGAACGACATCCTCGCCGTCTTCGACGCGATTTACGACGGGCTCGTCCGCTACGGCCGCGATGGCGGATTCGTTCCCGGATTGGCGGCCGAATGGCGAGCCGATCCGGAGGCGCGGCACTGGACGTTCACGCTCCGTGACGGGCTGACCTTTCATGACGGCAGCCCCTGCGATGCCGAAGCCGTGTGTCTTTCCCTGCGCCGCATGGCCCGCCCGGATAAGGGTTATACGCTCGGCGCCCCCGGCGTGTGGAACCAGTATCTCGGCGATGCGATGATCGAAGCCGCAGACCGTCTGACGCTCGACATCCGCCTGTCTCGTCCCATCGCGGACCTGCTCGATATCCTGGTCTACGGATATGTGGTCGCCCCCTCGGCGCTTGCGCGCTATGAATCGGGCGACACGAAGATGCCCGTCGGAACCGGACCCTACCGGGTGACGGAGGTGATCGACGGCCAGGAGATTCGACTGGAGCGGTTCGAGAACTGGCATGGGGAGCGCCCAGCCAACGCGGCGATCCGTTTCAGGCTCGAACCGGATGCCCAGAAGCGGCTGACCCTGCTGCAATCGGGTGAGGCGCAGGTGGCAAACAGCCTGGACTTTCGCGCCTCGAAGGAATTGGAGGCGCGGGGCGATTGCACGCGGGTCGTGTTCCTTGCCCCGGTGTCCATCATCTATCTCTTCAACGCGGCAAGTGGACCGCTGTCCGATCCGCGCATCCGGCGGGCGCTCAATCTGGCCGTCGACCGGAAGGCGTTGATCGAGCAAATCGTGCATGGCGCCGCGCGGCCGCTGACGGGCTTCGTGGGTCCAGCGCATTTCGGAAGCGATCCGACCACGGATGAAGGCCCTGACCTCGACGAGGCGCGCCGCCTTCTGGCGGAAGCCGGATATTCCGACGGACTGGTGCTGGAGGTCGATTGCCCGACACGCTTGCCCGATGAGGCTCAAGCCCTGACGAAGGCGGTCGCAGATCAGGTTTCCGCCATCGGCGTGTCGCTGAACATCCATCTCCACGAGGACCGTGAGGCCTATGCTCACGGCGTCCGTCTGAAGAAGGTGCGTGACATGTGCGTGTTCGATTCGAGCCCCTTGAGCACGTTCCGCGTGCTGGCCGAGAAGATCGACGCGCGCGTCGCGGGCTCCTGGTGGCTGGGCTATCACAACGAGGCCGTCGAACAGCTGCTCGATGTGGCTCGGCAGACCTCCGACGATGCCGCGCGGGAATCCATCTATCGTCAGGCGTACCGGCACCTTCAGGACGATCCGGCCTGGCTTTACCTCTACAATCCGCTGCGGGTCACGGGCCTCGCGGGCTCTCATCCCGACTGGCGGATGCGGCGCGACGGTGTGCTCGACGTGGCGGCCTTGCCGGCCCTCGCATATGCGGAGCGGTCGATTTGATCGGCCAGGCAGAAATGATTGTTGAACGCAGCCGCCAAGCGGCATGACCATCGAGGCAGGAATGACGAGACTGAATGAAGACGCGAAGGGCGTCTATGTGATCGCGCTCACACCGTTCACCGAGAACGGAGCGCTCGATCTCGAAAGCACCGACCGCATGGTCGATTTCTATCTGGATCGTGGAGCGACCGGACTGACGGTGCTGGGCATGATGGGCGAGGCCCAGAAGCTCACCACGGAGGAATCCCAGACCTATGTCCGGCGCATCCTGAAGCGTGTGGGTGATCGCGTCCCGGTCGTGGCGGGCGTGTCGGCCCCTGGCTTCGCCCAGATGAAGGCGCTGACCGACATGGTGATGAGCGATGGGGCGGCAGGCGTCATGATCGCGCCCCCGTCCTCCCTGCGCAACGATCAGCAGATCGTGACCTATTACAAGCAGGCTGCCGACCAACTTGGTGACGTCCCCTTCGTGCTGCAGGATTTCCCGCTGGCGACCAGCGTCACCATTCCGGTGTCGGTCATTCAGGCCATCATCGATCAGATCCCGACTTGCGTCTGTCTCAAGCATGAGGATTGGCCGGGCCTTGCGAAGATCACCGCCCTGCGGACGATGGCGGAGCAATCCGGCGGGCGGCGCATCTCTATTCTCTGCGGCAACGGCGGCATGTTCCTGCCGGAAGAGATGGCGCGCGGCGCAGACGGCGCCATGACGGGGTTTGCCTATCCGGAGATGATGCGCGACGTCGTGCATCATTGCAACGCGGGCGACCCGGAACGTGCCCAGGACCTGTTCGAGGCCTATCTGCCCCTCGCCCGCTATGAGCAGCAGCCCGGCCTTGGACTGGCGATCCGCAAATACATCATGGCGAAGCGCGGAGCGATCGCGTCACCGGCCCTGCGCAAGCCGGGCGGGGAGCTCTCCCGTGACGATATCGCCGAGGTCGAGCGGCTCATCGCCCGCCAGACCCGGCGACTGGCGGATCTCGCCTGAACGTCGAGGGATGCCCATTGCGGTCTTCGCGCGATGGGCATCGAGACCGCCTCAGCTGTTGTGCGGCGCGGGCCGGGCATAGGCCGACAGCTCACGCGCCAGGATTTCACCCCGGCCCTTCTCGCCGACGATGGCGCCGGAGTTTGAGACGACCTTTCCTCGCAGCAGCGTCATGACGGGCCAGCCCGTCACCTCGAAACCCTCCCAGGGTGTGTAGTCGGATCCGTGGTGAAGAATATCCTGGCGAATGGTCTCCTTCCGCTCCGGATCCCACAGGACGATATCGGCATCGAAGCCGATGCCGATGGAGCCTTTCCTGGGATAGAGGCCATAGAGCTTCGCATGATTGGTGGACGTCAGCTCCACGAAGCGGTTGAGGGAAATGCGGCCTTTCACGACGCCTTCCGAGAACAGGATCGGAAGGCGCGTCTCCACGCCCGGGATGCCGTTCGGAACCCACCGGAACGACGTTCTGGATTTCGGGTTCAGCTTGCCCGCCGGACTGTTGAACAGAAACGGGCAGTGGTCGGATGAGAAGGTCTGGAAGATCCCGTTGCGCAGACCCTCCCAGATCGCCTCCTGGCTCTCCGCATCGCGCGGTGGCGGAGAGCAGACGTATTTTGCGCCGCTCATGTCCATGTTGAGGTCGCGCAGGTCATCGGCCGTGAGGGTGATGTATTGCGGGCAGGTCTCGGCATAGACCTTCAATCCACGCGTCTGCGCCCATCGGATCTGCTCCATGGCCTCGCGGCCTGACACGTGGACGATCATGACCGGAACGTCCACGAGCTCCGCATGGCTGATCGCCCGATGCGTCGCCTCCCGCTCGACGATCTCGGGCCGGGAGACGGCGTGATAATAGGACGACGTCTTGCCCTCGCGCTCCAGCCGCTCGGTCATGTACCGAATGGCGTCGTAACCCTCGGCATGGACCATGACGAGAGCGCCCTCCCGGCGCGCGACATCGAAGACGTCGAGGATCTCCCGGTCCCGCAGAACCAGGTCGTCATAGGTCATGAAGATCTTGAAGGAGGTATACCCGTCCTTGATGAGGGCGGGCAGCTCCTGACCCAGCACCTCCGGCGTCGGGTCCGAGATGATGAGGTGGAAGGCCGTGTCGACATAGCACTCGCCCTCGGCCTTGCGCCTGTATTCCTCGACGGCGGCGCGCAGGGAGGTGCCCCGTTCCTGGAGGGCGAACGGCAGAACCATCGTGTTGCCGCCGGCGGCGGCGGATGCCGTCGCCGACGCGAAGTCGTCCGCCATCGTCACCTCGGGCCCGGAGGGCTGAGCGATATGCACGTGGCTGTCGATCCCGCCGGGCATGACCAGAAGGCCCGACGCATCGATCACCCGTTTCGCCTTGAGCTCCCTGCCCAGCGTGACGATCTTGTCGCCGAGGATGCCCACGTCGCACGGGATGGTATCGGATGCGGTCACGACCGTGCCGCCGACGATTGCGAGATCGAGTTCCATGGCTTGGCTTCTCCTCAGGCCAGTGCGCGATCCAGGCTGGCGATCAGACGGCTGACCTCTTCGACCGTATTGTAATGGACCATCGACACGCGCACGACACCATTGCGGTCCGCGAGACCGAGGGCCTCGATCAGCCGGCGCGAGTGGAAGTCGCCGTGGCGGATCCCGATCCGGTCGGCGTCGACCGCCTTCACGATCTCGGCCGAATCGCGACCGTCGACCTTGAACGCGATGGTCGGCACGCGACCGTCCGGGGTGCCATGGCGCCGACCGATAATCCGGACGTCGTTGCGATCCCGGAGATACGCGAGGAGCTGCTCGCCGATCAGGGTTTCGTGCGCGGTGATCTTTTCGAAGGCCGCGTCGATGGCGGCACGGTCACCGGACTCGCCTCCGAGGCGATCGAGGTAATCGACGATCCCGGCGGAGCCCCAAGCCAGCTCGTAGTTGGTATTGCCCGGCTCGAGCTTCATCGGCACCTTCTCGCGCCCGTAGAAGTAATGGTAGAGCCCGTCGAGTTCGAGCAGATTGTCGTACTTACCGTACATCACGGCGAAGTGGGGCCCGTAGGTCTTGTAGAAGCTGAAGATGTAATAATCCACGTCGAGATCGACCACATTCACCGCCCGGTGGGGAGCATAGGCAACGGCGTCGACGACGATCTGGGCACCCCGCTCGTGCACGCGGCGCGCGATCTCCTTCACCGGATTGATGGTGCCCAGGATGTTCGAGGCGTGCGTTACGGCGACGAGCCGGGTCCGCTCGGTCATCAGCCGGTCGAGCTGATCCAGGTCGATCTCGTAGCTGTCCCGGTCGATGGTCCATTCCTTGATGACGATGCCCCGCTTCTCCAGGGACCGCCAGGGACCGATATTCGATTCATGATCGAAGTTCGTGACGACGATCTCGTCACCGGGCTTGAGCCGGCCTTCCATGGCGCGCGACAGGAATTGAGCGAGGACGGTGGTCGAAGGTCCGAGAACGATTTCCTCCGGCCGAGCCGCGCCCAGGAGCCGTGCGATCTTCGCGCGCGATTCCATGAGGCGGTTCGTGGCTCGCTGCGAATGCTCGTAGCTGGCGCCGGTCTGCACGCTCGTGGTCAGGAGATAGTCGGAAATTCGCTCGGCGACATTGCGCAGGACGAGGGAGCCACCCGCATTATCGAAATAGGCGAAACCGTCCGCCAGTGCGGGAAACTGGGAGCGAACGAAGGCGAGGTCGAGAGACATGGAGACACCTATGCTGCGGAGGGTTGGATCGAGCCGACGCCAAGCGGCTCATGAAGGTGATGGAGAATGCAATCCTCGGGGGAGCCGCGCTCCCACATGAACATGAGAAAGTCGCCGTCATCACCAATGGCCGCGATGGGCGCGTGCCAAAGGTTGCGGGCGTAGTTGACACCCTCCCCCCGATGGCCGACGAAGGCCTCCGCACGGGCCAGATCCGGCAACCCCGCCCGGTCTTGCGGCGCGACGACGATCAGGAAGCGCTCTGCCGAGAGGGCAACGAAAGTCTGTGACGAGAGGGGATGGCGTTCGAAGGTCATCAGCCGCATCGGCAGCGGCCCGCCCTGGGCCCGGTAGACGGCGAGCACGGGTTCGCCGTCGGGAGACGTGTAATCGAAGCGGGCTTCGGTGTCGACGCGCAAGGCCCGCCCGTCGTTCACGAGGCGGCTGCGGTCCTGGTCGAAGAACAGCATTTCGCCGAACGGGCTGAAGGCGGATGGCGTCAAGCGCTTGGGCGAAAGTGTCTGCACGGATGCAAAGGCCTAATGTGACAGGACAGCCTGAAGGAAGCTTCTGAGGCGCGGATCGCGCGGCGCGTTGAAGATCTCGTCAGGCGTCCCCTCCTCGACGATGCGTCCGCCGTCCATGAACACAACCCGATCGGCAACCTTGCGCGCGAACCCCATCTCGTGAGTCACCACGACCATGGTGACTCCGGTCTTGGCGAGCTGCTGCATCACGTCCAGCACCTCGCCCACCATCTCCGGATCCAACGCGGAGGTCGGCTCGTCGAAGAGCAGGACCTTCGGCTCCATGGCGAGCGCCCTGGCGATACCGACTCGCTGTTGTTGTCCGCCGGAGAGTTGCGCAGGATATTTCGCCGCCTGATCCGCGAGCCCGACCCGGGCCAGGAGACGCCGCGCGCGCTCCTCCGCATCCGCCCAGGACAGGCCGCGGACGCGGACGGGGCCAAGCGCAACGTTGCGGAGCACGGTCATGTGCGGGAAGAGGTTGAAGCTCTGGAACACCATGCCCACCTCGATAAGCGTGGCGCGCTTGCGGCCGCGCCCGACCTCCGCCCCATCGACGACGATCGCTCCGGCATTGTGCTCCTCGAGCTGGTTGATGCAGCGGATGAGCGTGGACTTGCCTGAACCGGAGGGGCCGATGATCACGACGATCTCACCCTCCTTGACGCTAAGGTCGATGCCGTGCAGGGCCTGGAACATCCCGAAGGTCTTAACGACGTTGTTCATCTCGATAATCGGGCGCGTCATCGTCCCCTCACTGCAAGTCGCTTTTCAAGGATCCCGACGAGGCGCACGAGCGGCAGCAGGATCAGGATGTAGATGACGGCCGCGCTGATGAGGGGCGTGGGATTTGCCGCCAGCGCCTGGGCCTGGGTGGCCTGCTTGAGCAGGTCCGGCATGGCCACGACGGATGCGAGAGCCGTGTCCTTCATCACGTTGATGGAGTTCGACGTGATCGGCGGGATCACGATCCGCAGCGCCTGCGGCAGCACGACGTCGCCCATGAGCCGCCACGGGCTCAGGCCCAAGGCGTGGGCGGCCTCGAATTGCCCCTTCGGCACCGCCTCGATTCCGGCCCGGAAGATCTCCGCGGAATAGGCGGCGGATACGAGGCTCAGCGCCGAGGTAGCTGCGGCGAAGGGCGACAGTCGCAGCCCGACGAAGGGCAGCGCGTAATAGATGACGACCAGCAGGACCAGGATCGGGATCGAACGGAAAACATCGATATAGGCGATGGCCACCTGCCGCAGGGGCGATTTCGCATAGAGACGGACCAGCGCGAGGACCAGACCGCCGATGAACCCGAGGATGATGGCCGTGACGCCCAGGGCCAGCGTTGTGGTCAGGCCCGACAGGAGCAGCGGAAGAGTTTGGACGAAGACCTTCCAGTTCAGGAAGGTGTCGAAGATTGACATTATGGAAAGCGCCTCAGCATTCGTGACGAAGCCGAGCGCCCGACAGATCGTGCCGGACGCTCGAGCAGAATTGCAGATCAGAGCTTCGGCATATCCATGACCTTCACGGTCGTCGAATTCGGCTCCGCCTTGGCGCCGAACCATTTCTCGTGGATCTTCGCCAGGGTTCCATCCTGCTTCATCTTGGTGATTTCGGCGTTGACCTTTTCCCTCAGCGGGCTGTTTTTCGCGAACATCATCGAATACTGCTCGCCAGTCGGGATGCGCTCCACCACCTGATACATCGGCTTGTCCTTGATGTAGTACTGGACGGCCGGAATATCGCTGATATAGCCGTCGATCCGGCCCGCCGCGAGGTCGAGCATCGCGGGCGACAAGCCCTCATAGCGGCGGATATCGGAAAACTTGTACTTCTGCTGGTTCTGCGTCGACCACATGTCGCCGGTCGAACCTGTATCGACCGCGGACACCTTCCCGGCCATTCCCTCCAGGTTCTTGATTCCCGAATTCGCCCGCACCGCCAGGGACTGGTCGCTGTCGTAGTAGGGCTGCGCGAAGGACACCGATTCCAGGCGCTTCTTCGTGATCGTGATCGAGGAGATGGCCGCATCGACCTGACCCGATTGAACGGCCGCGAACAATCCGTTGAACGGGATGTTCACGAACGACACGTTGATGTTCAGGCGCTTGCCGACTTCCTTGGCGAGGTCGACCTCGAAGCCGACGATCTCGCCCTTCTCATCCTGGAACTCCCAGGGAACATTGCCGACATTCGCCCCGACCTTCATGTCGGCCGCGGAGGCCATGGACCCTGCCGATATGGCCAGCAGAGCGGTTAAGGTGACGGCGAATGCACTGCGCCGAGTAGGTTTGACTGACATCTCGTCCTCCAACTTGCACGCCGGACCCATGGCCGACGTTCGATTCCCTGCTGGTGCTCGGCGCCCTTGAAAACCACGTGGGCGCCCGTCATATTGGCCAAACTGGTCTTACCAATCTGACCAGTTGATCGTGCAGCGATCCTGACGCATGGTCAAGGCTAAATGTGCAGCCCGGCTACAATCGTGGTTGTCTGCAGGGGTGCGGCTCGATGCCCAAACGCTTTCGCCGTGTGAACCGGGGGGATGAACGATGACGGGTGATCTGGTGAACCTTTCGGGATTGGAGCTCGCGGATCGCACTCCCGTTCCTCGCGGCATCGTCGAACAGATCCAGCGCCTGATCCTGAAGGGCGGCCTCAAGGCCGGCCAACGTCTTCCCTCCCAACGGGAGCTGGCGGAGCAGCTTGGGGTCAGCCGGCCGTCCGTACGGGAGGCCTTGACCGTGCTCGAAACGATGGGGCTCCTGACGGTGCGGGCGGGCAGCGGGGTGTTCGTCGCAAACTCCAATGCGCGCAGTCCGCTCTGGCGCTACTCGGACCGGTGCACGCCCGCGGATGTTTACGAGGCGCGGCTGGGACTGGAGGGTTACGCCGCCAGGCTCGCAGCCACGCGCATCGATGAAACCGCAAAGGAGCGCCTTAAACGCTGCACAGACGCCATGCATGAGGCGCTCAAGGCAGGCGACGTGATCGGCCTCGCCATCAAGGACACGGAATTCCACGACATGATCTTCGAGCTCTCCGGCAATCCGGTTCTCGCCGCGATGTACCGGCCCGTCCGTGAAATGCTCGTCGAGAGCCAGCGGCTGCCCATGACGCAGTTCGATCGCCTCAACGAAACCGTGCGGGAGCATGACGCGATCCTTGAGGGCATCGCGTCCCAAAATCCCGAGACGGCGGAGAACGCCATGCAGAACCATATCCGCTCGGCTGCCGGTCGATACGGGATCTTGCTCTGAGGCAAGAGACGATTCCACAAGGATGGAAACAGCTCTCTTCAGTGTTTCAACGAACTTTTTGACGGTGAACCGTATCCACGTCACCGAAAAAATCTCTAGATGGCCGCGGGAACCAATGGCTTGCCCTCGGTCGCGAGATGCAGGGACAGGTTGTTGGCGGCGATGCCATCAGCCAATGGTCCATCGGGCGCGCGGTCCGTGACGATGTCCGACAACGTGCTCATGGGACAGACGAGTTCCAGGTGGCGTCGGTTGAACTTTGCGGAATCGAGAAGGAGCACTCCGCGTTCCGCACGGCCGAGCATGGTTCTCTTCACCCAGCACGCCTGGGTTTCCACATCATTCGGCCCTTCGAGGGTCAGACCGCTCGCGCCGATGAAGGCGAGGTCCGCGTTGAAACGCTGAAGGAAGGCGCAGGTTTCCGAACCGTAGACGCCTCGCTCATGCGCCGAGAAATCGCCAGGACAGAAGATCACCCTGATGCTGCCCCGCGGCACGAGAGCATTGGCGACCGCGAAGCTGTTCGTAATCACCGTGATCCGCTCGGCGCCTTCGGCCAGCACATGCGCGAAGCGCGCCGTGGTCGAGCCCGAATCGATCATGACCACGTCCCCTGCCTTCACCAGTTTGACGGCAGCCCGGGCTATGGCTTCCCGCTCCTCGACGGCAAGCGTGTCCCGGTCATGGAATTCTGGCTGGAGACCCAGTTGCCGCCCTGCCGCGCCGCCATAGGTGCGGCTCACCAGCCCGCGCTGGGTCAACTCTTCGATGTCGCGCCGAACCGTCTCTGCGGAAACGCCGAGTCGGCGCGCGAGATCCGACGTCCGCACCGCGGGACTCAGACCCAGTTCAGCGACGATCATCCGCTGGCGTACTGCTTTCTTGCCTTCGGGAAAGGACACGCTTCAAGCCTCCATGCACGGCTAGAAACAGCGTAACCCATCAAAAACTTTGGAACATCCCACAGAAGTATGATTGAACCTCCAACTTCTGTCATCTAGGTTTCACATAAGGCGCCGCTGAGTGCCACAGCAGGAAACGCCGCCCGATGAACGCAACCCCTTTGCAATTCTGCTGCCTCGGACTCGCGGGAGCGGCAGCATGATCCCCTTTCTCAGCTTCCGCCGAGAGAAGCGCGTTCCGTCCGTGCCGAGGTCGACGGCAGGATCAAGACGAAAGGGACACCTCTCGTCACGCCATTGAGCACCGGCTGAAACAAGCCGGCCACATGGCTAAGGAGCATTCGGAGACGGCTTCGCCGGACCGGTGCGTCTTCTCATCCCGGCCAAAGGCCAACGCACTTTCCAATCAGGGTCTCAAGGATCACGCCGATGTCCGAGATTGTCGTCAACGCAGTATCGAAAACATGGGGTGGCGTCGGCGGCGTCGATCGCATCAGCTTCAAGGCCGATGCGGGAACGCTGCTGGTCCTGCTCGGCCCATCCGGCTGCGGCAAGTCCACGACCCTGCGCCTGATTGCAGGCTTGGAGGAGGTCGATTCCGGCACCATCACCATCGGCGGGCGCGACGTCACGCATCTCTCCCCGGCGCAGCGCAACATCTCAATGGTGTTCCAGTCCTACGCACTCTTCCCGCATCTGAACGTGGCCGAGAACATCATCTTCGGCCTGCGCGTGCGTGGCGTCGGTCGCGCGGAGCGCGATACGCGCCTCAAGAAGGTGGCGGATATCGTGGGCCTCAGCAACCTGCTCGAGCGCAAGCCGTCACAGCTTTCGGGCGGGCAGCGTCAGCGCGTTGCGCTGGGGCGCGCCATCATTGCGGAAGCGCCCGTCTGCCTGATGGACGAGCCGTTGTCGAACCTCGACGCCAAGCTGCGCCACGAGATGCGCACCGAGATCCGCAGCCTTCAGCAGCGGCTCGGCATGACCATGGTCTATGTGACGCATGATCAAACCGAGGCCATGACCATGGCCGACCGCGTGATCCTGATGCGCGACGGCCATATCGAGCAGAACGGCGCGCCGCACGAACTCTACAACGAACCTGCGAGCGATTTCACGGCGCGCTTCATCGGCACGCCTCCCATGAACATCATCTCCTGGCAGGACGACGCGGTTCTCGGTGTCCGGCCGGAACATGTCGCACTCGTGGAGAGCGATGGCATTCCCGCGACCGTGAAGGCGGTCGAATATCTCGGTGCGGACAGCATCGTCCTCTGCGACGTGAAGGGCGAAACCGTCTCGGTCCGCCAGAGCGGCTATTGCGCGCTGCCCACCGGCTCGCAAGTCGCGCTCGGATGGCAGAACCGTCACATACATCTGTTTGACAGGAACAGTGGAAAGCGTCGTGCGGACAGCGCCCTGAACCGCTGAGGCTTTCTTCTGCAAGAGCGCAGGCGGCTGTCACATCCGTCGGCGCATGGCTTCCAATACTGGAAGGGGAGGACAATGAAGTTCAAGACGAAAGCCCTGCTCACGGCAGGCCTCATGACGGCGGTTAGCCTGAGCGCCAGCATCGCTCACGCGGTCGACCTTACCATGTATTATCCCGTCGCCGTCGGCGGACCGGTCACGAAGGTGATCGACGACATGGTCCAGAAGTTCCAGAAGGAGAATCCGGACATCAAGGTCGAGGCTGTCTATGCCGGCAACTACACCGACACAATGACCAAGGCCATGACGGCCATGAAGGGCGGCCAGCCACCGCAGCTCTCGGTTCTGTTCTCCACCGATCTCTTCACGCTCATGGACGAGAAGGCGATCGTGCCGATCGACGAGATCCCCGGCGCCGACAAGGAATGGCTCAACGGCTTCTACCCGGCCTTCATGGAAAACGGCCGCGTCGAGGGCAAGACCTGGAGCGTTCCGTTCCAGCGCTCCACGATCGTTCTCTACTACAACAAGGAAGCCTTCAAGGACGCAGGCCTCGATCCCGAGAAGCCCCCGACAACCTGGGCCGAAATGGCCGAGATGTCGAAGAAGCTCGTAAAGAAGGACGCTTCCGGCAACGTGAGCCGCTGGGGTGTGGAAATCCCCTCGACCGGCTACGGCTACTGGATGCTTCAGGCGCTCGCCATCGAGAACGGCCAGAAACTCATGAACGAGGCCGGCAATCAGGTTTCCTTCAATGCGCCCAAGACCGTCGAGTCCCTGCAGTACTGGGTCGACCTGTCGGCGAAGGAAGGCGTGATGCCGAAGGGTGCCGTGGAATGGGGCACCCTTCGAACCGACTTCCTGGAAGGCAAGACGGCCATGATGTGGCACACGACCGGCAACCTGACGGCCGTGAAGGATGCTGCGAAGTTCGACTTCGGCGTCGCCATGCTGCCCGCCAAGGAGCGCCGCGGCTCGCCGACCGGCGGCGGCAACTTCTATGTGTTCAAGAGCGCGTCGCCCGAGCAGCAGCAGGCTGCCGTGAAGTTCATCCGCTGGATGACCGCTCCCGAGCGCGCGGCTGATTGGAGCATCAAGACGGGCTATGTAGCCGTGACGCCCGCCGCCTACCAGACCGACGTCATGAAGACCTATGTCAAGGACTTCCCCCAGGCCACCGTGGCGCGTGATCAGCTGGAGCATGCCGTCGCCGAACTGTCGGTGCATGACAACGGCCGCATCTACAAGATCCTCAACGATGCCGTGCAGGCGGCCGTGACCGGCACGCAGACGCCGAAGGATGCTCTCGACAGCGCTCAGAAGCAGTCCGAACGCGTGCTGAACCGCTACAAGTAACCCAGCCTCGTGCTGCGGCGGCAGGACCGCCGCAGCACATTTTCGACTCCGCAGGAGGAAGCGATGGTATCCGCCGTCATGAGTGCCGCCGAGCCCAAGGCCGCCAGGCGAAGAGACTGGCTGACGAACGTCAATGCCTGGCTTCTCCTGCTGCCCGCCATCGTTCTCCTGGCGGCCTTCACTCACTACCCGATCCTGTCGACGCTCTATCACAGCTTCTTCTCACTGAGCCGTGGCGGCGAGGCCGATTTCGTGGGGTTGGAGAACTACACATACATGCTGGAGGATGACGTCTTCTGGCAGGTGCTGCGCAACAACATCGTGTTCGCTCTGGCCACTGTTCCCACCAGCATCGCGCTGGCGCTGCTCATGGCCGTGTGGGTCGACAAGAAAATTGCCGGTCGCTCCTTCCTGCGACTTGCCTTCTTCACCCCGACCGTCCTGCCGATGATCGCGGTGGCGAATATCTGGCTGTTCTTCTACACACCCGATTATGGACTGCTCGACCAGTTCCTGAAGGGTCTCGGCTTCTCCGGGCATAACTGGCTTGGCGACCCGTCGACCGTCATGAGCTGCCTCGCCGTGATGGTGGTCTGGAAGGAGGCGGGCTTCTTCATGATCTTCTACCTCGCGGCCCTGCAGACCATCCCGCCCGAGCTGAAGGAGGCCGCGGAGGTCGAAGGTGCTGGCCGATGGTACTTCTTTCGGCGCGTGACGCTGCCGCTTCTGATGCCCACCACCCTGTTCATCTCGATCAACGCACTCATCAACTCGTTCAAGCTCGTCGACCAGCTCGTCATCATGACGAAGGGCGGGCCGAACAACGCGAGCTCGCTCCTGCTCTACTACATCTACGAAGTCGCATTTACGTTTCAGGATACCGCCTTCGCGGCGACGCTGACGGTGACGCTGATCACCATCCTGGCCGGCGTCGCCCTGACCAAGTTCGTGTACCTCGACCGCAGGATCCACTACCAATGAGACAGCAAAGCCACTCGGTCGAAACCTTTGCCGCCTGGGCGCTCGCGCTCCTGTGGCTCCTGCCGCTGGCCTACAGCCTGTGGAGCGCGTTCCATCCGTCCGAATATGCAACGCGCTTCGATCTCACGGCGCCTCTGACGCTCGACAATTTCGTGCGAGCCTGGAACCAGGCCCCCTTCGCGCGCTACTACCTGAACACGCTGATGCTCGTGTCGCTGGTCCTCGCAGGTCAGCTGGTCGTTTCGACGCTCGCGGCTTATGCGTTCGCGCGCTTCCGCTTCTTCGGCCGGGAGGTTCTCTTCGCCCTGGTGCTGGTACAGCTCATGATCATGCCGGACGTGCTGATCGTGGAGAATTACCGCGTGATCAGCGCGCTCAACCTTCTGGACACGATCCCGGCCATCGCCCTGCCCTACATCGCCTCGGCCTTCGGCATCTTCCTGCTGCGCCAGACCTTCAAGGGCGTTCCGAACGAACTCGTGGATGCCGCGCGCGTGGAAGGCGCTTCGTCCTTCGGCGTGCTTTGGCGGGTCTTCGTGCCGCTCGGCAAGACCACCTACATCGCCTTCGGCCTCGTCTCCGTGAGCTATCACTGGAACAATTTCCTGTGGCCGTTGATCGTCACCAACTCGGTTGAGAGCCGCCCTCTCACAGTGGGCCTTGCCGTTTTCGGAGCCCCCGAAACCGGCGTCGACTGGTCAGTCATCACGGCCGCCACCGTCATGACGATGGCTCCGCTTCTCCTGGCCTTCCTTCTGTTCCAGCGTCAGTTCGTTCAGTCCTTCATGCGCGCAGGGATCCGCTGATGAAATGCCTGATTGGGACCACCTAGGCCACCGTCCGATCGAAGAGCTGACGACGGAGCGCCGCGCCAGCCCTGTCAATCAGTAGTACCCTTTATGCTCATCGCGTCTGTCCGGCTTGCAGAAGCTCGAACAAGGGCCCGGAGGTGATCATCGGCAGAAGTTCATCCGTTGAAGCGGTGGCGGTCATTTTTCCCCTTGGAGGGTGGGCTCCGCCTCGTTGTTCTGCCCTCAGCGACCCACATAGGCGATCGGCGGATGTCGGTCGGGCGACCTGTTTCGGGTATGGGCCCGGCACCACACCATGAGGCGGTGCCGGGGTTTCGTCTCGGCGCGATCACTGCTCGTGGCGCCCCATCCGCTGACTGCCCCGCAAGCTAACGAGGTTGGTCAGGAACGACCGGGGCCATCGAGGTCAGTACCACCGCAGCGATGCGACTGATCTTATCGGATGATGGTCCTGACGAGCACCTATTTCGGCGCCATCTTGATCGATTTGTCGAGGAACTCGTTGGTGTAAGCCGTGGAGGCTTCGAAGGGCTGCTCGAGGCCGAAATAGGTCTTCACCATCTCGAAGTCGTTCTTCACTCGCTGGTCGTCGAAGGCTCCGAGGGCAGTCGAAGCCGTCGTCGGATCGCGCATCAGTTCCTTGATCCGATTCCACTGATCGCGCTGGTTGGCCTCGTCGAGACCACTGACGCTGGCCATCAGCGCCTTGAGGCAAGGCGCGACGTCCTGCACGCAGGCCGCGAACGCCTTCTGGCTCACCTGAGTGAAGGCCTTCACCACGTCGCGCTTCTTCTCAAGATAGTCGGCATTGACGATGATGGAATTGCCGTAAGGATTGATGCCGATGTCGCGCCAGGCGAGGAAGCTGAGATCGTCGCCGAACTCGCGTACCTTGAGATCGTGCTCGTTGTAGAAATCGCTCGTGATGTCGATGGCGCGGCTCTTGAGGGACGGCACCTTGGCCTGCGGGCTCACATTGACGAAGCTGACCGAGCCGGGGTCGATTCCGACCTGCTTGGCGAAGGCCGGCCACATGATGCGGGACGCGTCACCGGGCGGGTTCCCGATCTTCTTGCCGGGAAAATCCTTCGGACCGCCGATGCCGCTGCTCTTGAGCCAGTAGAAGCCTTGAGGGGAATTGGCATAGACGGCCATGACCGCCACGAGCTTGGCCCCTTTGCCGCGGGCGAGGAGCGATGTTGCGAGATCCGAGATGCCGATTTCGGAAGTTCCGGCGCCGACACGCTGGGCCGACACGCCGGATCCCTTTCCGGTTTCGATCGTCAGATCGATATTGGCCTCGTCGTACCATCCCTGCGATTTCGCATAATAGTATGGGGCATGGTCGGCGGTCGGCACCCAGTTGAGAACCAGGTTGACCTTCTCTTTTCCCAAGGCGCCGACCGGAGCCAGAAGCGCAGCGGCGGCAAGGGCGGCGGACGCAAGTTTGATCATGATTGTTGTCCCTCTAGGTCTCCGGCCTGTCCTGGTGCCGGAGCTCGAAAAAGACTAGCCTTTCAAGCCAACCTAGATCAACTATCAATTAACTGGTTGGTTGATACTTGCGTAGAGGGCCCCATGGCTGATCTCACCCCTTACACCGAAGACAATCCGGCACGTACCGGTAAGCGCGATCCTCAGGCCTCCCGTCAGGCCCTGCTCACCGCGGCCATTGCCGAGTTTGCCGCCAAAGGTCCTGCGGGAGCCCGTGTCGACGAGATCGCGCGCCGCGCCGGCGTCAACAAGCAGATGGTGTATCATTATTTCGGCAACAAGGATGATCTTTTCCGGGCCGCCCTCGAAGAGGTCTATGGCCGGATCCGTGCGCGTGAGCGCGCCCTGAACCTTTCCGATCTTCCTCCTGTGAGGGCCATGGAGAGCCTCGTCGGCTTCTCGTTCGATTACCTTGCAGAACATCCAGAATTCATTGCGCTCCTCAATGACGAGAACCGCTATGGCGCCATGCACCTGGACGGTCTCCGGGAGGTGCAGAGCATGCATCTGCCGCTCGTCGAGCTCATCCGGGACACCCTGCAGCGAGGCGTTCGGGAAGGGCTGTTCCGGGACGACATCGACCCGATCAACCTCTACATTTCCATCGCGGGGCTGTCGTATTTCTTCTTCTCCAACAACCGCACCCTGTCGGCCATCTTCGGCACGAATCTCGGCGAGACGAAAGCCGTCGCAGTCCGCCGCCGCCACGTCATCGAGTTCGCCCTCGGGGCGCTCCGCCCTCTCCAACCATAGTCGCACTTTATCAACCAACCAGATAGTTGATTAGCGGCCTAGGGTGAGCTAGCCTTCCTTCACCTGACGGAAACGGGAGAAGCTTCTCATGACGAGCAGCGTCCAGACTGCCACGGTCCGTGTTGAACCTGCTCCCGGCAAGTTCGTGTCCGCTACCGGCAGGAGGTGGCTCACCATCGCGGCCGTGCACATTGGGATCATCGTCCTCTGGCAGGTGATCGTCACCATTTTCCTGGTCCCCTCCTTCATCCTGCCTGCCCCGACGGCGATCCTCGCCTCCTTGGCCAAGCCCAATTACAGCTGGGTCGAGAACACGCTGGTGACCGCAGCCGAGATATTCGGCGGCTACGCCCTGTCCGTGGTGCTCGGCGTCGTTCTCGCGCTCCTGTTCTCCTGGTCGCGGATCCTGACGCTGCTGGTATTCCCCCTGCTGGTGACGCTCAACATGATCCCGAAGGTGGCCCTTGGTCCCCTGGTGATCGTCTGGTTCAGCTACGGCATCAGCACGAACATCCTGATCACGTTCACGCTCTGCTTCTTCCCGATCCTTCTCACGACGGTGCGCGGCCTGAACGAAGTGGAGCCGGACATTCTCGACCTTGTGCGCTCCCTCAAGGGCTCGCGCTGGCAGGCCTTCCGCTACATCCAGCTTCCGGGCTCCCTGCCCTACATCTTTTCCGGCATGAAGGTCGCGGCCATCCTGGCCGTTGCCGGCGCAGTCGTCGGCGAGTTCATCGCCTCCGAGCGCGGCCTCGGCTACCTGATGATCCAGGTCCAGGCCTCGCTCGACACGCCCGCCATGTTCATGGCCGTCGTTCTGCTCACGCTCCTCGGCATCGCGCTGTACCTCATCGTCATGGTGATGGAGCACCTGTGGGTTCCCAAAGACGCGAGGATGAAATGACTACTTGGCTCGAAGACGGCTCCTGGCCCATGGGGTTCGATACCCCTGAAGACGTGGATGCCTTCATGGCAGTACCGACGCGCGCGCTGGCAAGGGATCTGGCGGCCATCGACGGTGACATCATGATCCTGGGCGTCGGCGGCAAGATGGGCCCGACCCTTGCGCGCCTCGCCCGCAACGCGGCACCCGACAAGCGGGTGATCGGCGTGGCCCGCTTCAGCGAACCGGGCCTGCGCGACAGCCTCGAGGCCCATGGCATCGAGACGATCTCCTGCGATCTCACGGATCGCGCGGCCGTCGAAAGCCTGCCGAAGACGCGCAATGTGATCTTCATGGCCGGGCGCAAGTTCGGCGCTCAGGGCAATCAGGCCCTCACCTGGGCCATGAACGTCCATGTGCCCGGGCTCGTGGCCGAAGCTTTCCGCGAGTCCCGGATCGTCGCGTTTTCGACGGCCTGCGTGTACCCGTTCGTCGGCATCGGCAGCCAGGGCGCGACGGAGGACAGCGTCCTGAACCCGCCGGGCGAGTATGCATTCTCCTGCATCGGCCGCGAGCGGATCTTCGAGCACTTCTCCCAGATCTACAAAACACCCGGCCGGCTGTTCCGGTTGAGCTACGCCATCGATCTTCGCTACGGCGTTCTGTTCGACGTGGCCCAGAAGGTTCGCGACAACGAGCCGGTGGACGTCACTATGGGCCATGTCAACGTCATCTGGCAGGGTGATGCGAATGCCCAGGCCCTGCGGTGCCTGCGCCATGCGACGGACC
Organism: Microvirga sp. Mcv34; assembly: GCF_024519725.1. Classification (GTDB taxonomy): domain Bacteria; phylum Pseudomonadota; class Alphaproteobacteria; order Rhizobiales; family Beijerinckiaceae; genus Microvirga. The sequence continues at coordinate 176,360 of NZ_JALJRK010000002.1, read as the reverse complement.
CGACCAGCCCGATCAACGTGTCTGGTCCCGAAACCACGTCCATCCGCTGGCTTGCGAAGGCTTTCGGCGAGCGCCTCGGAAAAGCGCCTCAGATCGTCGGGCAGGAGGCGCCAACCGCTTGGCTCGTGAACACGGCGCAGGCTTCCGGGCTGTTCGGCTATCCCTCCGTTCCGCTCAATCGCATGATCGACTGGGTCGCCGAGTGGGTCGCCCGCGATCGCCCGAGCCTCGGCAAGCCGACGCATTTCGAGACCCGCGATGGCGCCTATTGAGCACCTCCGTCCACAACCGATCGATGAAGGCCTGATCGAAGGCTGCATGGCCCTGTCAGGGGAAGCCGGCTGGAACCAGCTTCCGGATGATTGGTCCTTCTTCATCGGGCACGGCAAGGTCTTCGCCCTGCTGGGCGATGGCGGGCAGCCCGTCGCCACGGGGGCGACCCTCCCTTATCCGGGCGGGTTCGCGTGGATCGGCATGGTCCTGGTCGCCGCCTCGCACCGGCGGCAGGGGCTCGGCACACGCATCCTCCAAGCCTGCATGCAGGAGGTGCGGAGCAAAGGCCTTGTGCCGGTTCTGGACGCGACACCTGCCGGAGAAACCGTCTATCGCCCCCTGGGGTTCGAGCCTCACTTCGATCTGTCGCGCTGGCAGGGACAAGGCGGCAACACGGGCAGGATGCGTCCGGGAATGAGGCTGCTGCGCGAAAGCGACGTGGCGGCTCTCGTCGCATCCGATGCCGTGGCCTTCGGAGCCGAGCGCCCTGCCCTGCTGACGTCTCTGCTTCGAAGAGCGCCACGGCTCGCTCTCGCGACGGACGACGGGTCAGGCTGCGTGCTGGCCCGGCCCGGAAGGCTGGCGACGCAGTTGGGACCCGTCATCGCCCGGACCGAGACACAGGCTGGGGAGCTTCTCGAGGCCGCGCTCGATCTGGTCGAAGGCCCGGTCTTCATCGACGTGATCGATGCTCACCCGGAGCTCGCGCGTGTGTTGAAGGACAGAGGGTTCTCGATCCAACGGCCATTCCTGCGCATGGCGCAGAACCGTTCGACACCGTTCGGTGATCCCCGCCGGCTCTTTGCCGCCGTCGGACCCGAATTCGGCTAATCATTCCGCCTGCTGAGAGGACGACCCGCATGGCCCTGCACCACTCCCAACTTCCACCGGAGATTCTCGGCATGATCCGCAGGGGCGTCGCCATCCCGGCGCATCCCCTGGCTCTTGATGCTGAACGTCGGTTTGACCGCCGACGGCAGCGTGCGCTGACCCGCTACTACGTCGATTCAGGTGTCGGAGGCCTTGCGGTGGGCGTGCACACGACGCAGTTCGCCATCCGAGAAATCGGCCTCTATGAGCCGGTTCTCGCCGCCGCCATGGAAGACAGCAAGGCATGGGCGGACCGCCCTCTCGTGATGGTGGCCGGCATCTGCGGCAAGACAGAGCAGGCCGTCGCAGAGGCGCAGACCGCCGTCCGTCTCGGCTACCACGCAGGCCTGCTGAGCCTCTCCGCCCTCAAGGGGGCAAGCACCGACGAGATCATCGCCCATTGCCGCCGCGTCGCCGAAGAAATCCCCCTCGTTGGCTTCTACCTGCAGCCTGCCGTGGGCGGCATGTCGTTGGATGCAGTCTTCTGGGAACAGTTCGCCGCGATCGAGAACGTCATTGCGATCAAGGTAGCGCCCTTCAACCGCTATCGGACCCTGGACGTGGTGCGCGGTGTGGTGGCGGCGCGTGCCGAGGAGCGCGTGACGCTTTACACGGGGAACGACGATCACATCGTGCTCGATCTGGTGACGCCGTTTACCGTCATGCGTGACCGGAAGCCGGTGATCGTCCGCTTCAAGGGCGGATTGCTCGGCCATTGGTCCGTCTGGACGCGCAACGCCGTCCGGATGCTGGATCAGCTTCAAAAGGCCGTCGAAGCGGGCCCCCTTGCGCCGGAGATCCTCGCGCTCGATTCCAGAGTGACCGATTGCAACTCGGCCTTCTTCGACGTCGCCCATGACTTTCATGGCTGCATCGCCGGCTGCCACGAGATCCTGCGCCGCCAGGGCCTGCTCGAAGGCATCTGGTGCATCGATCCGCATGAGAGTCTGAGCCCCGGACAAGTGGAGGAAATCGACCGGGTGAGCCGCGACCATGCCGACCTGTCGGACGATTCCTTCGTTGCTGAGAACCTGCACAGGTGGCTGGCATGATGAGCGCTCTTGCCCCGGACCCGACGCGGATCGGGAACGAAACCGATCCGATGATCCGCCTCCGCAATGTGCGCAAAGTCTACCGCACAGGAGGGCACGAATTCGTCGCTGTGTCCGATGTGACGATGGACATCGCGGAAGGAGACATGGTGTCCCTTGTCGGCCCCAGCGGGTGCGGCAAGAGTACCCTCCTTAGAATCCTCGCCGGTCTTCACGATGCCGATGACGGGGAGGTAAGGATCGGGACGAGCGCCTCCACCTTCACGCCGGGGCGCGACGTGGGCATGGTCTTCCAGCAGGCGCTTCTGCTGAAGTGGAGAACCATCCTGGAGAACGTGATCCTGCCGGCGGAAATCCTCGGACTTCCCAATCGGGAAGCGAAGGAGCGCGCTCGCGACCTGCTCAACATGGTCGGTCTGCAGGGTTTCGAGAGCAAGTATCCGTACGAACTGTCGGGCGGCATGCAGCAGCGCGCTTCTATCGCGCGGGCTCTGGTGCACGACCCCAAGCTCATCTTGATGGATGAGCCCTTTGGTGCGCTCGATGCCTTGACTCGTGAGAAGATGAATCTTGAGATGCTGCGGATCTGGCAGCAAAGCTCGAAGACGATCGTCTTCGTGACCCATTCTATTCAGGAAGCCGTATTCCTTGGATCACGCTGCGCGGTGCTAACGGCAGGGCCCGCGCGCATGGCAGACTACTTCGACATCGCGCTGCCTTCGCCGCGCACGCTCGACGTGAAAACAACGGAGCCGTTTGGCGCCTATACCAAGCGTATTTATCATCTTCTCGGGATGGACTGATCGTTTAGCAAACCACTCCCCCCTTTGATTGCGTTGACGTCACGCCCTTGCGTGGTCCGCTCCCGATTTCGCAGTGGCACATGTGAGTTCTCGGCCCGGTGATTCATGCCGATCCAACTGCACGCCGCCCTCTCATACCTGACTTAATGTGACATCGTGCACCGGTCTGTCTGATGCTGCGACAGGCCGTCAACGACATCGCGATCCATAACCGGCTCTTACGTCCTACAAGCGTTACTTGTCGGGACTCTGTGGATCTACCCATTGCTCCTCGAAGTGCGGAGCAAGGGACAGGCTCAACGGCGGCACAGCTTTCGGTGGAGGGCTACGGACCGCGCTGACGAGGTAGTGCAGGGCCGCCCTGAGGCCCGCATTCGTGTAGGGCTTCGCGATGACGCCGATCGCGCCGGAGAAGTCCTCCGGGATGCGCTTCACATTGGCGGTCATGAACACCACGGCCGTGCCGGTGTTCTGCGTGATGTAGCGCCCCAGCTCGACGCCGACCGGCCCGTCGGTGAGATGGATATCGACGAGCGCGAGGTCGGCATGGACTTCCTTGGACACGTCCGCGGCCTCACGATACGATGTGGCCGTGCCCACGACTTGATGTCCCTCGCTTTCCAGGAACATTTCCAGTTCCATAAGGAGCAAGGCTTCGTCTTCGACGATCATGATGCGCAGGGGGCGATCAATGCTCATTCTGACTCAACACACTGTCTAACTGCGGAGGAAGAGAGGCGAGACATGCATGACCCGCCTTGTGTGAGCTACTTCGGCTTATCATGCTGGTCTGGCTTCTTCAGGTTCGGCGGGTTCGCGGGAGATTGGCCCTTGAACAAGACATGCTGCCGAGCTTGCAGAATGCTTTCGGCTCTCGTCACGACATCATCCACACGCTTGGCAAATCCATGCATCGGAAGCTTCAACATCGCGCTGCTCCTGTTTGAAGATTGTTCGCCCCCTTGGAAACCGGTCAGTGATCGACCCGAATGCGCTCGCCCGCCCTGGCAATCAGCTCCACGGCTGCGGCGATCTCGCTCTCGTCGAACGCAGAGCACCCACGACTTGCGACAACGGAGCCGCTGGCGTGAGAATAGATTTCCAGCCAGAACGACGGCATCCCGAAAGGCCAGGCTTCCGACGCCACCTCGGTCAGCCGCGCCTCCATCGCCCCGACCCGGATCACGGTCATGGTTCGCGAACCCTGCCGTTCATTCGACGTGCAGGCAAGCCGGACATACGCGCGGATGATCCCTTGCTCAATTTCCTCGGGATCCGTCCTGGTCCAGCGTATCGTCACCGGCACCGGATGCAGCTGGTCTCTGGGCCGGTCTTTCGTGCGATGGAGTTCTGGTGCCCGCAGGGCTTTCAGTTTTTGTCGCATCCTTCGCCGCCTCATTGAGGATCGCTTGGTCGATCCGTGCCGACGCCGTTCGCCAGGCATGAAACACGCGACGGCAGATCCGACTCAAACCCATTCCTCCCACTGCCGTCCTGTCATTCCGTCTGCGCGTTGGTTCAGCAAACAGCGTCCTGCGCAGAATTGAAATCGGGTGATGACCCGAGGGAGGGTCAGGATTGACCGGAGCACCCAAAGGACGATCAGGGCTCGATGAGCTTGTTCCGCACGGCATAGAGGGCAAGCTCGACGCCCGAGCGCAGGTTCAGCTTGCGCATCGCGGCGGTTCTGTGGGTCTCGACCGTCTTGACACTCACGGCCCAGCGATCCGCAATGGCCTTGTTGGTCTGTCCCTCGGCCACGAGTTGGATCACCTCGCGCTCGCGTGGGCTGAGCGTGTCAGATGCCGTGACCTTGCCGCAACTGAGGAAATCGTCGAGCAGGGTCTCGGCGACCTGCGGCGAGAAGTAAGGCTTCTTGCGCAGCAGCGCCTTGACCGCATTGACGACCTCGCCGTCGTCCTCGGTCTTCAGCACGTATCCCCTCGCGCCCGCCTTCAGGACATCTCTGATGACATCCTCGTTGTTGTGCATCGTGTAGACGAGAACCTCGGTACTCGGGCTCGCCACGCGGATATGCCGGGTGGCCTCGAGTCCGTTGAGCACCGGCAGGGAAAAATCGAGAATGGCCACGTCCGGCTGCTGCTCGATGGCAAGATCGACCGCTCTCTGGCCGGTGTCGGCCCCGCCGCAGACCTCCCAGCCGGGCTGCGCCTGCACCAGCGCCTGCAAACCGCGGCGCACGATCGCATGATCGTCGGCGATGAGGATTCTGATGGTCATGGGCGCTCCCGGGTCACGGATGATCATACTTGGCTGGGATACCTTGAGGATCAGGTCTGGACCTGAGGCGTCAATCAGGTTTTACCTGATCCATGCACCGGGTCTGAGCCTGGCGGGCGATCCGTTGCGGCCTCCTCGCCGACGTGGGTAAGCCCTGTGGGTCTGGTCTCATCCCGATCAACGGGGATCGTCGGGAACACGAGACGGATTCTCGTTCCACATCCCTCTTTGCTCTCCAGTCGCACCTCGCCGGCACTCTGCTGCACGAAGCCCAGCACTTGGCTGAGGCCGAGGCCGCTGCCCTGTCCTGGTCCCTTGGTGGTGAAGAACGGATCGAAGGCCTGCTCCAGCACCGTGTGGGACATTCCGATGCCCGAATCGACCACGGCGATTTGAACCCAGGGCCGCTCCGTATGGAAAGACCGGCGGAGGCCCGCCCGTGATCGGGGCGACGCAATCATGGCGGTCTCAACCACGATCGTCCCGCCATAGGGCATCGCGTCCCGGGCATTGAGAACGAGATTCAGAAGGGCCGCTTCGAACTGCACCGGATCGAGGAGGCAGACCGCGCCGTCGGCGTTCAACTTGAGCTCCACCGCCGCACGCGGGCCCGAGGCCTGATTCAGGATCGATACGAAGCCCGCGATCCGCTCGTCGATTCTCGTCGCACGCGCCTTGAGCTCCTGGCGGCGCGCGAAGGCCAGGAGCCGCTCGGTCATGTCTTTTGCGCCCTTGAGAAAGCGCTCCGTGTCGCTGATCAAGGAGCGGGCGTCGGGATCATCCTTCACAGAAGGCTTGAGGAGCGCGCAGGTGGATTGAACGATGCGGATGGTGTTGCCGAAATCGTGAGCAATGCCGCCCGCGATGTGCCCGAGAGCCTCCAGACGCTGGGCGCGTCCGAGGCGCTCCTGCTCGGCCCGCTCACGCTCGCGGCCCCTCCTCACGAGCAGTGATAGGACACCTACCAGTCCCAGGAGCACCGCCACCGTGGCGACGACCACGGTGGCATATTCATACCAGGAGCGATAGACAGAGGCGCTGGCCAATCCGACGAGAACGACCGCCGGAACGCCGCCGAGAGCCTTGTACCCGACCACCCGCGAGATGCCGTCAACGGGACTGACGGACCAATAGACGCCATGGGGGCGCTCGGGCAGGTAGCGGAAGGTCGCGGACGCGATTATGAACGACTTGCCCATCGCCTGCTCGGACGCGGGGCTGCGGGCCAGCATCGTGCCGTCGCGGAGCAGAAGGGCAATGAACCCGTCGCGCCCGACCGCCAAGCCGCGATAGAAGCTTTCGAACTGGAAGGGATCGACGACGGCCACCACCACGCCGCCGAAGCTTCCGTCCGGCCGGTCGATCCGGCGGCTGATGCTGATGACCCACGAACCGTCCACTCGGCTCTGGATGGGATGTCCGATGTCGAGGCCCAGGTTGGGTTCGTCCTGATGGATCTTGAAGTAATCCCGGTCGGCGACGCTCACCCGGGGCGTCCTGGGATAGCCCGTATCGTGGGTAAGGAATCCATCCGGCCCGACCACGATCAAGCCGCGAACGTACGGCAAAGCCTTCACGCGCTCCTTCAGCTCGGCCTGGAAGCGGGGATCGTTGGGCGGGAGATCGGGCTTGGCTTCCAGGGTGTCGCGGATGCCCTCCAGCGTAAAATCGATCGCCTGGAAGGTCCGTTGCGACTGTTCTGCGAGAACGTGGACGAGATTGCCCGCGATTTCCTCACCTCGCCGGGTCGTATCCTGGTAGCCGCGCCACAGCGCGAGGGCACTCAGGATCACGATCCCCGCGACGAGAACGAGAGCCGGAGCCAGTGAGGTGATGAAACGGGACGGTTTGAGCCTCACACGAACAGGCCTCCCATTCTGGAAACGGAGGGTACGCCCTCTTGATATAGATCCGGGAGCACGATCATCTACATGACAATGAGGTGTATCAGGGATCATCCCTCCGCTTCTGGGCTGTCCCGCACCTGGACGAAGTGCCGCAGGACGACCTGCTTCCACTCGTGTCGCCTTCTTCAATCAGATGGGACGTCCACGGCTCCGGCGCCTTCAGGAAGCCTAAAGTTCTGAGATCATCCGGGCTGGATTCTGTTCGTCAGTCACGCACAAGCGTTAAGGTTCATGCTCCCATCATTCGGATGGACGGGCTCCTGCGGATCCGGCCCTGCGTATTGAAGTTATTCCATGACCCTCGACGCTCGTACCCTGGCACTCATCTACATTCTGCTCTCGGCCCTGCTGAGCGTCCTGCTTCTCTTCGCCTGGGCTCACAATCGGCGGATCCGGGCGCTGGCGTGGTGGAGTGCCTCGTTCGGCATGGTTCCCATCGGCATCGGCATGGCCAATCTCGGTCAAGCCCCACCGAGCCCCCTCATCCTGCTGATCGCCAATGTCCTGGTCGCCGGCGCTTATGCGGCCTTGTATGCGGGATGCCGCGCCTTCAACGGCCGGGCCTGCGAGCTCCCGGTCCTTCTGGCAGGCCCCGCACTTTGGACCGCCGCTTTCCCGTTCCTCACCGACAGCCCCGGTGTGAGACTGGCCCTTCTGTCGCTGATTTCGGGCGTCTATGCCGCGTTGGCGGCCTGGGAGTTGTGGAAACATTCCGTGCTGCGTCTGACGGCGCAGCGCGCCGCGATCACCTTGCTGCTGGTGCTCGCGGGCTTCAACTTGGTTCGACTGTCCCTGGGCCTGTCGCTGAGATTGATCTTCTGGGCCGATGCCTTCGCCAGCCGGTGGTCGGGCGAAATGGCGCTGTTCCTGGCGATCTATACCCCCACTCTGGCCTTCGTGCTGCTCGCCATGGCCAAGGAGCGGACCGAGTTGGACCTGCGGGAAAGCGAGGAGCATTACCGGTATTCCGTCGAGCTCAGCCCGCAGATTCCCTGGATTGCCGATCCTCAGGGGAGCATCCTCGATGTTCCGCCGCGCTGGGAGGCCCTCACTGGATTGTCGTTGAAACAGACACGGGGAACCGGATGGATGCAAGCCATGCATCCTGACGATCTGCCGCTGATCGGCGATCGGTGGTCGCACTCCGTGTCGACCGGAGAGCCCTTCAATGCCGAGTTCAGGGTGCGCCTGGCCGATGGCAGCTACCGCTGGTGTCGCGGAAGGGCCGCCGCCCGTCGGACGGCGAACGGAACCATCGTCCGATGGTACGGCAACATCGAAGACATCCACGATCGGAGGCTCGCGCAGGAGCAGCTGCGTTGGGCGGCCTACCACGATGATCTTACCGGACTCCCCAACCGACGGCGCTTCCACCAGAGGCTCCAGGAGGCCATCGACCGGACCGCCGACAATTCCTCCATGGTTAGCCTGCTGGTCATAGACCTCGACAATCTGAAGCTCGTCAACGATCGCTTCGGCCACGCCGCAGGCGATGCCATGTTGAAGGAGTTCGCCAAGCGCCTGCGCAGTCTTGCCGGCAATCAGGAGAACATCGCCCGCTTGGGCGGCGACGAGTTCGCCCTGATCTTGCCGGCCGTATCGAGCGAGGCCGAGGCCGTGGAGGTGGCCAGGACCGTGCTCTCTCGCATGCAGCACCCTGCCCCTGACGACGACGCGGATTTCGACTGCCGGAGCAGCATCGGCATCGCGCTTGCAATCGACCCTGGCATCAAGGCGGAAGCCTTACAGAAGCAAGCCGATCTGGCGCTCTACCGGGCCAAGGCGAGCGGTCGCGGAGCCTGCCGGCTGTTCGAGCCCTCGATGCGGGATGAAGCGGAGAAGACGGCCTTCGGCCTGGAGCTCGCCGGAATCGCTTTGGCCGAGGACTGGATCGTGCCCTTCTATCAGCCCAAGGTTGCCCTGGGGTCGAGCGGACGAGGCGGCTTCGAGGCGCTGCTGCGCTGGTATCATCCTCGACTCGGCCTTCAGACGCCCGACACGATCTGGCCTGCCTTCGACGACACGGAACTCGGGAGCGCCATCGGAGCGCGCATGCGCCAGCGCGTCTTTTGCGACATGCGCGTCTGGCTCGATGAGGGTCTTCCCCTCGGCCGCATCGCAATCAACATCTCGGCGGCCGAGTTCCGCCATGACGATTACGCCGAGCGGATCCTGGCAGAGCTGAACCATTCCGGCGTGCCCGCCCATTGCCTAGAAGTGGAGGTGACGGAGACCGTGTTCCTGGGTCGCCACGCCGACAACGTGGAGCGGGCGCTGCGGATCTTGAGCGCGGCCGGCGTGACGATCGCGCTCGACGACTTCGGCACCGGCTATGCCTCGCTGACGCACCTCAAGCGATTCCCCGTCGATGTCATCAAGATCGACCGCTCGTTCATTCGCGACATCGACACGGATTCCGGAGACGCGGCGATCGTGCGGGCCCTGCTGAGCCTGGGCCGGAGTCTCAACATCGCGGTTGTGGCCGAAGGCGTCGAAACAGCCGCACAGGTGGCCTTTCTGGAGGCCCATGGCTGCGACCTGGCGCAGGGCCACTTCTTTGGTCGGCCGATACCGGCAGAGCAAGTGCCGGCAGCGATGGCGGCAGGGTTCGATCGGCGCGAAACGTCGCTCGATTCGAGCCAGGCGAGTGAATGAGGACGGCCCGACCGTGCAATACCGTCACGAAGCCACGTTCGATGAACGTCTGTTGCATCATTCGGGTTTGATCGTTCCAAGACACGGCACGCTTATGGCGCGTGGATCTTGAAGCGCAGCGGAATAACGGGACACTTCCCAAAGGGTGGCGATTCACAACGGAATCATCTCATGACGGGATGCTCTGATTCCGCAGACTTGATCGTGCTTTATTCGTCGGGCCTCACGCGCCATACTCCACTGCGATGACAGGAGAACCAGATGCTGACAGGAAGCCTACGAACGATCGCCTTGTCCCTGCTGCTTGCCGCTGCCCCGCAGGCGTTCGCCGAACCACTGACGGCCGAACAGCGCGATCAGGTCGTTCGCACCTTGAGCAACTACACGCCCCGCATGAACGATGTGGCTGATGCCATTTGGAAGAAGCCCGAGCTGGGCTACCTGGAAACCGCGACCGCCGACTTGCTGATCAAGGAGTTGGAGGCTCATGGATTCACGGTTGAGCGAAATGTCGCCGGAATCCCCACGGCTTTCGTCGCACGCTACGGCACCGACACTGGCCCCGTCATAGGACTTCTGGCGGAAATGGACGCGCTGCCGGGCTTCTCGCAAGCCGCTGCACCGCAACAGCAGGCCGTGGAAGGAATCGCAAGCGGTCATGCCTGCGGACATCATCTCTTCGGAGCCGGCTCTGTCGCAGCCGCCATCGCGGTCGCCCAGTGGCTAAAGGACAATCGTGTCGAGGGCCAGATCCGCCTGTATGGAACCCCCGCTGAGGAAGGCGGCTCGGGCAAGGTTTACATGGTGCGTGGAGGATTGTTCAACGATGTCGATGTCGCGCTGCACTGGCATCCCGCAGACTCCAACTCGACCGAGCAAGGGCGCTCGCTTGCCAATGTGAGCGCGAAGATCCGCTTCAAGGGTGAATCCGCTCATGCCGCCATGCAGCCCGAACGCGGACGTTCGGCTCTCGATGGTCTCGAGGCCATGCATCACATGATCAACCTGATGCGCGAGCACGTCCCGCAGGAAACGCGGATTCACTATGTGACCACGAACGGCGGATCGGCTCCGAACGTCGTGCCGGATTTCGCCGAGAGCTACCTCTACGTCCGTCACCCGGATCCCAAAGTGGTCGGCGAAGTTTTCGAGTGGATCACGAAGGCCGCCGAAGGTGCGGCGCTGGGGACCGGAACGAAGGCCTCGATCGAGCGCCTCGGAGGTGTGTATTCGGTGCTCCCCAATGACGTGCTTGGAAAGGCTATGGATCGCAATCTGCGCGCCGCGGAAGCGATTCGTTGGACGCCGGAAGAAACTGCGTTTGCCACTGAACTTCAAAAAACCCTGCGGACGAAGCCTCGTCTTTCAGCGGTATCGGAGGTTGAGGATTATTCATTCGGGAAGCAGGGCTTCTATTCGACGGATGTCGGCGACGTGAGCTGGGTTGTGCCGACGGTCGGCCTCGGCACAGCCACCTGGGTTCCGGGCACAGCGACGCATAGCTGGCAAGCGGTCGCGGCCGGGGGCATGTCGATCGGCCACAAGGGGACGCGGTTCGCAGCCGAGACGCTTGCCACGACAGCCGTCGAGCTCTTCCTGTCGCCGAAGCTGATCGCCGACGCCAGGGCGGAATTCGACAAGTCCCGCGGCGGATCCTTCTCCTACACGGCCCTGATCGGCGACCGGAGCCCACCCTTGGACTACCGGGTGAAGAATTAGAATTCGGTCATCCTCTTGGATCTTCAAACGCAGCCGTCCTGATCAAGGCGGCTGCCTAGTGCAATCCGGACAAGGCCCCGCAACTCTTCGTCGAGTGCTCTCAAGATGTCCAAGGCGGGCATGAACTCGGACGTCCCAAGCGCGCCCCAAACGGCATCGACCCGCTCCGCCAATCCTTCGATGGTGTCGGGAAACCCGGCAGCTTCGATGAGTGCTCCCTTCTCGTTGATCAGGTAGCGTCGATTAAGCGCGAACAGGACCTGCCCAATGCAGCCCAGGGCCCGATAGAAGCACCCGGCGATATGAGCCCTGTCGCGCCGCGGAATCGCGAGTTGCGCGTTGTCGATGCTGAACGGCACTTCCCACAGGAAGGTCCGGATCAGGGCCGAGCGGAGCGCATCGGGATAAGCCAAGGTGGCGGCCTTCAGCGCGGCGATTGTGCCTTGCGGATCATGGAGCGGGCGGCACAGGGCAACCTCGCCCATCCAGATGGCCGAGCAGAAGCCGTGGGGATGACCAGGCTGGTACGCCATCGAGATCCGCCCCTCGCAACATTCAGCGATGACGGCCCGGACATCGTCGACGCTACGATACAGAAGGTCGACCTTGCGCCCTTGAATTCGCAGCCATCCGCCGCCGACGATCCTCGGTCCCCATTCCCCGACAGCCGTGACGGCAGCCGCATCCGGATCGTCGACGAGGTCCCTGACCGTGGCGAGCAAATGCTCCGTGTCCAGTGCCTCGTCGCGACAATAGTAGAGCCCGATATCGTAGTCGGACATCTCGATTGCCGTTCCTCTTGCCCGGGACCCGCCCAGCACGATCCCGGCTACGCCCGACACCTCGGCCAGGTGGGGAACGAGCCTCGTCAGGAAGGGGGCGAGGTCGGACATTCCTGAAACTCCCTCATGCGGAACATGTCTTGCCGCTCGGGTCAGGCCGCAACATTCCGCTCACCCAGACTTTCGCTTGGCCAAAATCACCGCCAGGGGATTGGGCTTCGCTTCTCCCACCCGGTGAAGCGTGTTCCGGTCCTGATGAGCGAAGGGCGTGTCGCGGCCATGCACCAGCAACTCCGTGTCGGTCACGTAGCTCCAGCTGCCGTCGGGATGGAAGGTGATCGTGATCTTGTAGCTGTCCGTGCGAAACGCCTGCTCCAGAAAGGTCGTCGAGCAGATACCGTATTCGGTCGGCCCGCGGGTTGCCGTCACGACGATCTCGCCCGCATCGGGAGACGCCTGTCCCGCCGCGAGGACGACCTGCCCGCGCGGGATGGCGATGGTCTGCATGACGAGGCCGGTGGCCGGCTCCCATAGCCAATATCCGACCTGATCGTGGAAGGTGATGTCCTCTTCCTCGGTGGTGATGTGGATGTGGTAGCGCAGACCGTACAGCAGTTGCGGCCCGTTCGCCTGCGGGTCGATCGCCTGGAAGTCGATGTTCTCGATGAAAACACGCCGCTCCGGGCCTTCCGCCTTGGGATTGAGGTCCACGCCCTTGCGTGCCCGCCAGCGTCCCGCCAGTTGCCGAAGCGGGCCCAGATTGTTGAGCGTTTCCGGATCGACATTGCCGGGTTCGGTGAAGACGTCCGCGAGGGCGTACATCGGCGAAGGCGTCATGGATCAACCTTTCCGTTTCCAGGTCAAGGGACAAGCGTACACTGACAAGGATTGTTTGCTAAGACTGCGGCGATGCAATTGGCCGTTGCCGCCGCGGCCATAGAGCCAACCACCCTTGTCCGTGGCATGAGGCGTCCATGCACATGACCGAAACTCCGCAGGCTGAACTTCATCGACGTTTGCAAGTGCCTAGCCATTAGGATGAGCCGGGCCGTACGCGGGAGAACGGCTGATGCGCTAGCTTCGGAATGAGCAGCTGGATCGGCGCTTTTCGAAACAGGCGCGTGCCATCCGTGGGCATGGCACACGCGCAGTCATCGCATTCGCCTCAACTCAGGACATGAGGAATCCTCAGGCGGCCAGCAGGCTCTGCCAGCGTGTGTCGCGGGACGACGGGCGGCGGTGTAGGCGACGGTCGAGCAGCGCATGCGCCTTCACGGCCTCGCCGCTGCGCATCAGGGCGAGCAGCAGCATATCCTCGATCATCTCACGCTGGGCTCCGCTGCCGCCGATGCGCACGACTTCAGCGGCGACCGGCTCCAGTACGCGCGCGCAAGTCGGGTAATCCTCTTCCGCGAAAGCCAGGGCGGCACGGCAGATCGCCGGCACCACCGGGCCGGCCGCGAGTGCTCCCGCGTCCACCAATGCCATCAGATCCTGCACCCGCTGCTCGACCGCAGCCCGATCGCCCGTTGCGGCCGCGATGAGGGCCATGTGGACATCGGCGAAGGCGAAGCCGGCCTTCTGGAAGTATCCTCCGGAATAGGCTCCCGCCGCCTCCCACAGCCCCGTCGGCACCTTATGGCCGTAAGCCTTGAGCCGCCACAGGAAGGAGGCGGTGTCGCTGACCACGTTGACCGGCATGCCCTTCGTTACCGATGGCTGGATGAAGTCGTCATAGATCGCCAGTGCCTGGTCGGGATCGCCCCGCTCCAGGGCACCGAGGGCCGAGTGCCAGGCGATGTGTCCATGAAGAATTCCGGCGCGGTCGTAGCCCGGCAGCCAATCGGCGATCAGCCTCTCCGCCTCGTCATGCGCGCCGCCCTCATACATGGCGTGCGAGAGCGCGTGCGCCGCGTTGGCGTTGCGGGGCCGCAGGTCGAAGCCCCGCTGCGTGAGGGCTCTGCCATGCGCAACATTGCCGTTCTCGGCATGGGCCCAGCCCCGATAGGTGAGAAACCACCAATCGTCGGCATCGAAATGCCGGGCATGGCGCTCGCAGAGATCGACCCGTGCCTGATCGTGGTCCGCCATTCCGGAGAAGGCGAAAAGCCCAAAGGCTCCGAGCGGCAGCGACAGGATCAGCACGTCCCGCGGCCAGGCATCGGCATGGGTGAGCGCCCGCTCCAGCGCTTTGGCCGATTGGCCGTTGATGGCCAGCGACAGGATCGCCACATGGCTCCGCTCCCGCTCGGTCCCGCGCCGGCCGACGATCTCCTCCGCCGCCGCGATCAGCACCTTGGCCTTGGCAGCCTCATTGCGGATGGCGTGCAGGCGGGCGCGGGCGGCTTGGGCGAGAGCGAAATTCGGATCGGCCGCGATGGCGTCCTCCAGAATTTCCGCTGCGCTGGGCCAAGCCGAGAGGAGCAGGTCGATTCCGTGCCGATAGCGTTCGGCTGCAAGATCGGAGGTCGTCGAGAGAGGCAGACCCCGACTGTCGAAGCGGGTCATGGCAGGTTCCTAGTTTTGGAGCAGGCACCTATCGGCGCATTTCAGCCATCTATACGTAAAGATGTCCTGTCAGTATTTTGACAATCCGTCAAATCATGTCGACAAACGGCCAAACAGGAGGCAAGTATGGCTTGGGAGACCATTCAGGCGCCATCCGGCTTGGCGCCGCCGCAACCGGTCACCGTACGGGCGCAGTCGATCCCGGCGCGCCATTCCTTCCCTGAACATGCACACCGCTGGAACCAGATGGTCTATGCGATCTCCGGCGTGCTCACGGTCGCGAGCGAGGGGCACTCCTTTGCGATCTCGCCGGAGCAGGCCGTCTGGCTGCCGACCGGCGCGCGACATCGGGTCGGCTCCCTGCTCGGGGCGGACTTCCGCTCTCTCTGGGTCGCCGACGAGGCCGGACATGGCTTGCCGGCGGCTCCGACTGTCTTCGCCGTCACGCCCCTGCTGAAGGCCCTGATCGCCGAGGCTGCCGAGATCGCAGGAGCGGAGGATCGTGACGGCTATGCGAGACGGGTCACGGACCTGATCCTCGATCAGCTCCGGCGGGCGCACCCCCTCCCGGGAGCGCTTCCCTGGCCTCGCGGAGGCTCGTCTCTCACGGCCCTGTGTGAAGCCCTCTATGCGAACCCATCCGATCCGCGCGGGCCGGAAGCCTGGGGCCGGGAACTCGGCATGTCGGAGCGGACCCTGGCCCGCCGCTTCGAAGCCGAGCTGGGCATGAGCCTCCGTTCCTGGCGTCGGCGCCTGAGGCTGTTCAAGGCGGTGGAGCTCATGGGAGGCGGCCTGGACGTCACCAGGACGGCCCTAGAACTCGGCTACGGCTCGACGTCAGCCTTCGTCTACGCATTCCGGACCGAGATGGGGTGCAGCCCCCAGGCCTACATGCGCGGACGCGCAGCAGCCTCGTCCGTGCCCCTGGGGGAGAAGCACCGGCCCAGCGAGCCGGTTGCTCGATCCACTTAGACAACCTCCGCGGCGCCGCCTTTCAGCTTCACCGGGATCATGAGGTAGCGCACGCCGTTGGCCTCGGCGGGCGGGAACTTGCCGGCCCGGATATTGGTCTGAATCGAGGGCAGCAGCAGCCGGGGCGCCGCGAGCTTGGCGTCACGCGTCTGGCGCATGGACACGAATTCATCCTCCGTGACACCGTCCTTCAGATGCACGTTGTTCCGCTCCTCGGCGACCGTGGTCTCCCAAGCATAAGTGTCACGCCCCGGCGCCTTGTAGTCATGACACATGAACAGGCGCGTCTCGCGCGGCAGCGCGAGCAGGCGCTGGATCGAGCGATATAGCTTGCGCGCATCGCCGCCTGGGAAATCAGCCCGCGCCGTGCCGTAATCCGGCATGAACATCGTGTCGCCGACAAACACCGCGTCCTCGATCTTGTAGGAGATGTCGGCCGGCGTGTGGCCGGGCGTGTGCAGCACCTCCACGTCGAGCTCTCCGATGCGGAAGTGTTCACGGTCTTTGAACAGATGGTCGAAGTCGCGGCCGCTGGTGTCCAGGTCAGTGGCGTTGAAGATCGGCCGGAAGATGCGCTGCACTTCGGTGATGTGCTCGCCGATGCCGATTTTCGCCCCGGTCTTGGCCTTGATGTAGGGCGCACCCGACAGGTGGTCGGCATGGGCGTGGGTCTCGAGCGCCCATTCGATCGTGTAGCCCGCTTCCTCGGCAGCTTTGAGCATCGCCTCGACGGAGCGCGTATCGACCGTGCCGGAAGGATGATCGTAGTCAAAGACCGGGTCGATGATCGCTGCTTTTCTGGTTGCCGGATCGGCCACGAGATAGCTCACCGTATAGGTGGGCTCGTCGAAGAACGCCCGGATGATGGGATGGCCTGACATGATCTGAAACTCCTCGAGGGCTCGCATTGATATTGACAATATATAAGGAATATCTAAATAAGCAATATCTAATCTAAGGGATGGCGGTCCAGGAGAACCCATGACGCTCTCGCTTCTTCAAAGCGCACTCGGACTCGCCTCGGGCTCCCTCGTGGGCTTCACGCTCGGCCTCGTGGGTGGAGGCGGCTCGATCCTGGCCGTACCACTGCTGGTCTATCTGGTGGGGGTCACGAACCCGCATGTGGCGATCGGCACGAGCGCCGTGGCCGTGGCGGCCAATGCGGCCGTCAATCTGGGCACCCATGCCCGCGCGAG
The DNA here is from genome assembly GCF_024519725.1 of Microvirga sp. Mcv34. GTDB lineage: Bacteria > Pseudomonadota > Alphaproteobacteria > Rhizobiales > Beijerinckiaceae > Microvirga. The sequence continues at coordinate 159,382 of NZ_JALJRK010000002.1, read as the reverse complement.
AAACGTGAAATGGCGCTGCGCCCTAGTCTTCACGGTTGCCGGCATCATCGGTGCCTTCGGTGGCTCGACCATTGGTAAGATGGTCGACGGCCAGAAGCTTCTCGCCCTCTTCGCCGTGCTGATGATGGTGGTCGGCGCCCTGATGCTGCGCAAGCGTTCGGGCGAGGGCGACGAGAGCGTTCGGCTCGGCCGGGAGAACTTTTTCAAGCTGGTCGGCATCGGCCTCGCGACCGGCGCCCTTTCAGGCTTCTTCGGCATCGGCGGCGGGTTCCTGATCGTGCCGGGGCTGATCCTGGCGACGGGCATGCCGATTCTCTACGCGGTCGGCTCCTCTCTCGTGGCGGTGACCGGCTTCGGCCTGACCACGGCGACGAACTATGCCTTCTCGGGTCTGGTCGACTGGACCCTGGCCGGGCTGTTCATCGGAGGCGGGATTCTGGGTGGGCTGCTCGGCGCGAGCCTCGCATCGAAGCTCGCCGCCAGGAAAGGGTTGCTCAACACAGTCTTCGCCGGCCTGATCTTCGCCGTCGCCATCTACATGCTGGTCAAAAGCCTGAACCTGCTGTGACGCTAAGAGAGCGTCAGCGGCCATTGTCTAAACCCTAGGAGACGATCCATGCCATTCGCCAAGCTCACGGACAACCTCTCGGTCGCGCCCCAGCTACGTCTCGACGACCTGGAGCAAGCCGCCGCCGCGGGATTCCGGTCCATCATCAACAACCGCCCGGACGGCGAAGCCTCGGACCAACCCTCGAGCGAGACCCTTGCGGCGGCCGCGCAACGCCTGGGCCTTGCCTACCGGCACATCCCGGTCGTTCCCGGCCAGCTATCCCCCGAACAGGTCGCGGCGTTCAAGGAAGCCCTCACGGCAGCCGCCGGGCCGACGCTGGCCTTCTGCCGGACCGGCACCCGCTCCACCAGCCTGTGGGCCCTCGCTTCGGCCCCTCACCTTTCGCCCGATGAGATTCTGCGGATTGCCGCGGCTGCCGGATACAACCTGGAGGCCTTGCGCCCTCAGATTGAGGCGGCTGCCCGCAACCGATCGGCGGATGCCGGATAGCCGGATCCTCGATCGCCCGACCGAGCTTCGCCTCTCATATTGCCGGCCGGCGTAGGCGAGCAGCGAGCATCCGAACCCGGCGATCCTTGACTTATGTCAACGCGTGTCCTGATATTTCAGAAAATTCTGAAATTTCAGGACACGCCGTGAATCTCCCTCCTCTTGTCCAAACCTTCGTGCTGCATTTCGGCGAGATGGGTTCCCGCTGGGGCATTAACCGCACAGTCGGCCAGATCTACGCCCTGCTGTATCTCTCCAAGGAGCCGCTGAACGCCGAGGACATCGTCGAGCGGCTCGGCGTCTCGCGCTCCAATGTCAGCATGGGCCTGAAGGAATTGCAGGCCTGGAATCTCGTGCGGCTCCAGCACAAGCCCGGTGACCGCCGCGACTACTTCGCCACCCCCGATGACATCTGGCAGATCGTCCGCACGCTGGTCGAGGAACGCAAGAAGCGTGAGATCGACCCGACCATGACGCTCCTGCGCGAGGTGCTCATGCAGGAGCCCGCCAGCGCCGAGGAGCGACATGCCCAGGAGCGCATGCGCGAGATGCACGACCTCTTCGAGCTTCTGACCGGCTGGTACGCCGATGTGCAGCGGCTCGATACGGAGCGCCTGATCCAGCTTCTGACGCTCGGCTCGAAGGTGCAGAAAATCCTGGAGATGAAAGACCGCCTCTTCGTCGTGCCCGGATCGAAGAAGAGCCGCCGCGAAGACCCCAAGGAAAAGTAAAAATGTTCGACCAGTTCGACGCCCTGCTCCTGGCGCGCTTCCAGTTCGCGTTCACGGTTTCCTTCCACTTCATCTTCCCCTCCTTCTCGATCGGACTGGCGAGCTATCTCGCCGTGCTGGAGGGGCTGTGGCTGTGGACCGGGCGCGAGGTCTATCTCAACCTGTTCAAGTACTGGCTCAAGATCTTCGCCCTCGCCTTCGCCATGGGCGTGGTCTCGGGCATCGTCATGTCCTACCAGTTCGGTACCAACTGGGCCGTCTTCTCCGACAAAGCCGGGCCCGTCATCGGCCCGCTGATGGCCTATGAGGTCATGACCGCCTTCTTCCTGGAGGCGGGCTTCCTCGGCATCATGCTGTTCGGCATGGGACGCGTCGGCCGCAAGCTGCATTTTGCCGCCACGCTCGCAGTGGCCATAGGCACCTTCATCTCGGCCTTCTGGATCCTGTCCGCGAACTCGTGGATGCAGACGCCAGTCGGCTTCGGCGTCAACGAGGCCGGACAATTCGTGCCGGGGGACTGGTGGGCGATCATCTTCAATCCGTCATTCCCCTACCGCCTCGTCCACACGGTCTTCGCCGCCTATCTCACCACGGCCCTTGTGGTCGGCGGCGTCGGTGCCTGGCACCTCCTGCGCGAGCGCACCAACAAGGGCGCCCGGGTGATGTTCTCGATGGCCATGGGCATGATCGCCCTGGTCGCGCCGCTCCAGATCCTGGCCGGCGACATGCACGGCCTCAACACTCTCGAACACCAGCCCGCCAAGGTCATGGCCATGGAAGGACACTTCCAGAGCCATCCCGAGGGCGCCCCCCTGATCCTGTTCGGCATTCCCGACCAGGAGGCCGGCACGGTGCGCAACGCCGTCGAGATCCCGAAAGCCTCCTCGCTCATCCTCAAGCATGACCTGAACGCCCCGTTGAACGGACTCGATACGATCGACCGTGCCGACTGGCCCTATGTGCCGGTGGTGTTCTGGTCGTTCCGCATCATGGTGGGCCTCGGGTTCGCGATGCTCGGTCTCGGAGCGCTGAGCCTCATCGCCCGCTGGCGCGGCCGGCTCTACGACTGGCGCCTGCTGCATCGACTGGCGCTGGTGATGGGACCGTCAGGCTTCGTGGCCGTCATCGCCGGCTGGGTGACCACCGAGGTCGGCCGGCAACCCTTCACGGTCTACGGCCTGCTCAGGACGGCTGTCTCGGCCTCGCCGCTCGAGGCTCCGGCCGTGGCCGCCTCGCTGCTCACCTTCATCGTGGTTTACTTCATCGTGTTCGGGGCCGGCACCGGCTACATCCTGAAGCTCATGGGCAAGCCGCCGCATGCGGGCGAGACCGGTCCCGAGGCCGGGCGCGGTCCGATCCGGACCGCCGGCATCACGCCGGCTCCCGCCGTCAACCCGGCCCGTACCCTCGGCGCAAAGGCGTAGCCCATGATGACCCTTCTCGATCTCCCCACCCTCTGGGCCTTCGTCATCGCGTTCGCGGTCTTCGCCTACGTGGTGATGGACGGCTTCGACCTTGGCATCGGCATCCTGTTCCCGTTCTTCAGTCCGGGACCCGAGCGCGACAGCGCCATGAACTCGGTGGCACCGGTCTGGGACGGCAACGAGACCTGGCTCGTGCTCGGCGGCGGCGGCCTGATGGCAGCCTTCCCGCTCGCCTATGCGATCATCCTGCCGGCCCTTTATGCGCCCATCATCGCCATGGTTCTGGCGCTGATCTTCCGGGGTGTCGCCTTCGAGTTCCGCTGGCGCGACCCTGGCCATCGCCGCTACTGGGACGTCGCCTTCACGACAGGCTCGGTGGTGGCGACGCTGGCGCAGGGCATCACGCTCGGCGCGCTCCTCCAGGGCATTGCCGTCGAGGGACGCTCCTATGCCGGCGGCTGGTGGGATTGGCTTACCCCGTTCAGCCTGCTGGTCGGGTTCAGCCTGGTGATCGGCTATGCCCTGCTCGGCGCGACCTGGCTGGTGATGAAGACCGAAGGCGCCGTCCAGGATCACAGCTTCCGCCTTGCGGGCAAGCTCGCGATCGGCCTGATCGTCTGCATCGGCCTTGTGAGCGCGGCGACGCCATTCCTCAGCGGCGCCTATTACGAGCGCTGGTTCGCCTGGCCACAGGTCCTGTTCACCGCCCAGGTGCCGCTGCTCGTGGGCCTCTGTTCCGGGGCGCTGCTGGTGAGCCTGCTGCGCCGCTGGGAGTACTGGCCGTTCCTGCTGACGCTGGGGCTGTTCGGTCTCTGCCTCCTCGGCCTGGGCATCAGCATGTTCCCGCACGTGGTGCCGAACGCCGTCACCATCCATGAGGCCGCGGCGCCGCATGCCAGTCTTCAGTTCATGCTGGTCGGCGCGAGCGTGCTGATCCCGATCATCCTCGCCTATACCGGGTACGCGTATTGGGTGTTCCGCGGCAAGACCGGGCACGAGGGATATCACTGATGGGCAAGCACCTCGAACAGGGTTCCGCATTTAAGCAGTGGCTGTGGTTCGCCGGCCTCTGGGCCGCCGGCGTCGGCACGACCGGCGCCGTCAGTCTCGTCATCAGGGCCTGGTTGACCTGATCGTCGGTGGACGGACATGCCGGCCCGATGGGCTCATCCATCCACCTGCGCGGCTTCGCGGCGGACGGAGACCCGAGGCCAGTCGGCGGGCGCGAGGCGGAAGAGCGCCATGCCGACGATCATTGCAGCCACGAAGACAAAGACCTGCCATGGGCCGAAGGTCAACCCGACCAGGGCCGGTCCCGGGCAGAAGCCGACGAGGCCCCAGCCGATTCCGAACAGGGCCGCCCCGCCGATCAGCCGGGGATCGAGGTCGCGCCGGGTCGGGATTTCGAGGCGCGGCGCCAGCACGGGTACGCCGCGACGTCTGGCGACGAAATAGCCTAGGGCCGAGACCGCGACGGCGGCGCCCATCACGAGAGCGAGGCTCGGATCCCACTGGCCGAAGATGTCGAGGAAGCCGAGAACCTTGGCCGGGTTGACCATCTGGGACACGATCAATCCGAGCCCGAACAGCAGGCCGGACGCGAAGGCGGACAGGATCAGGGGCATGGCTTACATCCCGATGACGTGACGAGAGAAGAAGACAGTGGCGACCGCAGTGGCCATGAAGACGAGCGTCGCCACGATGGAGCGCGGCGAGCCGCGGCCGATGCCGCAGACGCCGTGGCCGCTGGTGCAGCCCGCCCCCAGGCGCGTACCGAACCCGACGATCAGCCCTGCTACAATCAGCAGTGGCAGGGATGCACCGAGCCTGACGGGCGGCAGCGTGCCCCCGGCGATGACATAAATCGGAGCTGCGACGAGCATCCCGGCCAGGAAGGCGAGACGCCAGCCGACCTTACCGCGCTCGGGCGGGATCAGCCCGCCCAGGATGCCACTGATGCCCGCGACGCGCCCGTTCAGTACCAGGAGCAGGGCCGCCGAGGCGCCGATCATCAAGCCGCCGAACAGGGCGGACACAGGAGTGAAGTTTTCCATAGCTGCCTCCGATCAGGCCGGCCTGCCCGTTCTGGTCTGCTTGCAATAGAGCTCGTAGAGAAGGCCGAAGAGCTGCTCGATGCGGGGGTCGGCGATGCGATACCAGATCGTCTGACTCTCGCGCCGCGTGGCGACGATGCCCTCGTCCCGCATCTTGGCCAGATGCTGCGACAGGGCCGACTGTGATAGCCCGACCGCCTCCACAAGCGAGGTGACGTTGGCCTCGCCCCACTCCACCAGCTTGCACAGGATCATCAGCCGGCGTTCGTTGGCGAGCGCCCGCAGAATGTCCGCGACTTCGGTGGCCTTCCGTTCAAATGTCTCGAGGTCGAGTTCCACCTTGGTCATCCAGAGATCCCATAAATAAGTTTATTCTAATTTAGCATATCCTTATTGAGATTCAAGACCCATTCGATTCCTCCCTGGCGGGAAGAGCTGCGCCAAGAAGGTTGCCCGGCGAGCCGAAAATGGGTTGACGGCAACGGCCGGCACGCCCAAACCGCCTGCACCCCGCGGACAGACCGCTCCTCACCCGAACCGCATGATGCTGCTTCGCCCTCGCCTTCCGGCGCTCCCGAACATTCGCAAGCCGAATGGCTCGTTCCGCCTGGTCGGCCTCGCCATCGTGATCGGTATTCTGACCGGTCTGATGGTGGCGATCGTGCAGCAATTCGTCGTCTTCGCGCAGCGCGCCATGCTGGGCTTCGCGGCCGAGCGGCGGATCGCCCTGCCGGACCATGCCTCCTTCCTGAGGATCGCCCTGGCCCTCGCGTGCAGCGCCTTCCTGGTCACCCTGCTGTCGCACCTGATCGCACGCTGGAGGACCAAAGATCCCATCGACGCCGTCGAGGCGAATGCCCTCAACGGGGGCAGGATGGGTTGGTACGACGCCACCGGAGTCGTGATCCCGATCCTCGCCTCGGTCTGCTTTGGAGCCTCGGTCGGCATCGAGGCGGCCGTCACCCAGCTCGGGGCGGTGCTCGCCAGCCGCCTGGGACGCCGCCTGGGCCGGCCCCGCTCCGATCTGCGCCTGCTGGTGGCGGTCGGCGCCGCGGCCGCCATTGCGGCCGCCTACCGGGCGCCGATCGCCGGGATGCTATACGCTTACGAGCTGCTGTTGGGGACGTTCTCCCGGCGAACCCTGGCTCCCATCGGGCTCGGCGCCATCGCGGCCGTGATGACCATCTGGCTGCTCCTGGGACAGGAGCGGCCCTTCAGCCTCGAGACCGGGCCCGGCACGTCCTGGTCCGACTATCCGCTCGCCGTCCTGATCGGGTTCGTCGCGGCCTTCGCGGGCATCGTGGTGATGCTGCTGGTCTCGGCCATCGAGCGCCTCCTCAAGCGCTTTCTGAAGAACGAGGTCCTGCGCCGGCTGTCCGCCGCCCTTCTTCTCACGGCGCTCGCAACCCGCTTCCCGGCCGTTCTGGGAAGCGGTCACGCGGCCATCGAGCACGCCGTGTCCGGCGATATCGCCGGCCGCCACGCCCTCGGCCTGCTCGCCGCGAAGGGCCTGGCCTCCGCCGCCAGCCTCGGGTCCGGTTTCCGCGGCGGCCTGTTCGGCGCCTCGCTCATGATCGGCGCTCTCCTTGGGCAGGTGCTGGCCTGGGTCTTGGCCTTCATCCCGGGGGCTCCGGCTTGGAGCCCGGCCCTGTGCGCGGTGATCGGCATGGCTTCGGTCGGGGCGAGCGTGATCGGCAGTCCGCTCGCGATGATCTTCCTGGTTCTCGAGACCACCGGGGACTTCGATGCCACCATCGTGGTGGCGATCGGGGCGCTGACGGCCTCGTTCCTCACGGACCGCCTGTTCGGCTACTCGTTCGCCACCTGGCGCTTCCAGCAGCGCGGCTTGGCCATCGAGGGCGGTCACGATGTCTCCCGCCTAGAAGCAGCCGCGATCGGCGAGATCATCAAGCCGCCGAAACGGGCCGTGATGGCTAATGGAAGCCTGGAGGAGGTCCGTCGGGCCCTGTCGACGGCAGGCGCCCGCGGCACGGCCGTCTATGCCGTGGACGGAACCTTCCTTGGCCTGATCGACCCACGCCTTGTCGAGGCGGTCGAGGCCGAGGGTGCCGACCTGCCGGTCGTGGCCGCCGAGCTGGTTTACGAGTCCGGCCCAATCGTCACGCCTGCTGCGTCCCTTGCGGAAGTCCTCGACATCTTTCGCAGCGACGACCGCGCCACCCTGGCCGTTGTCGGGTTCGAGGACCGCAACAAGATCGTCGGCTGCATCCGCGCCCGGGATGCCTTTGCGCTGGCATCGTCGCTCCTGGACGCTCAACGCCGGGAAGATCTCGGAGGCGGAAGCTGGAAGTGACCTGATCCCTTGGGCGTCGCCATGGGGAGGGTGGTTATCCGCCTCCCGCATCGTCCAGGATATGGTCGAGGGCACACCTCTTCGAGGCTTTCGGGCAAAGCGCGTTTGAGCAAGATCAAGGAAGCGTGTCGAAGCCAGCGTAACGTTTGAGACATATTCTCATGAATGGGCGTCACGATCACACGCCACGCGAGTGAGCATCACCATGTCGTCCACGCCCACGCACCCCGCTCGACGGAACGGATCGAAGGACAGAACGCCATGAAGAGACCTATTCTCGCCGCCATCCTCGTCGCCATCGCCGGTCCCGTCTTGGCCCAGGCCACGGTGCCTGCGCCTGCGCCGCGCCAGATGCCCACCGCTCAGCCCAGCGAGCCATCACCGATGAATCGGATGCCCATGGGACCGATGATGGGCCAAGGCATGATGGGCGGAAGAATGATGAGTGGGCCACATAGGGGAATGATGGGCCGGTTCTCGCCCGAGGACATGAGCGCCTTCATCGACGCCCACATCGCCGCGATCCACGCCGGTCTCAAGCTGTCGGCCGACCAGGAGAAGCTGTGGCTCCCGGTCGAGGCCGCGATCCGGAACCTGGCCACCTTGCACGTCAGCCATATGCAGGCCATGCGCCAGGCCCGCGGGATGATGACGAGCGACCCGGTCGGCCTGGTCCGCGCGATGGCGGACCGGATGAGTCAGGGAGCGGATGCGATGCGCAAGCTCGCGGATGCCGCCTCACCGCTCTATGCCACGTTGGACGAGGCTCAGAAGCGGCGCCTTCAGGTGCTCGTGCACATGGGCGGCCGTGGCATGATCGGACCGGGAATGATCGGCGCGGGAATGATGGTTCCCGGTGGCCCCATGATGCCGGGCGGATCCGATGATGACGATGACGACAACGCCGACAACCAGGACAGTCGCTGACATCCCGAGCCGTCCGGTTGCAATGCGAATGAATGCGGGCGAGATGATGCGAGAGTTCGGTCGGCCTCGAGGCTCATCGTGACCTCTCGCACTACCCTCACGTTCAATGCCTGAATGGAAGGATCAAGGCGCAGAGATCGACGCGATGCCATCACGAGCGATGACCTTGCCGCCCTTCATCACCATTTTGCGCGGGCGTCGGCTTACAACGGCCTCGGCGAGCGTTTCGCCGTCGAGCAGAACAAGATCCGCTCGGCATCCGGGCTCCAGGCCATAATCATCAAGGCCCATCATTCGCGCTCCGCCATACGTGCAGGTGTCGAGCGCCAGCGCGACCTCGTCGTCGCGACGCAGGTTGTTGCGCAAGCCGACGAGGACAGCCCGCTCCAACATGTCCGGACTATTGTAGGGTCCCCAGGTGTCGCGCACCCCATCATTGCCTGCTGCGACGACGATGCCCGCTTCCATCAGCCGCTTCACGGCCGGTGCTGGCCTTGAGGACGGTGCCGTCGTCAGAATATGAATCTGCGCTTGAGCCAAGGAATCGATCAGCGCCGAGACATAGTCCTGATCGGTCATGCCGAGGCAGAACGCATGGCTGATCGTGACCTTGCGCTGCATCCCCAGAGCCTTCGTGCGCTCGATGATGAGCTCCATGGAGAAAGCTCCCAGCTCCGCCGGTTCATGGAGATGGATGTCGACCGGGACGGCATAGCGCTCGGCAAGATCGAACACGACGTCGAGATGTCCCTTCGGATCGCGATCGATCCCGGCCGGGTCGAGCCCACCGACAACCTGGGCGCCGAGTTGAAGGGCTTTTTCCATAAGCTCGACGGTACCGGGCCGGATGAGCATGCCGCTCTGCGGGAATGCGACGAGTTCGATTTCGACGAGGTCCCGATAGCGCTCCCGGGTCTCGAGAACGCCCTCGATGCCCGCCACGCCGACCTCCGTATCAACATCCACGTGGGTTCGGATGTGCGTTGTGCCGAGGGATGCTGCGAGCACAGCCTGCCGGGCGGATTGACGGGCAGGATCGATGCCAAGAACACGCCGCTGCATCCGCTCGTTGTCGATCTTATCGATGAGGCGCGGCCCCACCTCGTTGCGATACCAGCCCATGCCGAGGAGCGTCTTGTCCATATGGGTATGGGCCTCGACGAGCCCAGGGATCAGGATGGCCCCGCCTCCATCCAGGATCTCCGTGTCCTCCGGAACCTCACTGGTGGCGGCGATCCGTCCCTCACGGATGGTCACAGAGGTCGTCTCTCCTCCCATGGGGCGCACATTGCGGATCACCAGGCTATGCATCAGCGTCCTCGCTTCTCAGATCGAATCCGGGGCAACACGGTTGGAATGGATTGCCATTCCATGCCACTTGTATACAATTATGCATACAGAATGCCAATAGGATCCCCGCCTCCTGAAGAATCCACGCTTCCTGAGCGGTCGGTTTTGTGGAACATAGTTCGTCCCCTGAGTTCCCACGCAAGGTCCAATGAACGCTTCAGCCAGAAAGCCCAAGTCAGCCGCCGGTACTCGGAGTGATTCCGTTTATGCTGGGCTTCGCCGGGCGATCATTGAGCAGGCGCTGATGCCGGGAGACAAGTTGACGGAAGACGTCATCGGCGAGCGGTTCGGCGTCAGCCGGACGATCGTCCGGACCGTTCTCGCGCGCCTTCATGCCGAAGGGCTCGTCGACATGCAGCCGAACAAGGGCGCCACCATCGCGCAGCCGAGCCTGTCGGAAGCGCAGGACGTTTTCGAGACGCGAATGTGCCTGGAACGCCAAGTTCTTGTTCGGCTTGCGGAAAAGGTCACTCTCGACGACATTGAGCGCCTGCAGCGACATGTCGATCTGGAGACGAAAGCCAACACGCAGGATGGAGCCGCGGCGATCCGTCTGGCAGGCGAATTTCATATTCTTCTGGCTTCCCTCTCCGGCAACAGAGTCCTTGCCCGGTATGTCGACGAGGTGGTTTCACGCTGCTCGCTCATCCTGGCGCTCTACAGCCGGCCGCACTCCTCCGATTGCTCGATCCATGAGCATCAGCAGATCATCGATGCGCTCCGGCTGCGGAACAGCCAGGCTGCCATCGACGCCATGGATCATCATCTCAAGGCGGTGACGGACCGGGCACTCCTTTCCTCCACGTCCGACAAGCAGCGGGACATCCGGTCCATCCTCGACCGTTACGCTTCCTGAGCACCGGACCCGCGCCTCCCAATGCTATCGATCGAGGCCGGGATGCTTCTCTCGATGGGAGAGCATTGCCTGCTATAGCGCCAGATCCCGCACCAGAGTGACGAAAATTCAGTCACAGGCCGAATTGACGGCCTAATGTTTGTATGCAATTTTTTCCGTCATTGTATCCAATAAAGAATCCGTTCCAGAGGATCTGTGGAGGTCAATCATGAAAACCAGACTTGCGGCCAGCCTGACCGTCGCCGTCGCCGCCCTGATGGGAGTGTCGGCGGAAGCCAAGACCTTGCGGTGGGCCTCGCCCACGGACATCACGACGCTCGACCCCTATGCGCATACGGAGAGCTTCACGACGAGCATGCTGCACCACGTCTTCGACCCCCTGGTGCGCCGCGGCCGCAATCTGGAGCTGGAACCAGCGCTGGCGGTGAGCTGGAAGACCATGAAGCCCGATACCTGGCGCTTCGAGCTGCGTCGGAACGTGAAATTCCACAATGGCAATCCCTTCACGGCGGACGATGTGGTCGCCTCGATCACCCGTATCCTCGATCCGGGGGCTCGGGCTCGCGGCAACCTCGCGACCGTGGTCAGGGCGGAGAAGGTCGACGACTTCACGGTCGACATCATCACGCAGGGCCCCTACCCGCTGCTCCTCAACGATCTCGCCGGGATCTACATCCTCGACAAGGAATGGATGGAGGCCAACGGAGCCCTGAAGCCCGGGAATATCGCGACCGGCGTCACGACCGCGGCATCGACGACCGCCATCGGCACGGGACCCTTCAAGGTGGAATCCTACAAGCCTGACGCGGGCACGACCTTCGTGGTGAATCCCGATTGGTGGGACAAGCCGCAGCACAATCTCACCCGCATCGAGTTCAAGCCCGTGAAATCGGATGCGACCCGCGTCGCCGCCCTGCTGTCGGGCGAGCTGGACCTGATCGCCCCCGCGCCTCTGCAGGACCTTCAGCGGATCTCCTCATCGCAAGGCTTCAAGGTCATCGAGGAGCCTTCCCTGCGCCTCATCATGCTCTCGCTCAATGTCCGTCCCGAGCTGAAGGCGATGCCCGGCCAGAAGAACCCTCTGCTCGACGTCAAGGTGCGTCAGGCCATGTGGCATGCCATTGACATGGAGACGATCAAGAAGCGCGTGATGCGCGACAAGTCGCGCAATACCGGCACGCTCGTCGCACCACCCGTCCCGGGCTACGCCAAGAAGAACGATGTGACGCTGGCCTATGACCAGAACAAGGCGAAGCAGCTCTTGGCGGAAGCCGGTTATCCCAACGGCTTCAAGACGAAGCTGAACTGCCCGAATGATCGTTACATCAACGACGAGCAGACCTGTGTGGCTATCGCGTCCATGTGGGCGAAGGTCGGCATCCAGGCGGAACTGCAGACCGAGTCGCGTGCGACCTACTTCCCGCGCCAGGATCGCGGCGAATTCGATGTGTCCATGGTGGGCTGGGCAACCCTGCCGCCCATGGATGGCTTCAGCGTCCTCTCGTCGCTGCTCACCGAGCAGAAGGACGGGTACGGCGGTTCCAATGCGGGCACCTATAGCAATCCGCAGATCGAGGACCTGACCCGCAAGGCCGCCGTCGAGCTCGACGAGCCGAAGCGCCGCGCCATGCTGGCGGAAGCCCTCAAGGTCGCGCGGGACACGGTCGCCTACATCCCGCTCCACCAGCAGCCGTTGGCCTGGGCCGTCCGCGACGGCGTCGACGTTCCGCAGTTTCCGGACGAATACGTCCGCCTGTGGTTCGCGACCGTCAAGTAAACCCGCAGCAGGAGACGGGCGGCTCGCCTGATAGAGGCGGGCCGCCGAGGAAACACCCATGTTCAACGTCCTCATCTCCCGGCTGGGCCAAGCCGTCCTCGTGATGCTCGTCGTATCGGCGGTGTCTTTCGTGATGTTCCGCTATGTCGGCGACCCTGTTGCGACGATGTCGCGGGAGAATGCCTCCGTGGAGGAGAAGGCTGAGCTCCGGCGCTCGCTCGGCCTCGATCAGCCGCTCGTCGTTCAGTATGGCCATTTCCTGAGCCGCACCCTCAGGGGCGACCTGGGCATCAGCTATCGCAATCAGCGACCGGTCACGGAGCTCATCGCCGAACGGCTTCCCGCCACGCTGGAACTCGTGATCATTGCGACGATCCTGTCGCTCGCCCTCGGCATCCCGCTCGGCGTGCTCTGCGCGCTCAAGCCCCATGGCATCGCCGCAAGACTGGTTCAGGCTCTTTCCCTCATCGGCATATCGACACCCACCTTCGTGACTGGCATCGTGCTCATCCTGGTCTTCGCCGTGTCCCTCGGTTGGCTGCCCTCGTTCGGACGCGGCCAGGTCGTCGATCTCGGATGGTGGTCGACAGGTTTCTTGACGATCAGCGGCCTGAAGTCCCTTCTCCTTCCGGGCATTACGCTCGCTCTGTACCAGCTCACCCTCATCATGCGTCTGGTGCGGGCGGAGATGATCGACGTTCTGTCCAGCGACTACATCCGGTTCGCGAAAGCCCGCGGCTTGCCGGCGCGCTACATCCACTTCCGGCTCGCTTTGCGAAACGCCCTAATGCCGGTCATCACGGTCACGGGCCTCCAGATCGGCTCCCTCATCGCCTTCGCCATCGTGACGGAAACCGTCTTCCAATGGCCGGGCATGGGCCTTCTCTTCATCCAGGCCGTGAGCTTCGTCGATATTCCCGTCATGGCGGCCTACCTGCTCTTCGTGGGCCTGCTCTTCGTCCTCATCAACACCGTCGTCGACATTCTCTACGCGGTGGTCGATCCCCGCCTGCGCGCGAGGTCCGCATGAAAACACTCGCCTCCACCCCCGGTCTGTTCGTCCGATTAGGCGCTCCGCTCTCGGTGATTGTCGCCGCCATCGTGGCCCTGTTCCTCGTGGCCTGCGCTTTGCTCGCCTCCTGGATCGCGCCCTACGATCCAACCGATCTTGCTTCATTCGATCTGATCAACGCCGAATTGCCGCCCGCCTTTACCACCGATGGCGATCCGAGCTTTCTTCTGGGAACGGACAATCAAGGCCGCGACCTGCTCTCCGCCATGCTCTATGGTGCGCGCGTGTCCATCGCCATCGGCGGCGGCGCGGTCCTGCTCGCTGCGACCCTCGGCGTCACCCTGGGTCTTCTCGCCGGCTATTTCGGTGGCCGCGTCGATGCCCTGATCATGCGGATCGGCGACGTGATCCTGAGCTTCCCGACGATCCTGCTGGCGCTCCTGGTCAGCGGCATCGCGCGGGCGATCTTTCCCGGAGCGGCCACGGCCGAATGGGCGCCGATCATCCTGATCTGCGCCATCGCCATCCATGAATGGGTGCAATATGCCCGCACCGTACGGGCCGCTACCATGGTCGAGACAGCGAAGGACTATGTTCGCGCCGCGAAGGTTATCGGCCTGCCACCGAGGCGGATCATGCTGCGGCATATCCTGCCGAACGTGATGAGCCCGGTCCTCGTTATCTCCACGATCAATCTCGCCGCAGCCGTGCTCACCGAAGCGACCCTGTCCTTTCTCGGGGTCGGCATGCCTCCCACCTACCCGTCGCTCGGCACACTGATCCGCATCGGCAACGAGTTCGTGTTCTCGGGCATATGGTGGATCGCCCTCTTCCCGGCGCTCGCGCTCGTGATTCTTGTCCTGTCCGTTAACATCGTCGGCGATTGGCTTCGTGATCGCTTCAATCCCAAGCTGAGGGTGAAACGATGAACGCGCAATCCACACCCGTTCTCGCCATCGACAATCTGCGCGTCGAATACCCTCTCGCAAACGGGAGCGTCTTCACTGCCGTGGAGAACGCCTCTCTCATCATCCGCCCGGGCGAGATCCACGCCCTTGTAGGTGAATCCGGTGCCGGCAAGACGACCATCGGCAACACGGTGATGGGGCTTCTTGAAAAACCGGGACGCATCGCGGCCGGGAGCATCCATATCGACGGCAAGCGCTTCGATCCCGCCAGAGGATCGGCGGAGGGTATCATTCTCGGCCGCGATGTCGGAGCCGTGTTTCAGGATCCGATGACGAGCCTGAATCCGCTCTTCACCATCGAGAGCCAGCTCACGGAAGCGATGCGCTTCCACCTCAGGCTGAGCAAGACCGCAGCCCAGGCGCGCGCGCTGGAACTGCTCGAAGCCGTCGGGATTCCCGAGCCGCGTCGCCGTCTCAAGGCCTATCCTCACCAATTGTCCGGCGGCCAGCGCCAGCGTGTGGTGATCGCAGCCGCTCTCTCCTGCAATCCCAGGCTCCTGGTTGCCGACGAGCCGACGACGGCGCTCGATGTGTCGGTTCAGGCGCAGATCCTCAAGCTGGTGCGCGATCTGGCAGATGATCGCGGGATTGGCATCCTGCTCGTCACCCACAACATGGGCGTCGTCGCCCAGATCGCCGACCGCGTCACGATCATGCATCGGGGCAAGGTCGTCGAGACCGGATTGACGGAAGAGGTTCTGCGCCGCCCCAAGGCTCCCTATGCCAAGGCGCTGATTGGCGCGGTTCCTCGAATCGACCAGCGCCTCGACCGGTTTCCCGTTCTGGGCGATGAGGGCAAGGGCCGCGCGGAGCAGGCTCGAGCGGAACTGCGCGCGAAGGCCGATCGCGCGGACGCACCGTCCGACGAAGCGCCCATCCTGTCGGTCGAAAACCTGTGTGTCGATTACAGCACCAGCGGCTGGCTGCCCGGCTCGAAAGGCCATCGCTTTCGCGCCGTGGATGGCGTTTCCTTCTCTGTCCGCAGCGGCGAGGTCTTCGGCCTCGTAGGCGAATCCGGCTGCGGCAAGACGACCATCGCCAATGTCGTGTCGGGCCTCGTGCGTCCTACGGCGGGCCGCGTGCTCTATCGCGGCCAGAGCATCGCCGGAGAAGGCGCGACACGCCGTGTCGGGCCGCTTCGACAGGCGATCCAGATGATCTTTCAGGATCCCTATTCATCGCTCAACAGCCGCATGCGGATCGGCTCGATCCTGTCCGAGCCGATCCTCTTCTATCGTCTCGCCGACACCCGTTCCGAGGCCGAGCGCGACGTGGAGCGGCTGATCGAAGCCGTAGGCCTCGATGCGGAGGCAGCACAACGCTTTCCGCATGCGTTCTCCGGCGGCCAGAGACAGCGCCTCTCCATCGCTCGGGCGCTCGGTGCCAGACCCAAGCTCATCGTCTGCGACGAGCCGACATCCTCCCTCGACGTCTCCGTCCAAGCACAGATCCTGAACCTTCTGAAGGACCTGCGTGACGCCACCGGACTGACCCTCCTTCTGATCAGTCACGACCTCGCCGTGGTGCGCCAGATGTGCGACCGGGTGGCCGTCATGCGTCAGGGCAAGCTCCTGGAGCAGGCAGACTCAGAAACCCTCTTCGATGCGCCACAGCATGCCTATACCCAGGAACTGCTGTCGCTCGTTCCGACCCTCGACCGTATTCGCGGCGAAACCAAAGCCGCCTGACCGACCGGAGTTCATTTCATGGCTGACATCATCATCACCAACGGCATCGTCGTCACGATGGACCCGCACCGGAGGGTCATCGAAAACGGTGCCGTCGCCATCGAGAAGGACCGGATCGTCGCCGTCGGGACAACGGAAGAGATCCTGGCGAGCCATCAGGCGCCCACGATGATCAACGCCAGCCGCAAGATCGTCATGCCGGGTCTGATCGACGGACACGCCCATGCAGGGCACGGCCTGATCAAGACCATGGGCGGCGGCGACAGCGACGCATGGTACGAGGCCTGTCACAAGGCTTATACTGTGGCCTCCACGCCCGAATTCTGGCGCGCGGAGGCGCGTCTCGCTGCACTCGAGCGTTTGCGCTTCGGCGTGACCACAGGCGTTTCTTTGCTGGGCGGGGGAGACACGATCCTTCGCACCGACGAACCCATCTACGGTGATGCTCATTGCGAAGGCGTGCGGGAAGTCGGCACCCGGTCCGTCGTCGCCGTCGGGCCGACCCGGCCTCCCCATCCCCGTACCTATGCGCGCATTGTGGACGGAAAAGCCGTCGAGCGCCCCGTAAGCTTCGAGGAGCAGTTCGAAACCTGCAAGACACTCATCGATACCTGGCACGGCAAGCATGGCGGGCGCCTCAACATCGCACTCATCACACCGACCCTGCGGGCGGAGCATCTCGCGGAGCTTGGTGCGGAGAACTTGGAGGAGGCAAAACGACAGGCTCGGATGACGGCGGCTCTCGCGCGTGAAGCCGGCCTCGTCTTCACGCAGGACGGGCACACGAAGGGAAGCGTCGCCTATGCCAAGGAGCTCGGTATCCTAGGTCCAAACGCCCTGCTCTCGCACTCCACCAACCTCACCGAGGATGAAATCCGGATCGTTGCCGACACGGGAACGAGCATCGCCCACAATCCAAGCGCCATCGCGTCGATCCTCGGGCGATGCCCGGTGCCCGAATTGCTGGAAGCGGGGGCCAATGTCTGCCTCGGCTCGGACGCCACGGCGCCGGATCGATCCGGCGATATGTTCCGGCACATGCAGCAATGCATGCATTACCACCGGACCTACTTCAAGGATCCCACCTGGCTGCCGCCGGGCCGGGTGCTGGAAATGTGCACCATCGACGGCGCCAAAGCGCTCGGGATGGATAAGGACATCGGGTCGCTCGAAGTCGGCAAGAAGGCTGATGTGGTATTGGTCGATCTGCGCCGGCCGCACCTCTATCCCCTCAACATGCCGGTCTTCCGGCTGATCTACTTCGCCAACGGCAATGACGTCGATACAGTAATAGTCGATGGCCGCATCGCCCTGCAGGATCGTAAAGCCGTGTTCGTCGACGAGGATGAAGTGCTCGACGACGCGCAGCGCGAGACCGAGGCGATGCTCGAGCGGACCGGATTCCAGTCCATGCTCGAGACGCCGAAGATGTTCTGGCACCACGTGAGAGCCACCGATCAGATCGAACATTGACGGCCCACGACGGCGAGATCGAACCCGCTGCACCCGAGCATCACGACAAACCGCACCAGCCGCCTCCACGCGGCTGGAAGGACAGATCATGCCAATAGTACGCGACCGGGAGACGAAGGAGACGCAAGCGCTACGCGGCAGCACGCGGGCTGGATCCCTCCCCGTTGCCTTCGTCGTGTCCTGCGTCGTGATCGCGGCGCTCAACCTGCGGCCTGCCCTCACCTCGACCGCCACCATGATGACGGAGGTTCAGGCGAGCCTGGATCTCAGCCGGGCGTGGATCGGCGTTCTGACCACGATGCCGGTGCTCTGCTTCGGTATTTTCGGGCCGCTGGCGCCTTTCCTCTCCGCCATGCTCGGCCTCGAACGCGCCATCGCGGTCCTTCTCCTAGGCCTTGCGGCGGGGCTCGCCCTGCGCGGGATCCCGACGGGCTTCGCGCTGTTCGGCGGCACCCTCATCGCAGGAGCAGCCATCGGGATGGTGGGCGTGCTCCTGCCCGTCGTGATTCGCCGCCGCTTTCCGGCGCAGCTCGGCCCGATGACAGGATTCTACACGATGGTCCTGAGCATCGGTGGGGCCAGCGCCGCGGGGCTGACGCCTGTTTTGGAGGGAGCCTGGCGCTCCTGGCCCATGGCCCTGGCGAGCTGGAGCATTCTCGCTCTTGCCGGCGGCATCATGTGGGCCACCCTCGCTTCCGGCGAGACGGCTTCCTCCAGCACCGCCCGCCTGCCGCGCTTCTCACTTCTGCTGCGCGACCGCCTGGCTTGGTCGGTTACGGCCTTCATGGGGCTTCAAGCTGGGCTAGCCTTCATCGTCCTTGGCTGGCTGCCGACACTGCTGCGCGATCGAGGGCTCGATGTGCTTGATGCGGGCGTCGTCACATCCGTTTCGATCCTGGCGCAGACGGTGACCGCGCTGCTGGTGCCCTCGCTCGCGACGCGACGGGTGTCACCCCGGCTTCTGATTCTGCTGGTTCTCATGGCCACCTGCACGGGATTTCTCGGCCTGCTCTATGCGCCGCTCGCCTCCCGCGTCCTGTGGGCGCTCGTCCTTGGCCTGGGCCAGGGAGGGCTGTTCGGACTGGCGCTTCTGTTCGTCTCTCTGCGCTCGCCAACCGCGGAGGTCACGGCGATGCTGTCGGGCATGTCGCAGAGTATCGGCTATCTCGGCGCATCCCTATGCCCCTTTGCCGTCAGTGTGCTGCGCAGCAGCGACGATCCCTTCCGGGGCCCCGCCATCATGGTGGTCCTGATCACGGCGGCCTGCATCTGGTCCGGTCTGAGAGCCGCGGCGCCCGCCTATGTGCTTCCCCATCTCAAACAGGGCTGACGACGTCACTCTCTCGATGTCTGCACAGCGGAAGCCTCAGACGGCTTCCGGCAACCTCTCGATCAGCTTGTCCAGCGTGAGCGGATAGTCGCGCACGCGAATCCCGGTGGCGTTATAGACCGCATTGGCGACCGCCGCTCCGACGCCGCAGATACCGAGTTCAGCCACACCCTTGGCCTTCATCGGCGACGACATCGGATCCACCTCGTCGAGGAAGACGACGTCCTGATGCGGGATATCGGCATGAACCGGTACTTCGTAACCGGCGAGGTCGTGATTGACGAAGAAGCCGCGCTTCGTATCAACCGCGAGCTTCTCCATCAGGGCTGCGCCAACTCCCATGGTCATGGCCCCGATCACCTGACTGCGGGCCGATTTGGGATTCAGGATGCGGCCAGCCGCACACACCGCCAGCATGCGTCGGACCCGGATCTCGGCCGTCGCGGCATCGACTCCGACCTCGGCGAAATGGCCGGCAAAGGTCGATTGCTGCTGCTTCTTGGCGAGGTCTCCGTATTCGATCATGTCCTCGGCGACAAGTTCGCCCCCGCTCGCGGCAGCGGCGAGGGGAACGCTCCGGTTGCCGGAGCGCACTTCGTTATCCGCGAACACCGCCTCGGCGGAGTTGAAGCCGAGCTTTGCTGCCACGGCTTCGCGCAGCTTGACGCAGGCGGCGTAGACCCCAGCCGTGGAATTGTTCGCGCCCCATTGCCCACCAGACCCGGCCGAGGCCGGAAAGGCGGAATCACCGAGCCGGACGTTCACCATCTCCAGCGGGACCCCCATCATCTCGGCCGCCGTCTGGGCAAGGATGGTGTAGGACCCCGTCCCGATATCGGTCATATCGGTTTCGACCGTCACCATGCCGCGTCCGTCAAGGCGCACGCGGGCCGCCGACTTGGTCAGGAGGTTGTTGCGGAACCCGACCGCCATACCGTATCCCACGAGCCAGCGCCCATCCCGGACATGGCCCGGCTGTTGCTGACGCCGATCCCAGCCGAAGCGCTCAGCACCATGCCGCAGGCAACCCACCAGATCCCGATGCGAGAAGCGGCGTTCCGGCTTCTCAGGATCGACCTGGGTATCGTTGATGATACGAAACTGCACCGGATCGATGCCGAGCTTCTCGGCCATCTCGTCCATGGCGATTTCGAGCGCCAGCAGACCGGGCGCCTCTCCGGGCGCCCGCATGGCGTTGCCTTCCGGAAGATCGAGATGCGCGAGACGCAGTGCCGTCAGTCGATTGGCCCCCGCATAGAGCAGTCTCGTCTGGTCGACCGCCGTCTCGGGCTTGCCGTCCGCGAGGTTGCCCGACGTACTCTCGTGCGCGATCGCAGTGATCGTGCCGTCCGGGTTTGCGCCGATCCGAATGCGCTGGATCGTCGCCGGCCGATGCGTGGTGTTGTTGGCGATCAAGGGACGGGTCAGTGCCAGTTTGACCGGTCGTCCCGCGGCTTTGGCGCCGAGGGCCGCCAACACCGCATCGGCGCGGATGAAGAGCTTTCCTCCAAAGCCTCCACCGACATAGGGCGCATCGAGACGCACGTTCTCGGCCGGGATGCCGAGGATCTTGGCGATGCTGCCCTTGCCCCAGGCGATCATCTGGTTCGAGGTCCAGAGCGTGAGCTTGTCCCCGTTCCAGGCCGCGATCGTGGCGTGCGGCTCCATCATGGCGTGGCTTTCGTCTGACGTCGTATAGCTCTCGTCGAGCTTGACCGGCGCAGCCGCGAAAGCCTCCTCGAAGTTTCCGATCCGCGCTTCGTGCGGAGCCCCGCTGCCCTCGCCGCTGTCGCTCGCGACCGGCTCCGCATGGGGAGCTTCGGCCTCGAGGTCATATTTTCCGGGCTCCTGCCGGTAATCGACGCGGATCAGGTGCGCCGCCGCGCGGGCCTGTTCGAAGGTCTCCGCGACCACGACGGCAATCGCCTGATGGTAGTGTTGGATGACCGGCCCGCCGAACAGGTAGGCGGCGTTCATCCGGCCCCGCCCCAGGCGAGGCGTGTCGAGCGTCGTGACGATGGCCAGAACGCCGGGGGCGCTCCGGGCGTCGCTCAGATGCATGGCATCGATGCGCCCCTTGGCGATCGCCGAGCCGAGCACGAAACCGTAAGCCTGGTTCGGCACCGCGTCGTGACGCTCATAGGCATAGGGAGCGGTCCCCGTGGTTTTGTACTTGCCGTCGATGCGGTCGGTCGGGCGACCGATGACCTTGAGCTGATCGATCGGGCTAGTGCCGGCAGGAGTGTCGAATTTCATGGTTCAGGCCCTTGCCTCGGTCAGCACTGTCGCAATCGTGCGCTCGACGAGTGGAAGCTTGAAAGCGTTGTCTCGGGTTGGCTTGGCATCGGCAAGGAGCGCCGCTGCCGCCGCCTTCGCGCCGCGGGACAGTTCCGCGTCCGCTCCTTCGATCCGCCAGGGCTTGTGCGCAACGCCGCCAAGGGCCACCCGCCCTGTGCCATCTGGCTGCACGATGGCTGCGACCGAGACCAGCGCGAAGGCGTAGGAAGCCCGGTCTCGGACCTTGCGATAGACCTGCTTGCCGCCCACTGGCGGCGGCAGGGTGACGGCCGTGATGAGCTCGCCCGGGTCAAGCACGGTCTCGACATGGGGTGTATCGCCAGGAAGACGATGGAACTCGGCGATCGGAATCGCTCGCGTCTTTCCGTCGGCATCGACCGTCTCGATCGTCGCATCGAGCGCCCGCATGGCAACCGCCATGTCGGATGGATTGGTCGCGATGCAGGCTTCGCTCACGCCGACGACCCCGAGTTGCCGGCTGACCCCGTCCAATGCCGAGCAGCCCGATCCCGGCTCCCGTTTGTTGCAGGGATGGGCCGTGTCGTAGAAATAGGGGCAGCGGGTACGCTGCAGCAGGTTGCCGGCGGTGGTCGCTCGGTTGCGCAGCTGTCCGGAGGCGCCGGCGAGGAGCGCGCGCGACAGGACCCCGTAATCGCGCCGAATCCGCTCGTCGGCTGCGAGGTCCGTATTGCGCATGAGCGCCCCGATGCGCAGGCCGCCCTCGGGTGTCGCCTCGATCCCATCGAGCTTGAGGCTGTTGATGTCGACGAGATGGGTGGGCGTCTCGATCTGCAGCTTCATCAGATCGAGCAGATTCGTCCCGCCCGCGATGAACTTGGCGCCGGGGTTGCGCGCGACCGCGGCGACGGCCTGCGCCGGTGAGCTGACGCGCTCGTAGGTGAAGGCCTTCATCCTTGCCTCTCCACGACTTCAGTGATGGCTTCGACGATGTTGGAGTAAGCGCCGCAGCGGCAGATGTTGCCGCTCATGCGCTCGCGCATCTCGGTCTCCGTCGGCTGGACGGGCGCGAGGAGATCCGCCGTGACATGGCTTGGAATGCCGGCCTTGATTTCCTCCAGCATTGCGACGCTCGAGCAGATCTGGCCTGGCGTGCAGTAACCGCATTGATAGCCGTCATGCTTGATGAACGCGGCCTGCATCGGATGGAGATTGTCGGGCTGGCCCAGCCCCTCGATCGTGGTGACGGAGCTGCCCTCCTGCATGACGGCGAGCGTCAGGCAGGAATTGATCCGGCGTCCATCCACGATCACCGTACAGGCGCCGCACTGCCCGTGGTCACAGCCCTTCTTGGTGCCGGTCAGGTGCAGATTCTCGCGGAGAAGATCGAGAAGCGTCGTTCTCGTATCGACATTCCGTGTATGAGATTTTCCATTCACCGTGAGGGACACCTGGAACTCGACAGGGTTTCCATCGGGCCCCGGCTGCGCCTTCGCGGTGCCTGGCATGGCCGGCATGGCCGCGCACGCACCGGCACCGACCATCAGATCACGCCGGTTCAGATTCAGGTCGTCCGAACCCACCATTTTCGGTCTCCAGTCCGTCGAGGATTGTCTGATACTGGGAATGACTCGCCCACGCCCACGATGCCCGCGCATCTCGCCGAACGCCTCCACGGCGCGAACAGTTCCGGTGGGCTGGGTCGCGGCTTTCAACATTCCAGCACGGGATATGCAACAAGACCCAGACAAGTGTGGCGGACGAAGAAATTGTCCAGACCGAACATTATTATGCTGGAGCTAAGCCTTGACTTGCGTTTATCCGGCCCCTCCGTGCATCCAGAGCATTAGGAACAGAAACCCGATGCGTACAGAGGTGCCCTCACGCGATGCCGAGATAGGCCGCCTTGATCTTAGGATCGGCGAGTAGCGCGGAACCGGCGCCGCAATGCGCGACCTTTCCAGTTTCCAGTACATAGCCGCGATCCGCGATCGCCAGGGCCGCGCTGGCGTTCTGCTCGACGAGGAGCACCGTGATGCCGTCCTTCTTGAGAGACACGATGGCATCCAGGATCTGGTCGACGAGAAGCGGTGACAGGCCAAGCGACGGCTCGTCCAGCAACAGAAGCTTCGGGCGTCCCATGAGGGCACGGCCAATGGCGAGCATCTGCTGCTGACCGCCCGACAATCCACCCGCCAAGAGATGCCGCTTCTCGGCCAGGACCGGGAACATGGTGAAGATGCGGTCGCGATCCTGGTCGATGGCCTTGTCCCGGCGTCTGTAGGCGCCAAGCCGCAGATTGTCCTCGACGGTCAGAGGCCCGAAGACCTGCCGTCCTTCCGGCGACTGCGTCATGCCCAACTCTACTCTCTTGTGGGGCGGCAGCCGGTCGATGCGTTGGCCCTTGAAGCGGATTTCACCGCTGGTGATGGGCTGAACACCCGAGAGCGCGCGCAGCAGCGTCGTCTTGCCCGCTCCGTTCGAGCCGACCAGCGCGACGATCTCGCCGGTTTGAACGTCGAGATCGATGCCCTTGAGCACCTCGATCCGGCCATAGACACTGCGCAGATTTCTCACCTCAAGCACGGGCAGCCTCCCGGGCGCCGTGCTGTCCCAGATAAGCCTCAAGGACCCTTGGATCATCGCGCACCTCCCGCGGCGTCCCTTCCACCAGCGGCCGCCCTCGCTCGAGCACGAGGATCCTGTCTGAGATCTTCATCACGAGCTTCATGTCGTGTTCGACGAGGACCACGGCGACGCCCCGGTCGGCGACCTGCTTGATCAGGTGGTCGATTTCCTCCGTCTCCACCGCATTGCAGCCGGCGGCAGGCTCATCGAGAAGAAGCACGCGCGGTTCGGCGGCGAGCGCGCGCGCAATCTCGAGCCGCTTGCATGCCCCATAAGGCAAGGAACCGGCGGGAACATCGGCAGCGTCCTTCAAGCCCACCTCGGCGAGGAGATCAAGCGCCGCCGCCCGGGTCTCCCGGTTCTGACGCGTGACGGAAGGCGTCCTGAACAGGGCCGGCAGGAGGCTGCACTTCTCCCGCAGATGTCGCCCTACCATCACGTTCTCGCAGGCCGTCATGCGCTGGAAAATCTGCAGGTTCTGGAAGGTCCGAGAAAGCCCGCGCGCGGCGAGCCTATGAGGGGGAAGCCCTGTCACGTCCTCGTCCGCGAGGTGGATCGATCCGCGGCTCGCCGTATAAACGCCGGACACGATGTTGAAGAGCGTCGTCTTGCCGGCGCCGTTGGGCCCGATGATCGACAGAATCTGCCCGGGGCTGGCGGAAAAGCTCACGCCGTCCACGGCCTTCACGCCGCCGAAGGAAATGCCGATGTCGTTCGCTTTCAGGATCGTCATGAGCGGGCCCTCCGGACCAGCAGGCCTGACAGGCTCGGCACGATGCCGTTGCGCATGAAGATCATTGCCACGATGATGATGAGGCCCAGCAGGAGATGCTCGTATTCCTGGAAGATCGTCAAAGCCTGCGGGAGGGTGATGAGCACCGCGGCGCCGACGATGCTTCCAAACACGGAGCCGAGCCCGCCCAGCACGACGATGGTGACGAGTTCCACTGAGTGCAGGAAGCCCGCCTGATCCGGATTGATGAAGCCGTTCATGAAGGCAAGGGCGGAGCCTGCGAGCGAAGCATAGATTGCGGCGATCACGAAGGCCTGTAGCTTGAAGCGCGCCACGTCGACACCGACCACCTGTGCGGCCACCTCGCTGTCATGGAGCGCGCGGAAGGCGCGTCCGGTCGGCGTCTCGTCGAGGTTGAGGGCGATCCAGGTTCCGACGAGGAGAAGTCCGCCGGTGACCCAGTACCATGTATACGATCCGCTCACCCGCCAGCCGAAGAGGGTCAACCGTTCGACCGGCATGCCGTCCGGTCCGCCAGTCCAGCGGCTCTCTGTTGTAATGACGAGGGCCACGAGGACGCCGAGGCCCAGGGTCGCGATGGCAAGGTAATGCCCTTTCAGCCGCAGGATCGGGCGCCCGACCAGATAGGCGAGAATGCCTGAGAGAACCGCGCCGACGAGCAGCGCGGCCCACGGCGGAATGCCGAGATGCGTCGGCCCGATCGCCACCGCATAGGCGCCGATGCCGAAGAAGGCCGCATGTCCCAGGCTGACCTGGCCCGCCTGCCCCATCAGGATGTTGAGGCCGATGGCGGCGAGCGCCGAGACCCAGACGAGTGAGGCCACACGGAAATAATAGCTCGATGGAAAGACGAACGGCAGCGCGGCGATCACCGCCGCCAGTACGAGGAGCGTGATGGAGCGCTGGTTCAGGAGTGCCCGCATGTCTACACCCTCTCCACGACCCGACGTCCGAACAGGCCCTGGGGGGCCGCGAACAGGACGATAAGAATGACGACGAATGCGAAAGCATCCTTGTAGGTCGAGCTGATGTAGCCCGCGCCGAACGCTTCCAGTAGACCGAGCAACAGACCGCCCACGACGGCGCCGAGAGGATTGCCCATGCCGCCCAGCATGGCGGCAGCGAACCCCTTCAGGGCTAGCAGCGTGCCGACGTCGTAGCTCGTCAGCGTGATCGGTGTCACGAGGATGCCGGCGATGGCCCCGATGGCGGCGGAGCCGCCGAAGGCCAATGCCATGATGGTGGTCGTGTTGATTCCGACGAGACGCGCCGCGAGGCGATTGGCCGCCGTCGCCAGCACGGCTTTGCCCGTGATGGTGTGTTCGAGAAAGACATAGAGCGCCAGCACGACAACTGCCGTTCCGCCCAGCACCCAGAAGCTCTGCGGCTGCACGGCCGCACCCAGCACGTCAACCGGCGTATCGCCCGTAAAGGCAGGCAGCTTGTGGAACTGCTTGTCGAAAACGATGGCCGCGAGGCCGCGCAGCAGGATCGATGCCCCGATGGTGATGATGATGAGGGTCACGGCCGATGCACCGCGAGCAGGCTCGATGGCGAAGCGATGCAACAGCAGCCCGATCGCGACGGCTACGCCGATGGCAATGACGGCGGCCAGCGGAAGGGGCACACCGGCCGCCGACACGAACACCGTCACCATGCCGCCGAGCATGACGAATTCGCCCTGAGCGAAATTCACCACACCCGACGCGTTGTAGATCAGGGTGAAGCCGAGTGCGACCAGCGCATAGACGGCTCCCACCGTCAAACCGGAAATGAGGAACTGGAGGAACTCGGCCATGATGCTGTCCTGTAACCTTCTAGGGCATCGGACCCAAAAGTGGACTTACACTTTTGGGTCCGATGCTCCACTCCTTGAAGAGCGCATCCTTCGGGGCGGAAAAACCCGAGTCCACTTATCGATGACCCGGCCTCTGGGTCCGCACGATGCGCTAGGTGCGGAACGAGAGGCTGATATTCAGCATCCCGTCCGATCGGTTGCGTCGAGGGATCAGCTTCCCGAAGCGACCAGGTTCCAGTCTCCGCCCTTGATCTCGAGCATGCGGAAGGCCGAGAGGTCGAGGCCGAGATGGTCGGTGGGCGACATGTTCACGATGCCACCGGTGCCGACGAACCCCTTGGTCTTTTCGATCTCGTCGCGGATTTTCTTCGGGTCGGTCGAGTTCGCGCGCTTCATGGCCTCGACCAGGATGAAGAGGCCGTCATAGGCGTGACCGCCGAAGGTCGAGACCGACTGCTTGGTCGCGCCTTCGTAGGCCTGCTTGTATTCCGTCACGACCTTCTTCTGCGGATCGCTCTCCGGCAGCTTGTCGCCGACGAGAAGGGCGGCGGCCGGCAGGCGCACGCCTTCCGCGGCAGCTCCGGCGAGGTCGATGAAGCTCTTCGAAGCCACGCCATGGCTTTGGTAGAACGGGATGTTGGTCATGCCGAGCTGGGCGTAGTTGCGAGTCACGATGGCCGGCCCCTGCCCGAAGCCCGGATTGACCACCGCCTGCACGCCGGCCGTGTTCTTGATCTTGGTCAGCTGGGCGGTCATGTCGCTGTCGCGCGGGCCGTAGCTCTCGTCGCTGAGGATCTCCATGCCGTAGTTCGGCGCGACCTTGACGCATTGCGCGCGCATGGAGGCCCCAAACCCGTCCGTGCCCGAGATCAGGCCGATCTTGGTGAGATTGCGCTTCTTCAGATCCTCGAAGATCTTCTCGCACGCCATCTTGTCCGTGTGCGGCGTCTTGAAGACGAACTTGCGCACGGGGTCGATCACCTCGATGGCGCCCGCAAGCGAGATGAACGGAACCTGCGCCTCTTCGAAGACTGGGATCATCGCCATGGTGGAGCCGGTGGTCGTTCCACCGACCATGGCGATCACCTCGTCATCCTCGATCAGGCGCGTCGCGAACGTGCGCGCCTTGTTGGCATCGCCGCCATCGTCGTAGATCACGAGCTCGATCTTCTTGCCGGCGACACCGCCTGCCGCATTGATCTTGTCGACATAGAGCCGCAGCGTCTTGTCTTCCGGTTCTCCGAGGAAGGACGACGGCCCGGTGACCGAGAGCACCGACCCGATCTTGACGGTGTTCTGGGCGAGAGCACCCTGCGCAAAGCCGAAGCTCATGACGCTGGCGACCAAGAGTGATTTGAGAGCGGTCTTCGAGTTCATCTGTTTCCTCCGGTTTCGTTGTCGTTGTCTGTTTTTATTGTTGCGCAAAGACTCGGGCTCCCAGGGCGCCGCGGATCATTGCGGAAGGAGGCGATCAGGAGACGGTAAAGCCGGCGTAGCTTTGGATACGGATCCTGTCGGCCGCCAAAGCATGCCATCCCGCTTATCGCCCTGAAGGACCGAGTGTTGGCTGATTGACGCTGTTTCTCTCATCAATATAATTGACCGGACGGTTGGTCAATAGTAAACAAGTCGCACGACCATCCGCTTGCCATCAGCGAAAATTCGGGAGGGCCATGGTGGAGAACGATCTCATCGTCACGGAGCGTCGCGAGGGCTATCGGGTCCTCGCCCTCAACAGGCCCGACCGCCTGAACTCCTTCAACGAGGCGATGCATGCGGCCCTGATGTCCGCCCTGCTCGACGCCGAAGCGGACGAGACCTGCCGCGCCCTTGTCCTCACGGGTGCCGGACGCGGGTTCTGCGCCGGCCAGGATCTGTCGGACCGGGTCTTCAGCCCCGGACAGGTTCCGGATCTCTCCTCAACCCTGGAGCGCCTCTACAATCCGCTCGTGCGCAAGCTGCGCGCGCTACAGATGCCCGTCATCTGCGCGGTGAACGGCGTTGCCGCGGGGGCCGGCGCCAACATCGCGCTCGCCTGCGACATCGTCCTGGCGGGACGTTCTGCCAAGTTCATTCAGGCCTTCGCCAAGCTCGGCCTCGTGCCGGATTCGGGTGGCACCTGGTTCCTGCCGCGCCTCGTTGGACCGGCGCGTGCGCGGGCTCTCGCGCTTCTCGCCGAACCGGTCACGGCGGAGCAGGCGGAAGCCTGGGGCATGATCTGGAAGGCTGTCGACGATGCCGCCTTGATGGATGAGGCGCATCGCCTTGCCGCCCACTTCGCGGTTCAGCCGACCGCCGGCCTCGGGTTGATCAAGCAGGCGCTCGATGCCTCCGAGACGAACGATCTCGACCGGCAGCTCGATCTCGAGCGCGACCTGCAGGGACAGGCGGGACGCACGCCGGATTACATCGAAGGCGTCAGGGCGTTCTTCGAGAAACGGCAGCCGAAATTCACCGGGAGGGCGTGATGGACACGCGATCGCATCAACAGGACGATGCGTCCCACGCCCTGGCCGCAGCCTGCGCCGAGGCCATGTGGGCGGAGGATCAGGCGAGCCAAGGGCTCGGCATGGTGATCGAGCGCGTGTCGCCGGGCGAGGCCATCCTCTCCATGACGATCCGCCCCGACATGACGAACGGGCACGGCATCTGCCACGGCGGCTTCATCTTCACGCTGGCGGACTCAGCCTTCGCGTTCGCCTGTAACACCTACGACCAGCGCACGGTGGCGCAGCATTGCGCGCTGACGTTCCTTAAACCGAGCCGGCGGGGCGACAGGCTCACGGCCCATGCGGTCGAGCGCAACCGCTCGGGCCGCTCCGGCATCTACGACGTGACGGTCCGCGACGGCAAAGGCGAGGTCGTCGCCGAATTCCGTGGCCATTCGCGCACCATCGCGGGCACGCTTCTCGGCTCAGATCCTCAATAAGAACAAACGAATGGGAGGTTCCCGTGCTTCAGATCCCGAATCGCAAGCTGTCCGAACTCAAGCCTCAATCCACTCAGCTCGATCGTTTCGAACTCGCATCGCGCGATGAACTGGCCGCCTGGCAGCGCGAGCGCCTCGCCTGGTCGTTGCGCCATGCCTACGAGAACGTGCCGCATTACAAAGCGAAATTCGACGCGGCGGGCGTTCACCCAGACGATTTCAAGGATCTGAGCGACCTCGCTCGGTTCCCCTTCACCACCAAGGCCGACCTGCGGGACAATTACCCGTTCGGCATGTTCGCCGTCCCGCAGAACCAGATCGCCCGCGTGCACGGCTCGTCCGGCACCACCGGAAAGCCTACGGTCGTCGGCTACACCAAGCGCGACATCGACACCTGGGCCGACGTGGTGGCCCGCTCGATCAGGGCCAGCGGCGGCCGCCCCGGCATGAAGGTGCACGTCGCCTACGGTTACGGCCTATTCACGGGTGGGTTGGGCGCGCATTACGGCGCCGAGCGCCTCGGCTGCATGGTGATCCCCATGTCGGGCGGCATGACGGAGCGGCAGGTGCAGCTCATCCAGGATTTCCAGCCCGACGTCATCATGGTCACGCCGTCCTATATGCTGGCGATCCTCGACGAGTTCCGGAAGCAGGGGCTCGATCCGCGCCGCTCCTCGCTGAAGGTCGGCATCTTCGGCGCTGAGCCCTGGACCAATGCCATGCGGACGGAGATCGAAGAGACCTTCGACATCCATGCGGTCGATATCTACGGCCTGTCCGAGGTCATGGGCCCCGGGGTCGCCTGCGAATGCG
Organism: Microvirga sp. Mcv34; assembly: GCF_024519725.1. Lineage (GTDB taxonomy): Bacteria > Pseudomonadota > Alphaproteobacteria > Rhizobiales > Beijerinckiaceae > Microvirga. Next base: position 129,240 of record NZ_JALJRK010000002.1, on the reverse strand, counting down.
TGGAAACCAAGGACGGGCTGCACATCTGGGAAGACCATTTCTATCCCGAGGTGATCAACCCGGTGACGGGCGAGGTCCTGCCGGACGGCGAGGAAGGCGAGCTCGTCTTCACCTCGCTGACCAAGGAGGCGATGCCCGTCATCCGCTACCGCACCCGGGACCTGACGCGCCTCCTGCCCGGCACGGCCCGGGCCATGCGCCGCATGGAGAAGATCACCGGCCGCACCGACGACATGATGATCATCCGGGGCGTCAACGTGTTCCCGACCCAGATCGAGGAGAAGCTCCTCACGATCCCGAGCCTGTCGGGGCATTACCAGATCATCCTGACCCGAGAGGGCCGGATGGACCAGATGGAGATCCGGGCCGAGATCCGGCCGGATGCAGATTACCCGGAGACCCGCAAGGCCGCCGCCGAACGCCTGAGCCAATCCATCAAGGATACCATTGGCATCACGGCTCATGTAAACGTTCTCGATCCTGAAGGAATCGAGCGCTCTCTCGGCAAGGCGAGACGGGTGATCGACCGCAGACCGAAAGAATAGAAGAGTCCCATGGCCCGAACCCGTGCCACCGATTATGACGACAAGCGCCGGGCGATCCTCGATCGCTCGGCCGAACTCTTCGCGGAGCACGGATACGACCGCGCCTCCATGAGCAAGATCGCGGAAGCCTGCGGGGTCTCCAAGGCCAATCTTTATCACTACTACAGGGACAAGGAGGAGCTGCTCTTCGACGTGATCCGCTTTCACCTCGAGGAACTGCTCGAGGTTGTAGAAGCGGCCGACCGCCCGGACCTCTCCCCCGAAGATCGCCTGAGGGAACTGGTCGCGGGCCTGCTCGAGGCCTATCGCGACGCCGATGCCCAGCACAATGTGCAGATCAACGGCATGCGCCTGCTCCCGGCCGACCGGCAGGGAGAACTCAAGGCCGTGGAGCGGGAGCTGGTGAAGATCTTCTCCGATGCGGTGGAGGGCGTGGCGCCGCAGCTGAAGGGGACCAGGCTGCTCAAACCCGTGACCATGTCTCTCTTCGGCATGATCAACTGGCACTATCTCTGGTTCAAGAGCACCGGCGAGGTGACCCGTGCGGATTATGCCGCGCTCGTATCCCACCTCATCGTAGATGGGACCCGCAATCTTCGCGCGGAACCGGCTGGCTCCCCTCGGCGCGCCAGCGCAGCGGAATAGGACCCTGTCCGCTCAAGGATCGCGCCGACCTTCGGGTCGACGCGAAGCATCCAGTTCGGATCCGCGACCTTCCCACCTCATGGCCTCCGTGGACTTGATCCGGGAACCAGTGCCGGCCATCCCGACGCTGAGAAGCCCTGCGTCTTGCCGATCGAGATCACCGGGATAAGCCTGGTGATGAAAAGGGAAGTGACGAGGTGGCGGATGTCACCCCGGAACGGCGAGGCCGAAGCGCGAAAGCATCGGATGAACGAGCCTCTGCCACTCGGCCGTCAGCTCCTCCCGACCCTTCCGGCGCAATCCGTATCTCCGATGCTGGGTGAAGTGGTCCGACGTGCTGCTGCCGAAGGTGTCGGCCACGCGAGGATACCAGTAGTTCACCGAGGCCTGGGCATCGGTCCTGTCGTGCCCTCTCTCCAGGGCGTCCCGCAATCCCTGCTGCCCGAGCTCCGCATGACGTCGCTCGGCGGGAAGGATTTCGGCCAACGCGTCGGCAAGAGGCTGATAGGAGCCGCGCGTCAACTCGTCGAGCTGCACCACCGTGGCCTGCCCCATCAGGCAATTCATCACCACTGCGTCGACCCAGCCGTTGATCGGGTAATGGAACACGTTGAGGCGCATGTCGCCATCCATACGCCGCGTGCCGAGATCGACGCTGCGATCGAGCCGGGACGCCCAGGGATGAGCACCCACATACTGGGCCGTGTTGGCGCCGAACTGTTCCATCAGGCCCAGAACCTGACGGGCATGATTGAACTTGTCGAAGACGATCCGCGTCGCGATGATCCGCTCCTTCAGTCCCGGAGCCAGATTGATGCAATCGGCGAAGCCGGAGGCGCCCGCCATCTCAGAATCGATGAAGATCGCCATCAAGCGCATCAGCTCGCCGCGATAACGCGGCGTGACGTTCCCCGGCGCGCTCAGCCGGCCGCCGCCGGCTATGAAGGTGACAAGATCCTCTTCATCGACCATGGCAGCCGCTCCCTCGTCATTTGTCGAAATCGACCAGGATCTTGTCGCTGACCGGATAGCTCTGGCAAGTCAGGATATACCCGCGGGCGATCTCGTAATCTTCCAAAGCGAAGTTCGCGTCCATGTCGACCTCGCCTTCGACCAGCATCGCCCGGCAGGTGGAGCAGACGCCACCCTTGCAGGCATAGGGTAGCTCGAGCCCTTCGGCCGTGGCGGCATCGAGGACCGAGGCGGTTCCCTTCTCGAAAGTCAGGCTCCTGGCCCGTCCGTCGATGACGATGGTGGCCTCGCACAGGTTCTTGCGATCCTCCGCGGTAGCCTCCTCGGGCCGGCGCTGCCGGCGGCTTGGCGTCGAGGTGGCGAAGAGCTCGAACTTGATCTGGCGCTTGTCGAGGCCATGCTCCTCGAGGCTTTGCGCGACTCCCAGCATCATGTCCTGCGGCCCGCAGATGAAAGCGGTGTCGATGGACGAGGCGTCGATCCAATGGTCGAGGAGCTGATCGCACTTTTCCTTGGTCAGGCGCCCGTTGAAGAGATCGATATCCTGCTGCTCACGGCTGAGGATGTGGATCAGGCTGAATCGGTCGAGATGCTCGTTCTTCAGATCCTCCAGCTCCTCGCGGAACATGATCGAGCTCGAAGCGCGGTTGCCGTAGAACAGCGTGAAGGAGGATTGAGGCTCGGCTACCAGCGTCGTCTTGACGATGCTGAGCAGAGGCGTGATCCCGCTGCCTGCTGCGAAGCCCACGAAGTGACGCTTGCGGGCCTGATCGAGGGGCACGAAGAAATTGCCCATCGGCGGCATGGCCTCGATGACCTGCCCGGCCGCGAGCTGCTCGCTCGCCCAGCTGGAGAATGCGCCGCCGGCGATTTTCTTGATGCCGACGCGGAGCCTGCCCTCCATCGGGGTCGCACAGATGGAATAGGATCGCCGCACCTCGTCGCCGTCGATGGTGGTGCGCAGAGTCAGGTATTGCCCCGGCGAGAAGCGGAACGCCTCCTTGTGCTCATCCGGCACGTCCAGCGTCAGGATGATCGCATCGCGGGTTTCGCGCCGCACGTCGGCAACGGTGACGGGATAGAACTTCGTCATGGAGCATCCGCTCTTTTCAAATGCACTTGAAGTAGTCGAAAGGCTCGAGGCAATCGCAGCACCGGTACTGCGCCTTGCACGGCGTCGATCCGAATTCGCTCACCCGTTCGGTATTCACCGATTTGCAGCGCGGGCAGGCGATCGCCAGCGGCTTGCGCAGGAAACGGTCGAAGGGCGATGGCCCGCCGGAACTCTCGGCCGGTGGCGCAATGCCGAAGGCCTCCAACCGGCGTCGCCCTTCCGGGGTGATCCAATCCGTCGTCCAAGGCGGCGAAAGGCGCCGCTCGACGCGCAGGCGCTCGATCCCTCGCGTACGCAGGGCGGCTTCGATCTCGAACGCGATGACGCTTGTCGCGGGACAGCCCGAATAGGTCGGGGTGATCGCGACGACCAGTTCGTCGCCGTCCCATTGCACATCGCGAACGATGCCGAGATCCATGACCGAGACGGCGGGCACCTCCGGGTCGGGAACCGCGTCCAGCCAGCCTCTGATCTGATCCGGGTCCGGTCGTGTCAGGCTGTCGATCATCACACCCGCGCTCCTCACCACGTGGCGTTGGGATAGGCCCGCTGCAGGAATTGGAGATCGGCCAGAATGTAGCCGAGATGCTCGGAATGGATGCCGCGCCGTCCGCCCTTCTGGGCCCAGCCGGGTTGCGGCAGGGAGAGTGTCGCCTCCTCGGCCGTCGCCCGGACGAGCCCTAGCCAGGGCTCGTGCAGCGTCACGAGATCGGGGCCCAGACCCTCCTGGACCATGGCCCGGTCAATGTCGTCGCTCTCGAACAGCTCGCCCGTATACATCCACAGATCGTCGATGGCGGCCTGCATCCGGCGATGGCTCTCCTCCGTGCCGTCGCCGAGGCGCAGGACCCAGTCGCGGCTCCGCTCGAGGTGATACGTGACCTCCTTGAGGCTCTTCGCCGCGATCTCGGCGATGCGGGCATCCTTCGAGCCGGTCAGCTCGCGCAGCAGGAGGTAATGCCAAGCATCGAAATAGAACTGACGCGCCATCGTGACGGCGAAGTCGCCGTTCGGCTGCTCGACGAGAAGGACGTTGCGGAAGTCGCGCGCATCGCGAAGATAGGCGAGCTTGTCGGCGTCGCGCCCCTTGCCCTCCACCTCGCCCGCGAGGTTCAGCCAGAGCTGCGTTTGTCCGATGAGGTCGAGGGCGACGTTGGAGAGCGCCAGATCCTCCTCGAGGACCGGCGAATGCCCGCACCATTCCGACAAGCGGTGCCCGAGGATCAGGGCATTGTCCCCGAGGCGCAGCAGATACTCGAAAAGAGCGTCCTGCCCGTTCATCACATATGCCCCAACTCTTCGGGAATCTCGTAGAAGGTGGGGTGGCGGTAGACCTTGCTGTTGGCGGGGTCGAACAGCGGTCCCTTCTCGCCGGGCGAACTCGCCGAGATGTCAGACGCCTTCACGACCCAGATGCTGACGCCCTCGTTGCGGCGCGTATAGACGTCGCGCGCATTCATGATCGCCATCTCGGCATCGGGCGCATGCAGGCTGCCCACATGGCGATGGGCCAAGCCGTGCTGGCTGCGGATGAACACCTCCCAGAGAGGCCATTCCTTCTTGTCGGTCATTCTTGATCTCCCGCTCAGGCAGCCTTGGCCTTTGACCGCGCCGCCTTCTTGGCCGCATAGGCGTCGGCTGCGTCGCGCACCCACTGCCCCTCCTCGTAGGCCTTCACGCGGGTGCGCAGGCGCTGGCGGTTGCAGGGGCCGTTGCCGGCGATGACCTGGTAGAACTCGTCCCAATCGATCTCGCCGAAATCGTAATGTCCGCGCTCCGCGTTCCATTTGAGGTCGGGATCCGGAACGGTGAGGCCGAGATACTCGGCCTGCGGCACCGTCTGGTCGACGAATTTCTGGCGCAGCTCGTCGTTGGAGTTGATCTTGATTTTCCAGCGCATGGACTGGGCGCTGTGCACCGAATCCGCATCGGACGGGCCGAACATCATGAGCGACGGCCACCACCAGCGGTTCAAGGCGTCCTGCGCCATCTGCTTCTGCTCGGGCGTTCCGCGGGCGAGCTTCGTCATGGCGTCGTAGCCTTGGCGCTGATGAAAGCTCTCCTCCTTGCAGATGCGGATCATCGCACGCGAATAAGGACCATAGGAACAGCGCTGCAACGGCACCTGGTTCATGATCGCGGCGCCGTCGACGAGCCAGCCGATGGCCCCGATATCGGCCCAGGTGAGCGTCGGATAGTTGAAGATGCTGGAATACTTGGCCTTGCCGCTGTTGAGCTGCTCCATGAGCTCGTCGCGGCTCACGCCCAGCGTCTCGGCCGCGCAGTAGAGATAAAGCCCGTGGCCGGCCTCGTCCTGCACCTTGGCCAGCAGGATTGCCTTGCGCTCCAGGGTGGGCGCACGGGTGATCCAGTTGCCTTCCGGCTGCATGCCGATGATCTCGGAATGGGCGTGCTGCGAGATCTGCCGAATCAGGGTCTTGCGGTAGGCCTCCGGCATCCACTCCTTCGGCTCGATCTTGATGTCCGCGTCGACGCGCTCCTGGAAGGCCTGCTCCTCCGGGGACATCTCATCCTTGGAGCGGACATGTTCGACGCCCGTCTTCACCATCTGTGCGTACACGGCGCTTCTCCCTGGTTTCGCGGCCTTGCCGACCTCTTCCCACCTCCGGCGAGGGCAGGATCCCTGCGCGCAGGCGGCATGCCTCACCGGCTTTCCGCAGGCCTTCTTAATATGTCACATAAAATAGCTTATTCAAGAATTTCTTGTAACGTATTCGTCAGCCGATCTTCAATGCGGCAACCGGCTCCATCGCGGCGAAACGCTGCCCGAAATCCCGGTCGGCTGCCGGCAGGGGTCCCATGTCGTTCTGAGCATGGGTGTCGATCCAGCGCTCCGCCGCCGGCAGCAAGGTTCTGTAAATCGTACCGCAAAGGGAGCGGGCGGCCGTTCCGGCCCAAGGTTGCGGGAGGAGCTGGGCCGGCAGCAGCGGGTCCTTCAGGACCGCCCTGCGGTAGTCGTGGATCAAGAGGATGCGGACCAGCAGGGCATCGAGATTCGTGAACCCTGCGCCCCTCTCAAGGGCTCCAAGGATGCCCGAATAGGCATCGATGAACCGCCTGTAGCGGCCCTCGATCTCCGCCAGGGGCCAAGCCCGCTCCACCAGTCGCCGGGCCGTCGCCGCATCGGCCGGAGTCGCGCTTAGCCTCAGGAACGGCCCGATCCCGTCGGCCGATGCCGCAGCCGCCAGCATTAGGTCCGGCCCTAGGGCGCCATAGCCTGCCGCCGAAAGCTCGTTCCTGAGCGCGCTGCGGTCCTGAGCGTTCTCCAGAAGAAGGAGATCGAAGGAGCCCTGCCAGTCTTGGGGCGGGTCGGCGTAGATCCGCCGCGTGGCTTGGGCGAAGGCCTCCTGCCCCTTGGGCGTCAGGCGGTAATAGCTGTTGCGCCCAACCTTCCAGCGCTCGAACCATCCCTCCGACACGAGGCGGGACAGGGCCGTCCGGACGAGCGTGTCGCTGATGCGGAAGGCCCGCATGATCTCGTGCAGGGATGCGAGGGACAGCACCCCACCCCGGGGTACCACCGCGTCCCCGAAGACGGTGACGATCAGCGACCCCGCCCGGATCGGTGTCCGCTCGTGGAACTTGTCAAGCAGGGTCTCTACGAACGCGACCATGCAAACCTACTCCGGTCTTCTCCGGCCAAGGCGGCTTCTGCCCCTTGGCTTCCTGCTATCCCACCTACCCATTCTTCTCACTTCCTGTCGAGCCGCCCCGTCAGCCCAAGGCCATCCTCGAAATTCCTTGACTAACCGGCCGGTCGGTTAATAATGCGGCAAAGATCCGGCGATGCCAATCCCGCCGCCCGTCATAGCAATCCAAGGTGCCCCATGAGACTCGAGAGCTTCGTTCGCGGAAGTTGGATGTCGCCCGGTCAGGATCTGGCCGACATTCACAGCGCCGTCACCGGCGATGTGGTCGCGCAGGTCGCCAGCGGCGGCCTCGATATGAACGAAGTGCTGGCTTATGCCCGACAGGTCGGCGGTCCCGCCCTACGGAAGCTCACCTTCCATCAGCGGGCAGAGCTTCTGAAACGACTTGCCATTTACCTGTCAGAGCGCAAGGACCAGCTCTACACGCTTTCCTTCCAGACCGGCACCACGCGAACCGACAACTTCATCGACGTGGACGGCGGCATCGGCACTCTCTTCGTCTATGCCTCCAAGGGCCGCCGCGAACTACCCAACACCACCTTCCTTCTGGACGGCAATGTCGAAGCCCTGTCGAAGGGCGGCAGCTTCGTCGGCCAGCACGTGATGACGCCGCTCCACGGGGTCGCCGTCCACATCAACGCCTTCAACTTTCCCTGCTGGGGCATGCTCGAGAAGCTGGCCCCCGCCATTCTGGCCGGCGTGCCGGTGGTCACGAAGCCCGCGACGATCACGTCCTACGTGGCGCACGCGCTGCTGCGGATGATCGCGGAATCCCGTATCCTTCCCGATGGTGCCCTGCAATGCATCGTCGGTTCCACGGGTGATCTTTTTGACCACCTGACCTGCCAGGATGTGGTCTCGTTCACCGGCTCCGCCGACACGGCCCAGAAGCTGCAGCGGCACCCGGTCATCGCGCGCGAATCCGTGCGCTTCATCGCCGAGCGCGACTCGCTGAACGCCGCCATCCTGGCGCCCGATGCCGGGCCGGGAACGCCGGAATTCGACCTCTTCGTCAAGGAGGTCGCCAAGGAGATGACCGTGAAGGCCGGGCAGAAATGCACGGCCATTCGGCGCGCCATCGCGCCAAATGCCCTTGTGCCGGCGGTGATCGATGCCTTGGGTGAGCGGCTGTCCAAGGTCAAGGTCGGCAACCCCGAGCTCGAAGGCGTCCGTATGGGCCCGGTCGTCGGCCTCGGGCAGCGCCGCGACGTGCTTGCCCAAGTGGCGAAGTTGCGGGCGGAAGCGGATATCGTCGTCGGCGATCCCGACAACTTCACGGTCGAGGGCGCTGACCGGGAGCGCGGCGCCTTCCTTCCCCCGCTCGTGCTGCATTGTGCGGACCCGATCCGAGCCAAGAACGTGCACAGCGTCGAGGCTTTCGGCCCCGTCTGCACCGTCATGGGCTATGACGGCCTCGATCAGGCCGTGGCCCTGGCCAATAAGGGCGACGGCAGCCTCGTCGCCTCGCTCTACACCTACGATCCCGCTGCGGCGACCGATCTCGTCTTCGGCGTCGGCGCCTTCCACGGCCGTCTCGTGCTGATCGACCGCGACTGCGCCAAGGAGCAGACGGGCCATGGCTCGCCGATGCCCCACATGGTCCATGGCGGGCCGGGGCGCGCTGGCGGCGGCGAGGAGCTCGGCGGCATGCGCGGCGTGCACCATTACATGCAGCGCACGGCCCTGCAGGGTTCGCCCGCCATGCTCTCGCGCGTGACGCAGAGCTGGATCAAGGGAGCGCCCACCATCGAAGCGGGACGCCACCCCTTCCGCTACTATTTCGAGGATCTCGCCATCGGCCAGACCTTCGTTTCCAAGGAACGCACGATCAGTCTCGAGGACATCGAGCATTTCGCGGAATTCACCGGCGATACCTTCTATGCTCATATGAGCGAAGAGGCGACGAAGGATCATCCATTCTTCCCGGGCCGCGTGGCCCACGGTTATCTGCTGCTGTCCTTCGCGGCAGGCCTCTTCGTCGACCCGGATCTCGGGCCGGTGCTTGCCAATTACGGTCTCGACTCCTTACGTTTCGTCAAACCCGTGCAGCCGGGAGAGACCATCAAGGTCCGGCTGACGGCGAAATCCAAATCGCCGCGCAACGAGCAATACGGCGAGGTACGGTGGGACGTGGAGATCATGACGGACAAGGGTGAAACGGTTGCAACCTACGAACTCCTCACGATGAACGCGGTGCGCCCATGATGGGCGCGGCCTCGCCCGAGGGCATCGATCCGGTCAGGTTGATCCCCACAAGCCCAGTCGCCCTGATCGAGATCGATAATCCGCCGGTCAACGCCACGTCGCAGGCGGTCCGGGCGGGATTGCTCGCGGCGATCCGGGAGGTGGACAACAATCCCCGGATCGAAGCCGTGGTGATCGCCTGCGCGGGGAAGACCTTCGTGGCCGGCGCCGACATCCGCGAATTCGGTCAGGTTCCGCGCGAGCCGCACCTTCCCGACGTGATCAATGCCATCGAGGCCTGCTCCAAGCCCGTCGTCGCGGCAATCCAGGGCACGGCTCTCGGGGGAGGCTGCGAGATCGCGCTGGCCTGCCATGCCCGCGTGGCCGAGGCGGGCGCGAGCCTGGGCCTGCCTGAGGTCAAGCTCGGGCTGGTGCCGGGAGCCGGCGGCACGCAGCGCCTGCCCCGGCTCGTCGGGCTGGACGCGGCCCTGGACCTCGTGACCAGCGGACGCCCCGTCAAGGCGCCGGAAGCCCTGCGTCTCGGCCTTATCGACCGGCTCTCCTCCGGCGATCTTCGGCAGGATGCGATAGCGCTGGCGCAGGAGCTGATTGGTCAGCCGCTGCGCCGCACCGGTGATCGGATTGTGACGCCGATGGATGCTGAGGCGGCATCGGCGAAAACCGCGGAAATCCGGAAAAAAGCAAGGGGCGCTGAAGCTCCGGACAAGGCCGCGGAGCTCGTTTTGCAGGCCGCGAACCTGCCGCTTCAGGATGGCATGGCACGGGAGCGCGAGACCTTCCTGGAGCTGCGCTCCTCCGAGCAATCGGCGGCCCTGCGGCATGCCTTCTTCGCCGAGCGGGAGGTGATGCGCCTGCCCGGGCTCGACTCGGTCGAACCGCGCTCCGTTCAAAAGGTCGGAATCGTCGGGGCCGGGACCATGGGCTCCGGGATCGCCATCGCCTTTGCGGATGCGGGCTTCGACGTCAGGATCGTCGAGACGAGCGAACAAGCTCTTGGCGCCGGGCAGGCCCGGGTGAGGGACGTCTACGACAAGCAGGTTGCGAGCGGCCGGATCACCTCGGCCGTGCGGGACGAACGCTTGAAAGCCATCGGGTATGCGGTTGGTATCTCCTCCCTGTCGGATCGGGATCTGGTCATCGAGGCGGTGTTCGAGGATCTGGACGTCAAACGCGCGCTTTTCCGCGATCTCGACGCCATCCTGCCGCCTGGCACGATCCTAGCAACGAATACCAGTTACCTTGATATCTCGCTGATAGCCGCTGCCACATCACGGCCGGCCGATGTGGTCGGCCTGCATTTCTTCAGCCCGGCCCATGTGATGAAGCTCATCGAGATCGTCCGGACCGGCGCGACCGCCGCCGATGTAGTCGCCACGGGGCTCGCCCTCGCCAAGCGCCTGCGCAAGATCCCGGTGGTCTGCCGGGTCTGCGACGGCTTCGTGGGCAACCGGATCCTGTCGCGCTATCGCCAGCAGGCGGAGTACCTGCTCGAAGAGGGTGCGCTGCCGCACGAGGTCGATGCCGCGCTCGAAGCCTTCGGCTTCCCGATGGGGCCTTTCGCCGTCTCGGACCTCGCCGGGCTCGACATCAACTGGGCGCGCCGCAAGCGGCTGGCGCCGACCCGCGATCCGCGCGAGCGCTATGTGGACATCGCCGACCGGCTCTGCGAGGCGGGGCGGTTCGGGCGCAAGACCGGCGCGGGCTGGTATCGCTACGAGGGCGGCAAGCGGGAGGTCGATTCGGCCGTGACGGCGCTCGTCGAGGAGGCGTCGCAGCGGCGCGGGCTGACGCGGCGCGCCATCTCGGCCGACGAGATCCAGTCGCGCATCCGCGCCGCCATCGTCAACGAGGCGTGCAAGATTCTCGACGAGCACATTGTCGAACGGCCGCTCGACGTGGATGTGGTGATGATGCACGGATACGGCTATCCGGCTTGGCGCGGCGGTCCTCTGTTCGAGGCGGACCGTGTAGGCTTGCAGCCGATCCTCGCGCAGGTGAGGGAGCGCGCCGCGCAGGACGGGCCCGGCTGGGAGCCGGCCGAGGGTCTCGTCAGTCGCGCGGCGTCGGGAGCGAAGTTTTACCCATAAGCGGAAGCGATAAGTGGGGGATCTTTCATGTTCGATCGCGCGACCGCCGAGGAAATGCTCGGGAGCGTCTTCGCGCCCTGGGTGCAGGCGCTCGATCTCTCCATCGAGAGCCTCGACCAGGAGAGCGCGACCCTGCGCATGCGGTTCTCCGAAAAGCTCTGCCGCGACAACGGCGTGATCTGCGGGCAGGCGCTGATGAGCCTCGCCGACACGGCGATGGTGTTCGCCGTGTCGTCCGCCGCAGGCGCCTACAGGCCGATGACGACGGTCGACCAGACCATGCACTTCCTGCGCCCCGCTGCGAAAGCCGACGTGCTGGCGGAGGCGAAAGTCGTCCGCCTCGGCCGTACCATGGCCTTCGGCAGCGTGACGCTCACGGCGGATGGGGACGCGCGGCCCGTCGCGATGGCGCAGCTTGCTTATGCGTTGCTGGGCGAGGGCCGGTAGAGACACTTTGCGTAAGCAGGAGCTGGCTCAAGCCTAAGCCCTCATCCTGAGGAGGTCGCGGAGCGACCGTCTCGAAGGACGAGGGCGCCTCCAGTGCACACTGGACGATACTTCGAGACGCCACTTCCTGGCCCTCAGGATGAGGCGGTGGTTTAGGGAAGGAACGTCTAGAACGGCAGCGCGACGCTCGTCTTGATTTCCTTCAGGACCACATTGGTGCGCACGGTGCGGATGCCCGGCAGGCGGAACATGAACTCGTCGAGGAACGCGTTGTAGGCCTTCATGTCGCGTACCACGACGCGCAGGTGGTAGTCGGCATCGCCCGTCGTCGCGAAGCATTCCATGACCTCGGCGCGCTCCCTCACGCGCGACACGAACTCGTCGACGAATTTCGCATCGTGCCGTTCGAGCGATACGTGCAGGATCGCCGAGGTCGAGAACCCCGCCTTCTCCCGGTCCACCAGGGCCGCATAGCCCACGATCACGCCGGTTTCCTCAAGCGAACGCACGCGCCGCCAACAGGCGGACGTGGACATATTCACATCCTCGGCGAGCTGCTGGTTCGTCGTGCGCCCCTCCTTCTGGAGCTGCGCCAGAATATGCTCGTCCTGCTTGTCCAACACGGCGCCACCCTGACTGGTCGTTTCTTCCATTTATAGCGCCATTTCCAACAACATCTACCGCAAGATTCGGCTTGATGGGGATGAACAGGAAACATCTACCAGCCATTCGGGATTATCATTTAAGCCAACGAAGAAGGCGTCCCGCTTCGGGAGGAAGCTGATGAAAAGCGTTCCGTCACTCGATTCCTATCAGCTCACCGACCGCTATGCCCGCGAGACGGGCCGGGTCTTCATGACCGGCACCCAGGCCATCGTCCGAATCGTGCTCGACCAGGCCAAGCGCGACAAGGCGGCGGGGCTCGACACGGCCGGCTTCGTGTCCGGCTATCGCGGATCGCCGCTGGGCGGCGTCGATCTCGAACTCTGGCGCGTGAAGGACGAGTTGAAGGCGCACCGGATCGAGTTCCTGCCTGCCGTCAACGAGGACCTCGCCGCGACCGCCGTTCTCGGGTCGCAGCAGGTCGAGACCAATCCAGACCGGCAGGTGCAGGGCGTGTTCGGCCTCTGGTACGGCAAGGGTCCGGGCGTTGACCGCTCCGGCGATGCGTTGAAGCACGGCAACGCCTATGGCTCGTCGCCCCATGGCGGCGTGCTGGTGATCGCCGGCGACGACCATGGCTGCGTGTCGTCCTCGATGCCGCATCAATCCGACGTCGCCTTCATGAGCTGGTTCATGCCGACGCTGCATCCGGCGAGCGTCAGCGAATATCTCGAATTCGGCGAATACGGCTATGCGCTGAGCCGCTTCTCCGGCATGTGGGTCGGCTTCAAGGCCGTGTCGGAGATTGTCGAATCCGGCGCATCCGTGGAGCTGCATCCACCGCGCTCCTTCATCGAGCCGGATTTCACGCCGCCGCCGGGCGGCCTGCATTATCGCTGGCCGGACCTGCCGGGTCCGCAGATCGAAGAGCGCATGGAGGCGAAGAAGCATGCGGTCTATGCCTTCGCCAAAGCCAACCCCATCGACCGGCGCATCTACGACATCCTGAACGCGAGCTACGGCATCGTCACCGCCGGCAAGGCCCATCTCGACCTGATGGAGGCCTTGCGCCTCATCGGCCTCGATGAAGCCGCCTGCCGGGCGCATGGCATCGACATCTACAAGGTCGGCATGGTGTGGCCGCTCGCCCTGCACGACGCGCTGGAATTCGTGAAGGGCAAGCGCGAGATCCTCGTGATCGAGGAAAAGCGCGGCATCATCGAGAGCCAGTTCAAGGAATATTTTTACGATTATCCGGGTTCGAAGCCCGAGCGCATGGTCGGCAAGCACGACGAAACCGGCGAGCGGCTCATCCCCTGGACGGGTGAACTCTCGCCGCGCTTCCTCGCCGGCGTTCTCGCCAAGCGCCTCGACCCGATCTTCCCCGATCTCGACCTCGCACAGCGCGCCGCCGCGCTGACGCCGGAACCGGAGCGCGTGATCACTGTTTCGGGCGCGACGCGCACGCCTTACTTTTGTTCCGGCTGCCCGCACAACACCTCCACCAAGGTGCCAGAAGGCTCGAAGGCACTCGCGGGCATCGGCTGCCACTTCATGGCGAGCTGGATGGACCGCGAGACCTCGTCGCTGATCCAGATGGGCGGCGAGGGCGTGAACTGGGCGGCCTCGTCGAAATTCACCGGCCAGGGCCACATCTTCCAGAACCTCGGCGAGGGCACCTATTACCATTCCGGCTCCATGGCGATCCGGCAGGCCATCGCGGCGGGCGCCAACATCACCTATAAGATCCTGTTCAACGACGCGGTCGCCATGACGGGAGGCCAGCCGGTCGACGGTCCCGTGAGCGTCCATGCCATCGCGCACAGCGTGCGCGCCGAGGGCGTATCGCGCATCGCGCTCGTGTCGGACCATCCGGACAAGTTCGACTCCGCCGACCTCCCGAAGGGCGTGACGATCCATCCGCGCGAGGATCTCGATGCGGTGCAGAAGGAGCTGCGCGATATTCCCGGCGTCACGGTGCTGATCTACGAGCAGACCTGTGCGACGGAAAAGCGCCGCCGCCGCAAGCGCGGACAGATGGAAGACCCGAAGCGCTTCGCCTATATCAACGACCTCGTCTGCGAAGGCTGCGGCGATTGCTCGGTGGCGTCCAACTGCCTGAGCGTCGAGCCGAAAGAAACGGCGTTCGGACGCAAGCGCAAGATCAATCTCTCCACCTGCAACAAGGACTTCTCCTGCCTGGAGGGTTTCTGCCCCAGCTTCGTGACCGTGGAGGGCGCCACGCGCCGGGCCAGGACCACGAGCGGCTTCGATGCCGCCGCGCGCGCCGCGTCCCTGCCGTCCCCTGCCCTTCCTGAACTCTCGAAGCCGTTCGATCTTCTCGTGACCGGCGTCGGCGGCACCGGCGTCGTCACCATCGGGGCGCTCATCAGCATGGCGGCGCATCTGGAAGGGCATGGCGTATCAGTTCTGGACTTCACCGGCTTCGCGCAGAAATTCGGCCCCGTGCTGAGCTTCGTCCGGCTCGCGGCGGATCCCGATGCTCTGCATCAGGTGCGCATCGACCAGGGCGCGGCCGACGCGCTGATCGGCTGCGATCTCGTCGTCAGTTCCTCGCCCAAGGCGTCGGGCACCTATCGCCACGGCACGCGCGCCGTGGTCAACACCGCCGAGATGCCAACCGGCGACGTGGTGCGTTTCCGCGATGCGGACCTCGCCAGCCGCACGCGCCTTCGCGCCATAGAGCGCGTGATCGGCGCGGGCAACATGGCGACGCTCGATGCCAACGCGCTCGCCGAAACGCTGCTCGGCGACACGGTCTATGCCAATGTGATGATGCTCGGCTTCGCGTGGCAGCAGGGCCTCGTGCCGGTGTCGTTCGAAGCGATCTCCCGCGCCATCGAGCTCAACGGCGTCACCATCGAGCGCAACCGGCAGGCCTTCGCCTGGGGCCGGCTGCTCTGTGCCGACCCGGACGTCGTGCGCCAGGTAGCGGGCGGCAAGCCGGAAGAAGTCGAGACGCTCGACCAGGTGATCGCCCGGCGGACCGCCTTCCTGACCGCCTATCAGAACGCCGCCTATGCAGATCGTTTTGAGGCCCTGGTGGCGCGCGTGCGCAAGGCCGAGAGGGCGCTCGGCTCCGAGACGCTCACCGACGCGGTGGCGCGCTCGCTGTTCAAGCTCATGGCCTACAAGGACGAATACGAGGTGGCGCGGCTCCACATGGAAACGGGCTTCCTCGACGAGTTGAAGCAGCAATTCGAGGGCGACTTCACGGTGCATTATCATCTGGCGCCGCCGCTCCTGCCCGCCAAGCGCGATGCGCGCGGCCGCCCGAAGAAGCGCAGTTTCGGCCCCTGGCTTCAGACGCCCCTCGCCGTCCTCGCCCGGCTGAAGGTGCTGCGCGGCACCCCGCTCGACGTCTTCGGCTACACGGCCGAGCGGCGCATGGAGCGGGCGCTCATCGGCTGGTACGAGGCGCAGATCGACAGGATCCTCGCCGCTCTCGACCAGCGGCCCTTCGCTGACCTCGTCGCCATCGCGAAGGCCCCGATGGACATCCGCGGCTACGGTCCGGTCAAGGAAGCCGCCATCCATCAGGTGCAGGCGAGCGTGGAGCGCCTGTGGGATCGCGCGACAGCGGCGCCCGAGCTGAGCGGCCACGTCATCACCGGGCTTGTCCCGGTGATCTCGATGGATTGAAGCGCCGAGCCCTTCAGCATCGGGATGGCCGGCACAAGGCCGGCCATGACGTAGGAGAGTGTCATTCCCGGCCGGAGCGCAGCGGAGGGGAAGGGAATCCACGATCAGGCGCGACGCCATGGATCCCCTTCCCGCACTGCGTGCGCCGGGGATGACACTGTTGTGTCAGGAGCGCCTTAGAAACGAGAAGTCCCGAACCGCCTCAGGCCTCCTGGCTCACGCCGCCCTGGGTCGCGGTCATGACCTTCTTCAGGGCTGCCACCAGATCATCGGGGAGGATGGGCTTGTGCAGGAACGCCGCGTTGGGCGGCATGTCGCCGGGGCCGGGGCCAGTCTTGCCGGAGATGACGAGGACGCCAACCTCGGGCCAGCCCTGCCGGACGAGGCGCGCGAATTCGAAGCCGTCGATGGAGCCAGGCATGTCCACGTCCGTGAGGACCACCGAGATGTCCGGCCGGGTCTTCAACACTTCGAACGCCTCATCGGCATCCTGAGCCTCGACGACCCAGAACTCGGCCTCCCGCAGGATATCGACCTGCGTCAGACGAACGAGCGGCTCGTCTTCAACCAGGAGCACGACCGGCTGCTTTACGATTCTGCGATGGGGCTTCATGCACGTTCAAACGGACATGCCGGGATCCGGTTCCCATGGCTTGCACGGGCGTGAGGCTTCCCGTCATGGGCGGCCTTGTCGCCGATGATGACATGAGAGGGGAACGCCGATCTCAGGAACGCCTGGCCTTGAACGTGAGCTGCTTGATCCGGTCGACCACGTCCTTCGACGGATACGGCTTCTTCAGCAGCGGACCGGCCTCGCACAGGGTCGCGGCGATGTCGGCCGAGCGTTCCGCCCCGGACGTGAGGATCACTTCGGTGCCCGGCTTGTTGCTGCGGACCCACCGCGCCAGCCCGAAACCATCCATCGATCCGGGCATTTCGACGTCGCTGAACACCACGTGGACGGAGACCTCCGGCGACTGAAGGATCGCCACGGCCTCTTCGGCATTCACCGCCTCATGAACCCGGTAGCCGCATTCGCGCAGGTAATCCGCGATCACGAGACGAATCAGCACCTCGTCCTCGACCACGAGAACGGTCGGGAGGGGGGATTCGGCATCGGCCGTGATGTTCGTCGACAGGGTGCTCACGGCTTGCTTAACCGTTGAGCTTCCATCCTTGTTCCCTTCGGGCCTATGCAGGCTCCGGCCAATTGAGGCTGCTCATGACGAGGCCGACGACCTGGGACGCGGGATAGGGCTTGCGCACGAGCGGACCGAGGCCGCCCGGATCGATTTCACCGTCCGCGGAAGCGACGATGATCCGCATGGGTTTCTGCCGCGCGCCGGCCAGATGGGCGGTCTCCAGCCCGCTCTGCGCCCCCGGCAGATCGAGGGCGATGAACAGGAGGTCGACCCGGACGGCGTCGATCACCGTCAGGGTCTCCTGGGAGGACCCGGCTTCCAGGACCTTGAAGCCCGAGCCGCGCAGCTCGTCGCTGACGAGGCAGCGGACTCGGACATCGACCTCGGCGACGAGGATGGTGGGAGGTGTCCGGCGTGGAAGAACCGTGACGGATGCAGCGCTCATTCTTGCCCCTGACGCGACACAATACGCGGACAACGTGCATCCGTCCCAAGGGTTCTCCCGCAAATTCGCGCAGGTTTCCGTCGATTGGCTGGCCTGGGAGGGCGGAACGGTCTATCAAGGACCGCGTTTCGCGTTCTTTGCCCTCCTCACCCCGCGTTAGCCTCTTGTCCGATCCGAAACCCTTAGGCGTCATTCTGCTGGTGGAAGACGAGCCGCTCGTGCGGCTGGTGGCGGCCGAAATTCTCATGGAGGCGCATTTCCGCGTGATCGAGGCGGCCGACGCTGAGGAGGCCCTGACGGTTCTGAAGGCCGAGATCGGGATCGACGTGGTGCTCTCCGATGTGGAGATGCCGCCCGGCATGACCGGCTTCGACCTCGCCTGGAAGGTCCGCCGCACCTGGCCCTGGATCGGGCTTGTCATCGCGTCGGGCCGGGAATGGCCGCGGGAGAACGACCTGCCACCGGGAGCGGTCTTCCTGGGCAAGCCTTATTCTCAGGCGGCCCTGCTCGCCCACGTCCGTACCGCCGTCGAGAGGGCACAGGCCGCCCGCCCCCGGACGCAGGACGGCACGGGTGGAGCAGTTCCCCCCGTGCCCAAGACGGCCTGACGGCCGAGACGGCCCAGACGGCCCTGTTCTAGGCCGCCCGCACGCCCTGCAGGAAGCCGTCGACCTCCCGGCTCAGCGCATTCGAGTTGGCTGCCAGCTCGCCCGCCGCGGCTAGCACCTGCGACGCGGCCGAACCCGCATGGGTCGCGGCGCCCTGGACCTGGACGATGCTCTCGCTCACGTCCTGTGTGCCCCTGGCCGCCTCGCTGACATTGCGCGCGATCTCCTGCGTGGCCGCCTGCTGCTCCTCGACGGCGGCCGCCACGCTGGTGGCGATCTGGTGCACCTCCTCGATGGTGAGGCCGATATCCCGGATGGCGTCGACCGCATCCTTGGTCGATTGCTGGATCTGGTGGATATGCGCGCCGATATCCTCTGTCGCCCGCGAGGTCTGGTTGGCGAGTTCCTTCACCTCGGCGGCCACCACGGCGAAGCCCTTGCCGGCCTCGCCGGCGCGCGCCGCCTCGATGGTGGCGTTGAGGGCGAGAAGGTTCGTCTGGCTCGCGATGGTGTTGATGAGGGCGACGACCTCGCCGATCTTCTGCGCGCCGTCCGCCAGGGTCTGAACGAGCGCGTTGGTCCGGCGCGCGTTCTCCACGGCGCGGGCGGCCGCGACCGAGGTCTGCGACACCTGCGAGCCGATCTCGTTGGACGAGGCCGCGAGCTGCTCCGCCGCCGCCGCGACGGCCTGCACGTTGCTGGAGGTCTCCTCGGCGGCGGCCGCCACCGAGTTCGACTGCTGGTTCGTCTGCTGCGCGGTCGAGGCCATGGAACGGGCCGTCGCCTCCATCTGCTGCGCGGCGACGGAGAGATGCTGCACCAGTCCGCCGACGCTGCCCTCGAAACTCTGAGCGAGCGCCATCATCTCGAGCCGGCGCCGCTCCGCCGCCTGCTTCTCGGCCTCGGCCTGTGCAAGACGAAGGTTCTCGGCCTCCTGCATGGCGCCGGCGAAGACCTGCGTCGCCTGCCAGATATCGCCGATCTCGTCCTTGCCCACCTTGGCGTGCGGCAGGTCGTAGTCGCCCGCGGCGAGCCTGCGGATCGCGTCAGTCACGCGCCGCAGGGGCTGGGCGATCTGCCGGTGGCCGACGAGCCACCCGATCAGCAGCGCAAGGACGGTGCCCGCAAGGGCGATCCCGACGAGGAGCATCAGGCGCTGGTCGTAGAGTTCGGCCGCGCGCCGGTTGACCGCCTTGATCTCCTCGCTGCCGCGCTTGGTCAGAGCATCGATGCTGACCTGGAAGGCCTTCCGGTTGGCGCGGTTCGCTTCGGTATTGCCCTGCGCATTGGCAGCCGTGGGAGAGACCTCGTTGCCGAGACGCACCGTCTCGGAGCGGAATTTGGCGAACTCCGCCGCATCCCTCACGACCGCATCAAACAGGGCCCTGTTCGCGGCCGGAACGATCGGTTCCCATTCCTTCAACAGCGCATCCACGTCCTTCAGGGTCGCGAGAAGCCCGTCACCGAACTTGCGCGCCTCGGCCGTGTCTTTCGACGCGTAGATCCCCCTGGCTTCCATGACCACATGGGTCACGAGCCGGTTGAGGCGCTCGCCATAAAGGGCGCGTGTGGCCGCAAGGCGCACGTCATCGACGGCCTTGTGATAGGTCTGCAATGTATTGATGCCCACGGCGGCGGTCACGACCGCGACGAGGCTCAGAGCCGCCACAAGCGCAAAAATCTTCGTCCTGATTTTCATGATAAACCTCGGGCGGTCGAACCCGCCACAACATCTCTGTACGACAGGTCATGGTATCGCGCCGTGGCTTGCGCGAGGCTTGTTCGACGCAAGCCCTCACCCTTTGGAGGTATACGGCCAAGTTTCGCCGCCCGAGTGACGATTTCTTAAGCATAAGCCCATACGCATGATGGCACGCGGTTCTCAACGTGGCGGTTTCCATGGGCATTCGGTTCGACAAGGTTTTGGAGCAGGTGGCCAGGGCTGGAAGCGCCAGGGAACACGTCTCCACGGCCGAGCGGCGGGAGCGCAAGGTCCAGCGCATCGAGGAATCGATCCGCGCGCGTGAAGCGGTCGGCGATCGTATCGTGATGTGCCTCGGCCTGGCCCTCACCCTGTCGGCCATCGGCCTGCCGGTTTATGCGCTGCATTTCAGCGAAAGCTACACCTATCTTACGGGCGTCGTGGCCGACACGACCAGCGGCAAGGCCGTGACGCGCACCATCGACCTGAGCCCCGCGACGACGGGCTCACTGGCGAAGAAAGAGCTTGAATCGACGGCGAGCCACAAGGTCGCCACGACCCAGAGCGCCGCCAGAAGCCCTCAGTTCCAACGCTACGTTCTCCATCGGGCCACGGGCGAGTCCGCCCTGATCGAAGGCCCAGACGGCATCTGGTGGGTCACGCCCGGAATGACCCTGCCCGGCATCGGCCAAGTGATCTCCATCGAGCGCTCCGATGCCGGTTGGGTGGTCCTGACGACCGAGACCATGATCACGCAGTCGCCGGCGCGGGCGTCGAGCTGAAGAGCATAGGGCGCACCATCGCGCGCCTTTCGCCACATCGAAGAATGAATGGGAAGCGGCGTTCCGCGAAACGCCCGTCTCCTATTTCGTCGCGGTCGCGACCGGGCCAGCCTGGTTGCCGAGCCAAACCCAATCGGTGCCGTCCGACCCTTCCCGCTTCACATAGCGATATCCCGTCTGCTGCCAGGGAAGGACGGCGTTGCGCTTGTTGTCGAGGATGTAGTCGCCGCGATCCGTGCGCGCCATGAGAACCGCGTGCCCTGCCCCGAGTTCGTCGATCACCACGGTCATGCGCAGGGCCCGCTGCGGCAAACCGGCCTGCGTGAGACGGCGGCGCTTGAGCAGCTGGATATCCTCGCAATCGCCCATGCCGTCGTCCGGATAATCCCAGCGATCGGCGACACCCCAGTGATCCTGGTCCGTGACCGGCGCGATCTCCTTGTTCACCTGCTCGTTCACGTCGACAATCAGCTTCCAGATCGCCTGATCGAGAACGATGGTGTCGGGCTCGGACGGATTGTGGGCGCATTCCTGCGGCCGCTGCGTGCAGAATTCGATCCAGGCCGGTGTCGGCCCGGCGGCTCCGACGGCATAGAGCGTGTCACCGCTGCCCCGCGTGGTGAAATGCGGAAATTCGAGCGCCGATCCGGCTCCGGCCGTGGCCGACAGGACAAGGGCCGCGAGACCTGCTGACGCGAAGAAGCGACGAAGACGTCGACTGCGCCGTTCTGAATCTTTGATAGTAATCCCGCACATGCCCCGCACCTGTTCAGTTTTATTATTTTCAATAAAGCTGTCAGCAGCGGATGCCGGGCGCAAGTGTGAACTTGCCGCAAGATCACGAAGGTCGCGGCACTGTTGACTTCCAGCAACAGAACAAGCAACCGCCGCTTGCGACCTACCCGAATGAAGAGGAAAGATCAGCATCGGGGCGGCGCCAATACAATGGCGAGTTATGTCGGAGCACGGTCCCTAGGCTAAACCGGTGAACCGATCCGCGTGAGGCATGTGCAGAGAACCCGTCAGCAACGTCGCGGACGAACATCGCCCTTCCATTCGGCACCTCTGCGCGGAAAGACGGGTTTTGTTTCAGGATCGACCCTGCGCCATGCTGCGACTTCTGGCCCAATGCCTCGTCCTTGCTGACGAAATCATGAGGCGAATGACGGGCATCCCAATCAGCCCGACCAGAGATGCTGCGACGACCGGCACCAGAACGATAGCCATGGATCTCTCCTCATCACTCGGAGGTACTCCTTCAATATGAAGCATAAACCTTGCCCGAACCTGACTGTCTTCGATGCGGGCGCGTCACCTGCGGTCGATGGTTTACTACGCTGGCAAGAAAGGCTTCATCCGAGGCGGATCGCCGGTATAGTGCAGGCTCCGAATGGATTTCGTCCGATCTGGGGGATTGTCTTGAGAACGCTCTTCGCGACGCTTGCGGTCGCCCTCGGTGTCGGCGGCTGCGTGCCGGCGGTCCAGGAACCCCTTGCCGTATCGTGCTCGGATTATGTCGGCAAGCCCATCTCGGCGCGCATCGCCGCCTGGGGCCCGCCGCGAACCGTCTATCGGATCAGTCCGACCCAGGTCGGCTACATCTTCGAGAGCAGGCAGACCGCTTATGTCGGCGGCGAGCCCTACTACACCGTGAACTACCTGACCGGTGCGGACAAGCACCACGCATCGGCGCGCAAGGTCACGACGATCTGCAGCGGTGTGTTCGTCGTGAACGCGCCCTATGACGCGATGCCGGTCGATGAGCGGATCGTCGTGAACGTGGTCTCGGCCAAGGGCTAGATCAGAAGCCCCCGCGCCGGAGCTTGGTGATGCTCATCATCAGGTCGACGCTGATGCCTGCTTCCGTCGGATCCGAGAACAGTGTCAGCACAGGGGAAACCTGCTCCAGGCTGGCGTTGTTCATGTCCCACATGGCGGAGAACCGCATGATCAGCTTGTCGACCTTCTTCGGGTCCTGCAGATCCTTGATATTGATGTGCTTCTCCAGGTTGCGAACCTGCAGATCGATGCTTGCCTTCGATGCTTCCTTGGGGATGTTGAACGTCGTCTGCATGAATGTCAGAAGGCGCTTGTCCGCCAGCAATCCCATCGTCGAGGCGACGCTGGACGCCTTCCGCTTGAAGTAAAGCGCGAGCCTCACGCCTTCGTTCTGCTCGCCCTCCTTGTTCTCCAGCGTCTGCTGGTAGTACTTGCTCACGGCTTCCGTCGTCGCACTGGCCTCGGAGGTTGCCTTGTCGCCTTTGGAGGCAAAGTCGAATGCCCTGGCGAATTCCTTGTAGCGCGGATCGACCAGCTTGTTCGCCATGCTCGTGGACGAGGTAACGCCTTCCGTGAGCACTTTCTTCATGAAAGCCTTGGCGTAGATCATGTCCTCAAGGCCATAGGCCTTCATGGCATAGCTGAAGAGACGGTAGTCCTTCATGAACTCGTCGACGGTCTTCACCTTCGAGATGTTCGCCCGATAGTATTCGGTATCGCGTTTGACCATCGCGTCGTTCTGGGTGAGATTCTTGGTCAGCGCGGTGTTGCTCTGCAACAGCTGATAGCGCGTCATCGTGCTGATCATCGTTCACTCCTTCGGCTCGTCTAGCCGCGCACCGCTCATCAATCCCGTGCCGTTGCGATGGTCCGGCAATCCTTCGAAAACCGCTCGACCACCGCCTGGGTCTCTCCGGGATCGAGGTAAAACCTCACGCTCTGCGGCTCGAGGCGGAAATTCGCAAGTTCGACGATAAGCGTCTGTGCTGTCGCGAGGCTTGTGACGAAGCCCATCACCTGATCCTCGCCACGCAACTGGCCGTAGCGGTCGCGGTAGACCCAGTGGGAGACTTCCGGAGGATGGTCATCCAGCCAATAGACCGTGCTCCGCCCCCGGTTGTCGCTGGGCCCGAGATAGGCCCTCTGCATCACGGTGGCCGCGACGGCCACTTGCGGCGGCTCATCCTCCGCCGAGACTTTCGTGCAGGAAAACCAGAGGGAGCTGCCCCCCTCCCCCCTGACCTGCGCCAGTGCCCGGTTCGGGGCGCCATCCTGGTCGGTCTGCAGGGCATAGTTCCACGTCCGGAGAGCGCCTGTCGCGGCGACCGACAAGTCGGTTGGCGCCGCGCTCAACGAGCAGGCGGATACGAGAACGATCGTACGCTGGAATACCTTCAACATGACTCAGCCGGTCCCAAAAGAAAGCCCCGCCTTTTGCAAGACGGGGCCTTGTCGTTACCGATCAGAAGGCTCTTACTGGAAGAGCTTCAGGATCATCTGGCTGTTCTGGTTGGCGATCGAGAGCGACTGCACGCCGAGCTGCTGCTGCGTCTGCAGAGCCTGCAGGCGGGTCGAAGCCTCGTTCATGTCGGCGTCGACCAGCGAGCTGACGCTGTTCGTCAGCGACTCGCTCAGAACGTTCAGGAACTTCGACTGAGCCTCGATCTGGTTCTTGGCTGCGCCGAGCTCGACAGCATAGTCACGGATCACGCCCAGGAACGTCTCGACAGCCTTGGCCGCGTCGACCGCCGTGTCGGAGTCGGCGACGTCCGCGAAGGTGTCCGTTGCAGTGGTGGCCGCGTCGCTGATGTCGACCGCAGTGAGCTCGATAAAGTTGAAGGTGTCGGCACCCGTGCCGCCAGCGAAGCCGGAAACCATCTTGATCGGGTCTGTCTTGGAGCCGTCAAGCAGGTTGACGCCATTGAGGGCCGCATTCGAGATGTTCTTCGTGAGCTCTTCGCTGAGCTTCGTGAGCGACGTTCCGATGGCAGTGAACTCGGCATCGGTCTTCGCATCGGCAGCCTTGGCCAACTCGACCTTGATCTTGTCGACGGTGTTCACAAGGCCATCGAGGGCCGACGAGGCAGTGGTGAGCAGGTCGCTGTTCTGCTTCAGCCGCTCCTTGATGGTGCCGATCACGCTGTTGTCGGTCTTCATCTGCGTCGACACCGACCAGTTGGTGGTGTTGTCGGAGGCGGAACCCACCTTGAGGCCGGTGGAGATCTGGCTCTGGGTCTTGCTCAGGGCGTTCTGCGTGTTGCTGAGGTTGCGCAGAGCGGTCAGGGCGGAGGCATTGGTAAGGATGGAGGACATGTGTGTGTTCCTTGAATGATGAAGAGGGTTCAGGGAATGTCGGAATCTAACCGACCCAGCGGAGTGGCATCATGCCTCGAGGGGTATCGATCCGCTGTTCACATGCATCCGGGCTTGAACCGGTAAAATAGAGCGGCGTCATGCCGAGCCGTAGTAGTGGCTCTCCACAGTGCTGTCTTAGCGCGTCCGATCGATGTCTCAATCTGTCGTCGCGTCCATGTCCCTTCAATAGCGACGCCCTTTCCTCGCGTCAAGGATAAAAATTAAACTTAATGATGTCTAGGAGCAAATTTACCTTTCGTTAACTTTTTAAATGGGCCGGACCGCAAGCACAATCGTCCAATCGCGACAGTAAACAGAAGCCAATACTTGCGCTGCACAACCTCACAAGAGACCTCGCCCTTTCGCCCGCACAACGCAAAAAGGCTCTGCCTCACTAGAGGCAGAGCCTTCATTTGGTGATCTCTAAGGCTCTTACTGGAAGAGACGCAGGATCATCTGGCTGTTCTGGTTGGCGATCGAGAGCGACTGCACGCCGAGCTGCTGCTGCGTCTGCAGAGCCTGCAGGCGGGTCGAAGCCTCGTTCATGTCGGCGTCGACCAGCGAGCTGACGCTGTTCGTCAGCGACTCGCTCAGAACGCCCAGGAACTTCGACTGAGCCTCGATCTGGTTCTTGGCTGCGCCGAGCTCGACAGCATAGTCACGGATCACGCCCAGGAACGTCTCGACAGCCTTGGCCGCGTCGACCGCCGTGTCGGAGTCGGCGACGTCCGCGAAGGTGTCCGTTGCAGTGGTGGCCGCGTCGCTGATGTCGACCGCAGTGAACTCGATAAAGTTGAAGGTGTCGGCACCCGTGCCGCCAGCGAAGCCGGAAACCATCTTGATCGGGTCTGTCTTGGAGCCGTCAAGCAGGTTGACGCCATTGAGGGCCGCATTCGAGATGTTCTTCGTGAGCTCTTCGCTGAGCTTCGTGAGCGACGTTCCGATGGCAGTGAACTCGGCATCGGTCTTCGCATCGGCAGCCTTGGCCAACTCGACCTTGATCTTGTCGACGGTGTTCACAAGGCCATCGAGGGCCGACGAGGCAGTGGTGAGCAGGTCGCTGTTCTGCTTCAGCCGCTCCTTGATGGTGCCGATCACGCTGTTGTCGGTCTTCATCTGCGTCGACACCGACCAGTTGGTGGTGTTGTCGGAGGCGGAACCCACCTTGAGGCCGGTGGAGATCTGGCTCTGGGTCTTGCTCAGGGCGTTCTGCGTGTTGCTGAGGTTGCGCAGAGCGGTCAGGGCGGAGGCATTGGTAAGGATGGAGGACATGTGTGTGTTCCTTGAATGATGAAGAGGGTTCAGGGAATGTCGGAATCTAACCGACCCAGCGGAGTGGCATCATGCCTCGAGGGGTATCGATCCGCTGTTCACATGCATCCGGGCTTGAACCGGTAAAATAGAGCGGCGTCATGCCGAGCCGTAGTAGTGGCTCTCT
>NZ_JALJRK010000002.1:100947-102938 GCF_024519725.1 Microvirga sp. Mcv34 | reverse complement strand
GGGCTTGAACCGGTAAAATAGAGCGGCGTCATGCCGAGCCGTAGTAGTGGCTCTCTATAGTGCTGTCTTAACGCGTTCGAGCTGTAGGTTCTCTCTGCGCCTGAGAGCATTTGTAAAAGAACATTCCCGAGATCGTCAAACGACAACGGTAGAGCTGACGCCCAACTCTTGCGTTTACCTTAACGATTTGCTGAATGCCTAACGGCAGGACAACGCTTATGGTTAACCATGGATGGCGCGTGACGGGCGACCCAGGCTGCAAAAACAAGAAGGGCGGTTCTCGCGAACCGCCCTTCTTGTACGTTCAGGCTCTGTCAGCCACCGCCGAGGCGCCCTGCCCCGTCAGCGCATACCAATCACCCGCTGGGTCGGCGTCGCGGCCATCGGGGCCGTCTTCCCGTAGAGACCCCGATGAGCCGGATCGAGCGTCAGGGCGTCCGTGACCCCGAGCACGGTCTCGGAGGCGCCGAGCAGGAGTGAGCCGTCCGCCGCCATCAGGTTGGCGATCCGGCGCAGCACGTCCGCCTTCAGGGCGGCATCGAAATAAATCAGCACGTTGCGGCAATAGACGATATCGAAGGATCCCAGGCGGCTGAAATCGTCGAGCAGGTTGAGATAGCGGAAATCCACCATGGCGCGGATCTCGGGCGAGATCTGCCATTGATCGCCCACCTGCGTGAAGTACTTCACGAGAAGGCGGATCGGCAGCCCGCGCTGCACCTCGAACTGGTTGTAGAAACCGGCCTTCGCCTTCTCCAGCACGTCGGTCGAGATGTCGGAGGCGACGATGTCGATGTGCCAGCCGGGCATCCGGGCGGCGGCCTCCTTCAGGATCATGGCGAGCGAATACGGCTCCTGCCCGCTCGACGCCGCCGCGCACCAGATCCGCAGCCTGCGGCTTCCCGCCCGCTCCTTCAGGTACTTGGGCAACAGGACGTCCTGAAACAGATCGAACGGCGACTTGTCGCGGAAGAAGAAGGTCTCGTTCGTCGTCATCGCCTCGATGGTGGCCTTTTCGAGCGCCATGGCGCGGCCGGCCCTGATCTCGCGGATGAGATGCGAGAGGCTCTCGAGCTTGAAGCGAGTGCAGACGGAGGAGAGGCGGCTCTCGACGAGGTAGCGCTTGTCCGGCGAGAGCGCCAGGCCCGACCGGGCCTTGAGGAACACGCGCAAGGCTTCAAATTCGGCTTCGGTCATGTCGAAGCTCCGGTGATGAGGCCTTTCAGCGATCGGCCGATGGATTCAAGCGGAAGGACCTCGTGGGCGAGGCCCGCCTTCACGATGCTGCCCGGCATGCCCCAGACGATGCTCGTCGCTTCGTCCTGGGCGATCACGGTCGCGCCCGCCTTCGTCAGGAAGCGCGCGCCGTGCGTCCCGTCCGAGCCCATGCCGGTCAGGACGACGGCGAGCGCCGAGGCGCCGTAGACGGCGGCGGCTTCGCGGAACAGTACATCGACTGCGGGGCGGCAGAAGTTCTCGGGCGGCCCGTCATTGAGTCGGATCGTCGCCTTGCCGCCCGTGCACACGACGCCCATGTGCCGCCCGCCGGGCGCGACGAGAATCGTCCCGGTGGCGACAGCATCGCCGTCCTTCGCCTCGCGGGCCGGGACGGACAGCAGGGTCTGGAGATGATCCGCGAAAACGGCCGTGAACATCGCCGGCATGTGCTGGACGATCAGCACGGGGATCCGTGACAGCGCCGGCTTCAGGTCCAGGAGAACGCGCTCCACGGCCCGCGGACCGCCCGTCGACGAGCCGATGAGGAGGCATTGCGGCTTCGTGCCGCCCGCTCTCAGGGGCGCCGTCGGGATCGGCGAGACGGCTCTCGGAGCGGGCGTCGCGGCAAGGCGCGGCACCCGCGCCTTCGTTTCGCTCAGGGCCCGCATTTTCTCGACGAGTTCGCGGCGGAACTCGTTCGCGGCGCCCGGCGCGCGCGCACTCTCGGGCTTCGCCAGATAATCGACGGCGCCGAGCGAGAGACATTTCAGGGA
>NZ_JALJRK010000002.1:0-100937 GCF_024519725.1 Microvirga sp. Mcv34 | reverse complement strand
TCCGCATTCCTCTGTGTGAGGGTCGAGATCACAATCACCTTGCTCGTCGGATGCGCCTTCAGGATCAGGGGCAGCGCCGCGAGGCCGTCGACTTCGGGCATTTCAAGATCGAGCAGGATGATCTCGGGCTTCGCGCGAGCCGCCGCATCGACGGCCATGCGGCCGTTCGAGGCCGTCGCGACGATCTCGAAGCCACCCGCTTCCGTGAGCCATCGCCCGATCATGCCGCGGATGACGGCACTGTCGTCCACGATCAGCACGCGGGTGAGGCGGCCCGGAGCGGGATTTGTCTGGGATAAGGGAGAGAGAGCCATGATCTCACGCGGAATGCGATGCCGGAAGAACGCCCAGCTCTTGGAATTTCGCCGCGAGAATGTCCCTGTCGAAGGGCTTCATCACATACTCGTCCGCCCCTGCTTGCAGGGCACGCGTAATATGGTCGAGGCTGTTCTCCGTCGTACAGAAGACGACCTTCGGCTTCAAGCCTTCCGGCGTGGCGCGCAGAGCCTTGAGGAAGCTGTAGCCGTCCATGACGGGCATGTTCCAGTCGAGGAGGATCACGTCCGGCATCTCGGCTTCGCAGGCCTTGAGGCCCGCCTCCCCGTTCTCCGCTTCTGAGACGCGGAAGTCGAGGCTCTCAACGATGTCGCGGGACACCTTCCGGATCACCCGGGAATCATCAATGATCAGGCAATAGTTCATGAAAAATCTTTCCAGGCTTCGCCGCCCGGCCGCTTCGGAACAGGTTTGGGCGCTATGAACGGATGTCGGACTTGTCGACGAAGTTGAAATTCTCGACCAGGATCTCCTTGACGATCTCGGCTCCCAGCCGCTTGTTGATCTTCTCCCGGACGCTCGCGATCATGCCGTTGACGTTGTACCGGGAGAGTCTTTTGAAATCGAGCGTCTCGTCGGCATAGACGTGGCGGAAGACCTCGTCCTGGATAAAGGCCTCAGGCGGAACAGAGATCTCGCGCAGGGTCTTGGCATCGGCCGTGAAGACCAGGTTCGCGACCACGTAACCCTGCACGGCGCCCTCGGCGACGATCGGGATGTTCATCGCGGGCAGCTTCTTGTACTGCAGTCCCTCGTAACTGCCCTTCTCCTCTGTGGGAGCCTTTCCGACGGCCCAGGTCACGGCCGCATAGCAGGAAGCCAGCGTAACCGCACATACCCAGAAGCCCGCCATGACGTTCTTCATCATGCGCCGAAGCCCGTCTTGTTCATGTAGACCGAGTACGTGCTGTCGGACTCAGCCTTCTGGATGGCGTTCGAGATAATGCTGGCGACTTCCTGCACGGCCTGCATGTGCCGCTGAAGCATGTCCTGGTTGAGCTCGATCTTGGCCTGGAGCTCCTGCAGCCGCTCCGTCGCCTTCTGGTCAAGGGCGTGAACATCCGTCGTGCGGACCATCCGGCTGATCTCGAGAAGGCACTGGCTCTTGCGCCGGTTGAACTCCTCCAGATTGGACAGGTCTCGTGCCATCAGGGCGGCAGTTTCCTGGTCCAGGGTTTCTTCAAGGCGATCGAGGGACTTCATCAGCATCATGGGGCTTCCTGTTTAGGGCGACGGTCGGCCGCCATCCTCGTCATGTCGTCAGAGTTCAGACCTTGCCTGCAAACGACGGGGGGCCCGGAGGGAGGCGGATGTCGGAGGAATGTCCGGCATCCTGCGCATCGAGAAGCCGCTTCGCGATTCCGATGCCGCCCGCCTTCGAGATCTGCGCGCCAATCTGCTCCGCCATCATGGATTTCCAGATGGAACCCGCATTGCCTTTGCCGTAGGTGTTCTCCGCGTCCTTCGGCAGCATGGATTCGACGAAGGTCTGGAGAATATAGGCCTCGAATTCCCGGTGCGCTTTCTGAGTCCTGGCGGCGCTGGACGATTCGGAATCGTTGCGAAGCGAGTTCCGCAGGGTGTATATGTCGGCGCCGGACGCCATCAGGGGCTGCACCGCCATGGACTTCATGGTATCGTCGAAGCTCGCACCGTCCAAGGCGGATGCGCCGTCGAGAAGCTTCTGGGCCGCAGCCTGGTAGCGCGTAGGGTCGGCCGCTCGGGCGACGTCGTTGATAATATCTGAGGGCGGGCTGATCGCCATCTCGCATCTCTCACATTTCAGACTTGAGACGAGGTTTACCCCGGCTAGCTTACGG
Organism: Microvirga sp. Mcv34; assembly: GCF_024519725.1. Lineage (GTDB taxonomy): Bacteria > Pseudomonadota > Alphaproteobacteria > Rhizobiales > Beijerinckiaceae > Microvirga. The sequence continues at coordinate 98,781 of NZ_JALJRK010000002.1, read as the reverse complement.
GAAGCTTGCGCCCCCGCCTTTTGCAAGCAGCTCGATGATGGAAGCGAGATCCTTCTTCTCGCTTTCCCGGCGTTCCTGCCCCTTGAGGTCCGACAGCATCTTCTCCACCCGCTTCGCCTGCATGGCCTTGTCGATGGCGACGGCTTTCTGCGCCACCTTGGCGTTCTCCACGATGCTCTCCTGCGATGCCAGACCCTGCAGGCGCTTGGCCGCGACATCGACGAAGAGGCCGTGAAGTGTCTCGTGGTCGTTCATCGTCTGGATCAGCGTCTCCTGCGCGAGCTTGAGCTCGGACGCCTTCCGCTCGAGCTGGGCGAGCTTCAGCTCGGCTTGCTTCTGCAGATGCTGCTGCACCTGCAGGATGCGGTCGATTTTCCGGATCCTCTGCTTCATCCGATCTATCCGTCCCGAAGCCAGGTCGAGAAAGCCTCCATGAAGAGAAGCACGTAGTCGGTTGCGGCGAAGTAGATGATCAGCAGCCCTCCGAGCATGACGAAGGGCGTCGCCAGGAAGTAGACCGGAATCTGAGGCGTGAGCTTGTTGGTGAGCCCGACCGCCAGATTGACAACGACGGAATACAGGATGAAGGGGCTGCTGATCCTGAGCGCCAGCACGAAGGCGATGCCGATCTGGTCGACGATCTGCGTCAGCGAGAGGTTCATGCCCAGTCCTTCCCCCACGGGCAGTCGCGAGTAGGAAGCGACAAGGCCCCGGAAGAACTCCCAATGCAGGTCCGACAGGAAGAGAACGGCCGTCGCCACCATCATGATGAAGGTGGTGATCGGCGGAAGCGCCTCCGCCTCGTCGATCGGCGTTCCCGGCATGCCACCGAGGCTCAGGGCCATGGCTACGGCGCTCAACAGGGTCTGCAAGGCGAGAAAGTAGACGCGGCCCAGGAGACCGATCAGGAATCCCGTCAGGAGTTCCTTGCCGATCGACAGGAGAATGGCCGCGGGAACCTGCGACGGGATGCCCGCCCGAACCTTCTCGAGAAGCACCGGCGCCAGCGCCAGGCTGGTGGCCAGGCTGATGAAGAGCCGCACATGCATCGGGATCCGGTTGCTCGAGAAGCCCGGGGCGATCATCAGGCACGCGCCGATCCGGCAGAAGATCAGGAAGACCGCCAGAAGGATCTCGGGCGTGACTTGGCTCACGAGATCGTCCCGAGCGAGTTGACTTCGACGCCGCGGGCGATTTCCAGATGCGACAGGACAGGCAGGGACGAGAACATGCGCTCGATGATCATGCGCACATAGGGCCGGGCATCCGGCGCGGTGACGACGGCGAAGGTCTGGACCTGTCCCATGCGCGTCTTGATGGCATCGGAAGCCTCGGCGCCGAACTGCTCCACGAGACGGGGATCGATGTCGAACTCGACCACATCGCCCTTCGCATCGCGCTTCAGGCTTTGATGGAACGCGATGTCCCACTTGTTGCCGAGCCTCAGCACATTGAGGGCCCCGCCTTCCGCGAGATCGCCGCAGATCTGCTGGGCGATGCGGACACGCACATGTTCCACGAGCTGCTCGGCCCGCCGCGCATGAGGGGCGATCTCGGCGATCGCCTCCAGAATCAGGCTCAGATTGCGGATGGACACCCTCTCGGCCAGCAGGAGCTTCAGGACGGATTGGAGGCCCGAATAGGATATCTGCGAGGGGCAGATATCGTCGAGCAGGCGCTTGTACTCGGAATCGAGGCCGTCCAGGAGATTGCGCACATCCTTGTAGGACAGGAGCTGAGGCAGGTTGTTGCGGATCACCTCGCTCAGATGCGTGAGGAGGACCGATGCTCCATCCACGGCCTGGAAGCCCTGCCGCTTGATCTCGCTCGTGTAGACGTCCGACACCCAAAGGGCCTTCATGCCGAAGGCCGGCTCGCGCACCTCGTCTCCGGGAACATCCGGGACCGGTCCGTCGCCGAGCACGACGAGAAGATCGCCGGGACGGATTTCCTGCGTCGCCACCACGGTTCCGTGGATCTTGATCTGATAGCTTTTCGGCGGGATCATCAGGCTATCGGAGAGCTTCACGTCCGGCAGGACGAACCCGTAATCCTGGGCGAACTTCTTGCGCATCTTGCCGACACGGTGCGCCAAGTCTCCATGGGAAGCCGCAAGGTAGGATGCCAGATGCTTGCCGAGGCACAGCTCGATCTCGGCGAGCTTCAGGGTTTCCTTGACCGACTCTCGCGATTCCAGAAGATTCTTCTGCTGTTCCTGCTCCAGCTTGGCCTTTGCCTTCGCCGCCTCGTCGGCTCTCTGCTTCGGAATCGAATAGGCGATGAAGCTCATGCAGCCGCCGAGAACCAGGAACGGGATCATCGGCAGGCCGGGGACGATGGAAAAGACGAACATCAGGGCGGCGGCCACCATGAGGGCCCGCGGATAGGCGCCGAGCTGCCCAAGCACGGCCTGCTGAGCCTGTCCCCTCGTCCCACCCTTCGAGACGAGAAGGCCTGCGGCCAGCGAGACGACGAGAGCAGGAATCTGGCTGACCAGTCCGTCGCCGACCGAAAGCTGCACGAAAACATCCGCCGCCTTGGACAGGGGCATGCCGTGACGCGTGACGCCGATGACGATGCCGCCGAAGATGTTGACGGCAATCGTGATCAGGCTCGCGACGGCCTCGCCGCGGACGAACTTCGAGGCGCCGTCCATGGATCCGAAGAAGGCGCTTTCCTCCTCAAGTTCCCGGCGCCGCTTCTGAGCTTCCTTCTCGTCGATCAGGCCTGCGGACAGGTCGGCGTCGATGGCCATCTGCTTGCCGGGGATGGCATCCAGCGTGAAGCGGGCGCCGACCTCGGCGATACGGGTCGCGCCCTTGGTGATGACCAGGAAGTTGACCGTGATCAGGATGATGAAGACGACGATGCCGATGACGAAATCGCCGCTCATCACGAACTGAGAGAAGCCGCTGATCACGTGACCCGCGGCATCGACGCCCTTGTGGCCGTCGGATAGAATGAGGCGCGTCGACGCGATGCTCAAGGCGAGTCGCAACAGAGTTGCGATGAGCAGGACGGTGGGAAAGGCCGAGAATTCGAGGGGCTTCTGAATCCAGAGCGCCACCATCAGGATCAGGACGGACAGCGCGACCGAAAAGGCGAGACCCATGTCGATCGCCATCGGTGGAATGGGGAGAAAGAGAATGGCAAGGATGCCGACGACGGCGCCGGCGAATGCCAGATCCCTGCCGCGCCCCTGGGCTGTAACTTCACTTGCTTCCATGTGCCTGCCAGCTCAACGGATGAACGATGAGACTGACACATGAACCATGAAGCTTGCGCGAGGGTCGCCGGTCCGGATTCACGCATCCGGCCGCGGGCTAAAAACCCGTTACGATCTTGCCGTAAACCAGTTCGGTAAAAGCGAAGATTTGCGAACCGACGAAGGAGCCGGTCACGAGGGCCACCACCAGAATGGCGATGATCTTCGGGATGAACGTCAGAGTGACCTCCTGGATCTGCGTCAGGGCCTGAACCAGGGCGATGACGATGCCGATGATCATCGCTGCGGCGACGGCCGGTCCCGCAGCGATGATGACGGTCCAGATGGCTGCCCGTACGAGCTCGAGGGCATCGACTTCGTTCATCGTCAGCTCACGATGACGCCGGGACCCAGAAGGATCTGTTCCCCGCTGGTCAGCTTGGCGACGGCGCCCTCGCTGACGATCGTCACGGACGTAACCTGACCGGAGATCTTGCCGTCAGCCGTCGAGATGGTGCGACCGATGACGCTGTCAGCCTGGGAGAGAGCCGACGAGGCCAGGAGCGCATCCAGCTTGGAATTGCTCTTCACGGTTTGCTCGACCTGGGAGAACGTCGCGAGCTGAGCCATGTAGTCGGTTGACTTCATGGGCTCGGTCGGATCCTGGTTCTTCATCTGCGCCATCAGCAGCTTCAGGAAGTTATCGTAGCTCGCCGTCGAGGTCGCGGCATTCGTGGCGGTCCGCTGCGCCCCGGCGGGGCTGGATACGGAGGAGACATTCATGATGGAACTCCCGAATCAGGCTGCTTGGACGGCGGCTTCCGCCGGCGCGGAGGAGCGAGCCTCGACAGGCTCGAACAGGGTTCGAATGAGCTTGAGAGCCTCGAACGTCCGGTCGGCGGCGACCAGGTCGCCCACCTTGCCCAAGGTCTCCTTCACCGCTTCGTCGGCGGCGACCTGGACCAAGGCTTCATGCAGCTTCCGGAAGGCCCCCATGACCTTGCCGGACTCCTGAGGATTGATCAGGAGGGATTGCACGACAAAATAGAGCTGGCGCATCGGAGTCGTCGCGTCCGCGACCTGGAGCACGTGGCTCTCCAGCAGAAATCGCGCTTCGTTCAGAAGGCTCAACGTCACCTTCTGGCTGACCGTCAGGACGGCGCCGTTGATGAAGATGCGCTCGCCGGCCTTGAGGGAAAATCGCATTTTCGCTTTCACTTCAGTCCCTCCTGGATCATGGCGTTGATATCGATCAACGCAGCCAGATCGTTGTGTTCACCGCAGGCAACGCGGCCCGTCTCCCGCATCACCCAGAAGCCGATCGAGATGAGCTGCGCCTTGAGCTTGTCGGGCAGTTCGTTGTCAGGGTGCACGATATCCTTGACGAGGGACGTCCAAAGCTGCTGGAGGAACTCCAGGGCTTTGCTCATTTCGGGTGACTTGGAAGGCCGACCATCCGCAGCCTTGAGGAGCGCGATCGCCTGCCCGAAGACTTCATACTCCCGCTGCCGACATTCCCTGGGAGCGTCCTCGACGACTTCTGCATACGAAAACCGATACATCACTAGAATCCGAGACTAGAGATAATTGATCAGGCTCAGCTGCTTGAGCTGGGCCGTAAGGGAATAGGATGTTTGGATCTGGGTCGAGAGCTGGTCGACACGGACCTTCGCCTCCGCAGGATCCACAGCCTCCAGCTTGCCGATGCGCTCCTCGAAGATCGACTTCTGCAATTCCATTCTCTCGTTGGCACCTTCGGTCTTCGCTTGCGCCGTTCCGACGCTTGCCTGCACGTCGATGATGCCGCTGATGGCCAAAGACAGGATCTGGGCCGCCTTCGTGATCACGACATCCCGCGTTGCCGCGCTGAGCGACTCGACGCCGAGATCGAAGATCATCGTGTAAGCCATCGCGATCTGCCGCATGGGCGCCGTATTCGCGTTCGTCGATGTCTCGACCTTCTCGGTGGGCGAGATCAGGCTCTGAATGTTCTGGTCGGAGGCATTCGAGAACGCGTTCCAACCCGGTCCTTCGAAGACCTGCCTGAAGGGGCCGTCCAGGAAGGCCTCCATGTCGGCAGGAGAGATCCCGGCAACGAGCGGGTCGCTCTGCGGGAACCCGAAGCCGCCGGATCCCACCGGTGCGGCAAATGCGCTCGCGACCAGATCTTTGAGCGAGGACGGGACGCCGTCTGCATAGCCGTTGGTGGGTGCCGTCGTCGTGTTGATGCCGCCGAACACGAACCGCCCGCCGATCGAAGTGTTGAGGTCCCCGACCAGGCTGCTCAGATAGGCTCCCGCCTGGTTCTTGACCGTTTCGACCGGAGGGTTCATGGGCAAGCCCACCAGCGCATCCCTGAACTTGGTCGCGTTCTCGCGGACGCTGTCCAGGGCGGACGTCGTCGTCTTGAGACGCTGAAGGACCAGGCCGTTGCTGTCGGTCAGCGTGTCGATTTCCGCTCGCTGCTGGCGCAGGGAGAGAGACTCCCCGACCTTATGCCCGAGGGCAAGCCCGACATCCGCGTGCCGCCCCGTCGTCAGTTCTGTGTTGGCTTTGATCAGCCCGCTCTGCAGCTTATCGAGCGTCGACTTGGATGAATTCCAAAGCGACATTGTCGAGACGAAGGTCGTTCTCATGGCTTAGCCTACAACGCTGAGGAGGGTTTTGAGCATTTGGTCGATGACCGACAGCAGTTTTGCCGATGCCGCGTAGGACTTCTCCAGCTGCAGCATCAATGCGGTCTCATCGTCCATATTGACGTCGGTCGCATTCGACAGAGCTTCCGATGCATGGGAAAGAAGCGTCGTCTGATAATCGACGCTCTGGCTGGCGCTCTGGCGTGTGGCCTCGAGCCATCCGCCCGACAGGGACGCGAAGCCCTGCAGGGATGCAGTGGGCCCAAAGCCGAATGCGGGATCAAAAGGACGATCCGCCACCATGGCGGCCGTCAGGCCGGAGAGGCGACCGGCGAAGGCCGCGTTAGCGCTTCCGCTCGGATTGTAGTTGTAGTCGGCACCGTTGATCCCACCGTCGCGGATCGCTTCGAACGTGCCGCCCTTCGTCGGGTCGATGGCATCGTTGACGCGGATCAGCCCGGCCAGACCCGCGGAGGCCGGCATGGTGGGAATGCCCGTGGCGCCGGCGAAGGTGAAGATCCCCGGCATGTCGGGTTTTCCCGCACCGCTCTGATCACTTTCCGCAAAAGCCTGGATCAATCCCCGGGCGAGCTCGTCGAACTGCTTCTGGTAGGTGACGGCGACGTCGTCGCGCACCTGCGCCAGCCCAACGAGATTGCCGGAATTCAACGGCATAAGAGCTCCAGGTCCCGTCACGCGGATCCCGTCGATGAAGACGTCTCCTCCCGCAGTGGCGGGCCCGAAGGCCGTCGTGGGGCTGAAGGTCACGGGCCGCGCGGTCCGCTCGAACAGCGGTACGCCACTGTCCGTGTAGAGCGCGATGTCATTTCCTGCACGCGGCACGACCGTGATCCCGATTTCCTCGGACAGCTGCGCGATAAGGCTGTCGCGCGTGTCCATGGCATCGCTGACGTCGGCTCCGAGGGCGGAGCCGCTCATGACCTGCTGGTTGGCCTTCTCGAACTTCGAAAGAAGATCGTTGATGCGGTCGACCGAGCCGGCCATCGCTTTGTCGGCTTCCAGGCGAACCGACTGGATCGCCGCGGTAGCCCGGTTCAAGGTATCGGCGACGTCGTTCGCGGCCTTGACGAAGGCCCGCGCCAGGGTCGGATTATCCGGTGCGTTGGCATATTGCTGCAAGGCACTGTGCAGGGCACCGACACGGGCAGCAGCGGATTGATCCAGCTCCGTGTCGCCGATCGTCTGGCTGAGCTTCCGCAACCCATCGAGCAGCGCCTTCTGGCTTGCGGTAGCCGAGGTCGTTTCCAGCATCTTCGTTAGGAGCGCTTGGTCGCTGGCCCGGAGGACGGTGACGCGAGCGTAACCGCCAGTAGTGGTGAGGACGCCGATCTTGCGCGAATAGCTCGGATCGGTCGCCCCGGATGTGTTGCGCGACACGACCGCCATCTGCGATTGAGACGCCTGCAACGAGGATCGCGCCGTATTATAGGCTACTGACAGAGACATGGATCATGGACCCTTAACAGAAGGGAGAGCGTTACCGCTTCAGGTTCATCAGAACGTCGAGCAGTTCAGATCCGGTCTGGAAGACCTTGGAGTTCGCCGTGTAGCTGGTCTGCGCCTCGATCATCGCCGTTAGCTCGGTGCCGATATCGACGTTCGATCCCTCCAAGGCGCCGGACGCGATGGATCCGAAGCCCGACATCTCCGGGAAGCCGACCTGGTAACCGCCGGATTGAGCCGTCGTCTCGTAGACGTTGCCGGCCCGAGGGCTCAGATTGTCCGGGCTCGATACGTTGGCGAGCGGGATTCGATAGGCGCCGACGCGCGTGCCGTCCTCATAAACCGCGTACACGGTTCCGTCCGAGGCGAACTCAACGTCTTTGACGGCAGACGGCGCATTGCCGTTCGCCTGACCGGTGACATTGTACTCGCCGGCCAGCTGGGTCATGCCCGCCATATCGAGGGCGAAGGGCTCGCCGCCGGGAATGCCGAAGTTCAGGACGGACGGGCCGGTGATCTGGCCATCCGCATCGAAGGTCAGCGTCATCGTTGTCGTGCCGGTCAAGGGTTCAGCCGGATTGGTGCCGTTTGCGACCGTGATGCTCCACTCGGTCGGGCTGATCTTCGACAATTCGATGTCGATCTTGATCGGATTGCCGACCTTGTCATAGACCTGGAGCGAGGATTGTTTCGTGACGGCGGGAGGCACGGCGACGGGCGCACCATCCGGCAGATTGCCCTTGAAGGTGCCCGCCGTGGACCCGCTGGCCTGCATGGCGAAGGACGACATGTTGACCGGCTCGACTCCGTCGAGGCTGTTTAGGGAGGGGTTCACCGCGCCCGCTCCCAACTTGTATCCCATCAGGGTGAAGCCGTAGGCGTTCACGAGGTTGCCCGTCCGGCCGTCCTTGACGAAATTGCCGGCACGGGTCAGGTAGGGAGATCCGCCCGGATCCGTCACCACGAAGAAGCCGTTGCCGGAGATCGCGAGATCGGACGCAGATGTCGTGTAGGCGATCGGTCCCTGGTCGGCGATCGTATAACGAACGCGGCTCGTGACGGAGCCGGAATTGTAGTTTCCTTCGCTCGACGGCAGGATCAGAGACGAGAACTCGGTTGAGGCGCGCTTATATCCAGTGGTGCTCGAGTTCTGGATGTTCTCAGCGACGGTACCCAACTTGTTCGACTGGGCGTTCATGCCGGAAACGCCACTACGAAGAACGCCATAAAGACTCATCTGAAGCTCCTACGGTTTCAAACTGGACCTAACACCATGACGCTTGTGCGAAGCTGTGTTCCATTCCAGGGATGATGTGAGATGTGAACGACTCTACTGCTTGAGGGCCTGGGCAAGATCCATGAAGGCGTCGCGGCTTGCGGGCATGGACGGATCCTGGCGGAGCGCCTCGTAGATCTTCGGCACGATGACGACCGCCTGATCCAGCTCCTGGTCGTTGCCGGGGTGATAGCCGCCCATCAGCCTGAGATCGCGTGTATCCTCGAACCGAGCGATCATTCCCCGGAGGCGGCGCACCAGCTCCTTCTGGTCCGGCGACCAGACATGATCGGCCAGACGAGAGATCGAGCCCAGGACGTTGATGGCCGGGTATCGCCCCTGGTCGGCGATCGCGCGATCCAGAACGATGTGACCATCGAGGGTTCCGCGGATGTTGTCGGCGACGGGATCATTGTGATCGTCCCCGTCGATGAGAACCGAGAAGATGCCGGTGATCGAGCCCTTCCCCTCCACGCCGGGGCCGGCCCGTTCCAGGAGACGAGGCAGGTCGCTGAAGACGCTGGGCGTGTAGCCGCGTGCCACAGCAGGCTCTCCCGCGGCCAGGGCCACGTCGCGGGCCGCATGGGCATAGCGCGTCACGGAATCAACGATGAGCAGGACCGAATCGCCGCAATCGCGGAAATACTCCGCGATGGACACCGCCGTGCGCGGCGCCTGGCGCCGCATCATCGGGCTCTCGTCTCCGGTCGACACCACCATGACCGATTTGTGCAGGTTCGCGTGGATTGGGCCCTCCAGGAACTCCCGCACCTCGCGGCCGCGCTCTCCCACCAGGGCGACCACGATCGTGTCGAAGCCTTCGCATTTGGCCAGCATGGTCAGAAGCGTCGATTTTCCGACGCCCGAGCCCGCAAAAATTCCGATGCGCTGACCCTGGCAGATGGGCGTGAACAGGTCGATGGCCTTGACGCCCGTTCTCAGGGGCGTCGTGACCCTGGCCCGCATCATGGCGGACGGCGGCTCGGCATCGTTGCGGACCGGATCGTGGCCCGGGATGAGCGGCCCGAGATCATCCAGCGGCTCGCCGAGAGCGTTGATGACCCGCCCTCGCCAGGTCTGGTCCGGCCTCAGGCCCGTATCGCCCACGATGAAGACAGGCGTTCCGATTCCGGCTTCGATGCGTCCGTTGAAAGGTTTTACGGTGACGCCGTTATCGTCGATGCGGACGACCTCTCCGGTCTGCGTCCTTCCCTCGGCGGCGAAACCCACACGATCCCCGAGCTTCACGAATTGCGACAGGCCCGCAACGCGATAATAGCCAGGATTCACTTCGCGGATGGTGCCGCTGATTCGGATCTTCCGTCGTCCGACAGCCTCGGCCAGAACGAACTCTTCAAGTCTCTGGAGCGCGTTCATCGCGGGCATCAGGTGCTGGGACCAAGGGACCGGATGGCATCCATGAAGGTCGATTCGCTCTCCTGGATCGTCGTTGCGGCGCTATCGAAGTTCCGCTGCACCGCGATCATCTTCGTCATTTCCAGGACGGGGTTGACGTTCGATCCTTCGCTGAAGCCCTGTTGGATTCCGTTGGAGTTGAAGTCCTGGACGACCTCACCCGGGATGCTGGACATGACGCCGGAATTTCCGAAGCGGCTGAGCCGGCTGTCGTTGCGCAGATTGAAGAGACCGATCGCTCCGACTTGGCTGGTACCCTGTGTGATGGTTCCATCATGACTGATGTTCGGAGCGCCTCCCATCGGATCGAGCGCGATGGGGGAGCCGCCGGCGTCCAGAACCCGATAGCCCTCGACGGTCAGGAGATCGCCGTTCTCATTCATCTTGAAGCGGCCATCCCGGGTATAGACAGGGCCCCGGGGACCATCGAACGCGAACCAGGCCTCGCCCTGAATGGCGACATCGAGCGGGTTGTCGGTCTTCACGACGGGACCGGTCCGCCGGGACACGTAGTTGTGCCCGGACGACGCGAAGGACACGTTCTCCTTGGCGGCGAGCGAGAGGATTTCCTCGAACTTCACCTCGTCGGCCCGGAAGCCGCCGGTGTTCATGTTGGCAACGTTGTTCGCAATCGTGTTGAGGCGCTTTTCCATGGCCACCTGGGCGGACAATGCGACATAGAGCGAGGATTGCATCGAGGAGCTCCGGCCTTTTCTCTCATGAGGGCGACCCTGGGCCAGCCCTGATGGCGCGGCTTCCATCCGCCGCATGAACCTGGCGAGAGGGGTATCCGAACAGCCTTGCACGAGGCTTGCCCCTTCATTTCCAGCTTCGCGCAAGCCTCCGGGATTAAGACATCCTCAGCAGGTTGGACTTTCGCAAAAGGGACCACAACGTTGGGCGTTTTGATCGGATTGGCAGTCGCCATTGGCTCGCTCGTGAGCGGCTATGTCGCCATGGGCGGTCACTTGGCTGTGATATGGCAGCCTTGGGAATACGTGATCATCTGCGGCATCGCGATCGGCACGTTCATCATCGCAAATCCCATGCCGCTGGTGAAGGACACCGGCCGGGCCGCCCGCGAGGCGATCTCCGGGACCGTTCCGAAGAGGGACCATTACCTTTCGATCCTGGGCCTGCTCTATGCTCTCATGCGGGAATTGAAGAACAAGCCACGCAACGAGGTGGAAGGGCATATCGACCAGCCGGAAGAATCGGAGATCTTCAAGGCCTTCCCGAGTGTGCTGAAGGACAAGGACCTCACCCTCTTCATCTGCGATTACGCGCGCCTGATCATCATCGGCAACGCTCGCCCCCATGAGATCGAAGCTCTCATGGAAGAAGAGATCGCGACCCTCAAGCGCGACCGCACGAAACCCTATTACTCCATCAACACCGTGTCCGAAGCCCTTCCGGCCCTGGGCATCGTGGCGGCCGTCCTCGGCATCGTGAAGGCTCTCGGCGCCATCGATCAATCACCCACCATCCTGGGTGGCCTGATCGCCTCGGCGCTCGTCGGAACCTTCGGCGGCATCTTCATCTCTTATGCATTCCTGTCGCCGCTCGCGAACAAGGTGAAGGCCACCCGAGAAAAGCAGACCCGCGTCTATGTCATCGTCAAGCAGGCGCTCATCGCCTACATGAACGGCGCCCTTCCCCAGATCGCCGTGGAGCATGGCCGAAAGGGCATCTCCGTGGATTACCGTCCGACCATCGATGAAGTCGAGGCCGCTACCACCACAGGCGGCCGCACCGAAGACCTGAAAGAGGCCGCGTGATGATGAGCGGGTCACAAAGCGCCACCGATATCCGCGACATGCTGCTGGACGCGGCAGGCCTTTCCCTCGACCGCCTGCCGATGCTCCACGTGATCTTCGACCGCATGTCGACGAGCTGCGCCGAGCATCTGCGCCACATGGCGGCCTCGCCGATGTACTACTCGCTGAGCGGCCTCGAAAGCGGCCGCATCACCGAAATCCTGGAGATGTACGAGGCGAACGCGGTCGCGGGCATTTTCCACGCGCCGGAATGGGACAGCCATATCCTGATCGGGTTCGACCGCGACTTCATCTACACGATGGTGGAGGTCCTCTTCGGGTCCGACGGCTCGGAACCGCCGGTTGAGGAAGCCCGGGGCTTCTCGAACATCGAACTCAAGATGGCGCAGACCCTCTTCGAGCAGGTCGCGAAGGCCCTGCAGGCCTCGTTCTCGCCGATCGTCGACACGAAATTCAAGCTCGAGCGCATCGAGACCCGCATGGACTTCGCGGTGATCGGACGGCGGAACAATCAGGCGGTCGCGGCGAAATTCCTACTCCAGGCGCTCAATCGCGGTGGCGAAATGTTCGTCATCATCCCGCAATCGGTCCTCAACCCGATGCGGAAAGCACTCTCGCAGGTGGTCACCGGCGAATCGTCCGGTCGCGACCCGCGTTGGATGAAGCAGATCGCCACCGAGGTGAAGAAGACCGAGGTGACGCTCAAGGCCGTTCTCGAAGAGCGCTTCCTCTCGCTCGGCGAGATTGCCGACCTGAAGATCGGCGACGTGATCGAACTACAGGCGACGCCGCGCAGCCGCGTCAAGCTTGAAAGCAATCAGCAGGGCCTCTTCTGGTGCCATATCGGGCAGTCGGAAGGGTCTTACGTTCTCAAAGTCGATGAACTCATCGATCAGGAAAAAGAGTTTCTCGATGACGTCCTCCCTCGCTAACGCCATTCTCTTCCTTGCGCTCGTCACGACCAGCGTCATGGTCGCGGTGATGTACCGCAAGCTCAAGAAGCTCGACCGGTATCACACCGAGTATCAGCAGATCTTCGACAAGACGGGCTCCGCACTTCTGGCCGCTCAGAACGCGGTGACGAAGTTCGGCACGGAAGGCAAGGAGACCCTCGTCCTTCTGGGCCAGCGCATCGAAGAGGCGCAGGCCGCTTCCGAGCGCCTCGAAACCCTCATTCGGGACGCAAACCAGCATTCGCAGCCGCGCTCCGGCATTATCCACTCATAAGGTCCGTTCCCATGACGAATCCCTTCGAACCCAAGCAAGACAAGGCCGTATGGCAGCAGGAGAACGCCTTCGAGGGTGCAGGCCTGCACGACGATAGGCTCGGAAGCGGGAAGAACCTCGACTCGATCCTACGCATTCCCGTGACGATCCAGGTTGTCCTCGGTTCAGCCACCATGCCCGTCGCCAACCTGATGAAGCTCGGGCGCGGCGCAATCGTTCCCCTCGACCATCGGGTCGGCGAGCCGGTCGACGTGGTCGTGAATGGACGCATCATCGCCCGGGGCGAGGTCGTGGTCGTCGAAGACGACAACTCCCGATTCGGCATCTCGCTGACCGAGATTGTCGGTCCGCCCACCAACGATCTCAACGGCTAAATCGGCTCCTCGGCATGGTCGCTCACGTTCCCATGAAGGCGAATGGCACGAAGGTCCTCAAAGGGCCCGAACGCGTCGCAACCCTCCTTTTCGCCATGGGGAAACCTGCCGCGAGCAGGATCCTCAAGCACTTCAGCGAAGAGGAAATTCGTCTCGTCACGAAATCCGCCGCGCAGCTCGGGCCCGTCTCACCGACGCAAATCGAGCAGCTGGTCGAGGAGTTCGCCTCGAACTTCTCCGACGGGGCGGACCTGATCGGCGGCGCGGCCCATATCGAGAAACTGCTGACCGGGATCCTGAGCCCGGAACAGATCTCCAGCATCATGAGCGAGGTCGTCGGCAATGCGAACAGGAGCATCTGGGAGCGCATTTCGACCGTCAGCGAAGGCGCGATCGCATCCTACCTCATGAAGGAGCATCCGCAGACGGCGGCGCTCATCCTGTCGAAAGTCAAGCCGTCCTGCGCCGCGAAGGTCATGACGCAGCTGCCGCAGCCGCTGCGGAACAACCTTATGCGCCGCATGCTGAGCATGAAGCCCATCGTCGACGAGACGATGAAGAACATCGAGAAGACGCTGCACGACGACTTCATGGCGAACTTCTCGAAGAACGCGGGCTCGGACACGCACGCGAAGATCGCCGACATCATCAACAAGATGGAGCGGGATCACATGGAGGACGTACTGACGAACCTTTCGTCCGTGCGCCCGAAATCGGCCGAGATCCTCAGGGGTCTGCTCTTCACCTTCGACGACATCGTGAAGCTCACGCCGAAGGACCGCACGACCCTCTTCGATCAGGTCCCGCCGGATCGCGTGGTCCTGGCCCTGAAGGGCACCAACGACGATTTCCGCAAAGTGGTCCTGTCGGCCCTTTCTTCGCGCGTCCGCCGCATGATCGAGCACGAGCTCAACAGCAAGGAGCCGTCGGCCCATCGCGACATCGCCGAGGCCAGACGCACTATCACGGATCTCGCACTGGAGATGGCCGGCCGGGGAGAGATCGTCATCAACTCGGAGAACGAGGAAGAGGCGTACTTCTAGTGCATCGCGCGTGACGGATCGAAGCCTAGCCCAGATGCGTAACCCGCTCTCGGCTCCGATGCTCTAGCAGCCGAATCTCGGATCATGTCTGATACGGACGACAAGGACAGTAAAACAGAAGCGCCTTCCGACAAGAAGGTCAGGGACGCCATCGAGAAGGGGAATATCCCCTTCTCGAGAGAAGCGCCTCTGTTCGCTTCCATCGTGGGTATCCTGATCGTCCTGGCCTTCGCCGCGCGCGGCACGACCAAGACCCTGACGGAAAAGCTCTCGCTCTTCGTCAACAGACCGCAGGATTTCCGGCTCGATTCCGGCTCGGATGCTATCGCTCTGATCCACGCCGTCGCACTCGAAGCTGGTCAGTTCCTGATCCCGTCGATCATCATTCTAGCGGCTTGCAGCCTTGCGGCGTCGATCCTGCAGAATGTGCCGTCCCTGGTCACGGAGCGGATCAGGCCGCAATGGAACAGAATTTCACCCGTAAGCGGCTGGAAGCGTATCTTCGGTCGCCAGGGTTTGGTGGAATTTTCGAAGTCGTTGTTCAAGTTCGCAACGATGACGCTCGTCAGCATGCTGCTTCTCAAATCGGAGCAATACAAGGTTCTGAATGCCATGTTCACCGATCCTTCCCTCCTTCCGGAGCTGATGCTGACCATGGCCATGCGGCTTGTATCCGCCATTGCCATTGCGACGATCGTCCTTGTCGCGGCGGACCTGCTTTGGGCTCGCTTCAAATGGCACAGCGACCTGAAGATGACGAAGCAGGAGGTCAAGGAAGAGTACAAGCAGATGGAGGGCGATCCGATGGTCAAGGCGCGGATGCGCTCCCTGGCCCAGGATCGAAGCCGCAAGCGCATGCTCGCCGCCGTGCCCAAGGCGACCTTCGTGATCGCCAACCCGACCCACTTCGCCATCGCCATGCGCTACGAACGCAGCGAGGCCAGCGCTCCGATCGTCGTTGCCAAGGGCAAGGACCTCATCGCCCTGAAGATCCGTGAGATCGCTGAGAAGAATGGCGTTCCCGTGATCGAAGACAAGCCTCTCGCAAGGTCCATGTACGATCATGTCGAAGTCGACCGAATGATTCCTCCCGACTTCTACAAAGCAGTCGCCCAGATCCTGTTCTACATCCTCACGAGGTCTAAATGAGAAGCCTTCGAGCCGTCGAAGCCGCTGCTCCGTTGAGAGAGCATTGGGATATTCAAGCGTTCGAGGAGGTCCTGGCCTGCAACCTCAAAGATGTCATTGCCGATTTCTGCCTCACGGATCCTGAGATCATCCGCTTCTATGCCGACAACCAGCTGCATGGAAACATGGACGAGATGGTGACGGCATCGGCAGAGCTCTACTTCAAGGGCAGGACGTTGTCATACGGCTATGTCTCCCATGTGAACTCCAGTCGGGAGGAAGCATCCTGCATCGTCCTTGAGATGGAGTTCAATCACGACTCCGTCACGGTCTTCTTCCAGCTCATTTTCGGCAACTACTACATCGGCGTCAAAATCAGCGAAGTTCTCCTGGAGACCGCTCTCCGCAAGACGGATTTCAATCCGATGTTTTTCGGAAGGATCCTCTCGTCCGCTCGTTTGAAACCGCTCCCGGCCCGGTTCAAGTCGCCCTATTGCCCTGCCGGCACAATGCGCCATTGAGTATCGGAGACCGCAATCCGATGCTGCACAAATGCTTCAAGGCGGCGGGCCTGCTGACGATGACGGCCGCGATCTCGGCCTGCAGCTCGACCGATCCGTCTTATAGCCAGGGACCGTGGAAGCAGGGATATGCCCGCAGGGCCTACCCGGAATACGCCGCGCCCTGGGGACGGCAGCTTCCTGGACCCGTTCCATATGTGCTCGCTCAACCCGCAGCTCTTCCAACGGAGAGCGTCGAAATTCCCGTTACGCTGCCTGCAAGGCGACGCGACGTTCGCCTCGAAGCGGATCCGGGTCCCCTGCCCTCGTCGACTGACATCGCGTCCTTGGCTCCTCCTGAGCCACTTCCCCCGATGGTTACGGCTCCGATTGCTCCGGCCCAGCCGCCCCTGGCGACAGGTCCTTCCGGCACCGAGCCCCCACCGAGTCCTCCGGGGGTTTTCACGGCGCCCCAACGTGCCACCTCCTATGCCGGAACCTGGAATGCCAGCACCGGCGCATCCTCGTGCAAGGTTCAGCTCACCAGCGTGCCTTCGCTGGACGTCTACAAGGCCGCGACGCAGGGATGCAAGGATGAGGCCGTGCGCAGCGTGAATGGGTGGAGCTTCCGCGAGAATCAGGTCATCCTCTTCTCGCGAGGAACCGTTGTCGGTCGTTTGTCAGGCCAGGAAGCAGCGCTCGCCGGAACTCTGAGCGGCTCCGGGTCCGAAATCAGAATGTCGCGATAACGGATTGCCCGGATGGCGGCTCAACCATCCGAGGCGGTCTGCCCGCTGCTCAGGCCCGGTGCGTCCGCGCAGAAGGTCCTGGCTCCCGGCGTCCACTGGCCGAATCCGGTTGCGACCATGTTGGCGATCACACGGCAGACATATCGCTTCTGGGCCGGATCGTTGTTCGGGCCGGCGTGATAGCGCGCCACCGCCATCGTCCAGGTCTCGTGACGCGTCTTGAGCTCTCGGAGAAAGCGGGCTGCATATTCCACGTTCGTGCGCGGGTCGAGCATGCTCGCCAGGGACGGGAAGTTCTCACGATGATAGAGATGGTTGATCTGCATGCAGCCCAGATCGATGAGCTTCGCGCCGCCGCGCCTCGCCTCTTCGAAGCGCTGCATCGCTTCGGCGGCACTGTTCGAGAATACGGCCTTGCCTTCGACATTCATCGCATAGGGCTGCAAGCTGCCGCGCCGTCCCGTCTCGGTCAGTCCAACCGAGTAGAGCATACCGATCGGCACGCCGTATTTCGACGAGGCGCGCATCATCTCCCTTTCGCACAGGCCGGATGGCGATTGTGCGAAAGCTGGCGTGACCATCAAGGCGCTAGAGATAAACCCCGCCAGTGCGGCCGCCGCCAGGAGCCGGACCTTCGCTCCGATCGGGACGGATCTCCCGTCCACCGTTGCCGGGGCGGTCGCCCTGATGGCGTGAAGAGTTGCCCTGGCCCGCGGCCGCGCCCTGATCGAAGGACTGGCCTCCCGTGCTTCCCTGTTGCGGACGGTGGAACATTGAGCGGTCATGTGAGGCAGATTCGGCAGATTGGATGTTGATGGTGTCGGGGCGATAGCCCGACACGCGAAGAAGGCTCGACAGCTTGTCCGCGTCATTTCGCAGAAGTTCGGCCGTTTCCTCGTGCTGAGCCTGGATTTCCATTTCGATGCTGTCGCCGGAAAGCCGCATTCTGATCGTTACGAGGCCGAGTTCCGCCGGCTTCAGCTGGAGATCCAGGACTCTCAGAACCCCGGCTGAGGCTCTTGCCGTGGCGACCCGGTTCAAGCCATCATGCTGGAAGGAGGGGTGCTGAGGCTCGGTGATCCCCTTGGCATCCTCGACAATTGATCTTGCAAGATGCTGAAGCGTAGAGGATGGAAGAGAAGCCGGTTCGTTTTTTGCCCCGTTGATCGGCGCCTGTTTCTGGACTTCCGCGCGATCGATCATGCGATCCTGGACTGGATTTCTGACGGCTCCGCGCTCTTCGCTGTTCGCTGCTGCTTCCGCATCGGCGTCAAGCGCGATCGATGCATGAAGAGCCTCATCGGTATTGTCGGGCTGCAGGCCCTTCATGCCAGCGTTCTTCGGCTTCTCCTGAAGCAGGTTCACAGGAGTCGTGCCGGCCCCCTCCGTTGGAAAGGGCGCCCCCGAATCCGTTGGAGCACTGCTCAGGCCTTCGATGATGGGCTTGAAGTGAGCTTCCTGGTTTTGAACCGATACGGCGAGCTTCGATCCCAAGCCCGCATTCGCAGGACTCAGGCTTTCCAGGTCCTGTTGAGTCGTGGGCAGGGAAAGTGACGCGAAGGATGCGCCGGAACGGCCTGACTCAGCGTGGTTGCCGTTGTAGGTTCGCGCCAGGATGCGGGGAAGAAGATTCTCGATGATCGCAAAGGCGGAGCTTCCGGCCTCAGGGGCCGATCGCTCTTCGGAACCGTCTTGCTGCGGCACCTCGGGAAGAAGATCCTGCAGCGGATCGGCATCGGATTCTCCCGCTGTCGCGAGAATCCTGTCTCCTTCAGCGCCCAGCAGAGCCGTTTCGAGCTGGGATCGTCCTACCCCCTCTCTTGGCTGCTTTCCGGAGAACCCATCCAGGAGAGAACCGAAATCGGATGTCGCAGCCTGTCCATTGCTGCCCTGAATGTCCGAATTCGACGACGGGTTGCGCGACGGAGCGTCCACAAGCCTCGGTGTTGTCTGTGACAGAAGGTCTAATCGGCTCATCGGCTTGCTAACGCCTAGTTCTTGATCAACTTGTCGACGCGGCTGAGGGCGTCCCGGGCCTTGGATAGGGCCTGAAGCTGTTCCAGCCCTTGCGCAGGGGCGGGAGCATCCGCAGGCCCCTCCGAGGCGACTTTCGTCAATTCCGGTTTCGCGGAACTGGCCGGCCGGGATTGAAGCTCAGGCACTCTGCGAATTTGATCCGCCATCGCGAGAGCGGAATCCAGAAGACTCAGGTCGTTCGCTGCAAGATTTAACCTGTCGATGCTGCGCAGGTCGTTGACGGCGCCGTCAATGGATTGCGGCGAGGTGATCAGCGAGGCTGCGCGATAAAGCTTTGCTCTTGCTCCGCTTGCCGGATCCGATCCGGCCAGCTCCCCGGCCTTGGCGGCCAGAAGCTGGGCGGATTTGGTAAAGCCCTGCTCGATCGACGCGCGCGACGCCAGGAGATACAGATCGCGCCTAGCCTCGGGTTCGAGTTCCGACATCATTGCCACGAGGCCGTCGAAGCGTGACGCCTCCTTGCCGAAATCGATCCGTGTCAGAGCAGCGGCCAGGCGCTGGCGGAAGTTGCCGGCATAGATCGAGTGGCGATAGCGACGCAGATAGTCTGTGGCAAGCGACTGGAACTTCTCCATCCTGTCGGTCTGACTGGCTACGAAGACCTGTCTGCGTAGGGCTGCCTCTTCGAGGAGGGTTCCGGGCGCCTGGAGCCGAACGAAATCCAGCAAGTCGTCGGATTTCGCCGCGTTCTTGCGCACGACGAGGGCCGATTGCGCCAATGCCAGTTGCGCTCCCAGCATGGGAGGAAGGGAGCGGGGATCCACGGATGCGAGCACACTCTGCGCCGCGTCCTCCCGACCCTCGACATAGGCGAGTGCACCTTCAACCAATGGACGGTCGCTCTCCACAACCACGGACGAGCCGAGTTCCAGAAGCTTCCTCAGGATGGCTGGGTTTCCGCCACTGAGGACGAAGGACACGGCCGCCTGCACGTTCTTGCTCGTCTGCCAGGTCTCGGGCTCCAGGTTCATGAACCTGTCATCCAGGATGCCCAGCAGGCCACGCTGCGCGACGTGAGCCTCCGTCGAGCCGACTGCGATCTGGTCCTGCATCAGGTGCAACGTTCTCACGAGCTGCACGGGGCTGGGAACTCCGACGGCCTCGACTTTCTGCTCCGCAGGGACGTCCGACGAGCCCGCGTTCTCCGCCGTGGCGGCACCCGCTCCAAGGAACACGGCCATAGCGATGAGTGGGAATGAACGACCTTTCATCGTGATCACTCCTGCAGCAGAATCTCGACTCGGCGGTTCTGATCCGCGTTCGGATCAGCCGGGATCTTCGGATCCCGGTCCGCATGTCCCTCGACCCGCACGACCCGGCTCTCATTCAGCCCGCCGCGAACGAGCATGTATAGAGCCATCTGGGCCCGTGCCTGGGACAGCCGCCAGTTGTCGTAATTGACCGATTTGAAGGGCCGGGCATCCGTGTGCCCCCGGATGACGATCTTCCCCGGACGCGACTGCAGGATCTTGGCGATCTCGGCCATGGCCCGCACAACTTTCGCATGAGGCTCGGCTGAACCCACGGCGAACATCGTGAAGTCGAAATCGTCTGTCAGGCTGATCAACGTTCCAGCACCGGTCCGGCGAACGTCGATACGCGGTTGCGGCGACGCATCCTTGCTCGGTTGAACGGCTTTCATGATATCCCGCTTGAGCTCCGCCGCCTTCAGATCGGCCGCGCTGGCCGCGCTCGGATCGTCGTTCGCATGCTGCCCCGCCGCATCGGGCGAAGTGGCGTTCGATGCGGGCGCGGGCGCGGGAGCCTTCGCCTCCGGCCGGTTCCCGGCCGGGGCCTTCTGGCTCAGAGCCGCGACCACATCCATGATGGCCTTCGAAGGAGCGGGCGCGGCCGTTCCTGGCTTCGGCGCCGCATCCATCTTCAGCTTGTCGACTGGCGCGACCTGCCAGTACAGAGGGTCGAATGGATCTCTGAAGGCTTCGCCCGCCTTGAGGCCGGGCACCTCGGTGTCGCCCGGCGTCGCATCCGCGCCGAGCGTGTCATAGGGGGTTACATCGGCCTCGTCGGCAATCCGGGCCAACACAGCATAAGGATCCTGGAAGAGAGCCCCCTCCTTGAACCGCGGCTTGCGCAGCTGGTGGGACTTTCCGCCGGTCCCTTCGCCGCTCCCCTTCTCCTTGCCGTCCTTCGTGTTGTCTGAATTGTTGTCCGGCGGCACGTTCTGGGGATCGTCGAGGCCCTTCTTGTTCGGGGTCGATTCCGCGAGCTGGACGGGATTGAAATAATTGGCTACGCCGCTTCGGGTTTCCTCATCGGTCATGCCGATGAGCCACATTACGAGAAAGAACGCCATCATGGCCGTCATGAAGTCCGCATGTGCGATCTTCCATGCGCCACCCTTGACGACATCTTCGCCATCGTCGCCTCGACGGACGATGACGATCTCCTGCTTCTCTGAACTCGCCATCGATCGTCAGCCTTCCAACGCCTGGGACAGTTTGGTCGACCAGGCGTTCAATTGCGTTTGAGCCAGCGTATCCCGCGCCATCACGCTCACCTCGACGTGCTCGCCGGGAGAAAACTCGATCAGATCCCCGGAAGGACCAAGACGGGTCTGCAAAGCCGTGATTAGATCCTCCGGCCCAGAAACCTTCAGAAGGCGCACGTCATTGCCGGAGAGCAATGTCGCAAGGACCTCCTTGAAATCGGCAAGCGCCTGCTGGCGAAAAGCCTCGGCGACGAAAGGCCTGAGGATGTTGGCGACTTTCTCCAAAAGGTCGGACTCGATCCTTTCGATCGCTTGGGAAATTTGGGACGAGAGTTGCAGGGCCTGTTGATCGACCCAAAGCAGACGCTGCTCGCTCACGTCCTCGAGATGGCGGGCCTGCTCGGCCGCCAGAGCGTCTTCGAGCTCCTTGCGCGCGCGCTCACGTTCTTCCGCGCGGACCCGTGCCTCGACCGATGCGGCGATCTCCGCATGACGGTCGACGACGGGCGCCTGCGGCGGCTCCGGGCTCGGCTCAGGCGCGACCTTGACGGCGCGCAGGAGATTGATCCCCGAAGGAGCTCCTGCGGCCGGACTTGAGAAATCCGTCAGGAGGCTGGCGAGGGTCCCGGCCATTATGCGGCCTCCCGCCCGAGCCATTGCTTCAGAACGGCGGCAGCCTGCTCCTCACTCAGCTCGATGATCTGCTCCAGTTTGCGCTGCGGCGTCCGCGGCATCTCGATCAGGTTCTGCTCGTCAAGCTCGGACGCCACCTGCAGGGCGGTCTCCCTGCTGGATTCGAGAGCCTCTTCAGCCTCGGCCGCAGCCAAAGCGGCCGCCTGCTCACGCTGGAGCTCGAGCTCGGCCTGATGGCGGGCCATGAGCATGCGGACGGCCGGGCGCAGACCGAACCAGATCATCATGGCGCACAGGGCGAGGATCGTCAGTGCGTTCACGACCGTGCCGAACTGGCGCATGAGGATCTCGGTCAGAGACGGCCCCTGAACCGGCTGAAGCATTCCGCCGTCGTCGACGAAGCTGACGGCCGCTACCTTGATCTGGTCGCCGCGATCCTTGCTGAAGCCCGCCGCCGAGGACACGAGCTGCTCGATCTCGGCAACCTTGGCGTCCATCTCGGCCGGTGTCGCATTCTCGCCGAGCAGCGACGTGATTCGAGACCGGTTCACCAGGACGGCGACGGACAGGTTCTTGATCTGGTAGCCGTCGCTGATCGTCTGAACGGTCTTCGACGAAATCTCGTAATTCGTCAGCTCTTCGCGCCGCTGGTTATCCTCGCTTGAGCTGTCTCCTGATTCGCTCCGAACGTTCTCGTCCGGCAGGTTCTGCTGGACCGTCGTGGGCTTCTGGCCACTCTTGTTCTGCGAGACCTCGGTTTCCTTGATCGTCCGTGTCGAACGCTCGACCTTCGATTCGGGATTGAAGATCGTCTCGTTGGTGCTGACCTTGTCCGTGCTCAGGCGAGCGGCAACACTGACTTCGAAGTTCCCGGTGCCGAGATAGGGCGCGAGCGTGCGGCGCACGTTGTCCTGGATTTCGAGGCCGACCGTCTTTTCGAGGCGCGCCATCTTACCCGTGGAGGCATTGGCGGCATCATCGCCGGACATCAGGAGCGTCCCGTCCGTGTTCATGACGGTGACTTTGTCGACGGCCATGCCGGGAATGGCGGCCGCGACGAGGTGCCGGATGGCCTGAGCGGACGATGCATCGTCGGACGGCACCGTGCGAATGACCACGGAGGCTGAGGGCGGCTGCTGCTCGCGACGGAACGAGCCTCGATCCGGCAGAACAATGTGGACGCGCGCCGCCTTGATGCCCTTCATGCCCTGGATGGTTCGGGCCAGCTCGCCTTCTAGGGCCCGTACCTTGGTGACTTCCTGCATGAAGGAGGTGAGGCCCAGGGAGCCGAGATCGTTGAAGAGCTCGTAGCCGGATTTCGTGCTGTGCGGCAGCCCCTTCTCGGCCAGTAGCATGCGGGCCTGAGCCGTATTGCCGTAGCTGACGAGGAGGGCCGTCCCATCGGTGCTCACGTCGAAGGGGATGCCGGCATCCTTCAGGACCGCTCCCATCCGACCCACGTCCTCGCGGTCGAGCCCCGTATAGAGCATCTCCTGCGCCGGTCGGCTGAGGTAGTAGGTGCCGATGCCGACGGACAGGAAAACGGCTAGACCGATCGCGGCCAAGGCAGCCAGGCGACGGGCGCCAAGCTGCATCAAACTACTCCACAATCTTTCGGCGTGCTGACGACCAGGCATAGAGAATCTCGGTACTGGTAAGAGGTGTCGAGATCACTTGTGCGTCGTCAACCTTGTGCGAAGGTTGCTGCCCCTTCGCCGCAGTTCCACTTTCCTAGCTCGCAGGACATGAGAGCGATCAGAAATATGACCGCACCAGGCCGCTCACGAGGATGTTCCAGCCGTCGATCAGGACGAAGAACAGGATCTTGAACGGGAGGGCCAGGACGGTCGGGGGCATCATCATCATGCCCATGGACATCACCAGGGTCGCCACGATCATGTCGATGACGAGGAATGGCAAGGCAATCAGGAAGCCGATCTCGAACCCTCGCCGCAGCTCAGAGATCATGAAGGCCGGGATCAGGATCCGCAGATCGATCTTCTCGCCCTCGGCTGGCCGGGGATAGTTGACGGCCGCCAGATCGCTGAACATCTGGAGATCCTTGGGCCGCACATGGGTCATCATGAACTCGCGGAACGGCTCCGTCGTCCGGGTAAACGCCTCCGCCTCGGAAATCTGGTTCTCCGTCAGCGGCCTGACCCCGTCGTTCCAGGCCCGGTCGAAGGTCGGCCCCATGACGAAGAAGGTCATGAACAGGGATAGGCTGATGAGGAACAGATTGGCGGGTGTGCTCTGGAGACCCAGCCCCGAACGCAGGAACGAGAAAGCCACCACGAACCGGGTGAAGCTCGTCACCATGATCAGCAGACCGGGCGCCAGGGATAGCACGGTCAGAAGAACAACAAGCTGGATAATCCGGCCACTGACCGCGCCGTCGCCTGCGGGAATGAGGGATTCGAGGCCGGCGATCTGCGCGTGGGCGCTTGTTGCCGTCAGGAGGAATGCACCGGTAAAGATGAAGCGAAAAGGCATCGGTCACTATGTCTTTCAAGAAAATGGAAAGGCATTCGCGTCAAAGGCCGGCGAATGCGGCAATGGCTTCGTCCTATTGTACGACCAGGGTTTCGAGCACCAGTTCCTGGATTGTGCCCTTCGAGCGCACCCTCGCGCGCTCGTTGAGATCCTCACGCAAGTGGAGGAGCCCGCTCGGGCCCTGGATCTGCGCCAGCGAGACGGTGCGCATATAGGCGAGAATGTCCTGCCTGGTCTCGGACGCCAGTACGTCGGGGTGCTGCTCCTCACCTGACTTGTAGACGATGGATGCCTCCAGCCTGACCCAATCGTTGTCCGAGCCGGCCAAGTTGGTCACGACGGCTGCAAGCTTCTTGAGCGCGATGTTGCCCTTGTAGGGGCTGGCGACTTCGGTCTTCTGCGGCAAGGCCTTGTACTTTTCCTCGAC
Source organism: Microvirga sp. Mcv34 (assembly GCF_024519725.1). Taxonomy (GTDB): domain Bacteria; phylum Pseudomonadota; class Alphaproteobacteria; order Rhizobiales; family Beijerinckiaceae; genus Microvirga. The sequence goes on along the minus strand of NZ_JALJRK010000002.1, from coordinate 73,946 downwards.
CTGACGCTCGATGCCCGAGACCATGACCAAACCAAATCCACCCCCGATGGCGGCGGACAGGAGGGTCAGAAGCCCAAGCGTCAGGAGCCACCGGAGCGATCCTTCTTTGCTCGGCGTGCTGCCTTCGGGCGCAGGAAGTGCAAGAGCCTTGGCCATTCTTCTCTCGTCCTGGTGGTCTGCCTAGAACGGCGCCACAATATCGTAGATCTGTTGTCCGTAGGAGGGCTGCTGGACTTCCATCAGGCGCCCGCGGCCACCGTAGGATACCCGAGCTTCGGCAATCTTGTCGTAGCTGATCGTGTTCTTCGGCGAGATATCGCGCGGTCGCACGATCCCGGCGATGTTCAGGATGCGAAGCTCGTAGTTTACGCGCACTTCCTGCGATCCGCTGATCACGACATTTCCGTTCGGCAGAACCTCGTTGACGACGGCGGCCACGGACAGCCGCAGCTTCTCAGATCGGTCGATGGTTCCCTGCCCGGCCGAGGACGACGACGAATTAACGCCGTAATCCCCCGTTCCGTCCGAATTCCATCCCTTGAAGGAGAAAGCGTAATCCAGGCCCGCCCCGATCGAAGACTTACGAGAGCGGTCACTTGCGTTGTCAAACTGGGCCTTGTCGTCGATCTGGATGTTGACCGTGACGATATCGCCGACCTGCCTCGCCCGCGGGCTCGTGAAGAGATCGGCGCTGGCGTTGCTCCAGGTGGAATTCGCCGCCGTCGGCCCATTGGCCTTGAAGAGATGGGGCAGCGGCTCGCGGTCGACGAGAACGCCCGACCCGACCGGGGTCATTCCCGGCTCGCGCCCGATCTCCTCCGGCCTCGTCGCGCAGGCGCCGAGGAAGCACAGTCCGGCAATCAGAAGAAGGTGTTTCAATTCTGCCTCACGGTATTCTTGTCCCGCTTAGGGGCATCGGTGATGACATTCGCCAGCTGCGCGGCACGAGCCGGTTCCATTTCGTTCAGCACGGCGCTGGCCACGCGGGGATTGAGACGGGCGATGACGGCCGCGGCGATCTCCTCATCCATATTCGTGAGCTGCAATGCCGCCGCGTCCGGGCGCATGCGCGAATAGATCAGGACGATGGTCTCGTCGGCCTTCGCCAGCACTTCGTTTCGGCGACGCAGCCACTCCTCATACTCGGCGCGCTTGGCTTCTAGCACTTTGAGGCGACCCTCGATCTCCTTCTCCATATCCGCGAGAGCCTGTTTCTGGAGCGCGAAACGAGCGTCGGAGGCGGCATCCGCGATGCTGGCGCAGTATTGGCTCGACTTGGCGTCCGCCTTGACGTCCTGCGCCATCGCGCCGTGATGCGCGGCGGTTCCGAGAAGCAGTCCGGCGGCAATGGCCATCGGCTTGAGAGATGTGATGATCGTGGATGGGGTCATTGGATCACCAGTTCCGCTTGGAGGGCTCCGGCCGTCTTCACGGCCTGGAGAATGGCAATGACGTCGGATGGCTTGAGACCCATCTGGTTGAGCCCCTTGACGAGGGTCTGGAGGTCGGCACCACGGACGATGGCGAGCGGCACCCTCTCCTCCGCAGCGGTGATCTGGGTGCGCGGCACGACCACCGTCTGGCCCATGGAGAATGGATCGGGCTGAGACACTTCAGGGGTTTCCGTCACACGGATCGTCAGCGCTCCATGAGTGATCGCCACCGTGGAGATCTGAACATTCTTTCCGATCACGACCGTTCCCGTCCGCTGATCCACGACGATCCGAGCCGGCGTATCCGGCCTGATCTCGAGGTCGCCCAACTCGGCGATGAACCGAGTCGCAGCAACATTCTTCGGCTTCTGCAGGAGAACGGTGCGAAAGTCGCGGGGAGACGCGACGCGAACGCCGTAGCGCTGCTGGGCGTAAAGGTTGATCGCATCCGTGATCAGCGTCGCGGTTTTGTAGTCGGGGTTCTTGAGCTCGAAGGCCAGCGGACCCATGGCATTGAATCCACCCTGAACCTCCCGCTCGATCAGAGCGCCGTTCGGGATCCGCCCTGCGGTCGCGACACCGGAGGTCAGCGTTTCGGCCTGCCCCTGGGCGGAGAAGCCCGAAACGGCAATCGCGCCTTGCGCGACGGCATAAACCTGCCCATCGCCGCCCTGCAAGGCGGTGAGCATCAGAGTGCCGCCCTTCAGGGAGGTGGCATCGCCCATGGACGTGACCGTGACGTCGATGCGCGAGCCCGATCCGACGAAGGCGGGAAGATCCGCCGTGACGATGACGGCCGCGACATTGCGGGTCCGCAGGTTGATGTCGCGGACATTGACGCCCATACGATCGAGCATCGATTGCAGGGACTGCTCGGTGAAATGGGAATTGCGAAGCGTGTCGCCCGTCCCCTGGAGGCCCATGACGAGACCATAGCCGATGAGCTGGTTGTCGCGCACGCCCTGAACGGACGCCACATCCTTGATGCGTGTCGCGGCGTGGCTCGGGAGCGAGACAAGAACGGCGAGGAGGAGGAGGATCGCGCGGAGCATCATCAGAATCCGATCCGAACCCGGCCGTCGGGCTGAACCCGGCCGGTGATGATCCGGCCGCTGTCGACGTTCTTGACCTGGATGGTTTCGCCCAGGGTGCCGGACTGAAGCGGGATGCCGATCCCCATGATCGACAGCCCACCTTCCTCGAACACGATCTGCGTCTGCGTACCACGCGTCACGAGCTTCGGGTCGTCGACGGCATTCATCGGAATCGGCTCACCGGGCAGGAGAGTCCGACGCGCCATCTTGCCGGTGAGAACCCGCGGCGACTCGATGACAGCCGTCCGGTAGCGGTAATTTTCCGGGAATGCCCGATCCTTGAGCATCGACTCGTTGATCGTATCGCCGGGATAAATGGTCACCGAGGGAACCGGGAGAATGCGCTCTTCAGCGATGGCGGCCTGGGAAGCCGCCAGCGCCATGACGCTCGCCGCGAGAGCAAGATGGACGAGATGCTTCATGAATCTTTCACCCGGCTTTCGCCCTTAGCGGATGCCCTTGGACACGGTTCCGGCCATATCGTCGGCGGCCTGGATGACCTTCGAGTTCATCTCGAAGGCGCGCTGTGCGGAGATCAGGTTCGTGATCTCCTTGATCGGATCGACGTTGGAGGCCTCGAGATAACCCTGGTGGATCTTCCCGAACCCCGGATCCGACGGCATGCCCACGACCGGCGCGCCGGATGCGAGGGTCTCGCGATAATAGTTGCTGCCGATCGGCTCCAGGCCCGCATCGTTGGCGAAGTTCGCAAGCGACAGCTGGCCGAGGTTCTGCGGCTGAGCCTGTCCGTCGATCTTCGCGAACACCTCGCCGGATTCGTTGATGGTCACGTCGAGGGTATTGGCCGGAACGATAATCGGCGGATTGAGGGTGTAGCCGTCGAGGGTGACGAGCTGCCCGTTGCCGTCCTTGTTGAACGATCCCGCACGTGTGTAGACGATTTCGCCGCTGGGGGCATTGACCTGGAACCAGCCGCGGCCGTTCAGGGCGAGGTCGAACTGGTTCGACGTATTCGTGAGCGATCCCTGGCGATGCAGGTTGCGGATCGCCGCCGTCTTGACGCCGAGACCCAGCATCGCGCCTTCCGGGACCGGGCTCGATCCGGCCTGGTTTGGAATGGCCTGAGACCGCTCTGCCTGGTAGAGCAGATCCGTGAACTCGGCCCGCGCCCCCTTGAAGGCGGTTGTGTTCACATTCGAGATGTTGTTTGCGATGACTTCGACATTAAGCTGCTGGGCATTCATGCCCGTGGCGGCGATCGCGAGCGCTCTCATTTTAGTCCCCTTAAATCGTCATCCGGGCGATTTCTTGATAGGCCGCGACAACCTTGTCGCGGATCGCGATGGCCGTCTGGAGCGTCTGCTCCGCCGACATCACCGCCTCGACGACCTGCTGCACCGAGGCCTTGCCTTGGATCCCGGCGATCGACGCCGCTTCGCCCGCCTTCATCGTATCGATGGCGGAAGTGGCCACTTGAGCCATCATGTCGCCGAAACTCGCCTGGGATGCCCCGGCCACGGCTCCTGCGGCCGGCGTCCCGCCGAAGGTGGGAATGGCTGCGATCGCCGAGGGGCGATCGATCATTGAGGAGATCGAAGAAACTGCGCTGACCATATCAGCCTCTCATGAGATCGATTGTTGCAGTGATCATGGCTCTAGCCTGCTTCATCATCTGCAGGTTCGCCTGATAGGATCGATTGGCCTCGCGCATGTCCGCCATTTCGATCAGCGTGTTCACGTTCGGCTTCTTGACCATGCCATTCTCATCCGCGGCCGGATTGCCTGGGTCGTACTCGACCGGAAAAGCGGAATCGTCCTGCCCGATGTCCTTGACGGTGACAGAGGCCGCGCCGAGTGTCCGGTCGAGCTCGGATTTGAAGGTGATCGTCTTGCGCGTGTAAGGATCGGAGCCCGGTGTACGACCGGTCGACTGCGCGTTCGCGATGTTCTCCGAAATGACCCGGAGACGCGCCGATTGGGCTTCCAGGCCCGAACTCGACAATTTGCTGGATGCAACCAGGGGATCGATCATCATGAAGTCCTTACGCTTGACATCAGCATCCGGTGGAATGACTTGACGATGCTTGTGTTCAACGAGTGCTGCCGGTTGACCTCGCCAGCCTTGATGAGCTCCTGCTCAAGGCTGACGGAATTCTTGGAATAGACCGTGTCCCAGCTATCCGACTTCTTGACCTTGCTCGCTTCGGCTTTTGAAGGCGTAAAGCCGATGTGGCTGGCGTTCGTCGCGGCCATGGCCAGCTTGGTCTTGTCCATGACGTCGGCAAACGGCTCGACATCCCTGGCCCGATAGCCCGGGGTGTTGGCGTTGGCGACGTTTCCGGAAATCGTCGTTTGGCGGGCGGCGAGCCATTGAGCCTGTCGCGATGCCAGATCGAACAGATAGACAGGTGCCGTCACAGGGTGGTCTCCAGGCGAATATGGTAAAGAGGCGTTTAACCCGCCAACCTTGCACGAGGCTGACCTGAGAGGCGCGCGGCGCCATCGGTTAGCTCTACCTTTGCGATCAGAACCGAGTTTTGGCTTCCGGAAGAAAGGCGTGAGACACGCAAGGAATGATGCGGTCGGTCACATGATATATTATGTCAATATTCCTGGCGCGACACTATAGCAGCGGAGTCAGGCGGCTTTTTTGATTGCTGATTTCGGTACGCTGATGCAATCGCGGCGGTGACATTTCTTGCCGGCCGGGCACATCAATGGTGTTGCCCTCGGCGATTCTTCACCATTAAGTTCAGATCCTGCACGCGACGCAGCACATGGGTTGGGGGGAATGACTCATACTTCTGCGTTTAACAAGGGAGTCGATGTGCGATCCGGGCAGGATGCCCGTCCGATCGTCGATGCCGGTCGCGCTCTCAAGGCCGTTCGCGATTTCGCGCTGATCACCCTCGACCCGCATGGCCACATTATATCGTGGAACAGAGGCGCAGAGCAGATCTATGGCTGGAGAACCGATGAAGTTCTTGGTCTCCATTTCTCGCTCCTCTATCCACCGGATGCGGTGAGCCGCAGTAAATCCGCTCAGGATCTGAAAACGGCCGAGAGACTGGGTCACTTTGGAGATCAGGCACGCTGTAGAACGAAGCAGGGTGTCCCTGTCCTGTGCCGGATTACGATCGATGCGATCGAAGATGAATGCGGGAGAATATGCAACTATATTCTCACATCGCGCGACGTCAGCCGCTTCATGGCCGCGGAGGCTGCACTCAAAACCCAGGAGGAGCGCTACCGGGCCCTGATTGAGGCAAGCGCCGCCATGGTCTGGCGCGCCTCACCGAACGGCTCGATTATCGATGGCCTATTGGGCTGGGAGACGCCGCACAACCACTCGGCGGGTAGTGCCAGGGACTTCGCATGGCTTGACCACGTTCACCCCGAGGATCGTGAACGGGCGACGTCGTCCTGGATTGAGACGCTCGCGTCCGAACAGCCCGGAACAAGCGAGTATCGTGTCCGCCAGCCCGGTGGCGAATACCGGTGGGTGCTCATGCGAGCCGTTCCCCTCCGGGATGCCCGTGGCATGGTGCAGGAATGGGTTGGCACGGTCACGGATATTCACGAGCAGAAGTCCGCCGCCGAGCGCCTCCGTCAAAGCGAAGAGCAGTACCGCGCCCTGATCGAAGCGAGCGCGGCCATCGTCTGGCGTGCTGCGACGGATGGGTCCGTCAGCAAGGTCTGGGGCTGGGAGGCGTTCAGCGGCGAATCCAGGCAAGTCTATCTGGACTTCGGGTTCCTCGACGCCGTTCACCCGGATGATCGAGAGAAGCTGCTCGCGCAATGGCGGGCCGTTCGCACATCTCAGGATCCCGGCATGTTCGAGTACCGGGTTCGACGGTCGGACGGAGCCTATCGCTGGGTGCTCGCAAGAGCCGTCCCGCTCCTGGGCGAAGACGGCGCCGTCCAGGAATGGGTGGGCACGGTCACGGACATTCACGACCAGCGGCTGGCCGAGATGAAGCTTCGCAGCAGCGAGGAGCGCCTGCGTGTAGCTATCGAGACGACCGCGCTCGGCATCTGGGATCAGGATCTTGTCACAGGCCGCCGCCAATGGACGCCGGAAGCCCGTCAGATCCTGGGACTCGGACCGGATATCGATGTCACCCGCGAGATCGTTCTCGGATGTGTGCATCCCGATGACCGGGACGGCCTTGAGGAAACATTCTATGCCAACGAGCCCGGCGCCAGCCTGACCTATAGTGGCACGTTCCGGGTGTTTCGTGCCGATACCGGCGCCGAGCGCTGGGTGACGGCGATCGGCCGAACGATGGTGGACGAAAGCGGGCGACCCATTCGCAAGATCGGGACGATCCAGGACATCACGGAGCGCAAGCTCGCGGAGAATGCCCTGCGCTCCAGCGAGGAGCGGCTGCGCACGAGGGAGGCTCACCTCCGGTCCATTCTCGAAACCGTTCCCGACGCCATGATCGTCTCGGACGAGGGCGGCATCATCCGCTCCTTCAGCGCCACGGCCGTACGCATGTTCGGCTACCATCCTGACGAGGTCATCGGGACCAACGTCAAGTTCCTGATGCCCCTGCCCTACAGGGAGCAGCATGACGGCTACATCCGCCGCTATCGTGAAACTGGCGAGCGGCGGATCATCGGGAGCGGGCGCGTCGCCGTTGCCCAGCGCAAAGACGGCTCGACCTTTCCCATGGAAGTCCAGGTCGGCGAAATGGAATCCGATGGCGAGCGGTTCTTCACGGCCTTCATCCGCGACCTGACCGAGCGCCAGCGGACCGAAACGCGGATGCAGGAATTGCAGTCCGAACTCGCCTACATGTCGCGCTTCACGGCCTTGGGCGAAATGGGATCGACCCTGGCCCACGAAATCAACCAGCCCCTGACGGCGATCACAAGCTATCTCAAGGGCTGCGGGATGATCCTGAACGGGATCGAAGGTGATAAAGTTGCCCTTGTCCGGCATGCGGTGAACGAAGCGGCCGAAGAAGCTCTACGCGCCGGCGAGGTCATCCGGCAACTGCGCGAGTTCGTTGCCCGCGGGGGCAGCGAGCATCAGATAGAGGGGCTTCAGAGGCTCGTCGAAGAAGCCGGCGCCTTGGCGCTCGTCGGGGCCAAGGAGCAAGAAGTGAAGGTCGAGTTCGATTTTCCGTCCGACAGCCCTCTGGTCTTCGTGAACCGCGTTCAGATCCAGCAGGTCCTTCTCAATCTCGTCCGCAACGCAATTGAGGCGATGCAGGATGTGAGCTCTCGTGAGCTGACGATCAGGGCGAGACCTCTGCCCACAGAGTCGCTCGTTCAGATCAGTGTTCAGGATACGGGATCCGGCATTCCACCGGAGATCTTGAAGAACCTGTTCAAGCCGTTTACCACCACGAAACAGAGTGGCATGGGGGTCGGCCTCTCGATCAGCCGGACGATCATCGAATCTCACGGCGGCAAGATCTGGGCGGAATCCGTTCCTGGCGAGGGAACAACCTTCCATTTCACTCTTAGAACCATCGATATGGAGGACATGGCCAGTGTCGAACACGCCGATCGTGTATGTGGTGGATGATGACATTGGAGTGCGAAAAGCTCTTTCGTTTCTGCTGGTTTCGGCCGGGTTGAACGTTCGTGTCTACGAATCTGCGAAAGCATTCCTCGACGAGGTTCAAGACCCAGGGCGATGCTGCATCGTTACGGATGTCCGCATGCCTGGGATCGACGGACTGGAGTTCATCCGGCGTCTCAATGGTCGTGGACTGAATGTTCCTGTTGTCGTCATGACAGGACACGCGGACATTCCTCTCGCGGTCGAGGCCATGAAGGTCGGAGCCATCGACTTCCTCGAGAAGCCCTTCCGGGAAGACCGATTTCTGGAGGTGGTGCGCTTCGCTTTGGTGTGCGATGAGAAGAGCGTCCGTAAGAACCAGGAGCTTCTGCGCACCCAAGCCCGACTTCAGTCGCTGTCTCAACGTGAGCGCCAGGTGCTCGACGGGCTCGTCGCCGGAAAAGCCAATAAGATGATCGCACATGAACTGAACATCAGCATTCGAACAGTGGAAATCCATCGCTCCAATGTGATGTCCAAGATGGAAGCGAAGAGCCTTTCAGAGCTGATCCGCATGGCTCTGTTTCTCGAAGTCGCGACCGGCAACTAGGCGGGCACGGCTGGATAGACGCCAGCAGCTCCCTGCGCGGCCCGATGTGTCCTGCTCAGCCACGGCGCCCTGCATCTCAGGTTGAGCCTGGCGGAACTCCACACCTGTCTCATGAAATTCCTCTAAAGGCTTTAAGACCCGCATGCCTGAAGTCAGACAAGTTTCCTCGGTTCCGCGAGACCAGGCTGCAGAAGGCTCCAACGGCGACACTCATGTGGTGGCGAACCACAACCGCTGGTCCCGGATTGTCTTCGACGTCAGGGACGTTTCCGGCGACGCCTGGTGCGAGATCGGCTTTCAGATCGCATGGCATCCAGAGGAGGAGGCTCGATCCGTTCACGACTTTGCAGCGGTCGGCATCGACTTCCTGGCAGAAGATGGATTTCACATCGATTTCGCATATGTCCCAGGATTGTCGAGGACGCAGATCGACCCTCACAGCCATTATGTCGCTGGACCAGCCTACTACGATCGAAGCAGCGATCATTCCCATTCGGCCCGAGTGCTCTTCAATGTCTTCGTTCCGGCCCCGACACGCCATCTGACACTGACGATCCGCAGCTGGCGCAACGCGCACCCGTTTACGATCAGCGGCCTGAGAGTTCAGCAAAGCGTTCAGATGCCCCCGCCGGATCCTTCGGAACCCACAGGGTCCCGGCCCGATGGCAAGCCTGTCCCGGCTCCGCGACGCGCGTGGTGGGATCTAATCACGACGCCGCGGTGGCTGACCTACGGGGTTGCACCTGGCCATCCGCTCATCGTCCGTGGGCAGCTGATCAACAATGGCAAAGCGGGCGACGGAGCCTTGGCCCGAATCATCTTCCGGGATGCGAAGGGCAAGCAACTTCCGCCCCCCTATGCAGACGTCTCATCGTCACCGGTCTACGGACCCTTCCTCGACATTCCGGTTCACCGGCAGGCAAGACGCTTCACGCTCGAGCTGACGCCGCCTGCGGGTGCGACGACCGTCGAACTCGGCTTTCAGGTCTCGGAGGATGCGTCGCGGATCAGCCTAGTCACTCCGCTTGAAGCTTCCATCGGCGACGAGCTCCTGCTCGAGAACATTCTCGGCGACGACATCGCCGGTCCGCTTGGCTTCGTTGAGAGAGTTTGCGAGCGCCTCCAGGTCCAGCTTCGTCCCGAGGCCCAGAGGATGCGCGCGTGTCCCGTCGATCAATGGATCGATCCAAAGGATCTCGGGCCTCTCTTTACCTTCCATGATCGACTAAAAGCCGTCCAGCTTGGAGAAGCACCGGCGATTGGCGATGGCCGCTTGACCTTATGTGGCCTCGAGCCGTGGCCTCTCCCCGAAGTGTTCTCATGGGCGGAAGACCCTTACAGGTCTCCCGCATGGCGGCTGGAATTCCAGTCCCTTTCCTGGCTTCTTGACCTCGCCGCCCGGCCGGAGCTCGGGGGACCCGCGAGAGCCTTGGATATTGCCTTGTCCTGGGCGCAATCCAATCCGTGGGATGAGCCCAGAGACACTTTGAGCACATACCCGTTGTCGATGGCGACACGCACGGAGGTGCTGCTTCATCTCCTCGCCCTGCTCGCAAGCTCAAAGAACGGCAAGGACATCAAGCGCCGGCAGACACTCTTCGCCGAGATCATCAGATACGGCTTTGCCCTCTCCGAGATCATAAGCCAGAATATCTTCTCACCCTCCCTCATTCAGCTGCGCACCGCCTGTGCGTTGCTTGCCATCAGTCGTGCCATTCCTCGCTTTCCCTTGGCGTTGTACTGGAAGTCCATTGCGCTTGCCCAGCTCCGCGCTGGATTCGAGCAACTGATCGGACCCGACGGCTCATCAGTCGAGCAATCTCTTCACGACCGTCTCGAGATCATCTCCACCGGCTTGCTGCTGACGCAATGTGTTGAAGGCGAAGCCGATGCCCTGGACTTTCGTGAGCTCCTGACGGAACGCCTCAAAGCTGGTCTCAAAGTCATCGTCGGAATGACCGATCCGGGCGGAATGCTGCCGCCTCTGGGCGATGCGCCGCACGGCTATCATCATGCATCATGGCTGAGACGGCTGATCTCCGGTTACGGCCGATCACTCCTGGAGGACGCCGAACTGGCCGAGGAGTTGTCCTATCCGACAGGTCCACGGATGTTTGCGTCCGAAGGTGACGGCATCGTCGTCTTCCGGGATTATGAGCGCAAGCCTCACTGGAGTTACCTTTGTGCCTCGTTCGGCGAGCAACGCCGTGAGAACGGTCATTTCGACTGCTCATCCTTCGTGTACACGGCCCGAGGCACCCGATGGATCACGGATCCCGGAGGATCGAGCCTCCATGACACGGGTTCTATCAGACACTATCTGACTTCGTCTCGGGCCCATAGCATTGCCAGTCCGGACGGACTCGATCAGTCATCGGGTCATGGATGGATCGAAGCCAGAACATCGCTCGATCACGCGAACATCGTGCGCATCGGGACGAACGTCTATGGCCCCCGCTATGACCATGCCCGCATGTTCGTATGCCTAGACAATCTCGACGCAATCGCCGTATTTGATTGCTTCAGAGGCTCCGGGGCGCCTCTCTCGTTCGATGGCACTCTTCATTTCGAAGAGAATGTTGCGGTCGCGCTGACGAGTTCAAACCTTGCCATCGGATTCCACAACAAGAACAGATTGCGTATGATCCCGCATGTCATGACTGGCGAATACAACGGCATGGCGGTCACCAACGGAAGCAATGACCGCCGCGGATCGTTGCAGGGCTTCGTCTCTCATGCGCAGGGAGGTCTGCGCCCGGCCAATGTCCTGACCTACAAATTCTCCGGCTCAGGCGACGTCTGCGGAGGAATGATCGTTACGATCAGCGATCAGGGCTTCCGCCGGATCATGGATCTCCTGGCGACGCCGGAGGTCAAAGCAATGCTGCGGATGCCCGGCCTTATGCATCAGGCCGAGCAGCAGGAGTTGATGGTTTGAAGAGCAGTCGAGACCCGGCAGTTCAGACGCCGGGCCTCGCTTCAGGCAGCCGTTTCAACCGCCTCATCAATCGAAGAGCGCGTCGATGGCATCCTGGGAGGTTACGCCTTTGTCGGTCGCGAGAGCGGGACCGTTCAGGAGCGCCGCTTCCCCCTTTCGCCCCGCTTCGTCCACGGGCTCGACGTCCTTGAAGCTTTCGAGGCCGCCCCAGATATCGATCATGTGATGAACCCGCTCCTCGACGAACTTCATCGCGTTGACGACCTTGCTGATACGCTGACCTGTAATGTCCTGGAAGTTGCAGGCCTCGAAGATGCCGATGACGTGATCGAGGATCTCGCGAGCGATCTCCTGGTCTCCGCCGGTCAGGCGTGACGACAGGTTGCTGGAGAGATCGTCGATTTTCTCGGCTGCGGCCAAGATCGAATTGGTCGCCGTCTCAGTTCCGAGAACGATGGCTCCGAGTTCGTCGGTCACCCGCGTGATCTCCTGGCCTTGCGCGCCAGCATAGCGAAGCGTCGCAATCTCCCTCTTGGTCCGCTCGATGGCCTCGTAGATCGAGTCGAGCTCCACCTTCAGGCGAAGGGCCTCCTGCATGTCGCGCCGATGCTCTTCGAGCAGGGATGCCGAGATCTCGCGCGCGGGAACGATGGACTCCTTGATCGTGCCGAGCATGCTCATGATCTCGGAATGCCGCTCCTGGACTCCTTCATCATATGGAAGGGTGTCCATGGTCGCTTCGATGCGATAGCTTTTATGTGGCTTCATGACACTGCCTGCCATCACTTACCCGTTGAAGACAGCGCTGATCTTCGTCCGCAGCGTCTCGGCATTGAACGGCTTGACGATGTAGTTGTTGACGCCGGCCTTCTTGGCTGCAACGACATTCTCGGTCTTCGCTTCGGCCGTCACCATGATGAACGGCAAGGTGCTCAACTCGGCATCGGAACGCACTTGCTGCAGCAACTCGTAGCCTGTCATGGGCGCCATGTTCCAATCGGAGATCACGAGGCCATACTTCCTGGCCCGCAGCTTCTCCAAGGCCGCCTGCCCATCGGAGGCATCGTCAACGTCGTTGAAGCCGATCTGCTTGAGGAGATTGCGAAGAATTCGGACCATCGTCTGATAATCATCGACGACGAGAACAGGTGTGGAAAGGTCAAGGCTCACGGTATCAGATCCTTAGAGGGCCCTGGAGCGGGCTTGTCTATCGAATGGCTTACGCAGCTTCCCGTTCGGTCTCGAAGGCCAGAACTGCATCCACGTCCAGGACGATCAGCAGCTTATCGTGCAGCTGATGCACCCCCTGCGAGAGACCGACCCAACCCCGGTCCATGTGAACCGGATTGGGCTGCATCTCATCCGGGTCAAGTTTGAGGACTTCTCCGACCTCATCCACGAGCAGGCCGTAAGCCTCGCCATGGTTCTCCAGCCCCACGGCCATCCGGCGCTCCGTGACGCCCGAATCGCCGAGGCCTAGACGCCGACGCAGCGACACGGCGGTGACAACCCGGCCGCGCAGGTTCAGGAGACCCGCAATCTCTCCAGGTGCCAGCGGAACAGTGGTCATTTCGCTGACGACGAAAACATCGTGAACCTTGCTTATCGGCAGGCCGAGCAGTTGCCCCGCAACCGTGACCGTTACGAACTCCATCTGCTTGGAGGCCCCCTTAACCGCAGAGGATGTGATCGGTTCGATGGGTTTCATGGTCATGCAGCCTCTTCAAGCGACGCGTTGAGTTCGGCCAGCGCGGCAAGCAGCCCACGTCGGTCGATCTTCGAAACGATTTCTGAAATGCGCAGTTTCCGCGCCAGGGCGATCTGCTGCGGGTCGGGCTTGACCGTCATGCCGATGACGGGCGTCGCGCTGTGATGCGGGTCCGCCCTCAGGGACGCGACGAGCGCGAAGCCCGAATGCCCGGTGAGTTCGAGATCCGTCACGACCACGTCGATCTGCAATCCGTTAGACAGCAGGCGAACGGCCTCCTGGGCCGTCGAGGCCGTATGAACACGATAGCCAGAAGCCTTGAGGACCGGGACGAGCATGTCACGGAAGAAGGTCGAACTGTCGACCAGGAGAAGGGACCTGTCCGGGCCGTTCCGCCGGTCCTTGCGGGACCATGTCTCGAGCACCATGGGGAGGTAATGGGCGATGTTGACGATTTCCGTGGTGCGACCGCGGACGACTGCGGACCCGACCAGATCCGAGCGCTCCGCGAGCAGTTCCACATCGAGCTTGTCCTCGACGATGTCCACGATTTCGGCGACGGCCAGACCCATGGAGACTTCGCCGTCGGAGAACACCAGCAAGGATTGCATGCCCTGCCGTTTGATGGCGAGCTCCTCATCGCAGGACACCAGCGGCATCAGGCGTCCGCGATACTGAATAACCGGGCGCCCGCTCGACCACTCGATCGTGGACGCGTCGACTTCCTCAAGGCGCGTCACCAGTGACAGGGGCACGGCCTTGAGGCTCTCGCCTCCACCACGGAAGACGAGAAGGCTCGTCAACTCCTCCGCGGCCGCAACCGTCTGTTCGAGGCCGGCATCGGTTTGGAACTCGTTGGTATCGGCGCCGGAGCCGACCATCCGGGCGAGTCCGTTGGGATCGATGATGAGCACCACGGCACCATCGCCGAGGATGGTGTTGCCGGAGAAGAGCTGAATGTGTCTCAGTTTGGACGACATCGGCTTGACGACGATTTCCTCGGTATGGAAGACGCCGTCCACCAGAATGCCGAAGCGCTGATGAGCCACCTGCGTCACCACCACGAATCCATGGTTCGCCTCTTCGTCCGTCGAGAGGCCCATGACTTTCGAAAGCGGGACGATCGGCAGCAGCCGGTCGCGCAGGCGGAGGATGGGTGTGCCGTTGATCCGCTCGATGGAATGCTCCGAGGCGGGGGAGACCCGGACGAGTTCGGACACGGCGACCTGCGGAATGGCGAAGCGCTGGTCCTTGGAGGCTACGATGAGTGCCGCGACGATGGCCAGGGTCAGCGGAATCTTGATCGTGAACGTCGTTCCTCGTCCCTGCTCGGAACGAATATCAACGGTGCCGCCGATCAGTTCGATATTCGTCTTCACGACATCCATGCCGACGCCGCGCCCCGACACCGACGTGACCTTCGCGGCGGTGGAGAAGCCCGGATGGAAGATGAACTTGGCCACCTGGGCGTCGCTCATCCGCTCCACTTCGGAATCGCTCGCGATGCCTCTTTCGACAGCCTTCTTGCGAATGGCCGCGAAGTTGAGCCCTTTGCCGTCATCGGCGATCTCGATCGTGATCGAGCCGCCCTCATGATAGGCATTGAGGCGGATTGTGCCCTTCTCGGGCTTTCCGGCCGCTTTCCGGTCCGCAGGGCCCTCGATGCCGTGATCGGCGGAGTTGCGGACCATGTGCGTCAGGGGATCCTTGATGACCTCCAGCACTTGCCGGTCGAGTTCTGTATCGGCTCCCTGCATCACAAGCTCGATCTTCTTCGAAAGCTCGTTGGAGAGGTCGCGAACGACACGCGGAAGCTTCTGCCACGCATTACCGATGGGCTGCATGCGGGTCTTCATGACGCCATCCTGCAGCTCAGCCGTAACTTGCGAGAGGCGTTGCAGGGGCACCTTGTAACCGTGATCCTCGGAACTTCTCCGGGCAATTTCGAGCAGCTGATTGCGGGTCAGCACAAGCTCCGACACCATGGTCATCAGGTGCTCGAGCGTGTCGACATTGACGCGGATGGTTTGGACCTTCCCGGCCATTCCTTCGCCGCTCTCGCTCGCGTCCGAGGCGTCGGTATTCTTCTTGGCAGCTTGCGGAGGCGATGCGTCCGCCTTGGCAGGAGGCGCAGCCGGCTTCTCGAAGACGAGCGGAGCTGGGCCCGGCGCCTCACGGAAGGCACGCTCAAGTTCATCGAGAGACACTTCGCCTGGCTTCAGGGAGCGTTCCAGCACCTGATACGCCAAGGTACCGGTGGTCGAAACCTTCTCGGGGCCGGGCGCCTCCTGAAAGGCCCTCTCGAGCTCGTCGAGCGAAACCTCTCCCGGGCGCAGCTCCCGCTCAAGGACCTGATAGACCAGTTGACCGCCCGTTTGCGGCGCAGTCGGCTCAGAAACGGGTGCCTCCTGCAAGGCCATTCTTTCCAGTTGCTCGATGAGGTCGCTGTCCGAGCCTTCCGGCTCTGCGCCCTGGCGCTCCAATTCTCCCAGGATTTCCTTGATCCGGTCGAGAGTCGCGAGGATCAGCGAAACAGCAGGAGTCGTCACCGGCATCCCATCGCGGAACTTGCCCATCAAGGTCTCGGCCGCGTGCGCAAGCGCCTCAAGGCGGGGCAGACCGAGGAAGCCGCAAGTTCCCTTGATCGTATGAACCAGGCGGAAAATGTTGCTGAGAATCGCTTCGTTATTGGGGTCCTGCTCGAAGCGGACCATCTCCACATCGACCGTCTCGAGATGCTCGTTGGTCTCGGTGAGAAACTCAAGAAGAAGGTCGTCCATTGCCGTGTCTCAACTCTTACTACGCGAACTGATCAGCATTGATCATCAAGCCGTATCAGATGGAAAATCGCGCGGCCTTCACGCCGGCAACAAAGCGCTGAACGTCATGTCCACGCTTGGGAATGCGGGGGAGTTTCCGTGTTCCGCACTCAGCCGCCCAAAAGCATCCCGTCCGAACACGGTCGCTTCTGGATTGAGATCGGCATTGTTCTTCTTGTCATGCCCCGCCCCGATACGCTTTTCACTGCGTCAGACTCTTTGCTGATTCTATCGATGAGGCCGACCCAGAACTGCTCATTCGGCGCTTTTGGCCGCGAGCATTGCTCCGCAGTGTTTACCCCATCCTGACAGCTTCGATCATGACGTTGAGGAAGAATAAGGCTCCGATCCCTGCAATAAAGTTAACGCGTTGAAGAGGAATAGGATTTATTTGTGACGCGAAAAGCAAACGGTCACCGTGAAGGGAGCCCCTTCGCGGTGACCGCAGACAGGTTTCGATGCTTGTCTTAGACCTTGAGGCTCGCATCGTATGCGGCGAGGAACCGGGAACCCTGTTCAGGATGCCGCGCCCACATAGGAGTATCCGATGTACCGCTTGGCGTCGATGGGATCATAGCCGAGACGCTGCCGGAGCTTCTTGCGGAGCTTGCTGATATGCCCTTCGACGACGCTGTCTTCTACATCGTCGCTGTAGATTCCATAAACCGCATCGAAAATCTGCTTCTTGGTCAGACGATGCCCTCTCTTGCGAACGAGATATTCGAGGATGTGCCGCTCGCGACGGGGGAGCGACAGGGGCAGCCCGTCGATTTCCGGATCGCGGCCATCGAAGAAGACCTTCAGGCGGTCGGTGTCGCTCTGTGTCTTCTTACCGGCGCTCGCATTGACCCGCCTCCAGATGGCCTCCGAGCGGGCCAGGATTTCCCGGACGTGGACGGGCTTACGAACGACGTCGTCGAACTTCGCCGTGAAGAGTTCGAGCGTCTCTTCGAGGGAGCGCACATCGCTCAAAGCGATGATGGGAGCCTTGGAATAACGGCGAATGCTCTCAGCGGAATGAACCCGCTCTTCGAAGGTGCCTAGGACGAAGCCTTGAACAGCCTCGAGATCTGCATCGGACGCAGATTCCAGCCAATCGGTAAATTCATCTGCATATAAGCCAAGGGAGGATATGCCTTCACGCTTAAAGCTCGCAACATATCCGGACGTAACCATCTGCCGGTCATCGACGACGATATACATGTTATTCTGCCCCGCCTTAATAATTAAGAGCGTTTTACGTATATTTTACATGCCGCTTTGATTTTTTTACTCAACTCGTTCGTGTCTTGCGGCCACGTCCAGAAACTATAATTTAGCCGCTGCACGGACAATACGTAAATAATGGGAGCGACCGCTTGGTTATGGTTAATGCTCCTTAACCAACCTTAAGCAGTCCTTGAACCCGCCCTCCGTCGCAGAATCATAGGATGACGCCATCCCTTATCGGGACAACGAACTGATAAGACAGGTCTTTTTCAGCAATTTACGTTTCGTAGTTACAATGGCGTTCAGTCAGAGGCTGCTTTTGTAACTTTAATACTACGTAATTTCCGTAATTTCGTTGTACGTAGAACCACCTATTCGCTACCGAACCAACGATCGCAGCAGCTGGCGTCGGCTCGCGAACGCTCGTCAGGTTTAAAGCGTGCAACGAACGTCATCGGGTCTTCGAATCGTGCAAGTGGAGCCGACCACCCGATTACGGCGTTGTGCCGCATGAAGATTGTGCGAGGCATGCCTGCCATAGGAAGGCGGCTTGCTAACTCCTCATGGAACGACCGCAGCGGGAGGACGCGTTCTCCGAGTGCCTATAATCCCCCTGAAAAGAGACTGTTAACCGTAAATCTTGAGGAACCCGTCTGCTTCTTGACCCCTGTCCGATGACGAAGCTATGCCTTGAGCCGACTGCCGTTCAGATGATTGCGAACAATAGGTCGATCAGCACTATGGCGCGCCCGTTTCATGGGCGGCATGACGCTCCGCCATTTTACCGGTTTTGAGCCCGGATACTCTTCGAACAACGGATCGAGTGAACCTCGATGCATGATGCTGTTCCGTTGCGTCGGTGAGATTCCGACATGCCCCGAACAACTCAGGCGCCTCCGAGCGGACAGATTTCGAATGATGGAACGTCCTGGTCCCAGCAATCTTCCTCTCTGGGAGGAGGTCGACCGTCTTGCTGCGCTCCAGAAATACGAGATTCTGGATACGTCACCCGAAGTCGAGTTCGATAATATTTCCAGACTGGCGGCACAGGTTTGCGACACGCCATTCGCATTCATTTCCTTCCTTGATGAGCGCAGGCAGTGGTTCAAATCCCGGATCGGATTTGAAATTGCAGAGACGCCCCGCGAGTTCTCCATCTGCAACCGTGCAATCCATCAGTCGGGTGTGTTCATCGTTCCCGATACTGCGGTCGATCCCCGGTTTGGCGGAAGGCCCGCCGACGATGGCAAGACCATGCCATCGTTCTATGCTGGAACCCCTCTGAGAACGAAGGAGGGGCTACCGCTCGGAATGCTGTGCGTGCTCGATCACGAGCCACGCCCTTGCGGCTTGAGCAAGCGTCAGGAAGAGGCTTTGACGGCCCTGGCCGGGATGGTCATGTCTCAACTGGAGCTCAGGCTCGCG
The DNA here is from genome assembly GCF_024519725.1 of Microvirga sp. Mcv34. Lineage (GTDB taxonomy): Bacteria > Pseudomonadota > Alphaproteobacteria > Rhizobiales > Beijerinckiaceae > Microvirga. The sequence goes on along the minus strand of NZ_JALJRK010000002.1, from coordinate 55,234 downwards.
ACAAGGGTGGCGGCGGACGGCGAAGAATTCACGCGACGCCTGCTGGCGAGCTCGAACGATTGGATCAAGTTATTCGACCTGAATGGACGTCTCCGCTTCATGAGCCAGGGCGGGCTGCATACGATGGAGGCGGCGGAATTCGCCTCGATCGAAGGGATCGACTGGACGTCATTGTGGAGCGGCGCTGCCGCGGAGGCAGCATCTGCGGCTTTCGAGAAGGCTAAGGTCGGCGAGACCGGACGATTTCAGGCATGCCGCGAGACGGCAACAGGGACACTGAAATGGTGGGATGTCATCGCGACTTCCATGATGGGACGGGACGGAACACCTCAGGGGTGCCTCTGCATCTCTCGCGACATAACGGAATTCCGAAACACGGAACAGAATCTGCGCAAGAGCGAAAGGCGCCTCCGGACGCTCGTTGAAGCGATGCCATTCTCCTTCTCGTCACCGCAGATCGTGTGGTTTAGCGATGGAGATGGTGAGCTCACCTACTGCAGCGATGGCTGGTATGAGTACACGGGATTGAAATCCGACACAGGGTGCAAGGAATGGTGTTCGGTCATCCACCCATTGTACCGTGAGAAGATCCTGGAACGGTGGAAGGGCTACATTAGGGAAGGTAGCCCCTTTGAAATGGAAATGCCCCTCCGGCGCGCATCTGACGGAATGCACCGTTGGTTCATCATCAGGGGAGAACCTCTCGAGAATGAGCAGGGCAAGGTCGAACAGTGGTTCGGCATTGCTTTGGATATTCATGAACGCAAGCAGTCCGAGCAGGCCTTAAGCGAGAGTGAAGAGCGCCTTCAACTTGCGTTGAAGGCGGCTCATATGATCGCATGGGAGCTCAACCCACAGACAGGGGTCACGACACGGTCCGAGAATTCGCTTGCACTCCTCGGCATCCAGCCTGGTGCCGATACGAGCTTTATGACGGGGCTTCATCCTGACGATCATCAAAAGGTGCAGGACTTTCTGCAGCGGATACAGATCAGCGGCTCGGACTCAGTTGAATGCCGGTACATCGTGCCAAGCGGGGCGATCCGTTGGCTGCGCGCGCGAGCGGAACGAGCAGCACCTGATCGGATCGTCGGCGTAACGTTCGACATCAGCGAGCAGAAGGAGGCCGAGGAGGAAATATGGCGCTCGGCCAACCACGATGCGCTGACACGCCTTCCCAACCGCAACCTCTTCCAACGCCGGCTTGAGACGGCCCTCACCTCGGCCAAGCAGAACGGAACATGCGTAAGCTTGCTGCTGATCGACCTGGATGATTTCAAGGACATCAACGACACCCTGGGTCATGATGCAGGGGATGCCCTGCTGCAGGAGACGGCGCGCCGCCTCTCCGCCATGGTCCGCAGCTGCGATACCGTAGCACGGATCGGGGGCGATGAATTCGCCGTCCTCGTCATCGATCCATTGAAGCTCGAGAATGCCACGCGCCTCGGCACTCTGATCGCCGAGATGCTGCGCCAGCCCTTCACTTATCAAAAGCGGTCTCTCGTCAGCCGCGTGAGCATAGGCATCGCGGCCTTTCCGGACCATGACGGGACGCCGGCGGAACTGGTCAAGGATGCGGATATCGCGATGTACCAGGCGAAATCGCAAGGGCGGAACCGTGTCGTGACCTACTCGCCTGAGATGCGCCAGATCATTGAGCAGCGTGTCTCCCTTGGGCGCGGCATGCGTGACGCCATCGCCAACGATGAGATCATTCCGTTCTACCAGCCGAAAGTCAGCCTCGCGACGGGCGAGATCGTTGGTCTCGAGGCGCTGGCGCGCTGGCGCCATCCCACGAAGGGTCTCCTGACGCCTGGCTTCTTCGGGGCCGTTTTCGAGGACCATGAGATTGCGGTCTCTATCGGCAAGCTTCTGACCTCGAAGGTGGCCGCCGATGTGCGCCAATGGCTCGACCAGGATCTTCCGTTCGGACGGATTGCACTCAATTTATCCCCAGCCGAGTTCGGTCAATCGAGTCTCGTCGATACCATGCTCAGGACCCTCGACTGGCTTAAGGTCCCGCCCACGTCTTTCGAGGTTGAGGTCACGGAGACGGTTCTTCTGGGGAGAAACTCCGACAACGTTTCCTCGGCCCTTGCTCGGTTCCGTGAGAGCGGCATCCAGATTGCACTCGACGATTTCGGTACCGGCTATGCCTCGTTGACTCATCTGAAGCAGTTCCCGGTGGATCACATCAAGATCGACCGCAGCTTCGTGCGTGACCTGGAGCAGGATTCCGACGATGAGGCGATCATCACGGCCGTGATCAGCCTCGGCAGAAGCCTGCAGCTCCAAGTGACGGCAGAAGGCGTGGAAACACATGGCCAAGCGCGGCGTCTGCGTGAGCTGGGCTGCGACCATGCTCAAGGTTATCTTTACGCGAAGCCGATGGCCGCTTCACAAATCCCCGACCTTGTGAAGCGCTGGAATGCGATGCTCATAAAGCCGCGCCAGGAGCGAAACGAAAGATTGCTGGGCGGTCGAATGACCCTTTAGGAGAGAGGATCCTGTCAGTCGCCTGTTTCATTCGACGATAGGACGAGGAAAGAGGGCGCCTAACTGCACCCTTGAACAGCTCTCACAGGCACGCCGCCCACAAAGTGAAGTGAAACCTCCACCCGTGGCGCCACATGCCTTTCCCGCTCTTCCATAATCGGTTTGGAACGTCCCACCCTTCAGTTCTCTTATCTTCAAGTATGCTTATGTAAGCTTGGCAAAGGAGCAATCGCGCCAAAGGGTTTACCGAAGAGAAGGTGTACGATGGTTTCTCCACTCGGCCGTCTCCTCAATCATTGCCGTATTCTGGTGGTCGGGGGCGAATATTTCTTCGCCAACGATTTGGCTAAGGCTTTGGAAAGCTTGGTGCCGACGTCATCGGACCTGCATCGGATCAGGAGAAGGCTTTGGACCTTCTCGCCTCGGTATAGAGAATCCATGCCGCGGTGCTCGACATCAATCTTCGTGGATGCACCGCATTCCCGATTGCAGATACTCTCGTCGAGAAGGGGGGTCTCGTTCGTGTTCACGACGGGCTATGCTCCCGCTTCGGTTCCGTCGATTTACGACATCCCCGCTGGGAGAAGCCCTTTAGCTATAACGACTTGGCACAATCTCTCCCGGAACTCGTCAGGAACAGCTAGTGTCCTGGAAGCCGGGAACGAAGGTCGGCGCAGTGCCGTCGACCGGATCCTTGCAATCTAGCCTGCTCCGCCTTTAGCCGATAATCCTTGTCGGGAGAGATTCAAGGCAAGGAGCTGCCGGATGAGCGTTACCCTTTCGAGCCCTCACCTTCGGGCGCAAGTGTCCGAGAAGGGCGCAGAGCTCGTACGCCTTCAGGACGAAGAGGGCCAGGACCTTCTGTGGGACGGCAACCCTGCCTTCTGGACAGGGCGCTCCCCTCTGCTTTTCCCCGTCGTCGGTCGGGTGAGAAACGATCGCATCAGGGTTGATGGAGCGGAATTCGAGCTCGCCAAGCATGGTTTCGCACGCACGTCCCTTTTCAAGATCAGAGAGGCTGAGCAGTCCCACTGCCGGTTCGCCCTTGTTTCCGACGAGACCACACTTGGGCAATATCCGTTTCCGTTCGAGCTCGATGTGACCTACAGGATCGAAGACGCCACCTTGACGATCACCGCGTCGGTGACCAACACGGGCCCCAAGGCCATGCCTGTCTCCTTCGGCTTCCATCCGGCCTTCCGTTGGCCCCTGCCCTACGGAGCCCCGCGGGACGCGCATGCCATCCGTTTCGAGCGTGAAGAAGCCGCACCGATCCGCCGTCCCGTGGACGGGCTCATCAGCCGGGTTGTCGAGGAAAGTCCCGTTCTCGGCCGGATTCTTCGCCTGCAGGATTGGCTTTTCGAGACGGATGCTCTTGTCTTCGACAAACTCGAGAGCAAGTCCGTCACCTATGGCGCACCCGATGGCGGTTCGATCCGGGTCGACTTTCCGGATATGCCGCATCTGGGCATCTGGACCAAGCCCGGAGCGGGGTTCATCTGCATCGAGCCATGGCAGGGCCATGCGGATCCGGAAGGTTTTGAAGAGGAGTTCGCCGCCAAGCCGGGCGTCGTTCTCGTTCAACCGGGCGAAGCGCGAAGCTTTACGATGGCGATCACCGTCAGCCGCGCGGGCCTGTAGCCTTGGCGTCGGACCGCTCCGAGCCTATCTGCCCCTTCAATGGCTCGTCACGAGTTCGCGGATATGCTTGACCACATCCTCGCTTGAGTAGGGTTTCGGCACGAAGCGCCCATCATCCGGGATCTCTTCGGGAAGCGGCTTGTGATAGGCGGACGACAGCAGAAGAGAGATGTGCGGCCAGCGTTGCTGGACACTCTCGGCCAGGTCCAAGCCGTTCATGGATCCCGGCATGTCGATGTCTGTGAAGAGCACCTGCACGTCCCGAGAACAGGTCTCCAATACGGCCAAGGCTAGATCGGCATTCGCGGCCTCCAACACATGGAAGCCCGCATCCTGCAGATCCTCGGCCGCTGCCATCCGCACGAGAAGCTCATCCTCGACGAGGAGAACCACCGGCGTATCATCTGAATAATTGTTCATCATGAGCCATGGAACGAAACTAACATAGGTTAGTTCCTACTGCTCAGGTGGCTTTTAAGCGGGGGAGCCGGGCTATGGCGTCGCACAAGTTCAAGGTCGGGGATCAGGTGCGACTGGTCAAGCTTGCGAGCACGAATACGGTTGAGGCCTTTCTCAACCTTGTGACGGCCATCGATATCACCCGCTCCCAGGACGTATGGAAGATTACGCGCGTTCTTCCCGCCGACAGGAATGGCTTCCAGTATCACATCAAGGGTGATCGTGAGGGGCCGGAGCGCCTTGTTCGGGAAGAGCAGCTCCAATTCGCCCGTTCCGGGAGCGTCGGCCGTCTTTAGAACCCAAGCATCGCCAGATCGCTCACATACCGGCGACGCTTTCTTTCAAATACCGCAACGATGTGCGGCTCAGCTTGCCTTGCGCAGCGGACTTTCATCGACCTGATCGGCGATAGGCATCGTCCGGCTGCGGAACTGGTGCAGCTCTTGCCGAACTGTCTCAAGAACCGGATCGAAGGCCGGTCCATGTTCCTTCGCGATTTCGACAAGCACGTCGATCGCACGGAGCAGGCGCTCCTCGGTCACAGGCTCCCACTTGCGTCCTGACCAATCGTCCATCTCAGACCCTCCTCGTGGCTTGGGAGAGACACTGGTCCAGAGAGTCTTGCATCCGGGTTAAAGGCACCACTCAAAGTGCAGGCATGCACAGCCCTCCGAAGGGGCACTTCCTGCGTTTCCGTACCGGCATCACGAGCCTGCGGGTCGCTCGTGCCTGATAAGTATGTGGAACCGCTGTGTTATTCGAGAGGTTTACGGTTGAACCAGGCCGTTTGGCCAGTACCCGATCAATGAGGCTGTGTCCGACTATGGCAGACAATCCGGCTATCCAGCAAACTGGAACGCGGCAATCCTCCTCCTCTTCGACTGTCACGACCATGTGGGCTGTGGTTCTCGGATGGGCCCTCGTGCGCCTTGTGGCGAGCGGCGAGCGTTCCGCTCCGTCCTCGCCCCGTACCAGGTCTTCCTCATCGACTCCGGCGCAGACTCGAAGGCAAGCGCACAACACCGGTTCGGATATCGGCGAGAAGCAGCACGCTCCGCCTCAGGCGGCTGCCGAGAAGGGCCGCGGGCGCAGCGCAGACACGCCCACGGAGATCCCGGCACGCGGGTGGAAGGATATCCTGTGGCGCACCTATGAGGAGTTCAACAAGGATCGCGTTCTATCCGTTGCTGCCGGGGTCACCTACTACGCCCTGCTCGCCGTCTTTCCTGCCATCGCCGCCCTGGTGTCCATCTACGGCCTCTTTGCCGATCCCGCCACGATTCAGGATCATCTGAACACCGTGTCCGGCGTATTCCCGGGCGGTGCCCTCGACATCATCCGGGAGCAGGTGACACGGATCGCCTCGCAGGGCGGCGGGACACTCGGCTTCGGCTTCATCTTCGGCCTAGGACTGTCTCTCTGGAGCGCCAACGCCGGCATGAAAGCGATTTTCGACGCCCTCAACATCGTCTACGGAGAGGATGAGAAGCGAAGCTTCGTTCACCTGAACGTTCTGTCCCTCACCTTCACCCTGGGCGCCATCGGTTTCATTCTGTTCGCTCTCGCGGCCATCATCGTGCTCCCGATCATTCTGAAATTCATCGGCCTCGGTTCGGGCACAGAATGGCTCGTCTCCCTGTCGCGCTGGCCAATTCTCCTGATTGGAGTCACGTTCGGATTGTCGCTCCTCTATCGCTTTGGTCCCAGTCGCGACAAAGCGGAATGGCGCTGGGTGACGCCGGGCGGGCTCGTTGCTGCCGTCCTGTGGCTTGCCGTCTCCATGCTCTTTTCGTGGTATGTGGCGAATTTCGGAAGCTACAACGAAACCTACGGTTCGCTCGGCGCGGTAATCGGTTTCATGACATGGATCTGGCTGTCGACGACCGTGGTTCTGCTTGGTGCCGAGATCAACGCCGAAATGGAGCATCAGACCGTCCACGATACGACCGAGGGCGTTGATCAACCCATGGGTACACGCGGCGCCCGGATGGCTGACACGATCGGCGTCTCGAAAAGCTGAGCCCCGGCATCATTCTTCTCAAAGGCGCTCCCCTGGGGCGCCTTTTTCTTTCCAAACCTGTGCTGAGAACAAAGAAAATGCGCCGGCAAGATGCCGACGCATTTCAACCTGTCGGGAAAATGGTGAGCCTCGAACCTACCCAGCCGAGACAGCATCCCTCAGGTTCGGCGCCTTGTTGGCCCGTCCCTCAATGGCATGGTCCTCGGAGAACCAAGTGATCGTCGATTTCAGACCGGCATCGAGAGACATCCGCGGCGACCATCCGAGAAGCTTCTTGGCGAGAGTGATGTCGGGGCGTCGCCGACGCGGATCGTCCACCGGGAGCGGCCGCTTGACGACTCGGGAGGAAGAGCCCGTCATCGCCAGAACCTTTTCGGCCAGGTCGCCGACGGTGAGCTCCACCGGATTGCCGAGATTTATAGCTCCCGGGAAAGCCCCCTCATAGGCCATGAGGCGCAGGAATCCTTCGACGAGATCCGACACGTAGCAGAACGAGCGTGTCTGGCTCCCGTCCCCGTAAACGGTGATGTCCTCGCCTGCGAGAGCTTGGCAGATGACGTTCGAGACGACGCGGCCGTCATCGGCCCGCATGCGCGGGCCATAGGTATTGAAGATACGTGCCACGCGCACATCCGCACGCCCTGCGCGATCGAAATCGAACGTCAGCGTCTCCGCGGCTCGCTTTCCCTCATCGTAGCAAGCGCGCGGGCCTGTCGGATTGACGTTGCCCCAATAGCTCTCAGTCTGCGGATGAACCTCCGGATCACCGTAGATTTCGCTCGTCGACGCGAGGAAGAATCGCGCACCGATCGTTTCTGAGAAGGTGAGAAGGTTATGTGTCCCGACAACGCTCGTCAGCATGGTATGCTCAGGATCCGCCTGATAATGCGGTGGCGACGCCGCACATGCGAGGTTGAAGACCTCGTCGATCTTCAGACGCTTGGAACGCAAGCGAGCCGGCAACGGCTTGATGATATCGCCGTCGAGAATGTCAAAACGCGGCTCACGCTCGAGATGACGGAGATTTTGCTTTCGCCCCGTTTGAAAGTTGTCGAGGGCGATCACGTGAGCGCCTTCACTGAGAAGAGCATCGCAGAGATGAGAACCGAGGAATCCGGCTCCACCTGCTACGAGAACATGCTTACTTTTGCTATTCTTCATGAGAACGCTCTCCTTTTCAGATCCGTCTGGATCCAAAAGTACAAACTGGCTCTGCCCCAAAATTGACGCGTGGCATGTTCATGCCTTCTTAGAATGTATTCGTAAGGTTAGGACTCAACCGCCAAAGCGAACGGCTGTTCCTGGCGCCGGTGTCGAATAGCCTCATGGAGATCCCGCTCCATAGAGGCGGCCCGGTGAGCGGCAGTATGTTCCGCGAGAATGCGCTGACGCGCTCTTTGCCCCATAGCGCTTCTCTGATCTTCGGGCCATGTCGCGAGCACATCGATGACCTCTTCCGGCTTGGAAGCCAGGAGGATCTCGTTCGCCGGTTCGAGAAGCGTCTCAATGCCGTCCCAAATGTCGGAAATAATCGGCGTTCCGCAGGCGGCTGCCTCGAACAGGCGAACGCTCGGGCTGTATCCAGCCCGGATCATATCGGCACGCGTGACGTTGAGCGTATATCGGCTCTGTGCATAGAAAGTCGGATGGTCGTCCGGCGGCACATGGTCGATACGCTCGACATTCTCCGGCCAGTCGGTCCCTTCAGGATATTGCGGGCCAGCCACGGCAAAGCGCAGGTGAGGAGCGCGGCGCGCGGGCTCGATCAGGAGCCGTTCCAATGTCGGCTGCCGGTCGGGGCTGTAGGTCCCGAGATAGCTGAGATCCCAGCGCTTCTCGCGATCCAGGATCGGATAGGATTTCGGATCGACAGAGCAGTACAGGGCTCTTGCGGCAGGTGATCCGTACCGCTCCATGAGAACATCGAGCGTCGGCCCGCCAGTGAAGGAAAAATAGACGTCATAATTAGGAATAAGGCTTGGTGACAAATATTCGTAATCGCCCCGTTCCATCTTCGCGAGCGTGACCGGGGTATCGATGTCGTAGAATGCCACGATGCCATTCGCCAGACGCTGGACATAGCGGCCGACGTCGGTGCCATCCGGCACGTAGGAGCCGACGATGACCGCGTCGGCGTTTCCGATCACATCCCGATACCGGTCGAGATCTTTTAGATCGGAATAGAGTTCCAGGCGGCAGAAGTCCGGACTCGTCAGATCTCGGTGAGCGGCGTACCACGGCACGTCGCGCTCAAGAAACAGAACGTCATGCCCACGGGCCGTGAAGGCTCTGAGCAAGGCGCGAAAGGTCGTCGCGTGACCGTTTCCCCACGAAGAGGACAGACTCAACCCCAGGACAACGACACGGAGCTTGGTCACGCCACGCTCCTCTCGCGCTTCTGGGCAGCTTCTTCGCGCAGAATGACGTCGACCTCTGCGCCGCGCCGGGTATAGGTGTGCTCGGCCATGATCCGCGCGCGTGCGGCGTCACCGATCGCGCGGGCACGCTCGGGGGTTAGGGCTTCGACATGGTCGGCGACATCCTTGCCGTCACGCGCCACCAGAACCTCCTCGCCCTCCTTCAGGAAGAGTTCCAGGCCAATCCACGCATCGGTGATGAGACAGGCGCCTGCACCTGCAGCCTCGAAGACGCGGGTCGCGGGCGAGTAGCCTGTGCTGGCCATGGAGTCGCGAGCGATGTTAAGAACCGCCAGCGGACTCGTGTTGAAGGCGTTGTGATCACGCGTGTACACATGTCCGATGTGATGCACGTTTGACGGCATGCCTTTCGTCTCCCAGCCATTGCCGCCAATCAGGAAGCTGCGGTTCGGCAGGCGTCCGGCCGGCTCGAGGAAGAACTGCTCCACCCGCGCCTCGCGATCGGGCAGGCGGTTCCCCAGGAAGGACAGATCGGCCCGGAAGCGCTCATCCGCTGGGACCGGATGATGGGTCGTCGGATCGCAGGCATTGTAGATCGGGACGCAGCGGCGCGCGCCAAATCCCTCGTAGGCATCGATCACCGGTGGGCCGCCTCCATAGGTGAGCACAAGGTCGAGCGCCGGCATGGTGCGGTGAAGCGGATGATCGGGGCTCTCGCGCAGTTCGGCCAAGGTGGCAGGCGCGTCCACATCCCAGAAGATGCGGACGGCTTCGGGACGTGAGGCCGCCATGATCCCTTCGAGCAGTTCGTTGTCGAAGACACCGACTCCGGAGGCCTTCACCACGACGTCGGCCTTCGCAGCCTCGGCCACGACGCTGCGCATCGCCTCCTCCGTTGCGGGATAGACCTTCACCTCGGCCCAGTCCGGCGGATCGATGTCCCGGTGCTTCTGACGATCGAAGGCATCAGGTTCATAGAAGGTGATGCTGTAACCGCGGCGCGCCAGATCGCTCAGGAGGCCGCGATAATAGGTGGCGGCCCCATTCCAGTACGACGACAGAAGGCTGGAACCATAAAAGGCGATCTTCATGCAGACATCTCCATCGGCACCGAAGCGCCGTGACTTGCAAGAATGGCGAGGAGTTGATCGACCCGATGGGCGCAGGAATGGCGGCTGCGAATGGCCTCGAGACCATTCTCCACCAAGGAACGGCGCAGATCGGAATCGTTGAGGATCGCCGTCATGTGGCGCTCCATCTGCGTCTCGTCCCGAGCAACCAGATAATCCGTTCCTGGATTGAACAAGTTTTCCGAGTCGTTCCACGGCGCCGAAATCAGGGGGATGCCGCAGGCGAGAGCTTCGAAGACCCGGATCGTGGGGATACCCGGGAGCATGTCGACGTAGAACCGCCTCGGCACATGCACGGTCGCAAGGTGCTTCGCGAACACCTCGGGTGCGCGGGCATTCGGCAGCCAGCCGCGATAGGTCACGCCATAGCGGTCGAGCGTTTGGAGCGCCGCTTCCGGGTAGCGGACGCCATAGATGTCGAGCGGCAGGCCGACCTTTTGCGCAGGTCGAAACAGAAAGCTCTCCAGTTCCGCGCTTCTCTCGCCGTCGCCCCAATTGCCGATCCAGACCGGCCCTTCCCGCTTCGTCTCCTGGGCGGGAGGATGGAAGAGCCTTGTGTCGGCGGCCTCGTGCCAGACATGAACCCGGTCGCCCCAACCCCAGCGGCGATAGACCTCTGCGAGCGTTTGGCCGAAGGCGAGAACGCTGTCATAGCCGTCGAGATCGAACTGGCGGATGGCATCGGGATCGCTCACCGCCCTGTGGTGCGTGTCGTGGAAGATTAGCTTGAAGCGCCCGCCCTGTCGCCGCGCTCGGCCGATGGCGGCAACGAGCCAGGGCTCGTTCCATTCGTGGACGATCACCACATCCGCATCGGACAGGGTCTCTCGGATGTCGAGATCGGGATCGAAGATCGTCGAGGACAGTTCCGGATAAAGGTCACGATAGGCATGAAGCCCCGCCTCTCCATGATCCCTCCGGAGGTTCTCCAGGCTCCAGGCGCCCCGCGGCTCATAGGCCATGACCTCATGGCCACGGTGAATGAGCTCACGCAGGACTCCGCGCAGGAAATGCGCGTTGCCATGATTCCAGCAGGAGGCAAGGGAATGCGTGAAATAGATGAACTTCATGCAGCAGCTCCCTCAAGGGAGGATGTCGGAGACTTGCAGCGCAAGACGGAATGGTAGGCGCGCAGAACGCCCGCGCTCATGGCCTCGACCGTATAGGCGCCGGCTCGCTCTTGCGCGGAACGACCCATTGCGGCACGGGCTTCCGGATCGTGCAGAAGCCGCTCGATCTCCTCAGCCGCCGCCCTCTCGTCATCGGGAGCGACAAACGATGCAGCACCCTCCCACAACTCACGGAATGTCGGAATATCGGAGAGAACGAGTGCGCATCCACGTTGAGCCGCCTCCAGGACAGCAAGGCCGAAAGGCTCGTACCAGGCCATCGAAAGAAAGAGTGGCCTCCCGCTCAAGTGTCGCGCGACCTCTGAATCGTTCAAGCAGCCAAGCGGCCGCGCATGAGACACGTCGACACGAGTGCCGTTCGGACCATCGAGCGGCCCCGCCGCGAGAACCGGTACCGCAAGCTGGGATGCGACCCGGTCGATGGCGGTGAAATTCTTGCCTTCGTCCCAGAGACGTCCGGCCGTGAAGACGAAATCTCCACCGGGTTCCTGTCTGCCCAGCATCGCGGAGCGCCTACCGTTCCTGACGACACGCGGGGCCTGGACGAGACCATAAGCCTGGGCTGTTGCCTGCGCGAAGGCCAGCGTCGGAGCGAGAAGCCGGTCCGCGGACGCATAGCCCTTCGCGACGAGGTCCGTGCGCCAGACGAATTCCTCTGGCAGGGGACCACCCTTGACGGACTGCCACCAGGTCGCCACGCACGAATGGCAGACTGCCACGACCGGGACGTCGAACGGCACATGGGCTGCCAGAGCCGGGGAATTGAGATGAAGGAGATCGGGCCCGATCTGCGCCGCGATGCGTGCGACGGCCCGCCCCGTCTCCTCGACCTCGCGCACGCTGTCAGCCGTCCAATCGAGTGGAAGCCCTGTCAGGATGAGACTTGCGCCCATGGCCTCGGCCATGGCCTGCTGGTCTGCGGAGGGAGAGGGCCCCAGCACGGCGATTGTCGTCCTGACGCCTTCCGAGCGCAGGCCGTTCGCGAGATCCAGCGCGTATTGCCAGACGCCGCCGACCGCATCTGCCGTCATAAGTACATGCAGACCTGCGGCTTTGTCAGGCCCTTCCATGGCTGCCCTCGATTTTACGCAACGCGGAGGCGACGGAACCTCGCATCACAAAGCCTCTGCATTCTGGAGACGCGAAGGAGATGAACCCGAACGTGTGAGCCCCCGCTCCTCCTGCAGCCACTCCGCCAGAGCAGCCACACCCTTGAGCCAGCTGACCGGCTGCTTCAAACCAAGCTCACGCGTCGCGAGGCGCGCATCCGATACATAGTATCGCTGATCGCCGGCACGCCACTCATCGTAGACGGTCTCGACGGGACGGCCGATGACCTCCTCGATATGGGTGAGAAGCTGGCGCAGGCTGATGGCATTGGACGGGCCGCCGCCGAGATTGAAGGCTCTTCCCTGAACCGCATCGATCCGCTTCCATGCCGAGGCATAAGCGGAAACAGCATCGGAGATATCGAGCACGTCGCGGACTTGGCAGCCATCGCCATAAATCGTGATGGGCTCGCCCTGAAGCGCACGGATCAGGAAGTGGGCGACCCAGCCCTGATCCTCGGTTCCCATCTGGCGCTGACCGTAGATGCAGCTCATCCGCATGACGCAGGTCGGGATCCCGAACGAGCGGGCATAATCCAGCACGTATTGATCGGCCGCGCCCTTCGAGCATCCATAGGGTGTGTGAAAATCGAGCGGCCGGGTTTCACCAATTCCAACGTCGCGGATTGCAGGATCGCGCGGCTTGTAGGCGTCGTTGGTCTTCTCCAATTCCACGTCGGCGAGGTCGCCGTAGACCTTATTGGTGGAAGCGAAGATCAAGGGAATCCGCTCGCCTCGCTGTCTCAGCGCATCGAGCACGTTCAACGTCCCGCGAATGTTGATCTCGAAATCCTCGCGGGGGTCGGCGAGACTGGTCGTCACCGCAACCTGCGCGGCCATGTGGAATACGGCCTGTGCATCACGAATGGCATCGGCAACCGACGCCTCATCGCGTATGTCGCCGATCATCGCTGAGACTTTTTCGGGATGCCGTTTCTTGAGCCATTCGAGGTTCCGGTCGACGCCGGGGCGCGCGAGAGCGTCGTAGATCAGGACGTCATGACCTTCACTGGCAAACCGGTCGGCAAGGTTGGATCCGATGAAGCCCGCGCCCCCGGTCACAAGAATCGGGCGGCGACGGAGGACGGGCGGCGCCGAGGCCGTTGTGTCTGACACCGTCATGCCACCAGACCTCGCGCTTCAAGCTCCTTCCGGGCTTCGTTGACGAGATCCTTGGCTTCCTGCTTAGCGACCCATTCGGCAAGTTCTGCCAAGCCCTCGGCAAAGTCCTTTCTCGACTTGTAGCCTAATTCCTGCTGGATCCTTCCAATATCGGCGATGCAATGACGGATGTCGCCGATGCGCGTCTTGCCGGCGATTTCCGGCGCCATTGGACGGTTCATCGCCTGGGACAGAAGTTCCGCCACTTCGGATACGGTGCGATCCTGCCCGCTGCCGACATTGTAGACGCCGCCCGGAGCATTCTCATGTTCGAGGGCCAGGACGAATGCCTGCGCGACATCCTCCACATGAACGAAGTCACGACGTTGCCGACCATCTTCGAATATCATCGGCGGTTGACCGTTGTGAAGTCGCGATGCGAAGATGGCGAGAACGCCCGTATAGGGATTGGAGAGAGCCTGCCCCGGGCCGTAGGCGTTCCACAACCGCAGGGCCACGCCCTCCATGCCGTAGGCCGGACACAGAGTCAGGGTCAGCCGCTCCTGAACATATTTCGAGAGCGCGTAAACAGAGGCCAGCGCAGGCTTTTTCCACTCAGGTGTCGGAACGGGAATGAGCGGGCGGCCCTGATCGTCTAGCGGATCCCACGGATCGCTCTCACTGCGGCGGGGCACACGAACGACATCCTCATGGATGCGTCCATCAGCATCCTTATAGAGGCCCTCGCCGTAAATGCTCATGGATGACGCCACGACCACCCGCTTCACCGGATTGTCGATAAGTTGCTGGAACAACACGGCGGTACCGTAATCGTTGACGGAGACATAGCGATCCACCGCATACATGCTCTGGCCGACGCCGACCTCAGCGGCAAGGTGGACGACTTTCGTCGCTCCCTTCAGAGCCCGAAGGAGCGCCGCCTCATCGCGCACATCGCCGACCACCACCTCCACGTCCGGATCGAGGCCCTCGCTCTGATTCCGGTTGCCGTGAACCTGTTCGATCAGACTGTCGAGTACGCGCACCTTGTGGCCACGCTCCAGGCACGCCTGTGCAACATAGCGTCCGATGAAGCCCGCACCGCCTGTAATGAGGATCGTATCCGTCACAAAATATCTCCAGATTGGTTTCTGGTCTAAGCGCCGATGGTTCATACAGGAGACGGACAACCCATTCCCAAGCTGGAAATGCGACGCGGAACATGCACATCATCCAGATTGGGAACAGGTCCAGAAGCGGACCTCGCCAAACGAGGCCTGCGCACTATGTCCCCTTCAACAGCTTGAGCTTGCGCAGAAGAAACTACGCATCTACATCTTTGTTCCTGACTTGAGCACTGTAGTTTAGGCGCTCGGCTCGGAAGACAAGAGTCACAGACCCGGAATCTGAGCGGAACAACAAACCTTCTTCAAACGTTGAAGGCCACGCTTTGGAAAAAGGTCGAGGCTTGGTGCCTGCGGCCTACGAAGCGCTTTGCCTGAAAAGAAAACACGTAGCGGGCCGTACAAGGGAGATTTAGTCATGAGTTCGAGGAAGGTCCGCGTCGGTATCGTGGGCGTCGGGAATTGTGCCTCGTCCTTCGTGCAGGGTCTCACCTACTACAAGGATGCGAAAGGCAACGAGCCGGTGCCTGGCCTGATGAATGTCGAGCTTGGCGGATATCATATCAGCGACATCGAACTTTCCGCCGCCTTCGACGTGAATGTCTCGAAGGTGGGGCACGACGTCTCCGAAGCGATCTTTGCCGAACCGAATAATACGCAGCGTTTCTCAGCCGTTCCCCCGAGCGGGATTATCGTCAATCGGGGCAAGACGCTCGACGGCCTCGGCAAATATCTTCATGACGTGATCGATGAATCCCCCGATGAAGAGGCCGACGTCACGGAGATCTTGCGACAATCCAAGACGGATGTTCTCGTCTCTTACCTGCCCGTCGGCTCGCAGAAAGCAACAGAATGGTACGCCGAGCGCGCGCTCGAGGCAGGCTGTGCGTTCGTAAATTGCATCCCCGTCTTCATCGCGTCGGATCCGGAATGGCGCAGGCGGTTCGAAGAGCGCGGGCTCCCCATCGTCGGCGACGACATCAAGAGCCAGGTGGGTGCCACTATCGTCCATCGGGTCCTCGCCAATCTCTTTCGTGAGCGCGGAGTGCGTCTCGACCGCACCTATCAGCTGAACTTCGGCGGTAATACCGACTTCCAGAACATGCTGGAGCGCGAGCGTCTCGAATCGAAGAAGATCTCCAAGACGCAGGCGGTCTCGAGCCAGCTCGATATTCCGCTTCCCGCAGACGATATCCATGTGGGGCCGAGCGACCATGTTCCGTGGCTCACCGACCGCAAATGGGCTTACATCCGCCTGGAGGGAACAACCTTCGGCGGGGTTCCGCTGAACATGGAGGTGAAGCTCGAAGTCTGGGATTCGCCGAACTCCGCCGGCATCGTGATCGACGCGGTGCGCTGCGCGAAGCTTGCCATGGATCGCAAGATCGGCGGCGCACTCACCGGCCCATCCAGCTACTTCATGAAATCACCGCCACAGCAATTCACCGACAACGAAGCCCGCGACAGGACGATCCGCTTCATCGACGGCGATGAAGATTAGAGCGCGGGAGGGTCGCGGTGACCACCACGTTCTTTCTCGTCCGCCATGCCGCTCATGATCGAGTAGGAACGGTTCTGTGTGGCCGCATGCCTGGCGTTCATCTTGGCGCACCAGGCAGAGCCCAGGCGGATCGTCTGGCTCAGCGCTTCGCGGGCGAGAACATTTCCGGCATTTTCACCAGCCCTCTTGAGCGAGCCTTGGAAACCGCACAACCAATTGCAGCGCGCCTCGAACAATCCCCTCAGGTTTGCGATGCCATCACTGAAATCGAATTCGGCCGCTGGACGGGTCTGAGTTTCGAATCCTTGAATCAGGATCCGCTCTGGTCGTCCTGGAATGTGTCGCGCAGCACCAATCGCGCTCCCGAAGGGGAGACCATGCTGGAGGCTCAAGGGCGCATTGTCGGGATCCTGGAACGGATACGCCGCCGCTACGCTGAGCGCTCTGTCGTTCTCGTGAGCCACAGCGATGTCATCAAAGCTGCGCTCCTTTACTATCTCGGCATGTCCCTCGACGCTTATGGCCGCCTTGAGGTGGAACCCGCCTCGATTACCACTCTCGTCGTGGGCGATTGGGGATCAAAGCTTTTCCGACTGAACGAAGTGGTGGCCGCATGAAGATCCTCATATTCGGCCTCACCATCTCGTCATCTTGGGGCAACGGCCACGCAACCCTGTGGCGTGGCTTGTGTCGCGCTCTCGGGAAGCGAGGGCACAGGATCGTGTTCTTTGAAAAGGATGTTCCCTATTACGCCGCGAACCGCGATCTTGTGGAAATCCCTGGAGGCGAGCTCGTCCTCTACGAGGATTGGGAGAGCATTCGCGCTCACGCGGAAAGGGAACTTAAAGATGCGGATGTGGCTCTGGTCACGTCCTATTGTCCCGACGGCATCGCGGCTGGTGATCTCCTGTTTTCCGCTCCGCGCGCCATCCGGGCATTCTACGATCTCGACACGCCCGTTACCTTCTCGCGCCTCGATGCGGGCGAGCCGATCAGCTATATCGGCCCAAGCGGTCTGAGCGAGTTCGATCTCGTTCTGAGCTATACGGGCGGCCGGGCTCTTGAAAGGCTGCAGACCGACCTCGGCGCACAGCGCGTTGCCCCCCTTTATGGCCATGTGGATCCGGATGTGCACCACCCGGTACAGAGGATCCAGCATTACACTGCCGATCTTTCCTATCTCGGCACCTACGCAGCCGATCGACAGGATGCCCTGCAGCGGTTGTTCATCGATCCTGCCGCCTGCCGGCCGGATCGACGCTTTCTGATCGGCGGTGCGCAGTATCCAGCGGATTTTCCATGGCAGCCCAATATCCATTTCGTCCAGCACCTGCCGCCGCCGGAGCATCCCGCCTTCTTTTCGTCCTCTCGTCTCACGCTCAACATCACGCGGCAAGCAATGGCCGAGATGGGATGGTGCCCATCTGGTCGTCTGTTCGAAGCGGCAGCCTGTGGCGCGCCCATTCTCTCGGATTGGTGGGAAGGCCTCGACAGCTTCTTCAAACCCGGCAGAGATATCCTGATTGCTGCCAACATCGACGAATCCGTCGCAGCGCTCGACCTCACGGACGACGAATTGATCCGTATTTCCAAGGCGGGTCGGGAGAGAACCCTGGCCGAGCATACGTCGGATCACAGGGCGAAGGAACTTGAGATCCTGCTCGAGGGCACCACATCCCTTTCGACCTCGGCCGGCGGATCCGCCGTCATGATGGAGGCCTGACCATGTGGGGAATCATACCTGCTGCGGGCATCGGAAGCCGCATCCAGCCTCTGGCCTTCTCGAAAGAGCTCCTGCCCGTGGGCAGCCGCCTCGACAATGGCATCGAGCGTCCCTGTGCCGTCAGCGAGTATCTCGTCGAGCGCATGATCTATGGCGGGGCGGAAAAGATATGCTTCGTCATTTCTCCCGGCAAGTCAGACATCATGGAATACTATGGCGCAAGCTACGGCGGCGCTTCCATCGCCTATGTGGTCCAGCCGGAAGCACGCGGCTTGTGCGACGCGATCTTCCAAGCGGCTCCGCTCATTCCAGCCGATGAGAGCGCGATCGTCGGTCTTCCGGATACGGTCTGGTTCCCCGAGAAGGCCCTCGCGGAGCTGCCGGAGGATTGTCTCTCCTTCCTGCTCTTTCCGGTCGAGAATCCCGAGGTCTTCGACGCGGTGATCCTGGATGAGAGCATGCAGGTGCTAGAGATCCAGGTGAAACAGGCCGATGCCGCCTCACAGTGGATCTGGGGTGCGTTCAAGATGCCCGGCCATGTGCTCGAAACACTGCGCAAACTCTGGATGTCGCGCAATCGCGATGACGAATTCTTCGGCACCCTCGTGAATGCCTATCTGGCTGAAGGCGGGAAGGCCGTCGGCGTGAGAGCGGGCCAGTCCTATGTGGATGTGGGAACATTGCATGGCTATCGCGCCGCCATCGGCCTACTGAGCGATGCGGCGAAGCACGAAACCATTACAGGCGCGCGCGTCGCCCTCGGCTGGCCGGCCGGACGGCTGCCGCGCGGACTTCATGATTTGAACAGGGAGTAATCGTCACGATGAATGCCGTCGATCCCATGCCGCTTGAAGAAATCCGTCAAAAAGCCGAAGCGCTCGGACCCTGGTTCCACAACATCGAGCTCAAGGGCGGTGTCTGGACCGCACCGAACCATTTTCTCGGCAACTATCCTGCGGTGAAGTGGCAACGATTTGCCGACGCGATCCCGCAGGACCTCACTGGGAAAAGCGTTCTCGACATCGGCTGCAACGGCGGCTTCTACTCCATGGAAATGAAGAAGCGCGGTGCGGAACGCGTACTCGGAATCGACTTCGACGAGGCCTATCTCGCGCAGGCGCGATTTGCCGCGCAGACTATGGGTTACGACATCGAGTTCCGGAAACTGTCGGTCTATGACCTGGGGCAACTCGGCGAGCGCTTCGATGTCGTTCTCTTCATGGGCGTGCTCTATCACCTGCGTCATCCCTTGCTGGCCCTCGACCTGATTCACGAGAACGTCGCCAAGGATCTTCTGGTGTTCCAATCGATGCAGCGTGGATCCACGGAGGTCATGCCCGTCGACGAGAACTACACCTTCTGGCAGACGGATCACTTCGACGATCCGCGCTATCCGAAGATGCACTTCATCGAGCACCGTTATGCCGACGATCCCACCAATTGGTGGGCGCCCAATTCCGCCTGCGTCGAGGCCATGCTCCGCAGTGCCGGGTTCGAGATCGTCCAACATCCTGAAACCGAAGTTTACATCTGTCGCCGTGTCGATGCCCCACCCGGTGCGGGTGCGGTCTACCCGGCGCAAGGGAGACACGCATGATCGAAGCCGCAATGATCTGGAACGAGCCCAACAACAAGTCCCACTGGGACCCGGAGATCGATCCAGATTGGAAGCTTTTCTCCGATATGGTGATCGCCTCGGGGCAGGCCATCAAGGCTGAAAACCCCAATCTGCCGCGCGTTCTCGGCGGCATCTCGCCCATTGATCCCGGCTTCATCAGGAAGCTGGAAGAACACGGCGCTCTCGAGCACTTGGATGTCGTGGCCGTTCATGGCTTTCCGCTCGATTGGAACCTATGGCAGATCCACGAATGGCCCGCGAAGATCGACGAGATCCGCGCGGTGACGGACAAGCCGATCTGGGTCAGCGAAGTCGGCATCTCGACCTTCGGCGCCGAGGAAGTGCAGGTCTGGGGCCTGAACCGGACCGCCGAACTCCTGATCGGCAAGGTACCTAAGATCCATTGGTACAGCCTGTACGATCTTCCCCGCGCCTGGGAGGCCACGACGCGGCACAGGGAAGCCGAGGGCTCGTCCTATTACCGGCACTTCTACATGGGGCTCCTGCGTGAGGACGGTACGCCAAAGCCTTCTCTCGAGGAATTCGCCAAATACGCGCCGCAGATGGGCCTGTGCCAGTGGTTCCACTATGAAGACCATCGCCTCGACGAGGCCGTGGCATGGATGAAGCGCCTGGGCGTCAAGTACCTTCGCACCGGCCTGTCCTGGGCCGACAGCTACCGCCCGAACGCGCTGGCTTGGTTCGATCGGCAAATGGAGGCTCTCCAGGATTTCGACGTGACGGTGACCTTCTGCTTCACCCCGGAACATCGCGGGATCGCGCCACACCACACAAGTGCGCCGCAGGTGAAGGAGGAGTTTGCGGAATTCTGCGCCAGCATGATCCGCCGCTATGCACCTGCAACCCCGGCTGCTCAGTCCAGCAAGGTTCTGGAAATTCTCTGAGGCAAACGTCGCCCCCTCTCACATCATGGCCGGCCCTGTGCCGGCCATGATGTGCATGAATGATACGGGTGACGGCGAAATTACTCTCTTGCTCGAGCGAAAGCATTGTACGTGCTTTCGAACACAGGTCCGATGCCTCAACTTATCGATTTAACGCATCTTTCCACGCAAAGCCGTTTCCCACTTTTTGCATCCGATTCTCTATCGTCCATAGATCCGGTCGAGCACCTTTGCGACACTAACAAGATGGTCAGCAGCCGGATCGAACCGCTCCCCCGTCGCAAGCCGTGAAGCCCAGTCGGCTGCCGCGCGGCCACCCCATTCGTCCGGCGGCGAGGTCAATGTCTCGCGAGACGTGCCCCAATAGCGCTCCGTCGTAAAATCATAGAAGGATCCATTCACGTTGCGCAACGATACTCCACCCTGCGTTCCATAGAACGTGGCGGAGATGATCGCGTCGCATCCGGCCTGAAGCCGCCAGGAACAGGCGAGTTGCACCACGCTGCCCGTGTCCAGCTCGACGGTCGCGACGGCATAATCCTCCACCTGCGATGCAGAATCCTTGAGCGGTGCACCGCCCGCAAAGAGCTTGCCTGTGACGCTCCCCACTCCGGGGTTGTTCAATGTCCAAAGGGCAAGATCGACCAGATGCACGCCGAGATCCATCACACAGCCGCCGCCGGACAAGGCTGGGTCGTAGAACCATTGCTTGTCCGGTCCGTAGGCGTTGTGGAACACGAGATCCACGGCATAGACGTGCCCCAGTTCGCCCGAATTGATGATCTCGCGGATGCGCCGCATGCCTTCCGTGAAGCGGTAGGAGAGATCGACGCATAACAGTCGGTCGGCCTTTCGCGCCGCATCGACCACCGCTTGCACCTCGGCCTCTGTTCGTCCGAGCGGCTTCTGGCAGAACACGGCGACGCCACGCTCCAGGGCTCGGATCGACTGCTCCGCGTGCAGGGCGCTTGGAGTCGCGATCACGACGCCGTCGACGCCGAGATCGAGGATGTCGTCGAGGCTGGAAACCCGTTGCGCGTCGGGTGCCAACGTACCAGCCTCGGTGACCATGTCGGGCGATGGGTCGGCAATGGCAGCGACATCGACGGCCCCAGTCCCGAGGATCGCCTGCATCCGATGCCGGCCGATCCAGCCGACGCCGAGAAAGCCGACGCGCGGACGAGCAACGGAAGATTCGGAATTCGTCTTGAGCACAGCCTGTTGCACCATCAGTACGTCACCAGGGCCTTGAGGAAACCGTCCGGGCGGTCGCGCGTGGCATCGAGTGCTTCGTCGAGCCGTTCCAGAGGATAGGTGTGGGTGTAGAGGAAGCTCGGATCGAGGCGGCCCGACGCGATGGCGTCCACGGCCTCACGCAATCCATCCACGTAGACCTTCGGGTCGCGTTCATGCGCGTTGATCACATCGATGCCGCGCCAGTTCCAGAGCCACATGTTGACCTGCCGTGGGCCATCCTGGTGGTAGCCGGCCACGATCAACTTGCCGCGCTCGCGGGTCAGCTCGCCCGCGAGATCGAGCGGCCATTGCTTGCCGACGGCCTCGATCACCCGGTCGCAGAACGTGCCGCCAGTCAGCTCCTTGACCCGCTCGATGATCGCATGGTGATCCTCCATCGGGATCGTCTCGGCCGCGCCCATGCGGCGCGCGAGATCGAGCGAGAACGACCGTCGCGAGATCGCGATCACCCGCGCGCCGGCGTCGGAGGCGAGCTTCGTGAGAATGGCGCCGAGAAAGCCGATACCGATGATGGCGATCGTCTGCCCGGCCACGATGTCGCTACGCCGGAAGATATTCATCGCACAGCCGAGCGGCTCGCCGGGAAAGGGCTGGCCCGCCAGGGAATCAGGCAGGCGAACCACGGCGTCGGCCTCGGCAAGATCGTATTCCGCATAGGACTTGTAGGAGAGTGCCGCGACCCGGTCTCCGATCGACAGGCCCTCTACACCATCACCGACCGCGTCCACGAAACCCCAGGCCTCATGCCCGAGAGCGCCCGGCTCGGTTGGATATTGCATCCATTCGGGGCCGGCCCAAGGCGTCAGGTTCGAAGCGCAGACGCCGCAGCCTTCCAAGCGGAGCCGCACTTGCCCCTGCCCCGGCACGGGACGTTCAACCTCGTTGATCTCAATCTTCCCGGGTCCTGTAAGGATGGCGGCCCGCATCGTTCCCGGAGCCCCGGCCGGCTCATCGCTCCCTCTCGACGAAGAAGCGGCAATGTCGTTGCCGGCACCACTCTCTTTCAGCAAGTTTGCCCCTCCACCATACCGCCCGAGCAATTAGGGACAGGGGAGGAGACTTCAAGGCTAGGCTATTTGTGACAGGGTCTGGTGAGCTCACGCCGTCATTCGAGCGCACATCTCTGCTACGTATGTCGTGCGCGCCTTACCGTCAGGCTCCAAGCCCTGCTCGGCGCACCATTTCGCGAAAGCAGCGGGCTCGATCAGGATACGTTCGATTCGAAGCCCGGCCTGTTGTCCGACGGTCTCGTTGTTCTCGGCTGAGGCCAGCCACATCTCGTAGGTCGAGGCGAGATTGTGCCGGTCGGTCATCATGGTGCGGATACGAGGATAATCCTCCCGGCTGTACCAAGGCAGGCCAATCCGGCGGGGTGGCGCATCCGTCATTCATCAAGTCTCCAAACGATCGGCACCGGGCCCGCTGATCAGAGGCTCGGTGCCGTAGCCTTCTTTCAGCTCAGCAGGTAGAACACTGCCGGGGCGGCCGTGAGCAGCCCGGCCGTCGTGAACAGCATGAGCCGATGATCGGGATTTGCGATGCGATGGACCTTCCGTGCCGTAGAGCCTGCTTCCATGCTCCAGCCGTTCATGCAGGAGCAGAGAAGGCGATGGGAGGCTCCTTCCGACAATTCGAAAAATTCCATGGCGTCCCCAAGCGTGTCGCCCTTCAGGCCGGCGGCGCGCAGGACCGGATCTTCAAACGCGACCGTAATGGGAGATTCGTCCGACCGCAATTCCGGCCGCTTGTCCTTCGGGACGAACTCGATCTCACCCAGTGACCTCAAGCGCCGTTTCGGCTGGCGCTCCAACACTTCGGCCCAACGCTCGAGGCGCTCGCGCCGTGACAGGAAACCTTGGCTCAACTCATGCACTTCAGCGACGCTACGCAGCTTCTCTACAGGCTTGTGTTCCATAGGTATTCTCCTGCAAGGGAGCCGACCCTCGAAACCAGGGCCGAGCCCAGGGAAACCTATGATCGCGTGAGTCCCTGGCTTTTTTGCGTCAAAGTGTCCTTTTAGAAAAGCGTTTCGTGCGGGTGAGCCACGTGCTCCTGGAAGATCGCCCCGGTGGCTGGCTCCACCTCTTTCAGCACCACGGCATAGCCCCAGAGATTGGCTACCATCTGAAGCACCCGCTGGGCGTCGTCTTTGTGCAGCAGGGTGCGATTGAGAACGTGATGATGCAGGATGAGGCGCCTGTCTCCGGCAAGGTCCACGTCAACCACTTGGATGTCGGGATCGCTCCAGCCGACATCGTAATGGCGAGAGAGCGAGCGTCGCAGACGTCGATAGCCCCGCTCGTCGTGAATCGCCTCGATCATGAGCTCGGGCTGATCCGGATCGTCGACGAGATGGAACATGCGCCATTGCCGGATCAGGTGAGGGCTCAGGAACTGAGAGATGAAGCTCTCGTCGCGATAGTTCGCCCACACGTCACGCAGCACCGCCATGGCATCGCCGCTGCCCGCGATGTCGGGGAACCAGTCCCGGTCCTCCGCGGTCGGCTGGGCGCAAATGCGCTCGATGTCCTGCATCATGCCGAAACCGAGGGCATAGGGGTTGATGCCGCCGTAATGCGGATCGTCGAACTCGGGCTGCCGGGTCACGTTGGTGTGCGACTGCAGGAACTCGAGGAAGGAACCGTCGCTGAGCTGTCCCGTCTCGTGCAGGCGCGTCATGATGCGGTAGTGGCAATAGGTGGCGCAGCCCTCGTTCATGACCTTGGTCTGCCGCTGCGGGTAGAAGTACTGGGCAATCTGGCGCACAATTCGCAGGATCTCCCGCTGCCAGGGCTGCAGGCGCGGCGCCGACTTCTCAAGGAAGTACAGGATGTTCTCCTGCGGCAGTTCGAGAAGGGCGCGGCGACGCTCCTCGCTTAGCGGCGGCTTCGCGGCCGCTCCCTTGGTGGGCACCGTGCGCCACAGGTCGTTGAAGGTCTGCTCCTGGTGGAGATGGCGCTCCCGCTCGCGACGCTCCTCCGAGCGCAGGTCGGGCCGCTTCTTGCGCGGATAGCGGTGCACGCCGTGAGACATCAGGGCGTGGGCGGCGTCGAGAACGCGCTCCACGGCCGCATGTCCGTAGCGCTCCTCGCAGCGCGTGATGTAGCCCTTGGCGAATTCGAGATAATCGAGGATCCCGTCCGCGTCGGTCCATTCCTTGAACAGGTAGTTGTTCTTGAAGAAATGATTGTGACCGAAGGCCGCGTGGGCGATGACGAGGGTCTGCATCGTCGCCGAGTTCTCCTCCATGATATAGGAGATGCACGGGTTCGAGTTGATGACGATCTCGTAAGCCAGGCCCATGAGTCCCTGGCGATAGCTCGATTCATGCAGGGCGAAGCGCTTGCCGAAGGACCAGTGCTTGTAAAACAGGGGCATGCCGATCGACGCATAAGCGTCGAGCATCTGCTCGGCGGTGATGACCTCGATCTGGTTCGGATAGACGTCGAGCCCCAGCTCGCCAACGCCGATGGTCTCGACGGCATCGTGGATGCGCTGGATCGTTCCGAAATCCCAATCGGCACCGTGGAAGAGCAGGTTGTCGTCCAGGGTCACGCTCATGGCACCCTCGCTCCTGCTTCCGCATCGCGTCGGCGAAAGAGTTCACGGAAGACCGGATAGATCTCGCGGCGGTGATTCACCTTGCGCATGGCGAGGTTGGCCCCCTCCTCCAGGAGTGACTCGTAGGTCTGCCACAGGGAGGTCTTGTGGTTGATGAACCCCGTCTGCATCCGGTCGCTGTCGCTGCCGACCTCGAGATAAGCGTAGTACTGGCAGACCGGCAGGATCACGTCACGCAGCAGGGCAGCGCTGGTGGCGCCGTCGTTGGGCGAGTTGTCGCCGTCGGAGGCCTGCGCTGCGTAGATGTTCCACGCATCCGGCGAATAGCGCTCCTCCACGATCCGCTGCATCTCCCGAAGGGCCGAGGACACCACCGTCCCGCCGGTCTCGGGACTGTTGAAGAAGGTCTCCTCATCCACCTCCTTGGCCTCGTGGGTGTGGCGGATGAAGACGATCTCCACATGCTTGTAGCGTCGCGTCAGGAAGATGTAGAGCAGCATGTAGAAGCGCTTGGCCAAGTCCTTCATGTGCTCGGTCATGGAGCCCGAAACATCCATGAGGCAAAACATGACCGCCTGGGCGACAGGCTTCGAGACCGGCTCGAAGCGGCGATAGCGCAGGTCGATGGGATCGATATAGGGGAAGCGCCGGGTGCGCAGCTGGAGCTGCTCAAGTTCCGCGCGCAGGACGGCCAACCGGTCGGACGGCCCTTCCAGTGCCTCAAGGCGGTCGATCTCCTCCTGAAGGCGGAGCAGATCCTCGGATTTCGGCCGCCGCATGGCGATGCGGCGGGAGAGGGCGTTGCGCATGGAGCGCAGCAGGGCAAGGTTGACGGGGGAGCCGGTGACCGTATAGCCGGCCCGCCGCATGCCTTGCGTCTCCACCGTCGCGACGCGCCGCTTGGCGAGATCCGGCAGTTCCAGGTCGTCCAGGAAAAGGTCGAGGAACTCGTCGCGGGTCAGGACGAAGCGGAAATCGTCCTCGCCCTCGCCACTGTCTCCACCCGCTGAACCGCCGCCACCGCCGCCGGGGGGCCGCTCGATGGTATCGCCTTCCACGAAGCGCTTGTTGCCGGGGAGGATGTGATCGTGCACGCCGCCCTCGCCGGACCGCCGGAAGCTGGGCTCGCGAACACCATCGGCCGGGATCGAGACCTCCCCTCCCCGTTCGAGATCGGTGATGTCCCGATCGCCTGCGGTCTGACGTACGGCCCGCTGGATCTGCGCCTTGGCGCGGCGCAGAAAACGTTGGCGATTGGCCAGACTCTTGCCCCCTGGGTTGAGGCGCCGGTCGATGATGTACATAGGAACGCCTGATCTGCCTCCGTCTTCCGTCAGCCCGCCTGCTTCACGCGCATGTACCACTCCACCAAGCGACGCACCTGGCGCTCGGTGTATCCGCGCGCCATCATCCGCTCGACGAACTCCCCATGCTTCTTCTCGGTCTCGCTGTCCTTCTTGGAACCGAAGCTGATGACAGGCAGCAATTCCTCGACCTGCGAAAACATGCGGCGCTCGATCACGTCGCGGATCTTCTCATAGCTCGTCCAGGACGGGTTGCGGCCCTGATTGCCGGCCCGCGCTCGGAGCGAGAACTTGACCACCTCGTTGCGGAAATCCTTCGGATTGGCGATGCCGGCCGGCTTCTCGATCTTGGTCAGTTCCTGGTTCAGGAGCTCCCGGTTCAGGAGCTGGCCGGTATCCGGATCTTTGAAGTCCTGATCCTCGATCCAGGCATCCGCATAGGCCACGTAGCGGTCGAAGAGGTTCTGGCCGTAATCGTGGTAGGATTCCAGGTAGGCTTTCTGGATTTCGTGGCCGATGAAGTCCGCGTAGCGGGGTGCCAGCTCGGCCTTGATGAATTCCAGGTACCGTCGCTCCACGTCCTGGGGAAGTTGCTCGCGCCGCAGGGATTGCTCGAGCACGTACATGAGATGGACCGGGTCGGCCGCCACCTCGATGGTGTCGTGGTTGAAGGTGGCGGACAGGACCTTGAAGGCGAA
This sequence comes from Microvirga sp. Mcv34, assembly GCF_024519725.1. Classification (GTDB taxonomy): domain Bacteria; phylum Pseudomonadota; class Alphaproteobacteria; order Rhizobiales; family Beijerinckiaceae; genus Microvirga. Next base: position 28,076 of record NZ_JALJRK010000002.1, on the reverse strand, counting down.
GCGGGTCGAGATCCCGTCCATGCCTTCGTCGACCCCGGCGGAGTCCTTGTATTCCTGCAAACTGCGTGCACGAGGATCGACCTCGCGGAGGCTCTCGCCGTCATAGACGCGCATCTTCGAGAAGAAGTTCGAGTTCTCATGCGCCCGCAATCGCGACAGGACCGAGAAGCGGGCCAGCATTTCCAGCGTGGCCGGGGCGCAGGGGGCGCCAGCCAGCTCCGAACTGCGGATCAGCTTGTCGTAGATCTTCTGCTCCTCCGTGACCCGCAGGCAATACGGCACCTTGATCACGTAGATGCGGTCGATGAAGGCCTCGTTGTTCTTGTTGGTGCGGAAAGTCTGCCATTCCGCCTCGTTGGAATGCGCCAGGATGATGCCGCTGAACGGAATGGAGCCGATATTCTCGGTGCCGACATAATTCCCCTCCTGCGTGGCGGTGAGCAGGGGGTGCAGCATCTTGATTGGCGCCTTGAACATCTCGACGAATTCGAGAATGCCCTGGTTGGCGCGATTGAGGCCGCCGGAATAGCTGTAGGCGTCAGGATCGGCCTGGGACAGGGTCTCGAGCTTGCGGATATCGACCTTGCCCACGAGGGACGAAATGTCCTGGTTGTTCTCGTCGCCGGGCTCGGTCTTGGCGATGGCGATCTGCCTTAGCCGCGACGGATTGATCTTCACCACTCGGAACTTGGAGATATCGCCCTTGAATTCGTCGAGCCGCTTGATGGCCCAGGGGCTGAGCAGGTTGGTCAGGCGCCGGCGCGGAATGCCGTACCGCTCCTCCAGGATCGGCCCCATCTGCTCCGGGTCGAAAAGGCCGAGAGGGCTCTCGAAGACCGGGCTGATCTCATCACCTGCCTTCAGGATATAGATCGGATTGACCTCCATGAGCGCCTTCAGGCGCTCGGCGAGGGAGGATTTGCCGCCGCCGACGGGGCCGAGCAGGTAGAGGATCTGCTTGCGCTCTTCGAGGCCTTGGGCGGCGTGGCGGAAGAAGCTCACGATCATCTCGATCGTCTCTTCCATGCCGTAGAATTCGGAGAAAGCCGGGTAGACCCGAATCGTGCGGTTCATGAAGATGCGGCCGAGGCGTGCATCCTTGGACGTATCGACAAGCCGAGGCTCGCCGATGGCCGCCAGGATGCGCTCGGGAGCGCTCGCATACATCATGGGATCGTTGCGGCACCCTTCCAGGTAGTCCGCCAGGGACATCTCCGCCTCGCGGCGGGTTTCGTATGTCTTCAGAAAACTCGAGAACAGGTCGTCGGAATGATGCATGGCGCCACCGAAATCCAATCCCTCTCAGAGACAACTATTGTGCACCGCTAAGGTTGCCCAGACCAGCGATACTGACGATGCGGTCAAATGATGCGGCGTACTCCTTTTGTCATGGCGGAGTAGAAAGCATGTCGCGACAGGTTCGGCTCTGTCCGGGTCAACCCGTTCGACTTGAAGATAGGCCCGCCCTCGGCATCTAGCCTCGCGGATTGCGGGCAGGACAGCAAGCTAAAGTTTCTGGCAGACATCCGAAAATCCACTGTGCCGCATGGCCGCCTGCATATGATGTGGTGGTCTGCCGTGCGTTCCTGCAAGGCTTTCACCGGCAGGCAACCCATCAATTGAGCGTTACCTTGATTGAACCGCGGCGGTTCTTAACCGCGGCTGAACCCGGCTCTCCACCCATGGGGGCACAGGATCCATACCCGTGGTCGGGCAAATGCCTCGAACAAACATTCCGCTCATCGGTTGACGCGGGGCCGGTCGCACCTATCGTCTGTTGCGCCTGAGTGTTTGGCAGCCTCCCTGAGCAAGGCAGGTGCTGCCCTTTTCGACGCCCGGTAATTCGGAGATCTTTCCCGTGATCAAAGCTTTCGGCTATGCCGCCCAGGATGCGACCACCCCGCTTGCCCCCTTTAGCTTCGAGCGTCGGGAGCCCCGTGAAAACGACGTTCAGATCGAAATTCTCTATTGCGGCGTCTGCCACTCCGATCTGCACACCGCGCGCGAAGAATGGGGTGGCACTCTCTATCCCTGTGTGCCAGGCCACGAGATCGTCGGCCGCGTCACGCGCGTCGGACCCGGGGTGCCGAAATTCAAGGAAGGCGACCTTGTCGGCGTGGGCTGCATGGTCGATTCCTGCCGCACCTGTCGCAGCTGCCGCGAGGGCTTGGAGCAGTACTGCGAGGTCGGCTTCACGGGCACCTATAACGGCCCCGAGCAGGACACGGGCGCCAATACCTATGGCGGCTATTCCGACAGCATCGTCGTCGATGAGAGCTTCGTTCTCAAGGTGCCCGAGGGCATGGACCTCGCCGCCGCAGCGCCTCTTCTCTGTGCAGGGATTACCACCTATTCCCCCCTGCGCCGCTGGCGCGTGCAGCCCGGCCACAAGGTCGGCGTGGTCGGTCTCGGCGGCCTGGGCCACATGGCCGTCAAGCTCGCACGGGCCATGGGCGCGCACGTCGTCCTGTTCACCACCTCCCCGAACAAGCGGGAGGACGCGCTCGCCCTCGGGGCCCACGAGGTAGTCGTGTCGCGGGATCCCGTAGCCATGAAGGAGCACGTGAACAGCTTCGATTTCATCCTCGACACCGTCGCCGCCCCGCACGATCTCGACAGCTACCTCGTGCTGCTCGCCCGCGACGGCGCCATGGTGCTCGTCGGCGCACCGGCCGAGCCGCACCCGGCCACGACGGTATTCAACCTGATCATGAAGCGCCGGCAGCTTGCCGGCTCCCTGATCGGCGGCATCGCCGAGACCCAGGAGATGCTCGATTTCTGCGCCCAGCACGGCATCACCTCGGAGATCGAGATCATCCCGATCCAGAAGATCAACGAGGCCTATGAGCGGATGCTGAAGAGCGACGTGAAATACCGCTTCGTCATCGACATGGCGTCGCTGAAGCAGGAGGCGGCCCCGTAAGTCAACGGCTCGCGCCTCCATGCTGGTCTATGGTGATGTGGAACATGCCGTTACGGTAGGCGCTAAGCAGACCGCCATCGAGAGCACTCTGTCCGAGATCCATTCCATGCCGCCCGGAATCACGCGGCATGGAGCATTGGTAACGGCTTTCGTCGACACCAGCGAACTCGTTCAGGGGCTCATCGATGCCGAGTTTCAGGAGCTTGGCGCGGATACGCTCTCTCCTGTCCATCGGAACGGCATGGACGGGCTTTCCTTTCTCGCCTGTGCGATCGACCGATCCTGGCGGAGCGGGTTCAGGGAAAGCTCATTGTCGCGGGAGTTTCTCGAAAAACTCCATAGCTTTGACCCGTCGCGGATGATCCACGCCAAGCAGGCGGAAGGCTACGCATTCTACGCCCTTTATCCGGAGAACTATCTGGAAGCCGCCAGAGCTTCGGGTTTAGGCGCCGACACGCAGGTGATCGGCATCCGCAGTATCGGCGCAGGTCTCAGCGCCTTGGTGGCAGCCGCCATCGGGGCTCCCCCACCCTTCACCCTTCGCCCCACGGGCCATCCCTTCCGACGGGAAGTGAAAGTGGATCCGGACCTTGCGAGACAACTGACAGGCCGGGACAGGTCTTTCGCCATTGTCGATGAGGGCCCCGGCCTGTCCGGGAGTTCGTTCGGAGCCGTTGCCGACTGGCTGGAAGAGGCCGGCGTGCCGCGGCACAGGATTCACTTCTTTCCCAGTCATGAGGGCTCGCTGGGCCCCCAGGCCAGCCCCCGCCACCGGGAACGCTGGAACCGGGCTCCGCGCCACGTCCGCACCATGGACGACCTCCTGCTCGGCGGCTCGCCGCCTCACGATCTGGCCGTCTGGGTGGAGGACCTCGTTGGGCCGTTGGACGGCCCGCTCGAGGATCTATCGGGGGGGGGATGGCGTCGGCACCACTACCGCGATGAGGCGAGGTGGCCGCCGTCCAATCTCCAGCAGGAGCGCCGGAAATTCCTAGCGCGGACCAAGGGCGCATCCTGGCTGGTGAAATTCGCGGGCCTGGGAGAGACCGGGCCCCGAAAGCTCCGCATGGCCCGGCAACTGCATGAGGCAGGGTTTGCGCCGGATGTCGCGGGCTGGCGCCACGGCTTTCTCGTGCAACGCTGGCATGAGGATGCGCGAGGGCTCGATCAAATTTCCATCGACCGCGATCAGTTGATCGAACAGGTCGGAGCCTATCTAGGCTTTCGCGCCCGCCATTGTCCGTCCGGAGGGCAGCCAGGCGCTTCGTTGGACGATTTACGCCATATGGCGCTCTACAACGCCCAGCAGGCCCTGGGGGACGATGCAGGGGCATTCCTGGACTGGTCCCTGCCGCCTCCGGACGCCCTGGAGGGCAAAATCCGTCGGGTGTGGTCCGACAACCGGATGCATGCCTGGGAGTGGCTGGTTTCCGGCGACCGACTCATCAAGGCCGATGCCCTGGACCACAGCGCCGCCCACGACCTGGTCGGCCACCAGGACATTGCGTGGGACATCGCCGGGGCCATCGTCGAGCTGGACTTGTCCAGGCCGGAGGCGGCCCGTCTCTGCGCCATCGTCGAACGGGAGAGCGGATACCCGGTTTACCCAGACCTGCTGGCCTTCCTGCTCCCCTGCTATTGCGCCTTCCACATGGGGGCCCACCTGATGGCCGCAGGCGCTCTCGGAGGCGGAGAAGAGTCCCGCCTGCGCAGGGCGGCGGACCGTTATGGGCAGCTCCTGCAGCGCCATGAAAGCTTAGGCCTGGAGCATCGACCTTAACAGGAACAAGGGAAAGTTCCTGTCCGTTAACGGCCAAGGCAACACATTCACCATGCCGGGCCCGGCCCGGCAGGATCGGTCCCATCCTATGTTCTCCGAGACTTGGCGGCTTTTGAAGGTGGCATTCGCGGGATGGTGGAACGACCGCGCCATGAGCCTCGGCGCCTCCATTGCGTTCTTCACCGTCTTCTCCCTCGCGCCGATGCTGCTCGCAGCCATTGCGGTCGCCGGCTTGGCCTTCGGGCGTGAGGCCGCGCAGGGTGCGATCGTCGGGGAGCTTGGAGGGTTGATCGGGACCAAGGAGGCCTCCGCTCTCGAGGCCATGATCGCCAGCGCCAGCAATGTGGGCTCGGGCCTCATCGGCACGACGGTCGGCATTGCGACGTTTCTCCTCCTGGTGACGGGCGCCGTGGTGGAGCTCCAGGACGACCTGAACATCATCTGGAAGGCGAAACTGCCTGCAAGCTATGGAGTTCTGGACTTCGTCCGCACGCGGCTCGTCAGCCTCGCCTTGATCCTGGGCATCGGCTTCCTGCTCCTCGTATCGCTCGTCGTCGATACCGGGCTGACGGCGATCGGGCACTATCTCGAATCCAATTTCTCGGGCGCGACGATCATCCTGCGCTTCCTGAACAGCGTCGTGGCTTTCGCCATCGCGACAATCCTGTTCGCCATGATGTTCAAGATGCTCCCGGCCGTAGACCTGAGATGGAGCGACGTATGGACCGGCTCCCTGGTGACGGCCCTCCTGTTCACCATCGGCAAGTTCCTGATCGGATACTACCTCGGCAAGAGCAACGTCGCGTCGAGCTACGGCGCCGCCGCCTCCATCATCACGATCCTGCTGTGGATCTATTACTCGTCCCTGATCCTGCTCTTCGGAGCCGAATTCACGAAAGCCTATGCCGAGAGCCGCGGGAGCCGGTGCCCGGTGCGCTGTGCGGAGCCGGAAAAGGAAACGGGCCGGGAAACCCCGACCCGCTTGCCTTCGAGCACGGCCTGAAGCCTATTCGGCCGCCTGACGCGTGGCCGGCTCCGTCGGCACATTGCGCATGCCGCCGAGCACCTCCTGGGCCGAGGCCTTGTAGTTCTTCACGGAGCTCGTCCACTGACCCCATACGGTCGAGTCGATCTTGTCGCCGTTCCGGCCGAGATTTTTCAGGCGGCGCTGATCCTCTTCGGTCAGGACCTGCTTCGAAAGCGGCGGAAGATTCTTCACGTCGTCGGCCTTGATGCCGAGCATCTCGCCAACACGGGTCCCGTAATCGTCGTGCACCAGCAGGAGGTGCCACACCATACGCTCCTGCACGTCCCGCTCGCACTGGCCCAGAAGCGTGCCCAGGTTGAGGACGAGGTCGTCCCGCTCCCAATCCATCATGGTGCAGTAGCGGCCCCGGGCGTGGACGTAATCGTTGCGCCGCTCGATCACGCTGCGGGTCAGCCGCCCGCGGATCTCCGGCGGGTTGTTGGGCTCCTCGCGGGGCGCTTCATGCAGGCCGTTATGCATCGACGGCTCGAAGTTGATGTGTGGGTTCTGCCCCGGCGCCAGATCGCGGCGATAGGACATCTGGCCGCCGTTCAGGTTGGTCGACACCTTGGCATTCTTGGCCTGGTTCACCGGTAGCTGCAGGTAGTTCGTACCGACGCGGTAGCGCTGCGTGTCGGAATAGGAGAAGGTCCGGCCCACCAGCATCTTGTCGTCGGAGAAGTCGAGACCGTCCACGAGGACGCCGGTCCCCATGGCGATCTGCTCGTTCTCGTTGAAGTGATCCTCCACGTTGCGGTTCAGGGTCATGACGCCCGCGTGACGCAGGGGGAAATCCTTCTCCGGCCAGATCTTGGTGTCATCCAGCGGATCCCATTCGAGTTCCGGATGGTCATGGTCTTCCATGATCTGCACGTACATGTCCCATTGGGGATGCTCGCCGCGCTCGATCGCCTCATAGAGATCCTTGGAGGCCGAACCGAGATCCTGCCCCTGCACCTTGGCCGCTTCCTCTGCCGTCAGGCTCGCCAGCCCGCAGCGCGGATGGAAATGGTACTTCACCAGCACGGTGTCGCCCTGGGCGTTGACCATCTTGTAGGTGTTGACGCCGAAGCCCTCCATGTGCCGGTAGCTCGCCGGAATGCCGCGCGGGCTGAACAGATGTGTCAGCATGTGCATGGATTCGGGCGTCTGACTCATGAAGTCGAAGATGCGGTTCGGCTCCTGGCGGAAGGTGACGGGATCCGGCTTCAGGGAGTGGATCACATCTGGAAACTTGATGGCATCGCGGATGAAGAACACGGCCAGGTTGTTGCCGACGAGATCCCAGTTGCCGTCCTCGGTATAGAACTTCACCGCGAAGCCGCGCGGATCGCGCGCCACTTCCGAAGAATCGCGACCACCGATCACGGTCGAGAAGCGGATGGCCAGCGGGGTCTTCTTGCCGGCGGTCTGGAACAGCTTGGCGCGGGTGTATTTGGACGCCGGCTCGTCGCCGATCTTGCCCGTCGCCTCGAATTCGCCATAGCACACGAAGCCGCGAGCATGGACGACCCGTTCCGGAATACGCTCACGGTCGAAATGGGTGATCTTCTCAAGGAATTGATAGTTCTCGAGCGTGGCCGGGCCACGGCTGCCCACGGTGCGCTGGGACTGGTTATTGGTGATAGGATGGCCCTGCCTGTTCGTCAGGACCTGATCGGACGTTCCCGACGGCGCTTGAGGATTCTTGGCCATGGCGATCTCCCTTGAATGACCAGTGATGGCGACACGCCCCCAATTAGGATCGTAGGGGCGAACGGCAATCAGCGCCAATCGATATTCCTGACCGGCCTGATCAGATTATCTGATTGCGCGCAATTTGCCGTGGAGGCACTTTGCCGGAGGCAACATTTGGATCGCGCAGGTGTCGCGCGGGAGCAGGCTCCACGCGCCAATTCGGCGCCGTTCAACGGAAGACGCGATCGCCCTGCTCGTCGATGATCTGCTTGCCCTTGGCGATCGCGAAAGTGGCGGCATCGTCCTTGCTGGGATGCGTCTCGGCCCGCACGAAACGGTGCTCCTTCATGCCGGTATCGAAATCCTTCTCGATCACGCCAGCGGTCTGATACCCGCCCTTGGCGGAATACGGCGCGGGCCGGATGCGAAATCCCTTGTACTCCACCGCCTCTGCGGCAGGCTCCTCACGCTCGCCCGCACTGCCTCCGCCCGACAGGCGCTTCCAGAGGTCCTTCAAGATCGATGCCATCGCTGTCCCTGAACAAGGCTTGATTCGAGGGACGAAGCATAGCGGGGTCCCGGCGAGGGAGCGAATCCTGCCGACTTTCAGCCAGAACCATTACCATGCCGTCGTTTCCCTCATGGCCTGGATCATCGTGCCCTTGGCAGGACGAATGATCGCCTATCTGTAGCTTGGCACGTCGTTTCATGCGTGCGCTCCTCAGTTTACGAGCGGGGTCCTTCATGCGCTTCCGGCTGGCGCTTTGCGGAATTTTTCTCTGCTGCGGCACTGCCATGGCCAATCCCGGCCCCTCGTCGGAGAGTGTCGAGCAGGCTCTGTGCCGGCTGATCGAAGGCGCTGCGCGCAGCCAGCGGGTCCCCCACGATCTTCTCACCAAGCTGATCTGGCAGGAGAGTTCGTTTCGCCCCCATGTCGTCAGCCCTGCGGGCGCGCAGGGTATCGCCCAGTTCATGCCGGGCACCGCCCGGGAGCGGGGGTTGACCGATCCTTTCGATCCCGAACAGGCGATCCCCAAGGCCGCCGAGTTCATCGCCCATCTGTCGGAGCAGTTCGGCAATCTGGGCCTTGCGGCGGCTGCCTATAACGGGGGACCTGCGCGGGTGACCTCCTGGCTCGCCGGCCAGGGAGGCCTGCCGTCCGAAACCAGGAATTACGTCATCGCGGTCACGGGCCGGTCCGCCGAGGACTGGGCGGCCGATGCCAAGGAGCGGAAGAGCGCCGATTGGGATTCATCGGGGCAGACTTGCCAGCAGATCGTCGCCACCCTGCGGATTCCCGGGCGCCGCGATACGATAGAGGCGCCCTTTGCGCCTTGGGGCGTTCAGCTCGCCGGCAATTTCTCGAAGGAGCGGGCTCTCTCCACATTCAGGCGGACAAGTCAGGCCTACGCGTCTCTCCTGAAGGATGTGCGCCCGATGATCATCGGGACGCGGCTGCGCTATCGTGGGACACGCACCTTCTACCGCGTCCGCGCACCGGCGGAGACGCGGCAAGCCGCAGAGCAACTGTGCCGCAACATCCGTACGGCAGGCGGCAGCTGTATCGTGCTGCCGAGCTGAAAAAGCCTGCACCACGAGAATGGCGCAGGCTTATGTCTCGATCCTGGCGGGGAGGCCGATCAGCGACGCTGGGGCCGGAGCGAACGAGCCAGCTCGCGAATGACATTATCTTCGATGTTGAGGTTCAGATCGTTGTCGTCGCCGGTTTCATCGTCTCCGAGATCCACATCGGCCGTGGCGGCCGGGCGGGACAGAACACCCCGTTGCGGCTGCGCCGCTCTCTCAGGTCCCTGCGCGGGAGCCGACGGCGGCGCATTGCGCTGCTGTCCCGCCCCGGCCTGAGCGGGTGCGTGCGGGGTATAGCCGCGCGGAGCCGAATAGCGGTTCTCCAGCGTGTCGAGCAGGCTGTTGAGGGCCGCGTTCGACATCGGAACGTCGGGCGCCTGGGGCGCCCCTTCCAGAGCGATGGACCGGTTCTGATAAGCCACTTCCGTGGTGACATCCGCACCGAACCAGGACAGGGGACGGAAATCCCTGGCCTCTTCCTCGCTCTCGAACGGAACGGAGATCAGGTCCAGCGGACCCGGGGTCACGAAACGAACGATCTGAATGTCCCGCGTGCCGACGGTAAGATGGGTGAGCAGATAGTCGAGTTTGCCGGGTGTGACGTCGAGAAGAGCCTCGGCATGGGCACGCGGCACTTCGGTGCGCTCTTCGATAGGTCCGTTCGGACCCGAGTGAAGCAGCACGAGGCTGCCCTTGTCGCCTTCGACGACAACGAAGGAGCTGCGATCAGCCTGATTGGGGAAGTGGCCTTCCGTGACACGATTGCCTCCCCTCTCCTTGCGGATCAGACGCGCAAGTGAAGAAGCAATGAGATAACGCCGGGAAGTAACCATATTAATTTCTCTACTATTGATGGAGTGCCGCTCACCGGCTCGCAGAACTAGCAGCATCCATTCTCAATAGAACGAAGTTGCAATTCAGTTCTCCATGCCGTTAAGCCTGGATTTGAACGCAACAACGTTTACCACTGCAGGAGTTCGAGCCTGTAAGTACCGGTCCTCTTGATAGCCTATGATGGCGTTCCCATGGCAAAGTTCAATGCATAGAGCCAAAAGCTGCCTGAGTTTTGTCGATAAAGTTAACGCCGCTCCAAACAGAGCACCGGCACTGCACCCAAACCAGAATGATTGCCGTTTCGCCTCGTCAGATGCGGCGAGTAGGCTTACTCAGCTATCACATAAGTTAAAGGCCTCGGCATCCCGATCAACGAAGTGCCGAGGCCACGCAGTGAATGACGGTAATTAGGTTACTCGCTGCCTTTTGTTTTGGGCACGAAGGGGGCGTTGCCGTCGAAGGTGTAGGCGGTCTTCACCGTGGTGTAGAACTCCTGCGCGTACCGGCCCTGCTCGCGCGGCCCATACGACGAGCCTTTGCGCCCGCCGAACGGCACATGGTAGTCGACGCCCGCCGTCGGCAGGTTCACCATCACCATCCCGGCTTCCGCATTGCGCTTGAAGTGCGAGGCGTGCTTCAGGCTCGTGGTGCAGATCCCCGACGACAGCCCGAACTCGGTGTCGTTGGCCAAGGCCAGCGCCTCGTCGTAATCCTTCGCCCGCGTCACCGTCGCCACCGGCCCGAAGATCTCCTCGCGCGCCACCCGCATCGCGTGGCTCACCTCGGTGAACAGGGCCGGCGCCAGGTAGAACCCAGGCGTGTCGCGCTTGAGAAGCTCGCCGCCCGCCACCAGCCGGGCGCCCTCCTCCTGGCCGATGCGGATGTACTTCAGATCCTGGTCGAGCTGGCTCTGGTCCACCACCGGGCCGATCTGCGTGCCGGCCTTCAGGGCATCGTCGATCACCAGCCCCCGCATCCGCTCCTGCATGGCGGCCACGAAGCGGTCGTGAATGCCCTCGGTGACGATCAGGCGCGAGGACGCCGTGCAGCGCTGGCCGGTGGAGAAGAACGCCGAGTTGACCGCGCAGTCCACCGCCACCGTCAGGTCGGCGTCGTCGAGAACCACCATCGGGTTCTTGCCGCCCATCTCGAGCTGCACCTTCTTCATCGGATCGGCCGTGATGCAGGTCTGGGCCACCTTGCGGCCGGTCGGCACCGAGCCGGTGAACGAGATCGCCGCCACCTTCGAGCTCTGCAGCATCGCCTCGCCGACCACCGAGCCGCGGCCCATCACCAGGTTGAACACGCCCGCCGGCACGCCAGCCCGGGCGATGATCTCGGCCAGCGCATGGGCCGAGCCCGGCACCAGGTCGGCGGGCTTGAACACCACGGTGTTGCCGTAGGCGAGCGCCGGGGCGATCTTCCAGGCCGGAATGGCGATGGGGAAGTTCCAGGGCGTGATCAGGCCGACGACGCCCACCGGCTCGCGGGTGATCTCCACATCGATGAGCGGGCGCACCGAGGGCAGCTTCTCGCCGGCCAGGCGCAGGCACTCGCCGGAGAAGAACAGGAAGATCTGCGCCGCGCGGGTGACCTCACCGATGCCCTCGGGCAGGGTTTTGCCCTCCTCGCGTGAGAGCAGCCGGCCGAGTTCTTCCTTGCGGGCCAGAATCTCGTCGCCGACCGCCTTGAGAATGTCATGGCGCTGCTGGATCGAGGAGCGCGACCATGCCGGAAAGGCGTCGTAGGCCGCCGCAATCGCGCGCTCGGCCTCGGCAGCGGAGGCGCGAGCGTATTCGCCGATCACGTCGGCCGTGTTGGACGGGTTGATGTTGGCCGAGGCCTCCGTAGCCGAGACCCACTCGCCCGCAATGTAGTTCTTCGTCATCTTAACCTGCCTGTCTGGTGTTGAGGAGGCCCCGCCGGGCCAGGTTCGACATGAAAGCCCCGAGGCCGAAGGTCCACGGCTCGCATTCGGAGCTCGGCTTCATTCGGTTCACGAGCGCTCCGAGCTTGGGCGCTGAAATGGTGACGATGTCGCCGTGCTTGTGCGTGAAGCCCATGCCGGCCTCGCCCCGGTCCTGCGTGGGCGCGAACATCGTTCCAAGGAACAGAGCGAACCCATCCGGATACTGGTGGTGAGCGCCGACCGTCTGCGCCACGAGATCCTCAGGATCGCGGCTGATCTTGGTGATCGACGACGAGCCCTCGAGCTTGAACCCGTCCTCGCCCTCGACCGTCAGCGTCACGTTGGTCCTGCGGACATCGTCGAGGGAGAAGGTCTCGTCGAAGAACCGGATGAACGGGCCGACCGAACAGGACGCATTGTTGTCCTTCGCCTTCGAGAGAAGCAGCGCCGAGCGGCCTTCGAAATCGCGCAGGTTCACGTCGTTGCCCAGCGTCGCGCCGACGATTCTGCCGTCCGCCGTGACGATGATCACCACTTCGGGCTCTGGATTGTTCCAGGTGGATTTAGGATGCAGGCCCGCATCCATGAACGTCCCGACTGCCGAAAGGGTCGGCGCCTTGGTGAAGACCTCCGCGTCGGGACCGATTCCCACCTCGAGATACTGGCTCCAGGCCCCTTGCGCGACGAGCACGTCCTTCAGGGCCATGGCCTCGGGCGAGCCCGGCTTGAGCCGGCTCAGATCATCGCCGACGAGGCGCAGAACCTCGGCCCGAATGGCCGCCGCCGCGCTGGCATCGCCCCGGGCCCTTTCCTCGATGACGCGCTCCAGCATGGAGATCGCGAAGGTGACGCCGGCCGCCTTGACGACCTGGAGGTCGATGGGGGCGAGCAGCCAGGGTTTCGACGGATCCCGACGGTCGGGTGATGTATTGCCGGCGATCTCTTCCAGGGAACCGACCCGCTCGCCCTCGGTGGTCTTCAGCACGCCAGCCGGATTGTTCATGGCGGCGAGGCTGCTGACCGTAGCGCAGATAGCGGTGATATCGAAGAGGCCATCTTCCCTCACGGCTACGACCGATGGCCCGACACCAGGACGCCACACGCGTCCGACCAAGGCGCCTTGGAACCCATCCGTCGGCAGAATTCGGGCTATGTTCGTCGAAGACAGATGGTCCATCGCCTGGCGCTCGCTTTCCGTTTCGCTGTTCAGAGTCGTTTCCCCGGAGCACGGGCCTGATGGGTCCGATGCCCTCTTGTGTTGGGCGCATGGTTCAGTGCAGGACCGTCAAGCCTGCACGATGCGCTTTGCGTCCTTGATATAACCGCCGGGGTACGAGGGGCTATAGGGAAAATGACTTTCTCGGTCTTCAAGCGATGAAAGCGTGAATCGGCACCCATTTTGCATCATAGTTGCAAATCTTGGAGCCATGGGGACTGCCCCGGAGCCCGGGAATCGTTTTGCGGACCCGTCCGGAGAGCGGAGAGTTAACCCGGCCTCGAAAGTGTGCTTTGTGCAGGGCCTCGAGTCACGGGAGCTTTCTTCATGAACGATGCCAAGCCTTCGAATGCGGCCAATATCGCTTCGCCTTCCTATCGGCTGGCGGCGATGGATCAGGATTTTCTCCTGGGCGATTCCATGCGGGGCGTCCGGTTCATGCTGGAATATGCCAAGGCCGAGGAAAACCTGCGGATTTGGGGAGTGCGCTCCACCATCGTGGTCTTCGGCAGCGCCCGCGTGCGGGAGAACGGCCCAGGAAAGCACGCTTTCTGGTACGAGCAGGCCCGTGCCTTCGGGGCCATCGCATCGCAGCGCGGCGGCGCGCTGACCGACAACGGCGGAAAACGGGACAACGTGATCGCCACCGGCGGCGGCCCGGGCATCATGGAGGCGGCCAACAGGGGAGCCTTCGATGTCGGAGCCCCTTCCATCGGGTTCAACATCACCCTGCCCCACGAGCAGGAGCCCAATGCCTATTCGACCCCGGATCTGACGTTCCGCTTCCACTACTTCGCCATGCGCAAGATGCACCTGGCGATGCGGGCCAACGCCCTGGTGGTGTTCCCCGGCGGGTTCGGCACCTTCGATGAATTGTTCGAGCTCCTGACCCTGCGCCAGACCGGCAAGGCGCCGCCCCTGCCCATTGTCCTCTTCGACCAAGCCTACTGGCAATCGGTCATCAAGTTCGATGCGCTGCTCGAACACGGCATGGTGAGCGAGCATGACCGCAAGCTCATCAACTACGCCGAAACCGCGGAGGACGTATGGCGAACCCTCATCGACAACGGTCTGATCGTGCAGACGATGGAACGGAAGCCCGACGAGGAATTCTAACACGGCCGTCAATCTGCGGAGGCAAACGATGAAAGCCGAGGCATGGCACCGAAGGGCGTGACGTGAGCAGGACCGTACAAACCTCAGGCAAAGGGACTCAGGCCGCGCCGGATCATGGCGTCACGCTGCGCGAGGCCTTTCGCGTCTGGCTGCGGGTCGCGGCCTTGAGCTTCGGCGGACCGGCCGGGCAGATTGCCGTGATGCACAGGATCCTGGTCGAAGAGAAGCGCTGGATTTCCGAGAGCCGCTTTCTCCATGCCCTCAACTATTGCATGCTGCTGCCTGGGCCGGAGGCGCAGCAGCTCGCCACCTATGTGGGCTGGCTCATGCACCGCACCCTCGGCGGCCTCATGGCGGGCGGATTGTTCATCCTGCCCGGCATCGTGGCTATCATGGGCTTGAGCTGGATCTACGCTCTTTACGGCAAGATCGGCATCGTGGCGGCGCTCTTCTTCGGCCTGAAGGCCGCCGTGCTCGCCATTGTGCTCGAAGCGGTGCTGCGGATCGGCAGAAGGGCGCTCAAGAACCGCATCCTGATCGGCCTCGCCGGGGCAGCCTTCGTGGCGATCTTCTTCCTCCATGCGCCCTTCCCACTGATCGTGTTTACGGCAGGTCTGATCGGCTTTTTAGGCGGGCGGGCGGGCCTTCCGCAGTTTCAGCCGGGAGGGTCCGGCAATGGCTCAGGGGACCATGGCGACCTTCTGGGTGACTCTCTTCCTGCCCACGCATCTCCGAACGTGAAGCGAAGCGTCCAAGTGGCGGCGATCTGGCTGACGCTCTGGCTCGCGCCGGTTCTGATGCTTGTGCTGTTTCTCGGCAGAGGCGACGTATTCAGCCAGATTGCGGTCTTCTTCTCCAAGATGGCGATGGTCACCTTCGGCGGCGCCTATGCCGCCCTGGCCTATGTGGCGCAGCAGGCGGTGGATACCTATGGCTGGCTGCGGCCCGGCGAGATGCTCGACGGCCTCGGCATGGCCGAGACGACGCCCGGACCGTTGATCATGGTGCTGCAATTCGTGGGCTTCATGGCGGCCTTCCGGGACGCCGGCACGCTCAATCCCCTGC
The DNA here is from genome assembly GCF_024519725.1 of Microvirga sp. Mcv34. Classification (GTDB taxonomy): domain Bacteria; phylum Pseudomonadota; class Alphaproteobacteria; order Rhizobiales; family Beijerinckiaceae; genus Microvirga. Next base: position 12,942 of record NZ_JALJRK010000002.1, on the reverse strand, counting down.
TGGCCGGCACCCTGGGCGGTCTTCTCACCACATGGGTGACGTTCGCGCCGTGCTTTCTTTGGATTTTTCTCGGCGCTCCCTACATCGAGATCCTGCGCGGCAACCGGGCCTTGAGCGGTGCTCTCTCGGCCATCACGGCCGCGGTGGTCGGTGTGATCCTGAACCTGGCGATCTGGTTCGGCATTCACACGATCTTCGGCCAGGTTCACGAAGTAGCGTGGGGACCCTTCCGGTTCGACGCGCCGATCTGGGGCAGCGTCAACCTTTGGGCGCTACTGCTCTCGGGGGCTGCCATCCTGGCCATGTTCCGCTTCCACGTCGGCATGCTGTCGACGCTTGCCGCCACTTCGGCGGCCGGGATCGCTCTTTACTGGGCAGGGATCATCGCCTGATCGAATGAGGTGAGGCGGTTTCCCGCCTCACCTGGAGCCTGTCCGCGTCAGGTCGTGGACGAGATCTGCCCGCCGTCGACGCGCAGGATCGAGCCCGTCATAAATGAGGCCTTCTCGCTGGCGAGGAAGACGGCCGCGGCCGCGAACTCCTCGATCTCGCCGTAGCGGCCCGCCGGAATGCCGGCGCGCGCCGCAGCCGCCACGTCTTCGACGGAGCGATTGGTGCGCTCCGCATTGGCGGCATCGAGCTGCTTCAGGCGATCCGTGGCGATACGGCCCGGCGCGATGGCGTTCACGGTCACGCCCGAGGACGCCACTTCGCTCGCCAGTGTCTTGCCCCAACCTACAAGCGCGGGCCGAATGGCATTCGAGATGGCGAGGTTCGGGATCGGCTGGATCACCCCGGAGGAGATTACGGAGATGATGCGGCCGAACTTGCGCTCGATCATGCCGGGGAGAAGCTGATCGGCGATCCGCACGAGATTGACGAACATGGCCTCGAACGACTGGCGCCACTGGTCGGACGACACGCCCTGCGCCTTGCCGGGCGGTGGGCCGCCGCTGTTCAGCACGAGAATGTCCACGCCGCCGAGCGCAGCCGTCACATCCTTCACCAACGCGTCGACCTGATCGGCCTTGCCGGTGTCGCAGATGAAGGGAAGAACATCCCTGCCGATCTTGTCGGCGGCCGCCTTCGAGCCCTCCATCGTGCGGCTGGCGATGGCGACGCGCGCACCCTCCTCCGCCAATCCTTGAGCGATGCCGAAGCCCAGCCCCTTGCTCGCGCCGAGGACGAGCGCGCGCTTTCCTGTCAACCCTGTTTCCATTCGTCAAAGCTCCTTCTGCAAACTTACGAGCGCTCGATGCGCTCCATCAGCCACTCGATCTCGGCAATCGTCTCCGGGCTCAGCTTCGGCCCGGGCTTGCGCAGCGTGTCGGACGCGATGATGCCGCGCCGCTTCAGCACGTATTTGCGCACGGCAAGTCCCAATCCGGGCTGCGTCTCGTAGCGCACCAGCGGCAGGTGGCGGTCGAAGAGATCGTGCGCCTCCTTCCGCTTGCCCTGGTTGATGAGGTTCACCACGCCGACCAGCATTTCAGGATAGGCATAGCCCGTCATGGCTCCATCGGCGCCGCGCTCCATCTCGAAGGGAAGGAACATGCCGCCGTTGCCGCAGAGAATGGACACGCGGCGCACCTGCCCGGCGTCGCTGGCACGGCGCAGGGTCGTGATCTTGTCGAGACCCGGCCAATCTTCGTGCTTGAGCATCACGCAGGAGGGGCTCTGCTCGATGATCCGCATGATCACTTTGGGCGCCATGACCACATTGGTCGTGAGCGGATAATCCTGGATCACCCACGGCACGTCCGTCCCGATGGCTTCCACCGCATCGGCATAATAGGAGACGATCTGGTCGTCGGTCTTGAGCGTCGAAGGCGGGGCGATCATGACGCCGGCGGCACCCGCATCCATCACCTTGGACGACAGGCCCGACATGGCGGCGAAGCCCGCGGCCGAAACACCGACGATGACGGGAACGCGCCCGGCCACTGTGGAAATGACCTGACGGGCGAAGGCAAGGGCTTCGTCGGCCGCCAGCTTGGGCGCTTCGCCCATGATGCCGAGAATCGTCAGCCCGGTGGCGCCGGCTTTCAGATAGGCCTCGACCATCCGGTCGGTCGAGGCGACATCCACGCGCCCGTCGCTCTCGAAGGGCGTGGGACAGATGACGTAGACGCCGGCGGCAGAACTCGTGAGCAAGGCTTCCTCCATGGCAGGATCGGGCGGGAGAGATCAGGCCCCTCCATACACCCGCTTTCCGCCCGGCGCACTACCTTAGCTGCCGTCGGCCCTCATACCTTTAGCGGTGGCCGGAACCGCCCTTCTTGCCGCCGCCGTCCTGCTTGTTGACGGTTGCCCAGGCACGACGCTCGGCTTCCTTCTCCGAGACACCGCGATTCTCGTAGCCTTCCTCGATGTGCTCGGCCTTCCGTTTCTGCTTGTCCGTGTAAGCGGACTTGTCACCGCGGGACATGGATCTCTCCTCTCAATCTCAGGGCGCACCCCGCCGGGGTGCGCTCTCAAGAGACTCAACCGGGAAGATTCGATCGGGTTCCGCAACTCTGTTGCCTAACCGCTGTTGCGCAGGCCCGCCGCGATGCCGTTGATGGACAGGTGAATGCCTTGCACGACCTGCTCGTCGGCATCGCCGGAGCGGTGACGCTTCAGCAGCTCGATCTGCAGATGGTTCAGCGGATCGAGGTAGGGGAAGCGGTTGCGGATCGAGCGGGCGAGAAGCGGGTTGCCGTCGAGCAGGGATTGTTGCTGCATGATGGCGAGCAATTGCCTGATCGAATCCTCCCATTCGTGGCGCAGGAGCGGGAAGATGGCCTCGCGCAGGCTGTCGTCCTCGACGAGGTTTGCATAGCGCGACGCGATGGCGATGTTGCTCTTCGCCAGTACCATGTCCATGTTCGACAGAAGCGCCTGGAAGAAGGGCCACTCGCGATACATCTCCTGCAGCAGCGCGAGGCCAGTGTCAGGGTGCTTCTCGAGCCATTCGTTGACGGCGGAGCCGAAGCCGTACCAGCCCGGCAGCATGAGGCGGCACTGCGCCCAGCCGAACACCCAGGGAATGGCGCGCAGATCCTCGATGCGCCGTGAATTGGTGCGCGAGGCCGGCCGGCTGCCGATGTTCAGGTTGGCGATCTCGCCGATCACCGTGGATTCCCAGAAATAGCGCTCGAACCCTTCGGTCTCATAGACGAGCGCGCGATAGGCCTTGAAGGCGCTGTTCGACAGCTCCTCCATGGCGTTGAGATATTCCTCGCGCGGCGCCGATTGGCCCGAATGCAGCAACGAAGCCTCAAGAGTGGCGGCCGCCAAGATCTCGAGATTGCGTCGCCCCAGATCCGGGTTGGAGTACTTGCCCGCGATCACTTCGCCCTGTTCCGTGATGCGGATGGCGCCCTGCACGGCCCCTCCGGGCTGCGCGAGGATCGCCTGATAGCTCGGACCGCCGCCACGGCCCACCGATCCGCCGCGCCCGTGGAAGAGGCGGAGAGCCACGCCATGACGCTTGAACACCTCAATCAGCTCGATCTCAGCCTTGTAGAGCTCCCAGCCCGACGTGAGGAAGCCGCCGTCCTTGTTGCTGTCGGAATAGCCGAGCATCACCTCCTGCGCCTGACCGCGGCTGCGCAACAGGCGCATGTAATCGGGCAGTGCGAAGAGCGCATCCATCACGCCGCTGCAATGCCGCAGATCCGCGATGGTCTCGAAGAGCGGGATGATGTTCACGTCCATTGCGCCGTCGCGTGGACGCAGCAGGCCCGCCTCCTTCAGCAGAAGGGCCACTTCCAGAATGTCCGAAGGATCGCTTGCCTTGGAGATGACGTAATTCGGCACGGCCGCGCGACCGTAGCGGCGATGCGCTTCTGCGGCCTCGTGGACGATGGCGAGTTCGGAAGAGGTTTCCGGCGAGTATTCGAGATAGGGCGAGGTCAGGAGGCGCGGTGTCGCAAGCTCTTCCAGGAGCAGCGCGACGCGCTTCTCCTCCGGCAACCCTTCGTAGTCGGTGCCTGGGATCGCCTTTTCGAAGAGCTCTGCGACCACGCGCTGGTGAACGTCCGAGTTCTGCCGCATGTCGAGGCTTGCCAGATGGAAACCGAACACATCGACGGTCCGGCGCAGCTTGCGCAAGCGGCCCCGCGACAGTGCGCCCGAACCGTTCGAGCGCAGGGAGCGGTGCAGGATCGACAGGTCGCCTTCGAATTCCTCGACGCTGCCATAGGCCGGCGCGTCACCCACCGCATGACGCGCCACGTCGCCATGTCCCAGGCGCGCGGCGGTTGCCGCAAGGCGCGCATAGATACCCGAGATCGCCCGGCGATAGGGCTCATCCTGGCGATGGGGCGAAGGATCGGGAGACGCCTTGGCGAGTTCCTGGACCTCGTCGGACACATTCACATAGCGCCCGTCGAGCGACAGCTCGGCACCCAGGCAGTGGAGTTCCTCGAGATAGAAGCCGAGCGCGTGCTTGCTTTGCAGCAGCAGGGCCTGACGCAGAGCGTCCGCCGTCACGAAGGGATTGCCGTCGCGGTCGCCGCCGATCCAGCTTCCCATGCGCAGGAAGGACGGAAGCTCCACATTTTCCCAGATGGGATCCATGGCTGCAAGCTGGTCCTCCAGGGCGGCATAAACGCGGGGCAATTCCTTGAAGAAGGTGTAGTCGTAATAAGAGAGGCCGTTATTGACCTCGTCGATCACTTTCAACCTGTTCCGGCGCAGGATGCTCGTCTGCCAGAGGGTGAGGATGGCGCGGCGAAGGCCCTCCTGGCAGGTCGCCTCCTCGTCCGGCGTCAGATGCTGCCGGTCGCGCTGCGCCAGGATCTGGGAGATCTCCATCTCCCGGTCGATGGTGCTCTTGCGGCGCACCTCCGTCGGATGCGCGGTCAGGACCGGACAGACGAGAGCGGAGCCGAAGAAGGCCTGCAGCGCGTTGTGGCTGATGCCGGCTTCCCGGATGAGCTTGAGGGCTCGCGCCAATGTTCCTTCGCGTGGCGCAGCAGCCTCGATGGCATGAGCGCCCGCCATGGCATGGGCGCGGGAGCGGCGAACGTGGTGCTGGTCCTCGGCAATGTTCGCCAGATGCGAGAAATAGCTGTAGGCCCGGATGATCTGGTTGGTGCGCCCGCGCGAGAGGCTGTTCAGGATCGTCTCGAGCTCCCGGCGGGCGATTTCGTCCTCGTCGCGGTGGAAGCGGATCGAGGTCTGCCGGATGCGTTCGACGATCTCGAAAGCTGCCTCGCCTTCCTGTTCGCGGATCGTGTCGCCGAGGATGCGCCCCAGGAGCCGGATATCGTCGCGAAGGGGAAAGTCCTTCTCGGGTGTGACGTCGGGGTTGATCAGGGACATGGGAGGGCTCCGCTTCAGGCGCGTATGCTGCACTGCGAAATAAAACCCTTTGTCACCCTGCGGCAAGCGTAATTATATTTTAAAAATCGCCTAATTCGTGACAGACCAGCGCTCGGGCGCCTCGGATTGGCCGATGAGCGCCAGCCCATAGGCGATGGACTCAAACTGGTCCGCGGAAGTCAGCCGGGTCTCGCCGAATCGGTCGACGAACAGGCGGCGGATGGCCGGAACGAAGGAGGTGCCGCCCGTGAGGAACACCCGCTCGATCTCCCCGGGCTTCACGCCGGCTTTGACGAGCGCCTCGTCGACCGTCTGGGCAATCCGGTCCACATCCTCCGCGATCCAGGTCTCGAAATCGGCGCGGGAAATCTTTGCCTGAATATCGACGCCCTCGCCCTGGAAGCGGAAATCCGTCTCCTCCTGGCTGGAGAGCGCCACCTTGGCCGACGACACGGCCCGGTAGAGGGCGAAGCCTAAGTCGTATTCGATGATATCGATGAATTTCTCCAGCGGCACGGGCTCCAGGGCGACGCGGGCGAGTTCGCGCAGCTCCTTCAAGTCGCCGCTGCCCTTCATCATGGCGAGCTGGTTCCAACGGGCGAAATTCGCGTAGTAATGGTTGGGGATCGACAGGATCTTGTCCATGGAGCGGTAGAGCCCGCCCTTGCCGAGGCGCGGCGACACGACCTTGTCGACGATCCGATAGTCGAAGGCGTCGCCCGCAAGGCCGATACCGGCATGCCCAAGGGGCTCCGCGCGCAGCGCGCCGCCGGACCTCGAGAACCGCATCACCGAGAAGTCGCTGGTGCCGCCGCCGAAATCCGCCACGAGCACGGTGGCGTCGTGGTCGAGCTGGCGCGCGTAGAAGAAGGCGGCGCCGACCGGCTCATAGACATAGCGGGCCTGCTCGGCCCCGAGCCGCCCGAAGGCGGTCCGATAGCGCCGCATGGCGAGATCGTCGTCCGGATTATAGCCGGCGAACTGGACCGGCCGGCCGATGACCACATTCCCGGCGCCCCAGTCCAGCCGGGAGCCACCGTGCTGCGCGAGCGTACGCAGGAACGCGCTCAACAGGTCCTCGAAGGCATAGCGCTCCCGGAAGATGCGGGTTTCCTTGAAGGTGGCGCTCGCCGCGAACGTCTTGAAGGACTGGATGAAACGGTGGGCATGGAGCCCTTCGAGGAACTGCTCGATGGCCCAGGGGCCGCCCTCGACCTCCGTGCGCAGGCCGTTGCCGTGCCGCTCGTCCCAGAAGCAGAGCGCCGTGACATAGACCTTGAGGCGCTCTCCCCCGTGCTCGAAGGTCAGCGCCTCCACATTCCCGTCCGGATCCGCGATGGCCACGACCGTGTTGCTGGTGCCGAAATCAATGCCGATGGAAAAATCAGGGGATTGGGGCATTTGGACCTCGGAGGACGGCTGGAAGGGCCGGACGGTCTATACGCCAAGGCCAGACAAGCCAAGAGGAAAAGTCAAACAGTCCCTTACCCAGCGGCACTGCGACCCCGGGGCTGTGGACGGCCCGTTGACCGGGGGGCGCCCCGCACCGTAGAAGCCGCGCCTTACGCTTTTTCGGAGACGTCCATGCTATCCATCGGTCAGCGCATCGCGAACGAACTGAATGTCCAGGAATGGCAGGTCAAGGCGGCCGTCGAGCTGCTGGACGGCGGCTCCACCGTTCCCTTCATCGCGCGCTACCGCAAGGAAGTCACCGGCACCCTGGACGATGCCCAGCTGCGCACCCTGGAGGAGCGTCTGCGTTACCTGCGCGAGATGGAGGACCGCCGCAAGACGATCCTCGACAGCATCCGCGAGCAGGGCAAGCTCACCGACGAGCTGGCGCTCCAGATCAACAATGCCGACACCAAGGCGCGGCTCGAAGACCTCTACCTGCCCTACAAGCCCAAGCGGCGCACCAAGGCGCAGATCGCCAAGGAGGCGGGCCTGGAACCCCTGGCCGATCTCCTCCTGAGCCAGCCTGCCCGCGAGCCGAAGGAGGCCGCCGCCGCCTTCGTGAACACCGAGAAGGAGGTCGCGACGCCCGAGGCAGCCCTGGAGGGCGCCCGTTCGATCCTGGTCGAGCGCTTCTCGGAAAACGCCGAGCTGCTGGGCTCCCTGCGCGACATCTACTGGGAGCGGGGCAGCCTCACCTCCAAGGTGCGCGACGGCAAGCAGACGGATGGGGCGAAATTCTCCGATTACTTCGACTTCGCCGAGCCGCTGACGAAGCTCCCCTCCCACCGCATCCTCGCGCTGTTCCGCGGCGAGAAGGAAGAGGTGCTCGACCTGCGCATGGAGGAGGAAAAGGACGCCGCCGAGCCCGGCTATGTCAGCCGCTACGAGGGCCGCACGGCGCTTGCCTTCGGCATCGTCGACCAGGGCCGCCCGGGCGACAAGTGGCTCCTGGAGACCGTGCGCTGGGCCTGGCGTACGAAGCTGCGGTTCTCCATCGAGCTCGACATGAAGATGAAGCTCTGGCAACTCGCGGAAGACGAGGCCGTGAGGGTGTTCGCGGGGAACCTGCGCGACCTGCTGCTCGCGGCTCCCGCCGGCGCACGCCCGACGCTGGGCCTCGACCCGGGCTACCGCACTGGCGTGAAGGTGGCCGTGGTGGATGCGACCGGAAAGGTCGTGGCAACCGATACCATCTACCCACACGAGCCGAAGCGCCAATGGGATGAATCCCTCGCCACGCTGGCGCGACTCTGCCGCGTGCATAAGGTCGAGCTCGTCGCCATCGGCAACGGCACGGCCTCCCGCGAGACCGACAAGCTCGCAGCCGAACTGGTGTCGAAGCACCCGGACCTGAAACTCACCAAGATCATGGTCTCGGAGGCGGGCGCATCGGTCTACTCCGCCTCGGCCTTCGCTAGCCAGGAATTGCCCGGTCTCGACGTATCCTTGCGCGGCGCCGTCTCCATCGCCCGCCGCTTGCAGGATCCGCTGGCGGAACTCGTAAAGATCGACCCGAAATCCATCGGCGTCGGGCAGTACCAGCACGATCTCGCGGAATACAAGCTCTCCCGCTCACTCGATGCCGTCGTTGAGGATTGCGTGAATGCGGTCGGCGTCGATCTCAACACCGCCTCTGCACCACTCCTGACGCGTGTTTCGGGCCTCGGCGAATGGGTGGCGAAGAACATCGTCGAGCACCGCGATGCCAATGGGCCATTCAAAACCCGCAAGGCGCTGACCAAGGTGTCGGGCCTCGGGCCAAAAACCTTCGAGCAGGCGGCGGGCTTCCTGCGCATTCCCAACGGCGACGATCCGCTCGATGCCTCCGGGGTTCACCCGGAAGCCTACCCGGTCGTGCGCCGCATTCTCGAAGCGACGAAGAGCGACATCAAGGTCGTGATCGGCAACGGGGCAGTCCTGAAGAAGCTCGACCCGCAGGCCTTTACGGACGAGAAGTTCGGCGTGCCGACCGTGAAGGACATCCTGAGCGAGCTGGAGAAGCCCGGCCGCGACCCGCGCCCCGAATTCAAGACCGCCACCTTCATGGAAGGCGTGGAGAAGATCAGCGACCTCAAGCCCGGCATGGTCCTGGAAGGGGTCGTCACCAACGTGGCCGCCTTCGGTGCCTTCGTCGACGTGGGCGTGCACCAGGACGGGCTCGTGCATATTTCGGCGCTCGCCGACACCTTCGTGAAAGACCCGCGCACCGTCGTGAAGCCGGGCGACATCGTGAAGGTGAAGGTGCTCGAGGTCGACGTTCCGAGGAAGCGCATCTCGCTCACCATGCGCATGGGCGATCCGGCCGAGAAGCGGCCCCAGGGCCGCCAGGACGACAACCGGGCCGCGTTCCAGAAGCATCGTTCCCAGAGCGAGCGGAAGCCGGCTCCACAGCAGGCTCCGGCCTCCGGCGGAGCGCTCGCCGATGCCCTGCGCCGGGCTGCGATGGCAGGCGGCAAGGACAAGGGAAACCGGAAATAAGCCAGACTGGGGCGGCTTGTGGCCGCCCCTGAACTGCTTTAGAAGCAAGGCGTCTCACGGGGAGCCCATGCGGGGCTGAGAGGTGGCAAGGCCGCCGACCCGTCGAACCTGATCCGGGTCATGCCGGCGGAGGGAATGAGCATGCGACATCGCCAGAAAAGCCATGCCCCGTGCAATCTGCGCCGCCGGTCCCGGCCTGCCTCATGCATGGGAGCGCCCCTGATGTTACGCCGACTTCTTCTCACCCTCGCGACGCTCGGGCTCGCGACAGGCCTTGCCCAGGCCCAGACCAAACCCACCCTCACAGTCTACACCTATAGCTCGTTCGCCGGGAAATACGGTCCCGGCAAGACCGTTAAGGAGCGCTTCGAGGCGACCTGCGGCTGCGAATTGAACTGGATCACGGCCGAGGATGCCGGGAGCCTGCTCGGGCGGCTGCGGCTCGAAGGCGCGAATACCAAGGCCGACGTGGTGGTCGGCCTCGACATGAATCTCATGGCGGAGGCCAAGTCGCTCGACCTCTTCGCCCCCCACGGCGTGGATGAAAGGAATCTGGCACTTCCTATCACATGGAGTGACAGCACCTTCCTGCCCTTCGACTGGGGCTATTACGCCTTCGTGTACGATGCCAACAAGCTCGCCCATCCGCCCAAGAGCCTGAAGGAACTGGTCGAGGATCCGAACGGCCCGAAGGTGGTCCTGCAGGACCCCCGCACCAGCGCCCCGGGCCTCGGCCTCCTGCTCTGGATGCAGAAGGTCTACGGTGACCAGGCCGGCGAGGCCTGGGGCAAGCTCAAGCCCCGCATCGTCACCTTCACCAAGGGCTGGTCCGAGGCCTATGGCCTGTTCCTGAAGGGCGAGGCCGACATGGTGATGTCCTATACCACCTCTCCGGCCTATCACGTGGTCGCGGAGAAGAAGGACAACTACAAGGCCGCAGCCTTCTCGGAGGGCCATTACCTTCACGTGGAGCTGGCCGCCATGACCCGCACGACGAAGCAGCCGGATCTCGCGAAGACATTCATGGCCTTCGTCCTCAGCGAGCCGTTCCAGTCGGCCATGCCAGAGGGCAACTGGATGATGCCGGCGAAAACCCCGGCGTCCGGCCTGCCCGAAGCCTTCAGGAACCTCGTGAAGCCGGACAAGGCGCTGCTCTTTACGCCCGAGGAGGTGCAGCAGAACCGCCGCGCCTTCACGGATGCCTGGCTCAACGCCACGGCGCGCTGATCGCCGCCCATGGTCCTGAAGCTGCCCCATCCCGGAAGCCTGGTGGCGTTCGCCATCTTAAGTCTGGTCGCCGGCGGCTTCGTGACCCTCGCCACATTCGGTGGAGGGACGCCCGCGCTTCTCTCCATCGGCCCCTATCTCGGGCGCGTGCTCGCCTTTTCCGTCGTCCAGGCGCTGCTCTCGACCGCTCTCTCCCTCGTCCTCGGGATCGGCTTGGCGCTCGCGCTGGCGCGCCGGAGGTTTCCGGGGCGCGATCTCGTCCTGGCGACGTTGAGCACCACCATGGTGCTGCCGACCATCGTGGCCGTCTTCGCGGTCTTCGCCGTCTACGGCCGCAGCGGGTGGATCGCCGAAGGGCTCGCGCTTCTCGGCTGGAAGAGCGGCTTCAGCATCTTCGGCTATCCGGGCATCCTGATCGCGCACGTGTTCCTGAACGGTCCCTTCGTCGCCCGGATCACCCTCGACGGATTGAACCAGGTCCCGGCGGAGCACTGGCGCCTTGCCGGAGCCTTGGGGTTCACGCCCACTCAGGTGTTCCGCCATCTCGACTGGCCGGTGCTGCGGGCGGAGCTGCCCGGGGTCGCCGGCCTCATCTTCCTCCTGTGCTTCAAGAGCTTCGCCATCGTGTTGGCGCTCGGCGGCGGACCGAGCCGCTCCACGCTGGAAGTGGCGATCTACGAGGCGCTCAAGATCGATCTCGATTTCGGCCGCGTCGCCTGGCTCGCCCTGATCCAGCTCGCGATCTGCCTGTCGATGACGGGTCTGCTCCACTGGGCCTTCACGCGCCCGCCCGTCGGCCACACGATCCGCAGCCTCGTTCGTCGCCCCGATGCGAAGAACCGGCGCCTGAAAATCCTCGATGCCTTCGTGCTCGTCGTCAGCGCACTGTTCATCGGGCCGCTGGCCTTCAGCGTGCTGACGGGCCTTCGCAGCCTGCCCGCCGTGCTCGATGCCGATCTGCTGCGCGCCTTCGTGACGAGCCTGACGATCGCGAGCGCCGCCGCGATCCTGGCCTGCCTTCTCGCTTATGCGCTCGCCTCCGCGGCGCGGCGGCAGCGCATCGTCCTGCGCTCACCGAGGGTCGCCGCCTTCTACGATCTCCTGCCCGACATGCTGCTCGCCGTTCCGCCCTTCGCCCTCACGGCCGGCCTGTTCCTGCTGATCCGGCGCTTCGGCGATCCGTCGACGGCGGGCCTCATCCTCCTACCTCTCATCAACGGGCTCGCCGCCGTGCCCTTCGCCTACCGCTATGTGGCGCCGCATCTCCTCACCGCGGAGGAGCGCTACGGCCGCGTGGCCGCGTCCCTCGGCCTTACCGGCTGGTCGAAGCTGACGATCATGGACTGGCCCGCCCTCAAGCGTCCGCTCGCGGCGGGCTTCGCGCTCGCCATGGCTTTGTCCTTCGGCGATTTCGGCATCATCGCGCTCTTTGGCGGTACGGAGCTGGTGACCCTGCCCTATCTCCTCTACGAGCGCCTCGGGGCCTACCGCCTGGACGAAGCCTCGAGCATTGGCCTCGTTATAGTCCTCTTCGCCGTCCTGCTCGCTCACGTTTCCGGTCGATTGTCCCATGCTGGTGATTGAGAAGTGCCGCCTGACCTGGCCCGATTTCACGGCCGATTACACGCTGATCGTCCCGGCGGGACAACTCTGCGCGGTCATCGGACCGTCCGGCGGCGGCAAGACCACCCTGCTCCACATGATCGCCGGGTTCGAGGTCCCTGAGAGCGGCACACTGACCTTCGACGGCCAGGATCTCCTGCCGCTGGAACCGGCCAAGCGCCCGGCGGCTATCGTGTTCCAGGACCACAACCTGTTCCCGCATCTGAGCGCGGCCCAAAACGTCACCCTGGGTCTGCGCCCGTCCCTGCGCCTGAGCGCGGAGGAAAAGCACCTCGTCGGCGAGATGCTCGACGCCGTCGGCCTCGACGGCTTCGAGGAGCGCAGGCCCGGCGAGATGTCGGGCGGGCAGCGTCAGCGCGTGGCACTGGCGCGCGCGCTCGTCTCCGGCCGCCCGCTCATCCTTCTCGACGAGCCCTTCAGCAGCCTCGATCCCGGCTTACGCCGCGACATGATCCTCCTCGTCGACTCCCTGAGGCGCAAGCGCCCCGTCACGATCCTCATGACGATCCACACGCCCGAGGACGTGGCCGATGTGGCCGACCAGATGGCTTTCGTGGCCGACGGACGCGTCGTGGCCTCGGGCAAACCCGCCGACATTCTCACGAGCGCGCTCGCGCCGAGGATTGCGGCGGCGGTGTCGGATTCGTGAGGATCGGCGATCCTTATCGTCTAACTCCATCCTCATCCTGAGGAGCCTGCGAAGCAGGCGTCTCGAAGGATCGTCCAGAAGGCACTGGATACGCCCTCGTGCCCGGACATCGTCCGGGACCTCGAGTCGGTCACTCACGTGACCTCCTCAGCGACTGTGTTTTTCGTCAAGCGTTTTGCCACGGGGTCTGATCGCGTAGG
>NZ_JALJRK010000029.1 GCF_024519725.1 Microvirga sp. Mcv34 | reverse complement strand
GTCTCACTCACCCGCAACGCAAGACAAAGCCATCCCGGACAGGCGGTCCCCATGAATGGTAAGTTCGCCCCGAGCCTCGATTTCCTGGGCGGGGGCGGTGAAATGGGTGCGCTCATGCGCGCTCACGATTGGTCCATGTCGCCGCTCGGTCGTCCGGAGGGCTGGCCGCAGAGCCTGCGGACCGTGGTGAGCCTGATGCTCAACTCGAAATTTCCCATGTTTATCGCCTGGGGGCCTCAACTGGCCTTCCTGTACAACGATGGCTACCGGCCCATCTTCGGCGCCAAGCACCCGCATGCTCTCGGACTTCCCTTCGTGGATGTCTGGTCGGAGATCTGGTCCGACATCGAACCCCTGGTGACGAAAGCGCTGGCCGGGGAGGCGACCTACCACGAGGACATGCACCTCGTGATGGAGCGCAACGGCTACCCGGAGGACACCTGGTACACATTCTCCTACTCGCCCGTCCATGACGAGTCGGGCGGCATCGGCGGCATGTTCTGTGCCTGCACGGAAACCACGCAGGAGGTGAAGTCCCGGGCTGCCCTGAAAGCGGAGCAGGACCGGCTTCGCGAACTCTTCCAGCAGGCTCCGGGCTTCATGGCGATGCTGAGGGGCCGCGATCATGTCTTCGAGCTGGCGAACGATGCCTATCTCCAGCTCGTGGGACACCGTCGGGACATCTTGGGACAATCCGTCAGGGACGTCCTGCCTGAGCTCGAAGGCCAGGGATTTTTCGAGCTGCTCGACAGGGTCTATACGACGGGTGAACCATTCGTCGGGCGCAGCCTCCTGGCCAGGCTTCAGCGGCAGCCCGGGAGCCCCGTCGAGGACCGTTTCCTGGACCTCGTCTACCAGCCGATCACGGACAGCGCCGGCCATGTCACCGGCATCTTCGCTGAGGGCTACGACGTCACGGAGCGGGTCCAGGCGGAGGAGAGCCTGCGCGAGAGCGAAGCACGATTCCGCAACCTCGCCGACAATGCTCCCGTCATGGTCTGGGTGACGGAGCAGGACGGAAGGTGCTCCTACCTGTCCCGCTCCTGGTATGACTTCACCGGACAGACGCCGGAGATCGGCTTGGGATTCGGCTGGCTGGACGCCGTCCATCCGGACGACCGCGAGTGGTCGGGCAGGGTGTTCAGGGAGGCCAACGCCAAGCGGGAAGCCTTCCGGCTGGAGTACCGGCTGCGCCGCGTGGACGGGACCTACCGGTGGGCGATCGATGCGGCTGCGCCACGCTTCAGCGAAGACGGCGCCTTCCTCGGCTATGTCGGCTCGGTGCTCGACATCACCGACCGCAAGCAGGTCGAGGAGCATCGCGAGCTCCTGATCAACGAGTTGAACCACCGGGTGAAGAACACGCTGGCCATCGTCCAGTCGATGGCGGCCCAAAGCCTGCGGCAGCTGGACGACGAGAGCCGGCACAAGTTTCAGGCGTTCGAGGATCGCCTGTTCGCCTTGGCCCGCGCCCACGACGTTCTCACGCGCGAGAACTGGGAAGCTGCCGAACTGCGAGAGATCATCGACGAGGTGGTCGAGCCCTATCTGCGGCAGAAGACGAAACATTTCGAGATCGAGGGCCCTCGCGTCCGTCTCATCCCCAGGACGGCTCTCGCCATCGCGATGGCCATCCACGAACTTGCGACGAATGCCGCGAAATACGGCGCGCTCTCCGTCCCGTCAGGATGCGTCGTCATCACCTGGACCCTCCTGCCGGGCGATGAGACGCGTCTGGTCTTGAGGTGGCAGGAGCAGAACGGCCCGCTCGTGGCCACACCGACCCGCCGGGGGTTCGGCACGCGGCTGATCGAGCGCAGCCTCGCGACCGATGTCGGCGGCGATGTTCAGTTGATCTACGCACCCACGGGAGTCGTGTGCGTGATGGACATTCCGTTGAATGATGAGAGCGATGCGCAGGAACGGGCTTCATCGCATTGAGCGGAAGGCGCGAGCCGGATGAAGCGCCGTCATGCCGAGCGTGAGATCGGACGTTCACGCTTGTCATCACCGGTCTTGTGCCGGTGATCCCGCTTGGAAAGCTGTAGCGGTCCACAGCATTGGAACGGCCATGACGCTGAGGGCGCTAAACGATTATTCGCGCAGACGAAGGCCATTGACCCCGCACCCCTGTTGCGTGTTACCTCGTCACCGGAGCCGGACGCATCCGGTTCTGGGGCGTGAGAACCCCGACCTGTAGCGGCCGGTATCGGCCGTGAACGATGCCTTCCCAACCTTACGGTCGGGGAGGCGATGGCGCATGTCCAGGGCGAAAGCCTAAAGGTCATCGCGGTCGTCTACAGGCGGCTTCTCAACTCCCCGGCCACCAGGACTCCTGGTGGTCGCTTCACCTCAAGGGAGTTGTTGCGATGGACCAGCCTTATTCTGCATGGGCCGATTGGCTCTCGAAGTTCCACACCTGGCCCGAAGCCATCCAAGGATTGTGGCTCGTCAGCGTGCCGCTGACCCTCATCGGCATCACATGGCTGCTCATGCGCGGCTTACGCGATGTCATTCCCGGGCTCTCCCGCCGGTGGCGTGGTCAGGGCGGGTGGCGCGGCCACCTGATCTATGGCGTCTACCAGGATCCGCAGGGCCGCTGGATGGTCTATTGGCACGACCGCCAGCCGCAGGAGGTCGACTGGACCAACCCGCCGCCCGAACTCATCGGGCGAGGCCAGGTGGTGCAGGGCGTGTTCCGCAGGCCGGAGGGGTGAGGGCGGTTCAACACCCTCCCACGTCATGGCCGGACTTGTTCCGGCCACCCACGTCTTCAAACGACCGCGCAGAAAAGGCGTGGATGGCCGTGTCGAGCACGGCCATGACGTGAGCTTTTGCAGTCCTCTTACAGCCCCAGCTTCTTCTTGCGCTGGGCGAGCGTGCGCAGGCGCAGGGCGTTGAGCTTGATGAAGCCGGCGGCGTCGCGGTGGTCGTAGGCGACGGCGCCTTCCTCGAAGGTGACGAGGTCCTGGTCGTAGAGCGTGTAGGGGCTCTGGCGGCCGATGAGGTGGACGCCGCCCTTGTAGAGCTTCAGGGTCACTTCGCCGGTGACGAATTCCTGCGACTTGTCGATCATCGCCTGAAGCATCTCGCGCTCGGGCGAGAACCAGAAGCCGTTATAGATGAGCTCGGCGTATTTCGGCATGAGCTCGTCCTTCAGGTGCGCCGCGCCGCGGTCGAGCGTGATCGACTCGATGCCGCGATGGGCGAGGGCGAGGATCGTGCCGCCGGGGGTCTCGTACATGCCGCGGCTCTTCATGCCGACGAAGCGGTTCTCCACCAGGTCGAGGCGGCCGATGCCGTTGATCTTGCCGAGTTCGTTGAGCTTCGCCAGCAGGTCGGCGGGGCCGAGCTTCTTGCCGTCGATGGCGACCGGGTCGCCCTTCTCGAAGGCGATCTTGATCACGGTCGGCTTGTCGGGCGCGCTCTCCGGGCCGTCGGTGCGGGAATAGACGTAGTCCGGCACCTCCACGGAGGGGTCCTCCAGCACCTTGCCCTCGGACGAGGCGTGCAGGAGGTTGGCGTCGACGGAGAACGGGGCCTCGCCGCGCTTGTCCTTGGCGATCGGGATCTGGTGCTGCTCGGCGAAGGCGATGAGCTGCTCGCGGGAGCGCAGGTCCCATTCGCGCCAGGGGGCGATCACGGTCACGTCGGGCTTCAGGGCGTAATAGGCGAGCTCGAAGCGCACCTGGTCGTTGCCCTTGCCGGTGGCCCCGTGGGCGACCGCGTCGGCGCCCACCTTCTCGGCGATCTCGATCTGCTTCTTGGCAATCAGCGGCCGGGCGATGGAGGTGCCGAGCAGGTACAGACCCTCGTATTGCGCGTTGGCGCGGAACATCGGGAACACGTAGTCGCGCACGAACTCGTCGCGCAGGTCCTCGATGAAGATGTTCTCCGGCTTGATGCCGAGCAGCTCGGCCTTCTTGCGCGCCGGCTCCAGCTCCTCGCCCTGGCCGAGATCGGCCGTGAAGGTTACGACCTCGCAGCCATAGGTGGTCTGCAGCCACTTGAGGATGATGGAGGTGTCGAGACCGCCGGAATAGGCGAGCACGACCTTGTTCACGCGCTTCTCAGCCATAGCAAGGGTTCCGTTGATAAGGGTGCCTGCGACTTAAAACGGAAGCGTTATGGGCGCAACCATTTGCTGGTCCGAAGTTTGTGTTTGACCATACGTAACTTTGATTCGTTTCCTCTTGGCCTGATAAGATGCTGACGATGCATTCAAGGAGATCGCCGTGAAGCTTGCAGGCTGGACGTTGGTTGGCTTGCTGGCAACAGCAGCCCATGCGCGCGATGAGCTGACGGTTCCCTTGATGATTGCGAGCAGTCCCCATGCTTTCGCAGGACGGACAGTTTCGGTTCTATGTTCGGTGACGAGGCTGGACTTGGGCACCTATGCCTGCCCCGCTGCCGATCAGATCGGCCGACATCTCGCGAACATCACGATCAAACTTGAGGAGATGAGCGAGGCCGACCAGCGTTACATCGTGAGCCGCTGCTCTGCCAAAAGCGCGGTTCAGCCATGCGATCTTGTGATTGTCGGAACAGTCGAAGTTTCGGAAAACGGGGCCTTATCGCTTTCCAGGCCTTGGTTGAAACTCTTCTAGAGGCCACTGCTCAGACCCTGTGAGACGCTCATGATCCGCCGGCCCAATCTCGAATTCTGGTACGAATTCGCCTCCACCTATTCCTATCTCGCCGCCATGCGCATCGAGAAGGCCGCGGCGGAGGCGGGCGTCGTGCTCCTGTGGCGGCCGTTCCTGCTCGGGCCCGTCTTCAAGGCGCAAGGCCTGGAGACCACGCCCTTCGCGCTCAATCCGTCCAAGGGCCGCTACATGTGGCGGGACATGGAGCGGGAGGCCGCCCGGCTCGGGCTGCCCTTCTACCGTCCCAAGACCTTCCCGCAGAACGGGCTCCTGGCGGCGCGCATCGCGCTCCTCGGGGTCGAGCCCGGCTGGACACCGGCCTTCACGAAAGCCGTCTATACGGCCGAGTTCGGCGAGGGCCGCGACATCGCCGATCCGGCCGAGCTGGCCGCGATCCTGACCGGGATGGGGTTCGAGGCCGAGGCCGTTCTCGCCAAGGCCCAAGGAGAGGCCAACAAGACGCGCCTGCGCCGGATGGGCGACGAGGTCCAGTCCCGCGGCCTCTTCGGCGCGCCCACCTTCTTCACCGAGGACGGGGAGATGTTCTGGGGCAACGACCGGCTCGAACAGGCTCTCAGTTGGGCGGTCGCCCAAGCCCGGCGCTCGGACTGGCCGGTTTGACCAAAGGGTCCAGTTTGACCCAAGGGCAGGGCAGTACTATGTCGGTTTCAAATCCATAAGGCCGCAGCGGGACGCCAATCGCTGCCGCCCCCTTCCGACAATCCTTCCATTTCGTTGCAAAGCCATGCCCTCCCTCGGTTCGGAGAGCGTGCCCCCGTTGGAAAACGAGTCGCATGATGTTGATGAAAAACAGTGTCGCCGACCAGAAAGGCCGCCTGAAGTCGATCCTCGGCGGATCGGCCGGCAATATGGTCGAGTGGTACGACTGGTACGTCTATTCCGCTTTCACCCTCTATTTCGCCCCCATCTTCTTTCCCAAGGGCGACCAGACCGCCCAGCTTCTGAACGCCGCCGCCGTCTTCGCGGTCGGGTTCCTCATGCGCCCCATCGGCGCCTGGATCATGGGCATCTATGCGGACCGCCGGGGCCGCAAGGCCGGCCTGACCCTGTCCGTGACGCTCATGTGCACGGGCTCGCTCATGATCGCCGTCACGCCGGGCTATGACAGCATCGGCGTGTTCGCCCCGATCGTCCTCGTCCTGGCGCGCCTGCTCCAGGGCATCAGCGTCGGCGGCGAGTACGGCGCCAGCGCCACTTACCTCAGCGAGATGGCGGGCAAGAGCCGCCGCGGCTTCTTCTCCAGCTTCCAGTACGTGACCCTGATCTCCGGCCAGCTCCTGGCTCTCGCCGTGCTGCTGGTCCTGCAGCAGGTCATGACCGAGCAGAACCTCGAAGCCTGGGGCTGGCGCATTCCCTTCGCCATCGGCGGCGTGCTCGCGGTGATCGTGTTCTACCTCCGCCGCGGCCTCGCCGAGACGGAATCCTATAAGAACGCCAACAAGGACGCGAAGGGGCCCCGCTCCAGCGGCCTCGCGCTCTTCACGAAGTACCCCCGCGAGGCCTTCACGGTGATCGCGCTGACCGCCGGCGGCACGCTGGCCTTCTACGCCTACACCACCTACCTGCAGAAGTTCCTGGTCAACACCTCGGGCTTCTCCCGCGAGGCGGCGAGCCAGATCACGGCGGCGGCCCTGTTCGTGTTCATGGTGATCCAGCCGGCGGCGGGCGCCCTGTCCGACAGGATCGGCCGCAAGCCCCTGATGGTCGGCTTCGGCGTGCTCGGCGTGCTGTTCACCTACCTGATCTTCTCGACGCTGGCCGGCACGAAGGATCCCACCACGGCCTTCGCCCTGTGCCTCGCGGCCCTGGTGATCGTCACCGGCTACACGTCGATCAACGCCGTGGTGAAGGCCGAGATGTTCCCGGCCCATATCCGGGCCCTGGGGGTGGCGCTTCCCTATGCCATCGCCAACACGGTCTTCGGCGGCACCGCCGAATACGTGGCGCTCTGGTTCAAGCAGGCCGGGATGGAATACGGTTTCTTCTGGTACGTGACCGTCATGGTCGGCCTGTCCCTCATCGTCTACCTGCGCATGAAGGACACCCGCCAGCACAGCCTGATCCACGAGGACTGAGCCGTCCCGAGCCTCCCCGCAGAGCGCCGGGGAGGCTCAAATCCTTGAAAGCCTTGTGGTCCGAGGCCATTTGGGATATTAGAACCTCCATCCGACAAGACATTGACGGTTATCGTTGCGTAAGGGTGCGTGTTCCGCGCCCTCGCGGTGTTCCGAAAAGTCCTGTCGGTACAAGCGTTTCCATCCGCTGATGATACGCCGGCCCGCTCGATGAGCGGCATGCCTCGGACATGGCCCTAGAAGGGGCGTCCTCAGGCAGCGGCGGCTGGAAACGGCCCGTTAACACGAGCCGCCGGCGTTGCCCCTTTAAACGAGGGCCATTCAGGAGAACCTATGTCTGCAGCTTTGCAACAGCCGAGCCGTGAAGATTTCGCGGCCCTGCTCGAAGAATCCTTCCGCACGAACGAGATCAGCGAAGGCTCGGTCGTGAAGGGCAAGGTGGTCGCGATCGAAAAGGACGTCGCGGTCATCGATATCGGCGCCAAGACCGAAGGTCGTGTCGCTCTTAAGGAATTTGCCGGCCCGAACCGCGACCAGACCGTGGTCGTCGGCGACGAGGTCGAGGTCTATGTCGAGCGCATCGAGAATGCGCTGGGCGAGGCCGTCATCTCCCGTGACAAGGCTCGCCGCGAAGAGTCGTGGGTGAAGCTCGAGAAGGCCTTCGAGGCCGGCGAGCGCGTCAACGGCACGATCTTCAACCAGGTGAAGGGCGGCTACACGGTCGACCTCGACGGCGCCGTGGCGTTCCTGCCCCGCTCGCAGGTCGACATCCGCCCGGTCCGCGACGTCACCCCGCTCATGGGCGTGGCTCAGCCGTTCCAGATCCTCAAGATGGACCGCCGCCGCGGCAACATCGTCGTGTCGCGCCGCACGGTTCTCGAAGAGAGCCGCGCCGAGCAGCGCTCCGAGCTCGTGGCCAACCTCGAAGAGGGTCAGGTCATCGACGGCGTGGTCAAGAACATCACCGAGTACGGTGCGTTCGTTGATCTCGGCGGCATCGATGGCCTGCTGCACGTCACCGACATGGCATGGCGCCGCGTCAACCATCCGTCCGAGGTCGTAACCATCGGCCAGACGGTGAAGGTGAAGATCATCAAGATCAACCACGAGACGCACCGCATCTCGCTGGGCATCAAGCAGCTGCTCGCCGATCCGTGGGAGGGCATCGCCGCCCGTTACCCCGTCGGCGCGAAGCTGAAGGGCCGCGTCACGAACATCACCGATTACGGCGCGTTCGTGGAGCTGGAGCCGGGCATCGAAGGCCTGATCCACGTGTCCGAGATGTCCTGGACCAAGAAGAACGTCCACCCCGGCAAGATCATCTCCACCTCGCAGGAGGTTGAGGTCGTGATTCTCGAGGTCGACCAGGTGAAGCGCCGCATCTCGCTCGGCCTGAAGCAGACGCTCCAGAACCCGTGGGAAGCCTTCGCCGAGAAGCACCCTGTCGGCTCCGAAGTCGAAGGCGAGGTCAAGAACAAGACCGAGTTCGGTCTGTTCATCGGTCTCGAGAACGACGTCGACGGCATGGTCCACCTCTCGGACCTCGACTGGAACCGTCCGGGCGAGCAGGTCATCGACGACTTCAAGAAGGGCGACGTCGTCCGCGCTCAGGTTCTCGACGTGGACGTCGAGAAGGAGCGCATCTCCCTTGGCATCAAGCAGCTTGCGGGCGACCCCTTCGCCGAAGCCGGCGAGATCAAGAAGGGCCAGATCGTCACCTGCGAGGTTCTCGAGGTGAAGGACGGCGGCCTGGAGGTGAAGATCGTCGACACCGACCTCACCACCTTCATCAAGCGCAACGAGCTCGCTCGTGACCGCGCCGACCAGCGCCCCGAGCGCTTCGCCGCCGGCGAGAAGCTCGATGCCCGCGTCACGCAGTTCGACCGCAAGGCCCGCCGCGTCACCGTCTCCATCAAGGCCCTCGAGGTCGCTGAGGAGAAGGAGGCCATGGCTCAGTACGGCTCGACCGATTCGGGTGCCTCGCTCGGCGACATCCTGGGCGCCGCCCTGAAGGCCAAGGACAAGAAGTAATCGGGTTCTGACTTTCAGAGTTCGATGGATCCCCGGGCTGAAAAGCCCGGGGATTTTTTTGGGCCGCGCGGTTCGGCGCGGGGGCTCATATCGGAGCCGTAAGAGCCGGCATTGCAACATCGTGCGGGCCCCAAGGGCCGCGTCGGCAAAAGTCGACCCACTTTCAGGTCTGATACTGTCGAGCAAGTCGATCTTGATTAAACGTAATAAAGTTCTAGGATTCTGTCCGGATCGCAGGCCGATCCTGTAGATCCTGGTTCCCGGCATGCAGATCGTGCTCGTCAATGTTCCCCACCCATCCATTGGCAGCCGGATTCCGGACGATCATCTCCCGCCGTTGGGCCTCCTCTCTGTCGGCGGGCCGCTGATCGACGACGGCCACGAGGTTCATCTGGTCGATGGGGAGTTCGGCCCGATGCCACTAGAGGCCATCGTCCGAGAGGTGGTTGGCCTAAGCCCGGACATCGTCATGTTCGGCCATTCCGGTTCCACTTCCGGCCACCCGATCATCAGTGCCGTGGCTCGCGCTGTTGCCGGTCAGCTGCCGCATGCCCGCATCGTCTATGGCGGCGTCTATCCCACCTATCACTGGCGCGAAATCCTCGCGGAAGAGCCTTATGTCGATACCATTGTGCGCGGCGAAGGCGAGGAAACGACGCGCCGGCTCGTGGCTGCTTTCCAGAATGGGAGTCGCCTTTCGGATGTACAGGGTATTGCTTACCGGACGGGAGAAGGCCCGAAAGCCACGGCACCCGCACCCGTCATCCAAGACCTCGACGCCTACCGCGTCGGATGGGAACTCATCGACCACGCCCGCTATAGCTACTGGGGTGGCTTGCGTGCCGTCGTGGTGCAATTCTCGCGCGGATGCCCGCATCTGTGCAATTACTGCGGACAGCGCGGTTTCTGGACCCGCTGGCGCCATCGCGATCCGGTGAAATTCGCCCAGGAACTTGCTCGCCTCCACCGCGAGCACGGCGTCAAGGTCATCAACTTTGCCGACGAGAACCCGACCGTTTCCAAGAAGTCGTGGAGAGTTTTTCTAGAGGCCCTGATCGCGGAAAACGTCGACCTGATCCTTGTTGGATCGACCCGTGCCGACGACATCGTGCGCGACGCCGATATTCTGCATCTCTACAAGAAGGCAGGTTGGCAGCGTTTTCTCCTGGGGCTGGAGAATACCGACGCGAAGACCCTCGAAATGATCCGCAAGGGTGGTGCGACAGCCACGGATCGTGAAGCGATCCGCCTGCTGCGCCAGCACGGTATTCTTTCCATGGCGACCTGGGTCGTAGGCTTCGAGGAGGAGACGGATCGAGATCACTGGCGAGGTTTGCGCCAGCTGCTTTCCTATGATCCCGATCAGATCCAGATGCTCTATGTCACGCCGCATCGGTGGACCCCGTACTTCCGTCTGGCCGCCGGCCGGATCGTCATCCAGACCGACCGCCGGAAATGGGACTACAAGCATCAGGTCCTGGCCACGCGCTACATGCCGCCATGGCGGGTCCTGTTATGGTTCAAACTCACGGAGCTCGTTGTTCAGATGCGCCCCAAAGCGCTCTACAGGATCTTATTTCAGCCGGACAAAGGTCTTCGGCACGCGATGCGATGGTACACGCAGATGGGGCGGCGCGTATGGTTCCATGAGGTCTTCGGCTTCATTCGTGATCCGCTCCTGCGGAACGGCCCGAGCGTCGCCGAGTTTTGGGGAGAGCCGCAGGATGCCGAAGAGGAAGCCTCAGTCGCGATCTCCGGAAGGTCCACGACACGAGGGCCAAAGGCTGCTGTCGGGTCCACCCGGCGCGAGCCGATGGATCGAGGTCTGACGAGAACGGCCACGTAGGTTTTTCCTTGGCCGGCTGTCCTCCCGCCCTATCTGCTTGCGAACGGGCGCCTTTTCAGCGGTTGCGGATTCATGACCGCAGCCTAGAAAAAGCATCCAAACCGCTCTAGGGTGCAGCCCTCCTCATCCGATCCGGAACCAGCAAGAGACCAATCGATGTCCATCGATGCCGAAGCCATCGCCGACCGCCGCCGTCTGCGCCGCAAGCTTTCCTTCTGGCGGGTCGCGGGATTCCTGGGCCTCATCGCGGCCGTGGCCGCGCTGGGCTATGCCGCCGCCGACCGGGCCGGATACGGGGCGATCCAGAACCAGATCGCCCGCATCTCCGTCGACGGCGTGATCACCGGCAACCAGCGCCTCGCCGACCTGATGCAGCGGGTCGGCGAATCGAGCGCGGTCTCCGGTGTGGTGATCTCCATCAACAGCCCCGGCGGCACCACGACCGGCTCCGAGGAGCTCTACCGCAACATCCGCCGCCTCGCCGACAAGAAGCCCGTCGTCACCTTCGTCGACGGCACGGCCGCGTCGGGCGGCTACATCACGGCCATCGCGACCGATTACATCGTCGCGCGCGAGACCTCCATCGTGGGCTCCATCGGCGTGCTCTTCCAATATCCCGACCTGTCGGGCCTCATGAGCCAGGTCGGCGTGAAGCTGGAGGAGGTGAAGTCCACGCCGCTCAAGGCAGAGCCCAGCCCCTTCAAGCCTACATCGCCAGAAGCCCGCGCGGCCATGCAGGCGGTGGTCAACGACACCTATGACTGGTTCAAGACCCTGGTGCGCGAGCGCCGCCGCCTCAGCGAGAGCGAGCTGGCCGCCGCATCCACCGGCCAGGTGTTCAGCGGCCGTCAGGGCGTGCCCATGAAGCTCGTCGACAGGATCGGCGCGGAGCGCGATGCTGTCGCCTGGCTGGAGCAGAACAAGGGCGTGGCCAAGGACCTGCCGATTCGGGACTGGAAGCCGAAGAGCGACCGGGACCTGTCCCTCTTCGCCATGGGCGCGACCGTGGCCGACCTCTTCGGCTTCGACCGGGTGGCGGACGGCTTGCGCCGCGCATCGTCCCATGCGGAGATCGCGCAACTTGACGGCCTTCTGGCGGTCTGGCAACCTTCGGAAAAATAAAGCAACGTCAAAGATATAGCCAATCCATGATCAAATCCGAACTGGTGCTCAAGATCGCCGAGCAGAACCCGCATCTCTACCAGCGCGATGTGGAGAAGATCGTGAACGCGATTCTCGATACGATCGGCGATGCCCTTGCCAGGGGCGACCGGGTCGAGCTGCGCGGCTTCGGCGCGTTCTCGGTGAAGAAGCGTGACGCCCGCACGGGTCGCAACCCGCGCACGGGCGAAGCCGTTTCCATCTCCGAAAAGGTCGTCCCCGTCTTCAAGACGGGCAAGGAAATGCGTCAGCGGCTCAATGCTCCGGCTCCCAAGGTGCTCAAGGCCGCGGCCGCCCAGTGATTGCTTGAGAGGTGTTCGTGATTCGCTTTCTGAAGGCGCTCATTCTTCTGCCGGTGGCCATCCTGGTCGTTCTGCTCGCGGTGGCGAACCGCGCGCCGGTGACTCTGTCGCTCGATCCGTTCTCCCAGGACGCGCCGGAATTCGCCACCCAGCTGCCGCTCTTCGCCGTGATCTTCGCGGCCGTCATGCTCGGTGTGATCATCGGCGGCACGGCGAGCTGGCTCGCGCAGGGCAAGCACCGCAAGTCGCGCCGCCAGCTGCGGCGCGAGACGCGCGAGCTGCGCTACGAGACCGAGCGCCTCAAGACGCAGAACCCTCCGGCCACCACCCTGCCGGCGACCCTGTCCTCGTCTCCCAGCCCCAGGTTCTGAAATCCTCCCATGCGTGTCGTGACATCTGCCGAGATCGATCGGGTTCTCACCTTTCCGGCCCTGATCGATGCCCTGGCTGAGGCCTTTCGCGGCGACATGGTCACGCCGGTGCGCCACCACCACGAGATCGAGCGCGCCGGCGCCCATGGCACGCTCCTGCTCATGCCGTCCTGGACCGGTCCCGCCACGCAGGACGGCTTCATCGGCGTCAAGGTCGTGTCCGTCTTCCCGGAGAACGGCGCCAGGAACCTTCCGAGCGTCATGGGCTCCTACCTGCTGATGGACGGCACCACGGGACAGCCCGTGTCGGTTCTCGACGGCACACGCCTGACCGTGTGGCGCACGGCGGCCGCATCGGCTCTGGCGGCCCGATACCTGGCGCGCCAGGATGCGAGCCGCATGGTCATGGTCGGGGCCGGATCCCTCGCGCCCTTCCTCATCCGCGCCCATATGAGCCAGCGGCCGATCCGCGAGGTGGCGCTCTGGAACCATAACGGCGCCAGGGCCGAGGCGCTCGCGGCCGAGCTGCAGCGGGAAGGCCTGCCCGTCACCGCCGTGACGGACCTGGAGACGGCCGTGCGCGAGGCGGATCTCGTCTCCTGCGCGACCCTGTCGACGGCCCCGATCGTCCGAGGCGCGTGGCTGAAGCCGGGAGCGCATCTCGACCTCGTCGGCGCCTTCAATCTCCGGATGCGCGAGGCGGACGATGAGGCCCTGCTGCGTTCCCAAGTCTATATCGACACGCCCGCCGCCCAGACGGAAGGCGGAGACGTGGCCGTGTCGCTCCAGAGCGGCGCGATGGCCGAGAGCCATATCCGGGGCACCCTAGCGGACCTGTGCCGGAGCGCCCCCGGCCGCGAGGCCGCGTCGATCACGGCCTTCAAGTCGGTCGGTGCGGCATTGGAGGACCTGGCTGCGGCGATGCTGGTGTGGCGCTCGCTCGCAAAAGCGTAGTAAAGTAGCCCTTATGGATAACCTGATCAAAATCTGCGGGCTCTCGACGCCCGAGACCCTCGATGCGGCCTTAAGCGCAGGCGCGGACATGGTCGGTTTCGTGCGTTTTCCCAAGAGCCCCCGTCACGTCAGCCTCGATCTCGGCCACAAGCTCTCCCTGCAGGCACGGGGCCGCGCCCAGCGCGTGGTGCTCCTGGTCAATCCGGGCGACGAGGATGTCGCGCAGGCCATCGAGGCACTCAACCCTGACCTGATCCAGCTGCATGGAAGCGAGACTCCCGAGCGCGTCGCCGAAATCCGCTCCATGGTCAGACGCCCGGTCATGAAGGCGCTGGGCATCGCCGATGCCTCCGATCTGCAGGCGCTGCAACCCTATGCGGGCGGCGTCGACCGCATCCTGCTCGATGCCAAGCCGCCCCGCACGGCGGGTGCACTGCCCGGCGGCAACGGGATCGCTTTCGACTGGCGGCTCCTGAACGGCCTTGACCGCAAGGTTTCCTTCATGTTGTCAGGGGGCCTCGACCCCGACAACGTGGCGGAGGCGATCCGGCTGACGAAGCCGCAGGCCGTCGACGTGTCGTCCGGGGTGGAAAGCGGGCCGGGCCTCAAGGATCCGGCACGGATCGAAGCCTTCATCAGGGCCGCCCGGACAGCATTCGCGGCTGCCCATCACTAAATTCAAGACGCGCGTCCTTCTCCCAGGGCGTGCCTTCAAGATCTTCAAGGCAGGACAGGCCGTGTCAGCTCAAGCCCAACCCAATTCCTTCCGCACCGGACCCGACGAGCGCGGGCATTTCGGCCAGTTCGGCGGCCGCTTCGTCGCCGAGACCCTGATGCCGAACATCCTCGAGCTGGAAAAGGCCTACGAGGAAGCCAGGAACGACCCGGCCTTCCACGCCGACATGGAGTATTTCTCCAAGCATTACATCGGCCGTCCCAGCCCGCTCTATTTCGCCGAGCGCATGACCGAGCATCTCGGCGGCGCGAAGATCTACTTCAAGCGTGAAGAGCTGAACCATACCGGCGCCCACAAGGTGAACAACGTGCTGGGCCAGATCCTTCTCGCCCGCCGCATGGGCAAGAAGCGCATCATCGCCGAGACCGGCGCGGGCCAGCACGGGGTCGCCACCGCGACGCTCTGTGCGCGCTTCGGCCTCGATTGCGTGGTCTATATGGGCGCCGTCGACGTAGAGCGGCAGAAGCCCAACGTGTTCCGCATGAACATGCTCGGCGCCAAGGTCGTGCCGGTGCAATCCGGCACGAAGACCCTCAAGGACGCCATGAACGAGGCCCTGCGCGACTGGGTCACCAACGTGTCCGACACCTTCTACTGCATCGGCACGGTGGCCGGTCCGCATCCCTATCCGGCCATGGTGCGCGACTTCCAGTGCGTGATCGGCAACGAGACCCGCGAGCAGATGATGCAAGCGGAAGGCCGCCTGCCGGATTCGCTCGTCGCCTGCATCGGCGGTGGCTCCAACGCCATCGGGCTGTTCCACCCGTTCCTCGACGATAAAGACGTCGAGATCTACGGCGTGGAGGCGGCGGGCCACGGCCTCTCCGGCCTTCATGCAGCATCCCTGACGGGCGGCCGTCCCGGCGTTCTTCACGGCAATCGCACCTATCTCCTGATGAACCAGGACGGGCAGATCGCCGATGCCCATTCCATCTCGGCCGGTCTCGATTATCCGGGCATCGGTCCCGAGCATGCCTGGCTGCACGAAATGGGCCGCGTGCAGTACATCTCCGCCACCGACGAGGAGGCGCTGGAGGCCTTCCAGCTGTGCTCGCGCCTCGAGGGCATCCTGCCCGCCCTGGAGCCCAGCCACGCGCTGGCCAAGGTGATGGAACTGGCCCCGCAGAAGCCGAAGGACCACCTGATGGTGGTCAATATCAGCGGCCGCGGCGACAAGGACCTGTTCCAGATCGCCGAGCACCTGGGCAACCAGATCGTTTGAGAACAGCCTTGGCATGAAGCGCAACCGACCCCCTCCCCACAAGGGGGAGGGGACATGCGGCGCTCTTCACATATTTCGCCCCGCCTCCTTCTCATGCTAAAGACCCGCCCATGACACAGCGCATCGAAGCCCGTTTCCAGAAGTGCCGCGCGGAAGGCCGCGCCGCTCTCGTCACCTATGTGATGGCCGGAGATCCGGATCCCGAGACCTCCCTGGAGATCCTGAAGAGCCTGCCGAAGGCCGGCGCGGACATCGTCGAGTTCGGGCTGCCCTTCACCGATCCCATGGCCGACGGGCCGGCCATCCAGGCGGCGGGC
Organism: Microvirga sp. Mcv34; assembly: GCF_024519725.1. GTDB lineage: Bacteria > Pseudomonadota > Alphaproteobacteria > Rhizobiales > Beijerinckiaceae > Microvirga. The sequence continues at coordinate 53,153 of NZ_JALJRK010000029.1, read as the reverse complement.
CTGCGCGCCCTGAAGGTGGGTCAGGATACGGTCAAGACCCTCGACCTCATCCGCCGCTTCCGGGCCGAGGACCAGGACACGCCCGTGATCCTCATGGGCTATTTCAATCCGATCTTCGTCTACGGCGTCGACCGCTTCCTGGCTGACGCTAGGCAAGCCGGCGTCGATGGACTGATCGTGGTCGACCTGCCGCCGGAAGAGGACGACGAGCTGTGCCTGCCGGCCCTCAAGGCCGGCCTCGCCTTCATCCGCCTCGCCACGCCGACCACGGACGACAAGCGCCTGCCGGCCGTTCTCGCGAACACGGCGGGCTTCGTCTATTACGTGTCGATCACCGGCATCACGGGTGCCGCGACCCCCGATTTCGGCAAGGTCGCGACGGCGGTGGAGCGGATCAAGCGCCACACGCCCCTGCCGGTGGTGGTGGGCTTCGGCGTCAAGAGCGGCGCCCATGCGGCCGCCGTGGCCCAAGGCGCCGACGGCGTGGTGGTGGGCTCGGCCCTCATCGACGCCCTGAAGGGCACGCTCGATGCCCAGGATCGCGCAACGGCAGGCTCTGTCGAGGCGGTCACGAAGCTGGTGAAGGAATTGAGCGAGGGCGTGCGCTCGGTGGCAAAACGGGCGGCGGCCTAATACATAGAACAAAGTCCCTCCTCGCGGAGCAGCGAAGCTGCGTCTCGAAGATGGGGCCAGAGAGCGCGGGATGCGCCCTGATCCTTCGAGACGGTCACTGACGTGACCTCCTCAGGATTCGGGCTTCCGGGTGCTCCTCACGGAGAAGGATTAGCGATGAACTGGATTTCCGAAGTCGTCCGTCCGAAGATCAAGACGCTCTTCAAGCGCGAGACGCCGGACAATCTCTGGATCAAGTGCCCGGAGACCGGACAGGTCGTATTTCACAAGGACGTGGAGGCGAACCAGTGGGTGATCCCCGGCTCCAACCACCACATGCGGATTTCCGCCACCCAGCGCCTCCAGCTCATGTTCGATGGCGCCACCTGGCTCGACGTAGCCCTGCCGGAAGTGGCTGTCGACCCGCTGAAATTCCGTGACGAGAAGCGCTATATCGACCGCCTGAAGGACGCCCGCACCAAGACCGGCCAGCAGGATGCGTTCAAGGTCGGCTTCGGCCGGGTCGCGGACCTGCCGATGACCATCGCGGTGCAGGATTTCGGCTTCATGGGCGGCTCCCTCGGCATGGCGGCCGGCGAGGCCTTCATCAAGGGCGCCGAGACGGCGCTCGACAAGAAGACGCCTTTCGTGCTCTTCGCCGGTTCCGGCGGCGCCCGCATGCAGGAGGGCATCCTGTCCCTCATGCAGATGCCCCGCACCACGGTGGCGATCCGCCGCCTGCGCGAAGCGAAGCTGCCCTACATCGTCGTGCTCACCAACCCGACCACGGGCGGCGTGACGGCTTCCTATGCGATGCTTGGCGACGTGCATCTGGCCGAGCCCGGCGCGCTCATCGGCTTCGCCGGTCCGCGCGTCATCGAGCAGACCATCCGCGAAAAGCTTCCCGACGGCTTCCAGCGCTCCGAATACCTGAAGGAGCACGGCATGGTGGACGCCGTCGTGCATCGCCACGACCTGAAGGAGACGGTCGCCCGCCTGTCGCGCCTCTTCACCAAGGCACCGGCCGTGAGCGCCGTCGCTAAACCTGTTCCGGCAAATGCCGAGATCACAGCCGCGGCTGCCGAGTAAGCGAGACCAGGGCGATGGATTCCTCCGATGCGCTGATCGCGCGCTTTCTCGCCCTGCACCCGAAGACCATCGATCTTTCGCTCGGGCGCATCCAGCGGCTCCTGGCCCAGCTCGGCCATCCGGAGCGGCGCCTGCCGCCGGTCATCCATGTGGCCGGCACCAACGGCAAAGGCTCGACGATCGCGTTCATGCGGGCGATCCTGGAGAGCGCGGGGCTTGCCGTCCACGTCTACACCTCACCCCATCTCGTGCGCTTTCACGAGCGCATCCGCTTGGGCCGGCTCGGCGGCGGCGGCCGCTATGTGAGCGAGGAGAGGCTGGTCGAGGCCTTCCGCCGCTGCGAGGCGGTGAACGCGGGCGAGCCCATCACGGTATTCGAGATCACAACGGCGGCGGCCCTGCTGATCTTCGCCGAGGAGCCCGCCGACGTGCTCCTGCTCGAAGTGGGCCTCGGCGGCCGCTTCGACGCCACCAACGTCATCGACCGGCCCGCCGCCGCCGTCGTCACGCCCATCGGGCACGACCATGCGGAATATCTCGGCACGACCCTGCAGGCCATCGCCCGGGAGAAGGCCGGCATCTTCAAGCGCGGCTGCCCGGCGGTCATCGCCCCGCAGGATTATACGGAAGCCGACCAGACCCTGCGCGACGAGGCGGAGCGCATCGGCGCCTCGCCGCTCCTCGTCGGCCAGCAGGATTTCTCGGTGCACGAGGAAGGCGGGCGCCTTGTCTATCAGGACGAGAAGGGCCTGCTCGACCTGCCGCGCCCTCGGCTCATCGGGCGGCACCAGTTCACGAACGCCGGTACGGCGATTGCTGCCCTGCGTGCGGCTGGATTCGAGAAGTTCGAGACCTCAGCTTTCGAGGCCGGCCTCACCCGGGCCGAATGGCCGGGCCGCCTGCAGCGCCTCAACCGGGGCCGCCTGCCGGAGATCGCCCCGCGGGGCTGCGAGCTCTGGCTCGACGGCGGGCACAACCCCGACGGCGGCCGGGTGCTGGCCGCCGCCATGGCGGACCGGAGCGACCGCTCGGACGTGCCCCTCGTGCTGATCACCGGCATGCTCGGCACGAAGGACAGCCAGGCCTTCTTCAAGAATTTCTCAGGCCTTGCCCGCGAGGTGATCGCGGTGCCGATCGCCGGCCAGATCGCCGCGCGCCCGGCCGAGGAGGTCGCGGCCATTGCCTCGAGCGTCGGGCTCACCACCTCGACGGCCCCGAGCGTCGAATCGGCCCTCGCGTCGCTCCACAACTACGTCTGGGATCACCCGCCCCGCATCCTGATCTGCGGCTCGCTGTATCTCGCCGGCGAGGTGCTGGCGGCCAACGGGACGCTGCCGGAATAGGGAGCTGCAACTAATCCGCATCCAGCATCGGATCGGGCAGATTGTACTTGTCCCACAAGCGTTTCGGGATAGCCTTGCCGACGGAAAACTCGAAGCTCTGCACAGCCTGATGATGGGTGCTGAGCCCACACTTGAAGGTCAGATCATACCACTGTCGGTGACTGCGGAACGCGGCTCCCTCGGCAACAACGGTGTCGTTGATGATTGTCACGTCCGACTTTGCGTAAGCGACGATCCGATCAGGATGAAATTGTTGGAGCGAAGCCCCAATCTGGGCCAGAGCCTCGATATCGCAGAGCTGTTCCAGCCGCGTTTCTTCCTCCATGCCGACAAGGGCCGTTCGCATGGCGCTGCTGCCGGGATGAGCCAAGATGGTGGCCGACAGTATCGTCGTGGCGCGGATCGGGCCAGGATTGCCAAATGGGGTTCCGGCAGGCTCCTCAGCATCGGGGCGGCTGCCACCGGGAACGGAGGCCTTGCCGAAGGCATGCCACTCCTCGGGAGACCAGATCTCCACCGGAATGCCCTCTGTGGCCGGCGGGAGAATCATGGGAGCCAGAAGGCTGCTCAAGGCCAGCAGCAGAAAGGCGTGCAGGATCAGGGATGCCGGAATACTCCACGGATCACCCCTGACATAGCTCAAGACGGCTCGGGTCGCCGCGCGTCGGGTCATAGATTGCTTTCATCACACCTGTTCTTCAAGGCGGTTGAAGTGTGATGAAATTTCATTTCGACAAGAGCCGGGCGGGCACAAAAAAGGGGCCTTTCGGCCCCTTCGTGCTCTTACGCACGTCGGATCGATCAGGCCGAGGCCTGGATCCAGCGGGAGAGCTCGCCCTTGGGGGCGGCGCCGACCTTCTGGGCGACGACCTTGCCGTCCTTGAACATCATGAGCGCCGGGATCGACCGGATGCCGAGCTGGGAGGAGATCTGCGGGTTCTCGTCCACGTTGAGCTTGGCGATCTTCACCTTGCCGGCCATCTCGTTGGAAATCTCTTCCAGGGCCGGGCCGATCATGCGGCAGGGGCCGCACCATTCGGCCCAGAAATCGACCACGACGGGCTCGGAGGATTGCAGGACATCCTGCGCGAAGCTTGAGTCGGTCACCTTTACGGTTGCCATCAGATCACCTTTGACTTGAGCGCGACTCGATTCCCGAGCCGCTCGGCTATAGGGCCAAGGTAAGAACCCGGCTTGAGGGAATCAAGCAACGGGCCCGTTCCTCACGCCGCTTTGATGAGGGTAAGTGCGGATTCCAGCTCGGGTTCCAGGAGCTCGTGGATCACGGGCCCGGAAGTCCAGATCAGGAAGGTGCGGATGCGCTTCTCCGGATAGATCTCGGCGAGGAGCATCCGGTAGAGGGCGAGCTGCGCCACATAGGAGCGCGGCGGCGGCTGGCCCGGCTTCGGCGCCCGCGCGGTGGTCTTGAAATCGGCCACCAGCACGTCCGTGTCGAGCACGGCCAGCCGGTCGATCTGGCCGGACACCAGGATCTCGCCCTGGCCCGTCAGCACCCGCCCGGCGATGGGCGCTTCCGCCCGGGTGCCCTGGCCGAAGAGGGGCTTCAGGTCCGGGTGGTCGAGAACCCCGAGGGCGTTGGTCAGGATCGACTCGCGCAGGTCCTGGGGAAGACGCGGGGCGCGGGCCTTGACGTAGGCGCGCGCCATGCTCTCCCGGTGCTCCGGCGCGAGCGCGGGCAGGCGTTCCAGCAGGGCATGGACCAGGGTGCCGCGCAGGCGGGCCTCGGGCGCGTAAGGGCCGTCGCCGGGCCGTGTCATCCGGTCGGCGGCGCCGAGGGCGCTGGAGGGGCGGATCGGGGGCAGGGGCTCGGGCTCCGGCATGGCCGCCGTGGTCAGCCAGTCCGGGACCGCGATGGGATCGAGCGGCGCCACGTCGGATTCGGCCACCAGCGTGCGGGCCAGGGGCGAGCCTTCGCGCCAGACGGCGATCTCGCCATAGGGAGCCTTGTCGAGCTCCAGGCCACCGGCCTTGGCGACGAGCCCGTGACGGATCATCTCGCACCAGGCTTCCTGCTTGGTTTCGTTGCCGTTCGTCCGGTAGGGGGCGATCACCAGCCGGTCCTTGGCACGGGTCATGGCGACGTAGAGCAGGCGGTTGTGCTCCTCGTAGCCCTTGGCGTGCAGGAGCTCGCGCGCCTGCTCCATCACGCTCGAATCGGAAGTCTTGCCGGGCGCCCAGACCGGGATCTTCCCGCCGGTCGCGGTCTGCAGCTGCAGCAGCGGCGGATCGCGGCCGAGCACCTCGCAGCCGTCGATGAGCACCACGATGGGGGCTTCCAGACCCTTCGCGCCGTGCACGGTCATCACGCGCACTTCGTTGTTCACGGAATCGAGGTCGCGCTTGATCGTGTGCGAGGCGGATTCGAACCGGCTGAGGAAGACCGTGAGGGAGGGCGTCTCGGTCATCTCCGATTGATGGGCGAAGCACAGGAAGGCGTCGATGGCGTCGCCCGCCTCGCTGCCCAGCCGCGCCACGAGCAGCGAGCGTCCGCCGCGCGGTCCGAGCAGGGTGGCGAAGAAGCCGAAGGGACCGTGGACGCGGGCCAGCTCGCGCCAGGCGCTCAGCGCCTCGCAGCCGCGCCTCGCCTTCGCGTCGCCCGCTTCCGCGTGGCGCGTCATCGCGGCGTGCAGGGATTCCTCGTCCGCCCGGTCGGCCGCGATGCGGATGAGGTCGTCGTCGGTCAGGCCGACGAGGGGAGATTTCAGCGCAGTCGCGAGCGTGAGATCGTCGTCCGGCAGAAGCGCCGCGCGGCCTGCGGCCACGAGGTCCAGCACGGCGATGTGCTCGCCGATGTTGAGCCGGTCCGCGCCGGCTACCGGCACGCCCGCTTCCTTAAGGGCGCGGATCACCGCCTCGAACGCCGCGCCGCGCTTTCGCACCAGCACGAGCACGTCGCCGGCGGACCACACGCGGCCCATCTCGTCGCCCTTGGTGGTCCAGCACTTCACCGCCTGGGCGATGCGGCGCGCGACGACCACGGGGGGCGAATGCTGTTCCGGCTCGTCGATGGGCAGCACCCAGGCCTCGGGCTCCTCCTCCTTGGCGGGCATTTCCAGCGGCCACATCTCCACGAGGCCGGGCGCATGGGGGCGCGCGCTCTCATGCACGGTGCCGACCGCCTTGTCCTCGAAGGACAGGCCCTTGAAATTCGCCGCGACCGCGAAGGTGGCGTCCACGGCCGACAGCACGGCCCGGCCCGAGCGGAACGACATGGTGAGCGACACATCCTCGAAGTGAAGCTCGGCGTTTTTCACCTTCTGCGACCAGCTCCGGCGCGTCGTTTCGAATTCCTGCGGGGCGGCTCCTTGAAAGCCATAGATCGACTGCTTGGGATCACCCACGGCAAAGAGCGTGCGCACGCGTGAGGCCGCAGCACCTGCGCCCGACGTGAAATCCTCGGTGATCCGGCGCAGGATTTCCCATTGCTCCGGGTTCGTGTCCTGCGCCTCGTCGATCAGCACGTGGTCGATGCCGCGATCGAGCTTGTAGAGCACCCAGGCCGTGTCGCCGCGCGAGAGCAGCGCCAGCGTCTTGTCGATGAGGTCCTGGAAGTCGAGCGCGCCGAGGCGCATCTTCGCTTGCTCGACGCGGGCATGGATCTCGGCCGCGAGCGTGAACAGCGCGCCGGTGCGCTCGGCCGCGCGGGCGGCCTTGCGCTTGTCGATGAGAGAACACACCCGCTCCTGCTCGCGCAGCAGCCGGTCCTTCAGGCTCTCGCCGACATCCTTGGTCAGGAAGGCCGAACCCTTGCGCGGGGTGCCGGCCTCGGTGAGGAAGATCGAGAGATAGTTCTCGAGTTTGTCGGCTGTTTCCTTCGCCTCGGCGGCCGCGATGAAGGAGGCCGCGCGCTTCTGGTCGGTCGCTTTGCCGGCGAGGAGCTCCTGCGCGATGGCGGGCCACTCGTCCGGCCCGATGCCGCCTTCAAGCATGGCGGTCTCCACGCTCTCGAGCGTCTCGTCCGCGCCGAGCCCCAGCTCCCGGCGCAGCCGCGCGGGGCCTGACGCATCGTGCAGGAAAGCCTTGCACTTCAAGGCCGCGTTGATCGCGCTGGCGAGCGCGTCGCCCACCGCGTCCACGCTGATGATGTCGAGCGCTTCGGCCAGCGCCGGGAAGCTGCCGCTCGCCGCATCGGCCATCACATTGGCGGTGGCCTGAGAGAGCATCTCGTCGGTCTGGCTCTCGTCGAGCACGGCGAAGCGCGCCGGCACATTGGCCTCGAACGGCACGAGATGCAGAAGCCGCTCGCAGAAGGCATGGATGGTGTCGATCTTCAGGCCGCCGGGCGTTTCCACCGCCCGGGCGAAGAGCGTGCGCGCGAGCTTCACCTGCTGGCGCGTCGGCCTCTCGCCTTCGAGCTCCGTCAGCTCCTTGACGAGGCTTTCCTCGTCGAGCGTGACCCATCGGCCGAGGCGCTCGAACACGCGGATCGCCATGTTGGCGGCGGCCGCCTTGGTGAAGGTGAGGCAGAGAATGCGGCCCGGCAGCGAACCCGCGAGCAGAAGGCGCACGACGCGATCGGTGAGCACCTTGGTCTTGCCCGCGCCCGCATTGGCCGACACCCAGGCGGAGGCGCGCGGATTGGCGGCGCGGCGCTGCGCGTCCTTCGTGTATTCCGGGATGACGAGATCGGTGCTCATTCGGACCCCTCAACCCCGCCGGCGCTCGCCAGCGACCATTCCTTCACGCGCGCCAGATGGTCGTATTCCGAGAAGCGGCGCGCATATTTCGGGAACGGCCGCGAGACGTAAGCCGCTTCGCCCTTGGCATAGCGCACGATCATGCCCTCGAAGCGGCGGCGATGCTCCTCGACGATCTCCGGCACCGAACGCTCCTCGTCGCGTCCGGGCTTGATCTCGCGCGGCGTGATCGGCTCGCGGCCGCCGGTGGTGTGGATGTAGATCAGGTCCGGCGTGTCCTTCGCCATGGGCAGCCCCTTGAAGGCGCCCTTCATCAGCATCATGGCTTCCAGCGTCAGCTGCGGCGAGAAGCCGGCATAGACCTCGCGCACGCCGGGCGGCTGTCCCGTTTTGAAATCGATGATCGCGAAGCGGCCGTCGCGGCGATGCTCGATGCGGTCGGCGCGGGCGCGCAAGTTGAAGATCGTGCCGTCCGGCAGCGGGATCGACAGGCGGCCCGAGCGTTCCGCATAGATCTCGACGAGATCGGGGCGGCGGTTCTGCTCCCACACGACGAATTCGGTGGCGAGCCTGGTGAAGCGCGGCCACCATTCCGCATAGAGTTCGGGATAGGCCTCGGCGATGTCCGCGAAGGCGTCGGTGCCGAGAGCGAGCAGGATCTCCTGCGCATGAGCCGGCATCGCCTTCGGGTATCGCTCGGCGAACGTGCCCAGCACGTCGTGGATGATCGTGCCGCGATCCGCGGCGCTCGGCGTCACGGCAATCGCATCGAGCGCATCGAGCTTGAGGATGTGGCGCGCGAAGATCGAATAGGGGTCTCGCACCAGCGTCTCGATCTCCGTGACGCTCAAGGAGCGCGGGAACAGGGCCGGATCGGGCTTCGGACGCGGGCGCGGCAGCGACGGCGCGGGCTCCGGCGTGTCGAGAGTGCGCGCGAGACGGCGGTAATATTCGCCGGCGTTCGTCATGCGCTCCCACACGTCCTTGCCGGTAAAGGCCTTCAGGCGCTGGAGGAAACGCGAGGGAACCATGGGCGAGCCGTCGCGCTTGTGCGCGCGGGTGATCACCACGTCGTGCGTGCCGAGCGCCTGCACGAAATCGTGCGCCGTCTGGCCGATGCGCCGCTCCGGCGGCATCAGGCCGACGCGCGAGCGCATGGGCCGGTTGAGGAACGCGTCCGTCACCGTGCGCGGCGGCCAGGAGCCCTCGTCCAAACCGCCGAGCACCACCCGGTCGACGGAGAGAAGGCGCGCTTCGAGCAGGCCGAGGATCTTCAGGCGCCGGTGCGTGGCGCGTGGCGAAGGGCTCAACGAGCGCTGATTGGCGAGTGCCGTGAAGAAGGTCGGGTAATCGACGAAGCGGCCCGCGAGCGGATGGCCTTCCTCTGCGCGGATGTCGGAATGTTCGAGATCGTCGAACAAAGCCGCGAGCGCTTCCCTCGAGGAATCGTCGTCCTGCTCTTCAGATGCGTCGTCCGGACCGGTCCAGAGCAGCTCGACAGCGCGGCGGTGATGCTCCACGAGGGACATGAGGTCGAGACGCCCTTCGCCGTGCACGGACGGCGTGAAGGTCTCGAAGGCGACGCCGAGTCGCTGCAGCAGATCGTCGGCGAGGTCCCAATCGGCCTCCGTCAGGCGCTTGCGCGGGCGCGGCGTGCGATGATCGTTCCCGGCGCGGCGGCTGGCGAGCGCGGCGCGCATGCCCTCGATGCCGAGCGCGGGAGCGGGCCCGCGCAACACGCCGATTTCGAGCACGCTCGCCGCGTGCTCGACCGTTTCGCGAGGCAGGCCGAGCCGCACCATCGGGTGCGCGAGCAGGGCCAGAAGGCGCACGGGCCGCAAATCGTCGGCGGCCGCTTCCGCGGCCATGCGCGCGAGGCGTCCGGCGGGCGTGTCGGACAACGGAATGCCGGCGGAATCCTCGACGCTCAGGCCCCAGCGGGCGAGCTCCGCCGTCACGCGCGTGGCGAGCGCGCGGTCCGGCGTGACGAGGGCTGCGGTCTTGTGCGGATGCGCCATGGTTTCGCGCAGCGCAATGGCAATGGCGAGCGCTTCCTCGCGCTCGTCCATGGCCTCGATGATGGCGAGGCCCTCGCAGCCGCGCGCGCTCATGGAGGCGCGATCCTCGGGCGCGATCAGCGACCAGCGGTCCGTGGTGTCGGCTGGGCGTAGGATCTCGGAGAGCAGGTGGTTGCGGGCCTGCGCGGCGTCCGGCACCGCGCCGAGAACGGTGACGGCGGCGCGCGGGACGCGCAGATGCTTGTCCAGGAGGCGGCGGAGCGACGCCTGCGGGTGCCCGTGCACCGGATCGGTCTCGTCGTCGCCGACACCCCCGATGGTGGACCAGCTCTCCTCGTCGAGAACCGTGTCGAGCCCCGGCAGCACGACCGCGCCCTTGGGCAGGCGCGCGATCACGCCCATGAGGTTCGCGGTCGCCGGCACCGAACCGGTCGAGCCTGCGACAATGATCGGATGCGCGGGCCGCTCGCGGGTCAGGCGACGGGCCTCCGCGTCGAGGAGCGCGTTGCGCCGCTGCGCTGGGTCGCTCGCCTGGCGCTCGGCCAGGATTCGGGGCCAGTTCTCGCTCGCGATCTGCACGAAATGGCGCGTGATCTCGAAATAGGTCGAGTAGTCGGAATCCACCGCCAGTTCGAGGGCATGCCAGTCGATGCCTTCCGTCGTGAAGGCATCCATCAGGGTTTCGAGATCGCCCGCGAGGTTCACAGCGTCGGCCGGCGAGGCCGGCACCATGAAGGGCACCTCGGGGCCGAGCTGCAGCAGCGCGCGGTCCACTTCCGCCGACCAGCGCTGCACGAGGCGTGTGAGGATGAGACGGCGCTCCAGGGGCGGAATCGGGGGCTTGAGGCTCGCGGCCTCCTGGAGCGGCGTGCCTTCGAGGCCCGTCAGCTCGAACTCGGCCTCGTCGGTTTCACCCAGGGGGACGATCCGCGGCAGGAGCTGCGCCCGCCCGGCGCCGCGCTCGGCGAGCAGCGCGATCAGCGCCCGGGTGGCGCGGCGGTTGGGAACATAGATCGTGATGTCGGACAAAGCCGCCGGATCGTCCGGCAGGGGGCCGACGAGATCCCCGTCGAACAATGCGTCCACCAGCGCCGGCAGGAAGGCGCAGCCCGGCGGGATCGAAAAGACGCGCGGCGCAATCCTCGAATCAAGCCTGACCGCGTCGGAAAACCGATCCCCACTTTTCCCGGTCATGCTCGGCACTCGAAAACCTCATCGCTTGCTGGCGGCGAGGCATCGTTCGGCCTCGGTAATCGCCTGAGGCTCCCCAACATGCAGCCATTGCCCCTCCATGCACAAGCCGTAGAGGCGCTCCTTCGCGATGGCGCGATCGTAGAAGGCGTTGGCCGAGAACGCTCCGTCGGGCGTTCCGTGCACGAGTTCCGGCTTCACGATGGCGACGCCCGCATAGGCGAAAGGAGCGCTCGGGTCCGTTCCGCGGCGGCGCAGGCGGCCGCTCTCGTCCATGTGAAAATCGCCCCGGCCTTCGAAACCGATGCTTGTGGATAACGGCGCCACGAGCATGAGAATGTCCATCCTGTCCGGCTCCCAGGCCGCCACGAGACGCTTCAGATTCGGCTCTTTGCCCTCGATCCAGAGCGAATCGGAATTGAACGTGATGAAGGGCTCGTCGCCGAGAAGGGGCAGGGCCTTCTTCACGCCGCCGCCGGTTTCCAGGAGCTCGCCGCGCTCATCGGAGATGATGATGCGCGGGAACGCACGCGTGCACACATGCGCTTCGAGCATGTCGGCGAAGTGGTGCACGTTCACCACCACCGTGTCGATGCCCGCCTCGTGCAGCCGGTCGAGGGCGAAGTCGATGAGACTTTGTCCCGCCACCTTCACGAGGGGCTTCGGCAGGGTGGCCGTGATCGGCAGCATGCGCTTGCCCAGGCCTGCGGCGAGAACGATGGCTTTGTGCGGCGCGCGCGGTGAGGTCTGGGACAAGGGGCTGGCTCAGGATTCGGGAGGGACTTCATCCGCCGGCGGGATGAGCCTCGGCAGATAATTTTCATACCAGCCCTTGAGCTTGCCCAGGGCCGGATGAGCGAGGTTGCGGATGAGATAGGCTTCGATCCGCGGCAGATGCTTGAGGTAATGCGGCTTGCCGTCGCGCCGGTCGAGGCGGGCGAAGATGCCGAGGATCTTGGTTGCACGCTGGCCCGCCATGATCGCATAGGCGCGGGCGAAGGCCGACACGTCGAAATCGGGGTCGACGGCTTTCCGGTCGCGGGCATAGAGGCCTATGAGCTTCAGTTCGAGCTCGGGCGGCACGGTCACGCGCGCATCCTGCAGGAGCGACGCGACGTCGTAGGCGGGCGAGCCCAGAACCGCGTCCTGGAAGTCGATCATGCCGACCCGCTGCAGGCCCTCGCGGCGGGGCAGCCAGATCAGGTTGGGGGAGTGATAGTCGCGCAGGGTCCAGGTGGCCGGGGCGGCGAGAACCTCGCCCAGGGTCTCGGTCCAGAGATTGACGAACTCCGCCCGCGCCGACCCTGAGGGCTGCGTGCCGATGATGTGGGGCACGTACCAGTCGAGCAGAAGCTCCACCTCGATGAGCAGCGCTTCGAGGTCGTAGGGCGGGATCGGATGGTCGATGCCGTCCGCCACGGGAAGCACCTGCGGCAGGGTTTGGCCGTGGAGCTGCGCCAGGACCCGGGTCGCCTCCGCATAGCGCTCCGGGATCGGGCCCCTGGCGTCGGTGAAGGGCTCGGAGCCGAGATCCTCGATGAGGAGGAGGCCCGCATCGAGATCCTCGCCGTAGATGTAGGGCGCGCTGAAGCCGAGGGCGCGCAGGCCCTTGTCCATGGCCACGAAGGCATGCACCGTCTCGGCCAGCTTCGCGATGGTCGTGTAGGGCTTGCCGCGCCGCACGGCGGGCCCGACCGGACGCGGGGGCGAGATCATCAGCAGCGCGGTCGAGCCGTCGGGCTTCACCAGGCGCTCGTAGGAGCGGATCACGGAGGCGTCGCTCGGCATGGGCTGGCGCTTCGCATCGCCCCAGCCGCAGCGCTCGACGAGGCTGCGATAGGCCTTCATGCGCTGGAGCCGGGATGCGAAAGCGCCGGTTCCGGTGAGCATCGCGAGGCGGCCGCGTCCCTGGCTGCCGGGGGCGAAGTCGAGGCGGATGTCGAGATGCTCGGGGTTCAGCGCGCCGTCGGCCCGTTCCGGCCATTCGACGAGCGCGATGGCGTTCTCCGTCATCTCGTCCCAGCCCAGCTCCGCGAGTTCGTAGCCGCCGGAGAGGCGGTAGAAATCCGCATGGACGATGGGGGGCTGCTGGCCGTCATAGACCTGCATCAGGGTGAAGGTGGGGCTCGGGACCTCGAGCTCCGGATCGCCCGCCAGGGTCCGCACCAGGGCGCGGGCGAGGGTCGTCTTGCCGGCGCCGAGGCCGCCCGACAAGGTGACGAGGTCTCCCGGTTTCAGCTCTTCGGCCAGGATCCGGGCGAAGCGCTCCGTCGACGCGTGGTCGGGAAGCGTCACGATCCAGGCGGCTTGCAAAAGATCCTGCTCGGGCATGAGGGCCAGTCCATTCACCATCGCTGTTCCTACTCGGCTGCGATTGGAGTTAGCGCAGATTGCGCGGATCGGCCATCGGACGGCGCCTCGTGCCGGTCATTGGGGAAGATGCACGTGACCGTGGTGCCGAGGCCTGGCGTAGACGAGACCTCGATGCGCCCGCCATGCAGTTCCACGAAGGAGCGCACGATGGACAGCCCCAGGCCCACGCCGCGATGGCGCGTTCCCAGCGTGTGGCTTTCGAACCGCTCGAAGATGCGCGCCTTGATCTCGGCCGGAATGCCGCGCCCCTGGTCCTTCACGTCGAAGATCACCTCGCCGCCGCGCTTGCGCGCCGACACCTGGATCGTCTGGCCGGGCGACGAGAAGCCGACCGCGTTGGAGAGCAGGTTGAACAGAATCTGGCGAACGCGCTTGCCGTCGGCCACGAAGGTGCCGATGTCGTCCGGCGTGTCGATGACCAGGTTGAGGGAGGATTCCGCCAGCCGGTCCTCGAGCCCGCGCATGGCGGCCTCGATGGTGGAGCGGATGTCGACGATCTCGGGCGTCAATTCCAGCGAGCCGGTGTCGATGGAAGCGAGATCGAGAATGTCGTTGAGGATCGCGAGCAGCGACGCCGAGGACCGCATGATGTGGTCGGCGTAATCGCGCTGGCGCGGATTGAGGGCGCCTACCGTCTCGTCGCCGAGCAATTGCGTGAAGCCGATGATGTTGGTGAGCGGCGAGCGCAGCTCGTAGGACACGTGGTGCACGAATTCGTCGCGCAGGCGCGAGGCCCGTTCCAGCGCGTCGTTGCGCTCGGTGAGCGCGCGCTCCACGTTCACGCTCGCGGTGACGTCCGTGAAGCTCAGGAGCGTCGCGCCGTCGGGCAGGGGTTGGGCCGCGCAGTCGAGCGCCGTGCCGTCGAGGCGTTCGATGCGGCAGGTGAGCCCCATGCGCATGTCGGCAAGGCCCGCCACCGCGCCGCGAATGTCGATCCATGGCTCGTCGCGCGGCGACAGCAGACGGCAGGCCCTGATGATCGTGTCGATATGCGGGTTTTCGGCCGTCATCTCGGGCGACAGGTTCCACATGTCGGCGAAGGCGCGGTTGTGCAGCTTGAGGCGCCCGTCGGAGCCGAACACGGCGACGCCTTCCTTCAGGGTGTCCAGGGTCTCGGACTGCACGCGGGTCAACGAATGCACCTGCGAGGCGAGCTCGAAGCGCTCGCTCACGTCGTCGAACAGGTAGGTGACGCCGCCCTGCGGATTGGGGTTGATGACCACGCGCAAGGTGCGCCGGTCGGGCAGATGCCACCAGGTTTCCTGCTGCTCGACCGAGTGATAGCCCTGCAGGAACTCGGTCTTCCAGGCGCGGAAATCCGCCTGCTCGGGAATCTTGCGACCGGCGCGCAGCTTGTCGAGCACCTCGCTGTCCGTGGGGCGGGAGGCGAGGAAGGCGCCGTCCAGGCCCCAGAGACGCTGATAGGCGGCGTTGCTGAAGATGAGGGTCTGCGACCCGTCGAAGATCGCGACCGCCGTCGGCAGCTGGTCCAGGGTGCGCACATGGGCGTCCATCTGGCGCTGCAGGTTGGTGCGCACCGCTTCGAGTTCGGACACGTCCACGGCAATGCCCGCGCTGCCGCCGGCGGTGGGGCGCTCGATCACGTCGAGCACCGCGCGATGGCCCGCGACGACGGCCGTGACCCGGCCCGAATAGGTGGCGCCCGACCGGCGCTGCCGCCGCGCCTCGTCCCGGGTGGCCGTGCCGAGGAGTTCGAGGGAACGGGCGATGGCGTCGTCGAGGTCCTTGGCCTCGACGGAGCGCAGATAGGCCTGGTTCGCCCAGAGCAGCTTGTCGTCCGTATCGCGGATCCAGAGCGGATAGGCCACGTCGTCGAGCAGCATCGTCATGGAGCGCAGGTCGCTGCGCGCCACCGAGAGCTGGCCCTGAACCTTCATGAGCTCGGCCCGGTCGCCGGTCACGTCCCGCAGGCGCAGGAGCGCCCGTCCGCCGATGGTGCGGCCCTCCACGTCGACGAAGCGGCGGCCCGCGGTGCAGCGCCCAGTCATGCGGAACGCCTGGCCGCGCTCTTTAAGCTGTTCGAGGGCGCTCTCCACCGCGGTGGCGTCCGCCGGGGCGAGCCAGGTGCCGAAGGCCAGCGCGCGCTGGGCCGAGGCATTCTCGCCCACGATGGTGGGGTCGCCCTGGAAGCGCGGTTCGCCCTCCCGCCCGTGCCAGCTCACGAGGAGCTGGCGTTCCGAGCCCATGAGGAGGGTCGCGAGATCATCCGAGCCCCGCAGGGCGTCGAGCTCGTTGCGCAGGCGCCGCTCCATCCGGGCGGCACGCTTGCGCTCGTGCATCAACAGCAGGGCGCTGGTGGTCGAGACGGCCACGAGGCCCATGAACAGGCCGAAATAGACCGCGTTGTGCAGGTCGAAACTGTTCAGGAAACCGAGAAGGTCCGTCGCTCCGTCCGTGATCGGGCGCAGC
Source organism: Microvirga sp. Mcv34 (assembly GCF_024519725.1). Lineage (GTDB taxonomy): Bacteria > Pseudomonadota > Alphaproteobacteria > Rhizobiales > Beijerinckiaceae > Microvirga. Next base: position 37,439 of record NZ_JALJRK010000029.1, on the reverse strand, counting down.
AGGTCGTTGGCGAGGGCCGCCTGGGAGGTGCCGGTCAGGAGCATCAGGGACAGGGGGATGCGGGTCGAACCGGCGAGGGAGCCTGTCCCATCGCTGTTGCCGCTATGACGCTCCCATTGCCCGGCCATGCCGTGCTGCCCTTCCTTGTTGGCGGCCAGAAAACAAAGGCCAAGTTGGATCGATCCCGACCGCGCCTTGCGGCGCTGCAGGGGTCAACCGTCTACGCATGAACGGAACTGCCGGCGCAGGTTCGAAGCCACAGCACAGCCGGTCGATTCGTGTTCACTCTAGACTACCCCCGACTCCGCCAGGAAGAGGGTTAACACCGGCTTAAACTTCCTTTGGAGAACCTGTGTGCAATTCCTCGAACCATATTGCATTTGTGACACACACATGCCGGTGCGACAGTTTGGACGATTCGATGGTTTCCCGCCTCGTCATGGACGTCCGCACGTGAGGCAAGAAAAAAGCCCGGCAAAAGCCGGGCTTTCGTTCATTCGCGAGGAGCGACCGATCAGTAGCGGTAGTGATCCGGCTTGAACGGACCCTGCTCGGACACGCCGATATAGGAGGCCTGGTCGGGGCGCAGCTTGGTGAGCTTCACGCCGATCTTTTCGAGGTGCAGCGAGGCGACCTTCTCGTCCAGGTGCTTGGGCAGGGTGTAGACCTTGCGCTCGTACTTGCCCTGCTGGGTGTAGAGCTCGATCTGGGCCAGGGTCTGGTTGGTGAAGGAGGCCGACATCACGAAGGACGGGTGGCCCATGGCGTTGCCCAGGTTCACCAGGCGGCCTTCCGACAGCAGGATGATGCGGTGCCCATCGGGGAACTCGATCTCGTCCACCTGCGGCTTCACGTTGTTCCACTTCAGGTTCTTGAGGGACGCGACCTGGATCTCGTTGTCGAAGTGGCCGATGTTGCACACGATGGCGCGGTCCTTCATCGCCCGCATGTGCTCGATGGTGATCACGTCCTTGTTGCCTGTGGCGGTGACGAAGATGTCGGCGCGGGGAGCCGCGTCCTCCATGGTCGTGACCTCATAGCCTTCCATGGCGGCCTGGAGGGCGCAGATCGGATCGACCTCCGACACGAGCACGCGGCAGCCGGCCTGGCGGAGGGAGGCGGCCGAGCCCTTGCCCACGTCGCCGAAGCCCGCCACCATGGCGACCTTGCCGGCCATCATCACGTCCGTGCCGCGGCGGATGCCGTCGACCAGCGACTCGCGGCAGCCGTAGAGGTTGTCGAACTTCGACTTGGTGACCGAGTCGTTGACGTTGATCGCCGGGAAGAGGAGCTTGCCCTCCTTCTCCATGATGTAGAGGCGGTGGACGCCCGTGGTGGTCTCTTCCGACACGCCCTTGATCGAGGCGGCGAGGCCGGCGAACCAGCCCTTCGGCTTCTCGGAGAGCAAGCGCTTGATCAGCGCGAAGAACACTTCCTCTTCCTCGGAGCCCGGCTTGTCGAGGAACGCGGTGTCGCCGTTCTCGGCACGCAGGCCGAGATGGACCAGCATGGTGGCGTCGCCGCCGTCGTCGAGGATCATGTTCGGCATGCCGCCGTCGTGCCAGTCGAACAGCTTGGCGGTGTAGTCCCAGTATTCCTTCAGGGTCTCGCCCTTATAGGCGAAGACCGGGATGCCGGCGGCCGCGATGGCGGCGGCCGCATGGTCCTGGGTGGAGTAGATGTTGCAGGATACCCAGCGGATGTCGGCGCCGAGAGCCTTGAGGGTCTCGATCAGCACCGCGGTCTGGATCGTCATATGGAGCGAGCCGGCGATGCGGGCGCCCTTCAGGGGCTGCTTCGGACCGTACTCGGCCCGGACGGCCATGAGGCCCGGCATCTCGGTCTCGGCGATGGAGATCTCCTTGCGGCCGAAATCCGCAAGGCTGATGTCTTTGACGATGTAATCCTGCGCCATGATGGCCTCTCTCTGCACCTGTTCGGTTGAATTGGCGCTGTCTCTATCAGAGCTCGCCGGGAGAGGCAATCAAGATATAAAGATGTCTTTATATGTTATCCGGAGTGGGAGGTCCTGCCAGGATCGTCCTATCCCGGTCCCGAGCAGGGGGCCTATTCGTCCTCGCCGAACCTGTTGGCGAGAAGGTCGTCGATGGCCTGGAGGCAGGCCTGAGCATCCTCGCCCTTGGCCGTGACCGTGATGGAGGTGCCCTGGGCGGCCGCGAGGGTCAGAAGGCCCATGATGGAGCGCCCGCCCACGGTCTCGCCGCAGCGGGTCACCGTCACGTCGGAATTGAACCGCTCGACGGTCTGGACGAACTTGGCCGAGGCGCGGGCGTGCAGGCCCCGGCGGTTGATGATGGGAAGCTCCCGGACCTCGGCTCCGTCCGGCACAGGAGCCGGAGGGCAATTCTCATCGCTGAGACTGTGCATGACGCTCACTTTCCGGAGAGAACGCGCGAGGCGATATTGATGTATTTGCGCCCCGCCTCCTGGGCGTGGGAGACGGCGTCGGACAGGGTTTCCTCGTCGCGGACGGAGGCCAGCTTGATGAGCATGGGCAGATTGATGCCGGCCACCACCTCGACGGAGCCGTTCATGCAGGACAGGGCCAGGTTCGAGGGCGTGCCGCCGAACATATCCGTCAGGACCACGACCCCTTGGCCCGTATTGACCCGGCAGACGGCGGCCATGATGTCCTTGCGCCGAGTCTCCATGTCGTCGTCGGGGCCGATCGTGATCGTTTCAAGCTGCTCTTGAGGACCCACGACATGCTCGAGCGCCGCTTTGAATTCCGTCGCGAGCTGCCCGTGGGTGACGAGCACCATTCCAATCATAATGTTACAAGTCCGAACGCTCCGAGAGCGGAGCCGCTATTTTGTGCACTGCGAAGCCAAGCGCAAGAGCAATGAGAGGAAAAGTTCATCACAGTGTCACGACCGTGTCGCAAACACCACTCAGGCAGGCCAGGGCGACATCCGCCGAGATTGCACCGGCCTGCATCCGGATGCGAGGGATCATGACGCCGCAGAGCTCGACCTGCCTGTCTCCCTCCTCGGGATAGCGGGCGGGGCCGTCGGAGAGGTCGGCCACCAGGCGCACCACGGCGGCCTTTTCGAAAGGCTGGCGGACGATGCCGAGGCCGAACACCTCGATGCTCCCGCCGAGGGGCTCCACCGGCCGGGCGAGCAGGCGGCCGTGATGCGCTTCGAGGCGGGTGCGGTCGTCGCTGACCAGCCGCCCGAAGCGGCCCGCTCGGAGAGCGAGCGACACCACCTCGCGGGCCAGCGTCGACTTGCCCGATCCCGACGCGCCCCGGATCAGGAGCCCCGCCTCGCCGACGAGCACGCAGCCGGCATGGATCGTCTCGCCCTCGCTCAAGGGGATTTCTTCCCGGTGTCGCGCCGGGCCCTGTCCTTCTTCTCCTGCTCCTTCTTGGCCTTCGCCCCTTCGACGGGCAGGCGGATGACGAAGCGGGCGCCGAGGCGGTCGGGCTCGCCGTCCTCATCCGGAGGGCTGAGCCGGTTCTCGGCCCGGATCGTGCCGCGATGGGCCTCGATGATCTGGCGCGAGATGGACAGGCCGAGGCCGGAATTCTGGCCGAAGCCCTGCTCGGGCCGGTCCGTGTAGAAGCGCTCGAAGATTCGGTCGAGGGCGTCCGGCTCGATGCCGGGGCCGCTGTCCTCCACCAGGATCTCCACCTGGTTCTTGCGGCGGCGCATGGAGACGCTGACCGTCTCGTCGGGCGGCGAGAAGGAGCGGGCGTTGTCGATCAGGTTGTTGAAGACCTGGCCCAGGCGGCTGTCATGGCCGAGGACCAGGAAGGCGTCCCGGCCCTTGGCCTGCCGTTCGATGCTGAGCGTGATGAGCGGATCGTTGTCCTGGCGGCGCTCGTTGGCAACCGACACCACCGCGTCGAGCAGTTGCACCATGTCCACCGGCTCCGCGTCGGCGCGGGCGAGTTCCGCGTCGAGCCGCGACGCGTCGGAAATGTCGCTGATCAGCCGGTCGAGGCGCTTCACGTCGTGCTGGATGATCGACAGGAGGCGCTCCCGGGACTCGTCGCTGCGGGCAAGCGGCAGGGTTTCGACGGCGCTGCGCAGGGAGGTCAGCGGGTTCTTCAGCTCGTGGGCCACGTCCGCAGCGAAGCTCTCGATGGCGTCGATGCGGTTGTACAGCGCCCGGGTCATGTCGCGCAGGGCGCCCGACAGGTGGCCGATCTCGTCGGATCGCTTGGTGAAATCGGGAATTTCCTGCCGGGACTTCGTGCCCCAACGCACCCGTTCCGCCGCCTCGGCCAGCCGCCGCACCGGGCCCGCGATGGCGCCGGCGAGAAAGAGCGACAGGACGATCATGACCACGGCCGCCACCAGGAAGACCTGGAGCAGGGCGAAGCGCTCGGACGCGATGATCGCGTCGATGTCGCCTTCCTGGGTCGAGAGCAGGAGCGCGCCCTGGACCGTGCGGAAGCGCTGGACCGGCACGGCCACCGACACGATGGTCTCGCCGCGGTTATTGATGCGCACCACGCTCGATTGCTGGCCGGCGAAGGCCTGCTGCACCTCCGGCAGGGACTTGCCGTTGGCCGGTCCGACCTCCTCCTGCACCGGACGCCTGGTGCGACGGAACATCTTGCGGATGCTGTTCCAGGTGCGTTCGATGAAGCTCGTCGTATCCTCGACATTGGCGACCGGCGGCAGCTCCATGCGCAGGATGTCGCCGCGGGAATAGAACGACCTGGAATCGAGCAGCAGGGTGCCTTCCCGGTCGAAGATGCGGGCGCGGGTCTTGGTCGGCGTCACCAGCCGGCGCAGCAGGGGGGCGACGCGTTCCGGATTGATGGAGAACTCGAGCGACGAGAAGGATTCGTCGTTGAACCGCTCGGTCTCCCCCGCCTGCATCTGCAGGAGCTGGTCCGGGTCGATCGTGATGGTGTTGGTCTCGACCGTAGCGGAGCTCGCGATAGCGCCCGCTATGATCTCGCCCTGGGTCAGAAGGCTCTGCACCCGGGCCTCGATGAGGCCTTCGCGGAACTGGTTGAGGTAGAGGAAGCCGACGAGCAGGGCCACGAGGCCGGCCAAGTTGAGCACGACGATCCGGCGCGTCAGGCTCGACGAGCCGCGCTGGATGATCATGCGGCCGAAATTCTTCAGCCGCGCCAGGATGCCCTGAGGGGCCGGCGGATCGTCGAATGCCGCCTCGGCGTGGATAGGGTCTGCCTTCATGCCACTCGTTCAAGCCCGATCCGGTATCTGCGTCCCGGACCATGGCCGCCGTTCCGGGTTGCCTGCCAGGGTGCTCGCGCTACCAAAGCGTCAGGCTTCCTTGAAGCGGTAGCCCACGCCGTAGAGGGTCTCGATCATTTCGAAACTCTGGTCAACCGACTTGAACTTCTTGCGCAGGCGCTTGATGTGACTGTCGATGGTGCGGTCGTCCACATAGACCTGGTCGTCATAGGCCGCGTCCATCAGGGCGTTGCGGCTTTTCACCACCCCGGGGCGCGTGGCGAGGGCCTGCAGGATCAGGAATTCCGTGACGGTGAGGGTCACCGGCTCGCCCTTCCAGGTGCAGGCATGACGCTCCGGGTCCATCTTGAGCTGGCCGCGCTCCAGGGCCTTCGGATCGGCCTCCTTGGGGGCGGTCTGGTCCTTGGGCGCGAACCGCCGCAGGACGGCCTTCACGCGCTCGACAAGAAGGCGCTGGGAAAACGGCTTCCGGATGAAGTCGTCGGCGCCCATCTTGAGGCCGAACAGCTCGTCGATCTCCTCGTCCTTGGAGGTCAGGAAGATCACCGGCAGGTCCGACTTCTGCCGCAGGCGGCGCAGGAGCTCCATGCCGTCCATGCGGGGCATCTTGATGTCGAAGATCGCCAGATCCGGAGGAGCATGCTTGAGGCCGTCCAGAGCCGAAGCCCCGTCCGTATAGGTCTGAATGCGATAGCCCTCCGCTTCGAGGGCGATGGAAACAGAGGTCAGGATGTTGCGATCGTCATCGACAAGGGCGATCGTTGGCATGAACTCTTCCTTAGTTTGGCACAACTATGTCAGATTTTCGTATCGTCTGACAACGCAGGAGGCCCTAAAACGTCCCCAACTGCGCCTTTCTCGTGGCGTAAATATGGTTTCCCTCGGCTGTGGCCAGGGGCGGTCCTGATAGTGGTGTCTAACGGGCGCCCGTTCAACCTCCGATGAACGGCCCCCTGGTGGCCCGGACGGGATGCGCTCCTGCGCTTTCCGTTGCGGCATATATCGGATTTCGGGCTGAAATATCCGGTCAATCATACGAAAGAATGCGGAAAATACCTTGAAATTCGAGGGATTAGAGCTGGCAAAGGTCTGGTTCTCGGAAAAATAGAATGCGATGAAACGACCTGAGTTGACGGCACCGTCAGCTGACCTAAAGAAGGTTCCATGTTCAAGCGAGACGGCAAAGTCTTGCCCGAATTGTTTGGCCTACCCCATGTGACGGTCATCGGACGGCGGCTGATCCGGCCGCGCGGCGACCGCCAATCAGGAGAAGTCTTCCGTGGAAAATATCGGCGTCTTCAACAGCGCACAGGGCGCTGAGGCCTCCGGCCTCCGCAATCTCAAACGGGTCTACTGGAACCTCGAGGCGCCTGCCCTCTACGAGCAGTCCCTGACCCGGGGCGAGACCAAGCTCGTGCAGGGCGGTGCGCTTCTGGCCGACACCGGCGTGCATACGGGCCGTTCGCCCAAGGATAAGTTCGTGGTGCGCGACGAAACCACGGAAAACACCGTCTGGTGGGACAACAACGGCGCCATCACGCCTGGCCATTTCGACACCCTGCTGGCCGACTTCCTGGCCCATGCCGAGGGCAAGGAGCTGTTCGCGCAGGATCTCTTCGGCGGCGCCGATCCGGCCTACCGGGTCAAGGCGCGTGTCTTCACGGAATATGCCTGGCACTCGCTCTTCATCCGCAACCTGCTGATCCGTCCCGACCGGGGCGAGCTCACCGATTACGTGCCCGGCCTGACCATCATCGACCTGCCGTCCTTCAAGGCCGACCCGGCCCGCCACGGCTGCCGCACCGAGACGGTCATCGCCTGCGACTTCAAGCGCAAGATCGTGCTCATCGGCGGCACGTCCTATGCGGGCGAGATGAAGAAGTCGGTCTTCACCTATCTCAACTACGTGCTGCCCGCCCAGAAGATCATGCCCATGCATTGCTCCGCCAATGTGGGCAAGGAGGGCGACGTGGCCGTGTTCTTCGGTCTCTCCGGCACCGGCAAGACCACGCTCTCCAACGATCCAAACCGCATCCTGCTCGGCGACGACGAACATGGCTGGGCTCCGAACGGCGTGTTCAACTTCGAGGGCGGCTGCTACGCCAAGACCATCCGCCTCTCCCGCGAGGCGGAGCCCGAGATCTTCGCCACTACCGAGCGCTTCGGCACGGTGCTGGAGAACGTGACCATCGATCCGATCACGCGCGTTCCCGATTTCGACGATGCCTCCAAGACGGAGAACACGCGCTGCGCCTATCCGCTCGACTTCATTCCTAATGCGAGCGCCACGGGCCGCGCGGGCATTCCGAAGAACATCGTGATGCTCACCTGCGATGCCTTCGGCGTGCTGCCTCCCATCGCGAAGCTGACTCCGGCCGAGGCCATGTACCACTTCCTCTCCGGCTACACGGCGAAGGTCGCCGGTACGGAAAAGGGCGTGAAGGATCCGGAGGCCACCTTCTCCACCTGCTTCGGCGCGCCCTTCATGCCGCGTCATCCGTCCGAATACGGCAACCTGCTGCGCGATCTCATCGCCAAGCACTCGGTGGATTGCTGGCTCGTCAACACGGGCTGGACGGGCGGCAAGTACGGTGTGGGCCGGCGCATGCCGATCCGCGTCACCCGCCGCCTGCTGACCGCGGCGCTCGATGGCTCACTCTCCCGCGCCGATTTCCGCCGCGACCCGTATTTCGGCTTCGCGGTGCCGACCTCGGTGCCCGGCGTCGAGCCGCACATCCTGTATCCGGTGAAGACCTGGCAGAACAAAGCGGAGTTCGCCGAGACCGCCAAGCGCCTGATCGACATGTTCAACGAGAACTTCAAGCGCTTCGAGAGCCATGTGGATTCCGACGTCCGCTCGGCAGCGCCGCAGACGTCGATTGCAGCGTAAGAGTCCTATGATGGTGTTTTCCAGCGGAGGGTTTGCCGTCCGCTGGAAACAATTTTGCGTCCCATTTGGCTTGCTTCTCTCCATCCTGGGAAGTTCGGCAATGGCCGAGCCTCTTTCTTCCTCTTTGGAGCAAGGCCGCTCCCGGATTCTCGCTCTGCTCCAGCGCCAGCGCATCGTCCATCCGGACAGGTTGGTATCCCATCTCAGTTATGTCTGTTCCTTGAAGATCGCAGGAGAATCCATCGCGGTTCTCGATCTTCGCGAGCTCGTCCCGGGCGCCATGACACCGAGAGGTGTCAACCGCATTCTCTTTTTGGCTTCAACCGGCAAGGTTGTCAGAGAAATCGATTATGCAACCGAGCGGCCGCTCGAATGCCGAGGTGAAAAACTTGTCGTCTGGGGTGCTCTAGCCGTCGACAATACTGAACCGTCTGGAAACGTTTTGTCCTTTGATCGCAAAGGCCGCCTCGTCCAAGTCGAGCAGGTCGATGCGCAAAAAGGGCTATGGCCGCCGCGTTCAAAGGATTAAGCGGCTGCAACTGCGCTGAAAGCGAATACCCGCATCACCCCATCGGGCGGGTGCCATTTACCCTCCCAGACTGTGTTCAAAATGCAGCCGAGAGCATCGAACGCAAAAGTGGGCCTCGGTTTTGCGCGAGACGATGCGTCGAACCAAACAGATGAAGCATTGGACGTGAGTTCGAACTAGCGTCCGCTGCCTTCTCTTGTCTCGCCCACCGCCAGCGCTTCCCACCCATGCGCTGCGGGCATTCCGACTCACACGAAAGAATGTATGATGACAGGCAAATAGATGGGGGCTGAAAGCCTTCATCAGCCAGGTGGGATCCGCCCGTGAACCGATTGACAGGTGTCCTTTTTGCGATTGCCGCAAACGGGCTTTTCGCGACCAGCGACACCCTGGTGAAGCTCCTCTCCCTGCACTATCCCATCTTCCAGATCATCGCCATGCAGGCCGGCGTCGCCTGCCTCGTGGTGGGCTTCGTCATCTGGCGCGACAAGGCCTACCGGCTCTCGGCGATCCGCAATCCGAAGATGCTGATCGGGCGCGGCTTCCTCGCAGGCGTGGGAACGGTTTCAGGCTTCTATGCCTTCTCGCTCCTGCCGCTGGCCGATGTCTATGCCATCACGTTCGGGTCGCCGCTGGTCGTCACGGTCGCGGCCGCGTGGCTCCTCGGCGAGCGCACGGGACCGGCGCGGTGGGCCGCGATCCTCGTCGGCTTCTCCGGCATCCTGATCATGGTGCAGCCAGGCCATGCGGCCTTATCGCTCGGGCACCTCGCGGCCTTCCTCAACGTTTTCGTCGGGGCCGGGGTGATCCTGATCATGCGCACCATCGGGTCGCAGGAAAACCGCGCCATCATGGTCGCGGCCGTGATGGCCGGTCAGCTGACCGCGAGCCTTCCCGGCTTGTCCTTGAGCCACGTTCCCGAGTGGAGCGATGCCGGGCTGGTGAGCGTCGCCGGCCTCGTCATGGTGTCGGCGCAGTTCCTGATGATCGAGTCGCTTCGCCAGGCGCCGGCGTCGAGCGTCGCGCCCATGCAATACACAAAACTCATCTGGGCCATTCCGGTCGGGCTGTTCGTGTTCGGCGACGAGCCGAAGCTGCATGTCCTCGCCGGAGCCCTCGTGGTGATCGGATCGGTCCTGTACCTCCTCGATCACCAGCGCAGGGCCGACAATCGCATGGCTCGTCTCGACAGATCAGCGCGCCAGCCATGCGCAGGGGAGAAGAAGCTTGGTTGATTATCAGAATGCCATCGCAGGATCGCCGTTCTCGCTGCAGGGCAGGACGGCTCTCGTCGTGGGTGGATCGAGCGGAATCGGCAATGCGATCGCGCACGGTTTCCAGGACAGCGGCGCCCGCGTGGCGATCGCCGCCCGAACATCCGAGAAGGTGATGGCGGCGACGCAGCGCCTGCAGGAGAAGGATCCGTCCGCGCGAGGCTACGTGGTCGATGCTGCGCGCCCGGAGGAGATCGACCGGCTCGTCGCATCGGTTCTGGCTGATCTGGGTCCCGTCGATATCCTGGTCGCCTGTCAGGGCACGACGATCCTCAAGCCCGCGGAAGCCTTCACGCCGGCGGAATACGACGAGATCATGCAGACGAATCTCCGCAGCGTGTTCTTCACCTGCACGCGCTTCGGCAGGGCGATGCTGGATCGCGGGTCGGGTGCGATCATCACGATTGCGTCCCTCTCCGCCCATCGTGGTTGGCCGCTCGCCTCCGTCTATGCCGCAAGCAAGCACGGCGTCGTCGGGCTGACGAAGACGCTCGCAGCCGAATGGGCTGAGCGCGGCGTTCGCGTCAACGCCATTTCACCCGGCTTCTTCATGACGGAGCTGAACCAGTCCAAGATGAGCCCGAAGCGCAAGGAGAATGCGCTCCTGAGAACGCCCGCAGGCCGCTTCGGGCAGCTCGACGAGCTCGTGGGCGCTGCGATCTATCTGGCCTCGTCCGCATCGGGATTCGTCACGGGTGCCGTGCTCAACGTGGACGGAGGCTATCTCGCCTCCGGCATCTGATCGGCTACACGACAAGGAACGGAATGCGCATCACATGCAGGTATGTTTCGCCGGGGCGCAGCACGGCGGAGGGGAAATGCGGGATGTTCGGCGCATTGGGAAAGTTCTGCGTCTCAAGGGCGAAGCCGGCATGTCGGTCATAGACGGCGCCGCCCTTGCCGACGGCCGGAACCTTGCCGAAATGATTGGCCGTGTAGAACTGAACGCCCGGCTGGTTGGTCCAGATCTCCAGTCCGCGACGTGAGACGGGATCCACCGCCCGCGCCGCACGGCGCAAAGGCTGGCCGTTCTCGTTGAGACAGAAATTGTGGTCGTAGCCCGCTTCCGGGAGCTGGGTTGTGTCGTCGATCATCGCGCCGATGGGTCGTGACGCCCGGAAGTCGAATGCGGTGCCGGCGACGGGTGCCAGCTCGCCGGTCGGGATCTTTCCGGGCCCGACGGGCGTGTAATGATCGGCCTCGATCAGGAGATGCTGATCGCGGACATGTCCGGAATCGTGACCGGCGAGATTCCAGTAGCCGTGATAGGCGAGGTTCACGACAGTCGGGCGATCCGTCGTCGTTTCCATGACGATCTCGAGAGCGGGATCGTCCGTCAGTCTGTACGTGACCGTCGTGGTGACGGCGCCGGGATAGCCCTCGTCGCCATCGGGCCGCTGCAATGTCAATCGGACGGTCTTGTTCGCCGTGTCGGCTTCGCCGGTCCAGATCCTCTTGCTGAAGCCGCGAAAGCCGCCATGGATGTGGTTGGGCGCTTCGTTCGGCGAGAGGGAATAGGTCTCGCCGTCGAGGGTGAAGCGCGCATCGGCGATGCGGTTGGCATAACGGCCGCAGATCGCACCCGCCGAGCCGCGATTCTGCACGTAGGACGCGGGATCGTCATAGCCGAGGACGATGTCGGCCTGCCGCCCGTCGCCATCGGGAACGAACAGTCGGCTCAAGGCGGCCGCATAGGTGATGATCGTGGCGCGGGCCTGGCCCGCCTCGATGTCGAAGGCCTCGACCGGCGCGCCGTCGATGGTGCCGAAGATGGATTTCTGGATGCTCATGAGCCGACGTAAAAATGCCGGCAGCGCCGCGATGAGGCGGCACTGCCGGCCAGGGGGAGGATCAGTGGATCTCGGGCTCCGGCACGCCGCCGGATCCTTCGAGGAAGTCGAAGTCGCAGCCCTCGTCCGCTTGGCGGATGTGCTGGGCGAAGAGCTTGTTGTAGCCCCGCGGATAATCGCGCGGCGGCGGCGACCAAGTGCGCAGGCGATCCTTGATCTGCTCGTCGCTCACATGCAGGTGGATCGAACGGTTCGGCACGTCGACCGTGATGAGATCGCCGGTCCTGACGGCGGCCAGCGGGCCGCCGATATGCGCTTCCGGTGAGACATGCAGGATGCAGGCGCCGTAGCTGGTGCCGCTCATGCGTGCGTCGGAAATGCGCAGCATGTCGCGCACGCCCTGTCGCAGGAGCTTCTTCGGGATCGGCAGCATACCCCATTCCGGCATGCCTGGTCCGCCGATGGGTCCGGCATTGCGCAGCACCATGATGTGATCGGGCGTGACGTCGAGGTCGAGGTCGTTCACGGCCTTCGTCATCTCGTCGTAGGTGTCGAAGACGATGGCCGGCCCCGTGTGCTGCAGCAGGCGCGGCTCCGCCGCCGGCGGCTTGATCACGCAGCCCTTCGGGGCCAGGTTGCCGCGCAGGATGGCGGTGCCGCCGGAGGCCGCGATCGGCTTGTCGAGCGGGCGGATCACGTCGTCGTTGTAGACCGCCGCGCCTTCGAGGGCGTCGCGCAGGGTGCCGGTCACGGTGCGCTCGTCGAGATGCAGCATCGATGCGAGGCGGGACAGAAGGCCCCTGATGCCGCCGGCGATATGGAAGTCCTCCATCAGCCACTGGCCCGAGGGACGCACATTGGCGATCACTGGCACCTTCTGGGCGAAGTCGTCGAAATCCTGCAGTGAGACCTCGATGCCGGCGCGGCCCGCCATCGCCACGAGATGGATCATCGCATTGGTCGAGCCGGCGAGCGCGTTGTGAACCATCAGGGCGTTCTCGAACGAGCGCCGCGTGAGGATGTCGCTGGGCTTCAGGTCGTCCCACACCATCTCGACGATCTTGCGGCCGGTGAGGCTCGCCATGCGCGGATGGGCGGCGTCGACGGCCGGGATCGATGCGGCGCCGGGAAGGCTCAGGCCCAGCGTCTCGACGATGGACGTCATGGTGGAGGCGGTGCCCATGGTCATGCAGGTGCCGGGCGAGCGCGCGATGCCCGCCTCCATGTCGTTCCATTGCTGGTCCGTGATGGTGCCGGCTTCCTTCTCGGCCCAATACTTCCAGATGTCGGATCCGGAGCCCAGGATCGTGCCGGCATGGTGGCCGCGGATCATGGGGCCGGCCGGCATGAAGATCATCGGCAGGTTCATGCTGATCGCGCCCATGACGGTGGCGGGCGTGGTCTTGTCGCAGCCGCCCATGAGCACCGCCCCGTCGACCGGATGCGAGCGCAGGAGCTCCTCCACCTCAAGCGCGAGAAGATTGCGATAGAGCATCGTGGTCGGCTTGACGAAGTTCTCCGACAACGACAGGGCCGGCAGCTCGATGGGGAACCCACCCGCCTGCCAGACGCCGCGCTTCACGTCCTCGACGCGGGCACGGAAATGGGAATGGCAGGGATTGATGTCGCTCCAGGTGTTGATGATCGCAATCACCGGCTTGCCCATGAAGTCTTCCCGGGCATAGCCCATCTGAAGCGTCCGGGACCGATGCCCGAAGGAGCGCAGATCGGTGACGCCAAACCAGCGGTAGCTTCTCAACTGTTCGGGCGATCGCTTGGCCATTCCTGTTTCACTCCCCGCGCCTAGAGGCGCAAAAGCCATATGTCATACAACTTTGAAAAGTGGTCGCCGTTTTAGGGGCGGCTGTCAAGTGCAACCGTCCCTTTTGCCCGGCGTGTCTGTTCAGGCCTTGGCGGCGGAGCGGACCCTGACGGCCTTGGGAGCAGGCTTGTCGGATGCCTGCAGGATCCGGGCCGAATAGCGATTGCGGCTGTTGGCCAGATGCGCGCGCATCATTGCGGCGGCGAGGTTGGAGTCGCCCATGGCGATGGCGTCCCGGATCGCCCTGTGCTCGCGCTCGATCACGCTGAGATAATCGCGCTGGCGCTGGTCCGTGCCGACCGGGTCCGTCTGGCCCGAGCGGCGGGGAACGGCGAACTCGCCGAGGAAGTCCAGGAAGCGCGCGAAATAGGGGTTCTTGGTGGCGCCCGCCAGGATGCGGTGGAATTCGAGATCCGCCGCGATGCCGTAATCCTCGCCCTTGGTGATGTTCTCCAGGGCCCGGTCGAGCGCCGCCATCTCCTCGTCGGTGCGGCGCACGGCGGCCAGCGACGCGGCCTCCACTTCCACGGCGAGACGCAGTTCCAGCATGGCCAGGATGTCGTCCACCTCGCCGTTGCTCAGGGACGCGAAGAAATCCGATTTCGGCGGGGGCGGGAGCACGAAGGCGCCGGCGCCTTGTCGGGTCTGGACGAGCTTCGCGGCCTTCAGCGCCGCGACGGCCTCGCGCACCACGGTCCGGCTGACGCCAGCGGCCGCCGCGAGTTCGGCCTCGGTCGGTAAACGATCGCCCGCCTGCAGCCGTCCTTCGGCGATCTCGCGGGAGATCGCTTCCGCCAGATCGCTCACGAGGTTGCGCTTGCGGGCGACGGTGTTGAGGGACAGGTCGGAGAGGAAGGAGCGTTCGTTCATGGAGCCGTTGATGCCTCTTGCAAGGCGTTGAGAATGAAAGATGCCTGGTTGCTGCTTCCAATCGGTTCGGAAGCGATCCGCCAAGTCCGCACCGGGGTCCGGAGCTTTGGCCGGCCCCACGGGTGATGTGCCCGATCCGGCAGGCCCACTTGTCGTATGTCTCACTACCTTGCCGGCATCTCCCAAGTCAAAAGAAATTGTTATTACAGCAACTTTCGTCAGTGGAAAGCCGCCATAGCAGGACGAGTGTGCACCGATGCACCACGCTTGTCAAAATTTGTATGTTGCCATACAAGATATGTCGCAGGTTCCAGCGCCTCAGTTCAATAAGATGGAATCAGGGAGAGAACGCATGAAGTCATGGCTCGCCGCGATCGGCCTTTCGCTCCTCGGCTCGGGGGCCGGGTTCGGCTCCGCACAGGCGCAGGGCACCGACTGGCCCCAGAAGCAGGTCACGATCGTCGTGCCTTTCGGTCCGGGCGGCACGACCGACCTGTTCGCCCGCCTCGTGGCCGAGCAGCTTCATGCGAAATACGGCAAGCCCTTCATCATCGAGAACCGCCCCGGCGCCGGCGGCAATATCGGCACGACGGCGGTCGCCAAGGCCGCGCCGGACGGCCACACGCTCCTCGTCGGCACGGTGAGCACGCACGCGATCAACCCGTTCCTCTACAAGAACCTTCCCCACGATGCCGAAAAGGACTTCATTCCGATCACCGGCCTCGCCAAGCTCCCCAATCTCCTGGTGGTGAACCCCAAGATCCCGGTGAAGACCTTTGCGGAATTCGTCGACTACGCAAAGCAGAACCCCGGCAAGCTGAATTACGGCTCGTCCGGGGCGGGAACCTCGCAGCATCTGGCGGCCGAGCTGTTCCAGCTCAAGACCGGCGCCAAGATGACCCATGTGCCGTTCCGCTCATCCCAGGACATCGTCAACGGCCTCATCGGTGGCCATATCGATCTCGCCTTCGACAACATGACCATCGCCTGGCCGCAGGCGCAGGGCGGAACCGTGCGGGCGCTCGCCGTCACCAGCCCCGAGCGCAGCCAGCAGGCGCCCGAGATCCCGACCGTCGCCGAAACGCTGACCGGGTTCGATGCCACTTCCTGGAACGGGCTGTGGGCACCGGCCGGCACCCCGCAGGCCATCGTCGATACCATCGCGGCCGATGTGAAGACTATTCTCGAGAAGCCCGAGATCCAGAAGAAGGCGGCCGAAATGGCCTCGGTCACGGCGGCGATGACGCCGAAACAGTTCGCCGACTACATCCGGAGCGAGCGGCAGAAATGGTCCGAGGTCGTCAAGACCGTCGGCATCCAGATCGGCCAGTGAGAACCTACCCTTGAAGAATGCGGCCGGGCCATGCCTCGCCCGTGCAGAACCGTCCTGAAACCAGCGAGACAATATCCATGCTGACGACCATCGACACCTCTCACCTCGCCCGTTCCGTTCTGGCGGTTCCGCCATTCGCCCTGACGGGCGATTTCGAGATCAACCGGGAGGCCAACGCGAAGCTGATCCGCCATCTCGAAGCCGGCGGCGTGTCGACCCTGCTCTATGGCGGCAACGCCAATGTCCATAACTGGCCGGTGTCCAAATTCGCCGAATGGCTCGACAGCCTCGAGGAATCGGTGGCCGAGAGCACGTGGCTGATCCCGTCGGTCGGGCCCGATTGGGGCAAGCTCGTCGACGAGGCGGCGATCCTGAAGTCGCGCCGCTATCCCGTCGCGATGGCGCTGCCGATGATCGCCCCGCAGACCCCCGAGGGCGTCGTGCGCGGGCTGCGGGATTTCGTGGATCGTTCCGGCGTTCCGCTGATCGTCTACATCAAGACCGATCAATACGTGCCCGCGAAGGCGATGGCGAAGCTCGTGGAACAGGGCGCCGTCTTCGGCATCAAGTACGCCGTCCCGCGCGCCGACCTGACGCAGGATTCCTACCTGCAGGAGCTGATCGACGCAGTCGGCGCGGAGCGCATTGTCAGCGGCTTCGGCGAGCCGCCGGCGCTGCCGCATCTCACGCATTTCAACCTTGCCGGCTTCACGGCGGGCTGCGTCTGCATCGCGCCGCATCTGTCCATGGCCTTCCTCCACGCGCTGAAGCGCGGCGACGAGGCCGAGGCGCGGCGCCAGCTGGAGGCCTTCATGCCCCTCGAAGCCCTGCGCGAGCGCCACAATGCGATCCGGGTCCTCCACACCGCCGTGTCCCTGTCGGGCGTGGCCGATATGGGCCCGATCCTGCCGCTCCTCACCGAGGCCGACCCGGCGGTTCATGGCGACATCCGGGAGGCCGCCAAGGCGCTCCTCGCGGCGGAAATGACCGCTCGACAGCAGGCCGCGGCTGCGTAATCTGGCCGGCATCATCGGTCGACCGGCCTCGCGCCGGCAGCATGCAAGGCGTCTGTGAACTCTATGCCTGAAATCCAAACCGATCTCCTGGGCGCGCTCTCCGCGCGCCTGGGAGCCAAGCACGTCATCGCCGATCCCGCCGGGATGGAGAGCTATCTCGTCGAGGAGCGGAAGCTCTATCGCGGCAAGGCCCTGGCGGTGGTCCGCCCCGGCAGCACCGAGGAGGTCGCCTTCGTGGTGCGGGAATGCGCCAAGGCGAAGGTCGCCGTGGTGCCGCAGGGTGGCAATACGGGGCTCGTCGGGGGAGGGGTGCCGCATACGGGCATCGTCCTGTCGCTCGCTCGTCTCGACCGCATCCGCGAGGTCAATCCCTTCAACGCCACCATGACCGTCGAGGCCGGGTGCATCCTGAAGATCATTCAGGAGGCGGCGGAAAAGGTCGATTGCATCTTCCCGCTCTCGCTGGCGTCCGAAGGATCCTGCCGGATCGGCGGCAACATTGCGACCAATGCCGGCGGCGTGAACGTGCTGCGCTACGGCAATACCCGCGAACTCGTGCTCGGGCTCGAAGTCGTCCTCGCCGACGGGCGGATCTGGAACGGCTTGAAGAGCCTGCGCAAGGACAACACCGGCTACGACCTGAAGAACCTGTTCATCGGTTCGGAAGGCACTCTCGGCATCGTCACGGCGGCGGTGCTGAAGCTCTTTCCGAAACCGAAGACCCGCGTGGTCGCCTTCGTCGGCTGCGCCTCGCCCCATGCCGCCCTCGATCTCTTCGAGGGCCTGCGCCAGACCCTGGGCGACGAGCTCACGGCCTTCGAGTTCATGCCGCGCTTCGCCCTGGATATCGTGCTCAGGCATGCACCCGGCGCCGTCCACCCCCTGAGCGGCGATCATGCCGCCTATGCGCTGATCGAAGTCGCGTCGCCCGATCCCGATCTCGACCTGCCCGCGCTTCTGGAGAAGGCTCTCGGGGCCGCCTTCGAGAAAGGCACCATCGAGGACGCGACCATCGCCGTGAGCGAGGCCCAGAACGCGGCCCTCTGGCACCTGCGCGAAAGCCTCTCCGACGTGCAGGGGCTCGAAGGTGGTTCGATCAAGCACGACGTTTCCGTGCCGGTGTCGGACGTGGCGGATTTCATCGTCGCGGCGAGCCGGGCCTGCGAGGAGGCCCTGCCCGGAATCCGCGTCTGCGCCTTCGGCCATTTCGGAGACGGCAACATCCATTTCAACCTGACGCAGCCCGTCGACATGGAGAAGGCGCTTTTCCTGGCCCAATGGGAACGCTTCAACCGCATCGTCCACGACATCGTCCACGCCATGAACGGATCGATCTCCGCCGAGCACGGAATCGGCCTCATCAAGCGCGACGAGCTGATCCGCTACAAGGACCCGGTGGCGCTCGACCTGATGAAGACCCTGAAGCAGGCCCTCGATCCGCAGAACATCCTCAACCCCGGCAAGGTCGTCGCCCTGGAAGGCGATCTTCCGCCGGCCCTGCCGATGGGCAGCAAGGCATAGAGAAGAGGTCGAATGATCAAACTCTCACCTCATCCTGAGGAGCCTGCGGAGCAGGCGTCTCGAAGGATCATCCAGCACGCACTGGAGGCGCCCTGATCCTTCGAGACGGAGCTGAAGCTCCTCCTCAGGATGAGGGCTCAGGGAAAGATCACGCCATGCACCGCAATCCTGGGTCGAAAAGCCTTATTCCCCACGGCCGTTTCGTTTTGATGCCGATTGCGCTAACAACATTGGGCCAGCCACCGCCGGCCCGCAGACAACTGGAGCTTCATGAACGTCCCCGCCGTCAGCAAGCAAGCCGTTCGAGACGCCGAGGCGACGAAGCGGCGGATCCTCGATGCGGCGACGGCCGAGTTCGCCGGTCATGGCTATGGCGGGGCGCGGGTGGACCAGATCGCGGAAGCGGCCCGCACGAACAAGCGCATGCTCTACTATTATTACGGGAGCAAGGAGGCGCTGTTTCTCGCGACCCTCGAAGCGGCCTACGACCATATCCGCGCCGCTGAGCGCGAGCTGCATCTGGAGGAGCTGTCGCCCTTGCAGGCGCTCGAGGAGCTCGTGCGTTTCACGTGGAACTATTTCGTTCAGTATCCCGAGTTCATGATGCTGCTCAACGCGGAGAACCAGCATCACGCCAAGCACCTGAAGCAATCCACCCGGGTGCACACCATGAACTCCCCGGTCATCGAGACCATCGGGGTCATCCTCAAGCGGGGCGAAAAGGCCAAGACCATTCGCCCCGGCATCGATCCGGTGCAGCTTTACGTCTCCATTGCCGGGCTCTGCTACTTCTACCTGTCGAACGTCTACACCCTGTCCGTGGCCTTCGGCCGCGAGCTTCTGTCCCCGCCGGCCATGAAAGAGCGCATCGACCACGTGGTCGATTTCGTCCTGGCGGGCGTGCGCGCCTGAAAATTCCAAAGAGCGCTTGACATGTCCGACAACCGGGCATCTAATTAACCAGATAGTTACATAGAGCGGCTGAAGCCGCCTGCAAATGCCCTTTGGAAACGCCCTTGAGGAAGACGCTGCATGACGTCGAAGCTCGCGCGCGCCAGTCAAAATCTGCTGAATTCCGCCTGGATCAAGCCTTTCGGGCTTCTCATTCTCACGGTCGTGCTCTGGGACCTCACGGTCCGGATCTTCGCGATCCCGGCCTATCTGATCCCGCCCCCAAAGGACGTGGCCGTGGCCTTCTGGAACGAGGGCGGCATGCTGCTCCGAGAGGCCATTCCCACGACAACGGCCACGCTCGGCGGGTTCATCCTCTCGGCCCTGTTCGGCATCCCGATCGCCATGCTTATCGCGGGCTCGCGGACGGTCGAATCCTACGTCTATCCGCTGCTCGTCTTCTCGCAGTCGATTCCGAAGGTCGCGGTGGCGCCGCTCTTCGTGGTGTGGTTCGGATTCGGCATGGCCCCGAAGGTGATTTCCGCGTTTCTTCTCGGGTTCTTTCCCGTGGTCGTCGCCGGCGTGCAGGGCTTCAAATCGCTTGATCCCGAGATGCGCGATCTCGTGCGCTCCATGAAGGCTTCGCGCCTGCAAGCCTTCACCATGGTCAACCTGCCGTACGCGCTGCCGGCGATCTTCGCGGGACTGAAGGTTTCCGTCACGCTCGCCGTTGTCGGCGCCGTCGTCGGTGAATTCGTCGGCGCCAATTCCGGCATCGGCTTCGTGCTCCAGCGCTCCATCGGTAATTTCGAGCTGCCGACCATGTTCGCGGCTCTCGTCATCCTGGCGCTGATCAGCGTCATCCTCTTCTGGATCATCGATCTCATCGAACGTCTCACCGTGCCGTGGCACGCCAGCCAGCGGCATGATTTTGCAGCAACCGCCTGACCATAACGGCGGGGCCCACAACACAAGCGGAGGAAGTCCATGAAGAAGCGTACGTTCCTGAAAGCCACCCTTTTTGCCGCCACCGCTCTCATGCCGTTCGTGTCGCTGCCGGCGCAGGCCGCGGACAAGGTCGTGCTGATGCTCAACTGGTATGTCTATGGCGAGCACGCGCCGTTCTTCTACGGCAAGGAGAAGGGGCTTTACGCCGCCGAAGGCATCGATCTCGAAATTCAGGAAGGGCGCGGATCGGCCGTCACCGTGCAGGCGGTGGCCGCCAAGACCGTGGACTTCGCCTATGCGGACGTTCCGACCATGATCCGCGCAGCGGTCAAGGGCGCGCCCGTCACGTCTCCGGGCGTCCTGCTGCAGAAGAACCCGATGTCGGCAATGGGCTTCTCCGAGAAGAACATCCGCAAGGCCGAGGACCTGCGCGGCAAGACGGTGGCGACGACACCGGGCGATTCCATGTCGCAGATCTGGCCGCTCTTCCTGAAGAAGGCGGGCCTCAAGGAAAGCGAGATGCGCATCGTCTCCGGCGACGCGCAGACGAAGCTCAACGCGGTCATCAACGGTCAGGCCGACGTGCTGCTCGGCTACGTGATGGACCAGAGCATGAAGATCAAGGACGCGACGGGCAAGGACGTCACGCCGGTCATGTTCGCGGATTACGGCGTCAACCTCGTGTCCTCTGGCATCATCGCCCACAAGGATACGTTGAAGGACAAGGCCGATCTCGTGCGCCGCTTCATGAGCGCGACCACCAAGGCCATCGAGGGCGCCGAGAAGGCCCCGGCCGAGGCCACGCAGGCGGTGCTGAAAGCCCTGCCGAAGGCGGGCAAGCCCGACACGCTGCAGGAAGGTTTCGAGCTGACGATCCCGCTCTACCGCACGGAAGAGACGAAGAACCAGCGCCCGTTCAACGTCACCGACGCCAACATGGCCGAGACGGTGAACCTGCTCATCGAGTACGGCGGTCTCGACCCGTCGGCGAAGGAGAACCCCAAGGCGTTCTACACCCGCGACTTCCTGCCCAAGGCCACGCAGTGAGCAGGACCGCGCACGCCATGGCACATCTTCGTGTCATACCGAGCCATGAGCCGAAGAGCGAGGCGTCCGCGCCTCGCAACATGATCGAGATCCGCAACCTCGCGAAAACCTATCGCACCCGGGGCGGCGATGTTCCGTCCCTGCGGCCGATCAACCTCGACATCACCGACGGCGAGTTCGTCGCCGTGGTCGGGCCCTCGGGCTGCGGCAAGTCCACGCTCCTGAAGCTCGTGGCCGGCCTCATCCCGCCGACCGAAGGCGAGGTGCAGATCGGCGGCGTCGCCGTGCGCGAGCCGCCGGACGACGTCGGCATCGTGTTCCAGAGCCCGGTGCTGCTGCCCTGGCGCTCGGTGCTGCGCAACGTGATGATGCCCGTGGAGGTGCGCAGGCTCGATCGGGAGAGCCATCTCACCCGCGCCCGCAAGCTCCTGTCCATGGCGGGGCTCGAGGATTTCCAGAACAAGTATCCCTGGCAGCTCTCCGGCGGCATGCAGCAGCGCGCCGCCATCTGCCGGGCCCTGGTGCATGATCCGAAGATCGTGCTCATGGACGAACCCTTCGGCGCTCTCGACGCCATGACGCGCGAGCGCATGAACCTCGAACTGCAGCGCATCCACCACGAGACCGGCAAGACGATCCTGCTCATCACCCACTCGATCCCCGAGGCGGTGTTCCTGGCCGACCGCGTGGTCGTGATGTCCGAGCGACCAGGCGCGATCGCCGCCATCTATGACGTGACGCTGCCGCGCCCGCGCAACCTGGATGTCATGGGGCATCCGACCTTCATCGAGCTCACGCAAAGGATCCGCGGTCACTTCTATGCCCGCGGCCACTTGGACTGAAGACCATGTCAGGCACCCGGCTTCGCATTGTTGAGATCCAGACCTTCGAGCGTCCCATGCGCTTCGCGCGGCCGTTCCGGTTCGGCCTCGTGACCGTCGACGAGGCGCCTCAGGCCTTCGTGCGGGCCGTGGTCGAGGTGGAGGGCGCCGGGACCGCCACGGGCGTTACGGCCGAGATGATGATGCCGAAATGGTTCGACAAGAACCCGGCCAAGTCTCCGCAGGATACGATCGCCGATCTGAAGGCGAGCCTTGATGAGGCCGCCGGGAACTACGCCCAATCTCAGGATTGGGACACGGCCTTCGGCCATCATGCGCGCGGCTTCTCGGCCCAGAAGATGTGGGCCGCCGATCACGGGCTGCCGGGCCTCGTCGCCTCCTACGGGCCCGCGCTCATCGACAAGGCCGTCGCCGATGCGCTCCTCAACGTGCTGAGGCTCGACTTCGCCGAAGGCCTGCGCCGCAACGTCTTCGGCATCGACGCACGGCAGACGCCGGATCTTGCGGAAGAGCGCATCCGGTCCTTCCTGGCGGACGTCCGGCCGGTCGGCGACGTGCAGTTGCGGCACACGGTCGGCCTGCTCGATTCCCTCGACGGCGCCGGCGGGCTCGAGGACGAGATTCGGCTCGCCAACCTGAAGCTCTTCAAGATCAAGATCGGCGGCGATGTCGAGGCGGACATCGCGCGTCTGGCGGCCATCCACGATCTCCTGTCGCGGCACGTCCCCGATTACCGCGCCACTCTCGATGCAAACGAGCAGTACGATCCGCCGCGCCTACGGGTTCTGCTCCAGGCCCTGAGCGGCGGCGCGCTGCGGGCGTTCCGCGATCACCTTCTCTATATCGAGCAGCCCTTCGACCGGGCCGGCACCTTCGCCGCGCCGCTGGATGATCTCGCCGGCGAGATCCCGTTCATCATCGACGAGGCGGATGGCGATTACGATTCCTTCCCGCGCGCAGTCGCGCTCGGCTATCGCGGCGTGTCCTCGAAAGCCTGCAAGGGGTTCTACAAGTCCGTGCTGAACGCCGTGCGCGTGTCGGTTCTGAACGAGGCGCAGCCAGCCCGGTTCTTCGTCTCCGCCGAGGATCTCACCTGCCAGGCGGGGCTCGGCATCCAGCAGGACACCGCGCTCGTCGCAACGCTCGGCCTGACCCACGCCGAGCGCAACGGGCACCATTACGTCGAGGGCTTCGGCCCCGCACAGGCTGCGGAGGCGGCGCGCTTTCTGGCCGCGCATCCCGATCTCTACCGGAAGCGCGGCGACCGGATCGGCCTCGCTTTCGAGCGCGGCTCGCTTCCGACCGCTTCGCTCCTGTCTGCTCCCGGCTTTGCCAGCGGCGCCGAACCCGACTGGAGCAGTCTCATTCCGCTCGCCTAAAACCATCTTTGATAGGGGACATTCATTATGGCACAGCGCAGATTAGGCATCGTGATGCACGGCATCACCGGCCGCATGGGCATGAACCAGCACCTCATCCGTTCCGTCGCGGCCATCCGCGCCCAGGGCGGCGTGACGCTCTCGGACGGATCGAAGGTGCAGCTCGATCCCATCCTGGTCGGACGCAACGCGGACAAGATCCAAGAGTTGGCCAAGACCTACGGCATCGACCGCTGGACGACTGATCTCGATGCAGCCATCGCGGATACGAACGACGAAATCTTCTTCGACGCGGCGACGACCCAGATGCGGCCGACCCTGCTGGAGCAGGCGATCAATGCCGGCAAGCACATCTATTGCGAGAAGCCGATTTCCACGAACCTGCCGGAGGCCCTGAAGATCGTCCGCCTCGCCCGCGAGAAGGGCGTGAAGAACGGCACCGTGCAGGACAAGCTGTTCCTGCCGGGTCTTCAGAAGCTGAAGATGCTGCGCGATTCCGGCTTCTTCGGCCGCATGCTCTCCGTGCGCGGCGAGTTCGGCTATTGGGTGTTCGAAGGCGATTGGGGCCAGCCGGCGCAGCGCCCGTCCTGGAACTACCGTTCCGAGGACGGCGGCGGCATGATCCTCGACATGGTCTGCCACTGGCGCTACGTGCTCGACAACCTCTTCGGCGAGGTGCGCTCGGTCTCCTGCATCGGCTCGACGCATATTCCGGAGCGCGTGGACGAGAAGGGCAAGACCTATCAGGCCACCGCGGACGACTCGGCTTACGCCACGTTCATGCTCGACGGCGGCGTGATCGCCCATATCAACATGTCCTGGTGCACCCGCGTCTATCGTGACGATCTCGTCACGTTCCACGTGGACGGAACGCACGGCTCGGCCGTCGCCGGCCTCACCGATTGCGTGATCCAGCCGCGCCAGGCCACGCCGCGCCCGGTCTGGAACCCGGACCAGAAGCAGACCATCGACTTCTACGACACCTGGCAGCCGGTGCCCGACAACGTGGTCTACGACAACGGCTTCAAGACCCAGTGGGAGATGTTCGTCCGCCACGTGGTCGAGGATGCGCCCTACAAGTACACGCTGGTGGAAGGCGCCAAGGGCGTCCAGCTCGTGGAATGCGCGCTCGAGAGCTGGCGCGAGCGCCGCTGGGTCGACGTGCCGCCGCTGAACGTGGGCGCCGCGAAGGAGAAGCAGCATGAACCGGCCTGAGTCCATCAGCGCCCTGTCGATCCGCCTGCCGCAGACGGATCGCAGCCTTGAGTCTTATCAGCTCTCCGCGCCGAAATCCTTCCCCGAGAAGGCGAGCGGACCGATGAACCGCATCGCGTTCTCGGCCGCCCACGTGGTCGCCGATCCGCTCGCCGATGCGGATCCGTGGCTGCAGGCCACCATCGACTGGGACAAGACCATCGCCTATCGCGAGCGCCTGTGGGATCTCGGTCTCGGCGTCGCCGAGGCGATGGATACCGCGCAACGCGGTATGGGCCTCGACTGGCCGACCTCTCTCGAACTGATCCGCCGTTCGGTTGGCGCCGCCAAGGCGCGGGGCGATGCCCTGGTGTTCTCCGGCGCCGGCACGGACCACCTCGCGCCCGAGGCGGCGCGCAGCATCGACGACGTGATCCGCGCCTACGAGGAGCAGTTCGCCGCCATCGAGGCGGTGGGCGGGCGCATCATTCTGATGGCCTCGCGGGCTCTCGCGCGCGTCGCCAAGTCGCCGGACGACTACGTCAAGGTCTACAACCGGATCCTCGGCCAGGCGAAGGAGCCCGTGATCATTCACTGGCTCGGCGACATGTTCGATCCGGCGCTGGCGGGCTATTGGGGCACGGGCGATCTCGATGCCGCCATGGACACGGCCGTGTCGATCATCAACGACAACGCGTCCAAGGTTGACGGAGTCAAGATCTCGCTCCTCGACAAGGACAAGGAAATTGCCATGCGCCGCCGCCTCGACGAGCGCGTGCGGATGTATACGGGCGACGACTTCAACTATGCCGAGCTGATTGCCGGCGACGATCAGGGCTATTCGCACGCGCTGCTCGGCATCTTCGACGCTATCGCGCCAGCGGCTTCGTCCGCTCTCGTGAGCCTGGCGGCCGGTAATCTCGACGCGTTCCACGAGACGCTCGCGCCGACCGTTCCGCTCTCCCGGCACATCTTCCGGGCGCCGACGCGGTTCTACAAGACCGGCGTGGTGTTCATGGCCTATCTCAACGGCCATCAGGACCACTTCACCATGGTGGGTGGACAGGAGAGCGCGCGCTCGACCCTGCATCTGGCCGAGCTCTTCCGCCTGGCGGACAAGGCCGGCCTGCTGCGGGATCCGGACCTCGCGGTGGAGCGCATGCGCGCAGTCCTCGCCACGCGTGGCGTGGAGGCGTGACGCATGCGTGACTTTTCCGGCGATCACCGCGCCCTGTCGATCAACACCGCGACGGTGAGAAAGCAGGGCGATCTCGTGGCCATCACGGAGGCCTGCGCGAGAGCCGACATCAAGGCGATCTCGCCCTGGCGCGACCAGGTGGCGCATGTCGGCCTCAACCGGGCCGTGGCGGCCGTGAAGGACGCGGGGCTCGAACTCTCCGGCTATTGCCGCGGCGGCATGTTCCCGGCCGATGCGGCACGCCTGCAGGAAGCCACCGACGACAACCGCCGCGCGGTGGACGAGGCCGTCGCGCTCGGGGCGCCCTGTCTCGTGCTCGTCGTCGGCGGCCTGCCGCAATATTCGCGGCCGGGCTCTCCCGTATCGAAGGACATCGAGGCCGCCCGCGCCATGGTCGACGATGGCATCGCGACCCTGCTCGACTATTCCCGTCAGGCCGGACTCCCGCTCGCCATCGAGCCGCTGCACCCGATGTATGCGGCGGATCGCGCCTGCGTGAACACCATGCGCCAGGCGCTCGACATCTGTGACCGGGTCGATCCGGAGCGGACGGGCATGCTCGGCCTCGCGGTCGACGTGTATCACGTCTGGTGGGATCCGGAGCTGAAGGAGCAGATCCGGCGCACGGGCCAGGATCGGCTGCTCGCCTATCACGTCTGCGACTGGCTTGTGCCCACCACGGATTTGCTGCTCGACCGCGGCATGATGGGCGACGGCGTCATCGACCTGCGTGGCATCCGTCAGGAGGTCGAGGCGGTCGGTTTCGCGGGCTATTCGGAAGTCGAGATCTTCTCGGAAAACAATTGGTGGAAACGGCCGATGGAGGAGGTGCTCGCCACCTGCATCGAGCGTCACCGCACGGTCGTCTGAGAAGACGCCCGTTCGATCTTTGACATCGTGTCTTTGAACATTGGCTCCCGCCTACGGGCGGGAGCCGCAAACCGTCACGCGGCCATGGCGGCTTGCAGCAGATAGGGCGCGCCGGCCGCTTCCGCGATTTCCCGGATCTTCACCTGCAATGTCTCGGGGACCGGGATACCCTTGGCGAGCCGCTCCTCACGGGCTGTCCATTCCGGTTCGCCCGGTATCAAAACCGGTTCGTCCTCACGGACGGGCTTCGTGGCATGGAGGGTATCGACGATCACCTCCACGTCCGCCTGGAATTCATCGAACGGCCTGAAGGCGGCCGGGTTCAGGGCCATGAAGAAATGGCCGATATTGTCGGGATCGGACGATTTCTGCGTCCGGTTCCTGACCGGCGAGAAGGATGCGCCGGAGAGGGTGCCCGACAGGATCTGGGCGATCAGTCCAAGCCCGTATCCCTTATGGCCTCCCATGTCGCTGCCGTCGCCGCCGATGGGCGTGAGGCCGCCCTCGTGCCCATCGAAGATCTGGCGAAATGCCCTATTGGAATCGGTAACCGGCTCGCCTTGCCCGTCGATCACCCATCCGCTCGGAAGCTCCTTGTCCTGGAGGGCATAGACCTTCACCTTGTTGGCCGCCACGACGCTGGTGGAAATGTCGAGGCAGATATCCGGATGAGACCCCGCCGGGACCGCGACCGCGATCGGGTTCGTACCGAGCACGCGCTCGACACCGTTCGTCGGCACGACGGAGATGACGCGGGTCGTGGAGGAGACAATTCCGATCAGCCCGCGTTCCGCCGCCATCGTGGCGTAATAGCCGGCGGCGCCGAAATGGTGGGAATTGAACACCGAGACGGTACCGACATCATGCGCCAGCGCCTTCTCGATGGCGAGGTTCATGCCCATCAGGGCGGCGGGATGGCCGAGCCCTGCTCCGCCGTCGATCAGGGCCGTGCTCGCGCTCTGCCGGACGATCCTGGGTTCGGCCTGAAGCCGCAACTGCCCGGCTGTCTGCATCTGGGCATATTGCGTGAGCATCGAGATGCCGTGCGAGTCGATGCCCCGCAGGTCCGTCTCGACCATCACCTCGGCCGTCAGGCGCAGCTTGTCCTCATCCATGCCCCAGGCTCGGAGGATCGCCTCGATCTGGGCGCGAATCACGTCCGCCGAGAAGTTCTCGCTCGCGACCATGGCCAATGCTTTCGTTCCATCAATTCGGCTGCTCCAAGGAGCCGGTGAGGAGGTGGCTTGCGCCACCTCCGTCGAGATCAGGCCGCGATGGCCTGCGCCGGATCGAGCAGCTTCGAGACGCTGACCCTCTGGCCGGTCTTCGCGCTCTGGAGCGCCGCGACGCCGCACAGGACCGACATGGCGCCGGCGCGCGAGCCGGCGCGCTGGTTCAGCGGATCCGGCGTATCGGGCTTGAAGAGCATGTCCTGCAGCTTCGGGTCGCCGCCGAAATGCCCGCCCGGCTCATGCGGGACCTTGATGGTCTCCGCGCCGCCGAAATTCCGCACCAGCAGGATCTCGTCGTGCTCCGGCGTCTCCCAGGGCTGGCGCTCGAACTGGCGCATCTGAATGCGTCCCTTGGTGCCGTCGAAGGCGATGAAGTGGCCCTCGATCGGCATGTAGGTGTTCACCGAATAGGTGACCTGCACGCCCTTCTTGTAGCGGATCATGGCCGACATGGTGTCGGGGATGTTGATCTCCTCGCGGAACACGCAGGCGTCGCGCACATAGCCGTCCTCGCGCGAGGGATCCTCATAGAGGGCTTCGAGCCAGGGATCCTGGCTGATGTCCATGTAGTAGTCGCAATAGCTGGCATGCGGGCAGGTCTTGCAGCGCTCGCCCCGGAAGGGACCGGCCTTGCCGTATTTGCGCAGGCTCGCGAGGGCGAACACGTCCTCCGGGTCGTCGTCCAGGTACCAGTTCATCAGGTCGAAATGGTGCGTGCTCTTGTGCACGAACAGGCTGCCGGAATTCTCCTCGACGGCGTGCCAGCGCCGGAAATAGTCGGCCCCGTGCTTGTTGTCGAGGAACCAGTGGAAATCGATGGAGGTGACGTCGCCGATCACGCCCGAGTTCAGGAGCTCCTTGATCTTCCGAACGGTCGGGGCGTAGCGGTAATTGAAGGTTACGTCGACACGCTTGCCCGTGCGCTTCTCGGCATCGAGGATGCGGCGCACCTTCTCGGCCGTCGTCGTCATCGGCTTCTCGGTAATCACGTTCACGCCGGCTTCGAGCGCCCGCACGATCATCTCGTCGTGATTTGAATCCCGTGTGCAGATGATCACCGTATCCGGCTTGACGGTCGCGATCATCTCCTGGGCGTCGGCGTAGATGGGAGCATCGATCCCCAGGAAGCCCCGGGCGCGCTCGGCGCGAAGCCTGTTGATGTCGCACAGGGCCACGATCTCGACGAAGTCGCCGTAACCCTTGACGACGTTGATGCCCCACATGCTCGTGCCGCGATGGCCTGTGCCGATGAGGGCAATGCGTTTCCTGTTGGCGCGGTCCATTCTCTTGGGTTCTCCTGCTGCTTCGCTCTTGAGGTTCATTGAGCGATTAATTTGTCAGACAAATAAGAGCTTCAGCCGTCGGCAAACCAGAGGGGAGGTCTCTTCTCAGTCTGATTATTCCTAGGGAAGCTTCGGAAAGAAAGCTTAGATCGCCAAATTACATCATACAACTGGTTGACATACAACCGTTCTAAATTTTAGCTTCATGTCGGAGGGCGACATGAGGAAAACCGCCAGCGTAGCGGAGGAGCCAGGAGCCAAAACCTCGGCGCGACGCAGGCCAAAGACAAGAACAGTCGCCCAGTGAGAGCCAATAGGTCCGGGTGGCCGCCTAGGCGGCGCCCAAGAGGGAGATACGCCACATGAAACATGACCTTAATCGTAGGACTCTGCTGAAGGCGGCCCTCGGGTCCGCCGGCCTCAGCGCCCTGGGCAACCTTCCGGCCTTCGCGCAGGACGCGCGCATTCGCCTGTACTGGTGGGGCTCCAAGGAGCGCGCCGACCGCACGTTGAAAGCGGTCGCGCTCTATCAGGAGCGGAACCCGGGCGTGAAGATCGACGGCGAGACCCTGGCTTGGGGCGATTACTGGCCCCGGCTCGCCACCCAGGCGGCTGGCCGCAACGCTCCCGATCTGATCCAGATGGATTACCGGTACGTCGCGGAATATGCGCGTCGCGGCGCCCTGATGCCGCTCGACGAGTTCATGGGCAAGTCGCTCACCATCGGCGATTTCGACAAGGCCTCCCTCGACAGCTGCAAGGTCGACGGCAAGCTCTACGGCATCAATATCGGCAATAACTCGAATGCCCTGATCTACAACAAAGCCGCTTTCCAGAAGGCCGGCGTGCCCGAGCCGATCGACGTGACCTGGGACAAGTTCTTCGAACTCGCTGCCGCCGTCACGAAGGCGCATAACGGTGAATATTTCGGAACATCGGATGGAAGCTCCGAAGAGACCGCCTTTGAGAACTGGCTGCGCCAGCGCGGCAAGGCGCTCTACACGGAAGACGGCAAGCTCGGCCTGACCGAGCAGGATGCGACCGACTGGTTCGCCATGTGGGCCAAGGCGCGCGAGACGAAGGCCTGCCCGCCGGCCGACCTGCAAGCGCTCGACAAGAACAACATCGAGACGAACCTGCTGACCCAGGGCCGCGCGGCCTGTGCGTTCAACCACTCGAACCAGTATGTCGGCTATCAAGTTCTCAACAAGAACCCGCTCGGCATCACCATGTATCCACAGGGCGCGGGCCCGAACCCCGGCCATTATCTCAAGCCATCGATGATGTGGAGCATCTATGCCCGCTCCAAAGTGGCTGAACAGGCGGTGAAGTTCGCCAACTTCACCGTGGAGGACGTGGACGGCGCGAAGGTCCTCGGCGTGGAGCGCGGTGTGCCCGCCTCACCCAAGGTCCGCGATGCGGTCTCGGCGGATCTCGACGATATGGGCAAGCTCGTGGTGGGCTTCATCGCTCACGTCACGCCCAAGGTCGGGCCGATTCCGCCCGCTCCGCCGAAGGGTGCCGGTGAGATCCAGACGATGCAGCGCCGCATTGCCGAGCAGGTCGGCTTTGCGCGCCTGTCTCCGGCCGACGGCGGTAAGCAGTATGTCAGCGAAGCCCAGGCCATTCTGAGCCGCGCCTGACGCGACCGCCTTCTGACTCACCAGGCCGACCCAGCCGAACCGGGTCGGCCTGCCCGTCTATCATGACATTGCTGTGAGCCATTCCGTATGACAACAACTGCTCAAATCCCTTTGACGATCAGCGAGCCGGAGAAGCGCAGCAGGCGCCGCGGAAGCTTGTCCCGGACGCTCGTCTCCTATTCGTTTCTCGCGCCCTGGCTCATCGGCTTTCTCGGGCTGACCCTCGGCCCGACGCTCGCATCCCTTTATCTGTCCTTCACCAATTTCGACCTGCTGCAGGATCCGCAGTTCATCGGATTGGCCAATTACCAGCGCATCGTCACCAATGACGTGAAGTTCTGGCACTCCATGCAGGTGACCTTCACCTACGTCGTCATGGCGGTGCCGCTGAAGCTCGCCTTCGCGCTCGGCCTCGCGATGGTGCTCAACCGCGGCATCGCCGGCCTGCCCCTGTACCGCGCTCTTTTCTATCTGCCCTCGCTGCTCGGCGCGAGCGTCGCCATCGCGGTGCTCTGGCGCCAGCTCTTCGCCAAGGACGGCCTCGCCAACGTGGCTCTGGGCCTCTTCGGCATCGAGGGGCCGAGTTGGATCTCCGATCCGAACTACTCGCTCTATACCCTGGTCCTGCTCAGCGTCTGGCAGTTCGGCTCGCCGATGATCATCTTCCTCGCCGGCCTGCGCCAGATCCCGCCGGACGTGTACGAGGCCGCGAACATCGACGGCGCGAACAAGGTGCAGCAATTCTTCAAGATCACCCTGCCGCTGCTCACGCCGGTGGTGTTCTTCAACGGCATCGTGCAGACCATCGACGCCTTCAAGGCCTTCACGCCGGCCTTCATCATCAGCGAAGGCACCGGCGGTCCGATCGACTCGACCCTTTTCTACACCCTGTACCTGTATCAGGAAGGCTTCGCCTATTTCCGCATGGGATACGCGTCAGCTCTGGCATGGATCCTGCTGATCATCATCGCCAGCTTCACCGCCTTCTCGTTCCTCACCTCTCGCTACTGGGTCCATTACAATGACTGATGCTGCAGCAACGACGCAGAATGTCGGCGGCGCCCGCTCGCTTCTGTACCATGTGATCCTGTGCGCCGTGTCTCTGGTCATGCTCTATCCGCTGCTCTGGATGCTCGCGAGCAGCTTCAAGCCCGACGACGAGATCTTCGGCAACGCCTCGCTGTGGCCGGACAGCTTCACCATCGACGCGTATATCCGCGGTTGGAGCGGCCTGACGGTGAGCTTCGGAACCTTCTTCTGGAACTCGCTGGTGATCGCGGTGCTGAGCGTGATCGGCAACGTGATCTCCTGCTCGCTGGCGGCCTATGCCTTCGCGCGCCTGAAGTTCCCGCTGAAGAATTTCTGGTTCGCCCTCATGCTCGGCACGCTGATGCTGCCATACCACGTGACCCTGATCCCGCAATACGTGCTGTTCCTGAACCTCGACTGGGTGAACACCTTCCTGCCGCTGGTGGTGCCGAAGTTCCTAGCCGCGGACGCCTTCTTCATCTTCCTGCTCTACCAGTTCTTCCGCGGCATCCCGCGCGAGCTCGACGAAGCGGCGATCATCGATGGAGCCGGCCCCTGGCGCATCTTCTGGAGCGTCATGCTGCCCCTGTCGGTGCCGGCCCTGGCCACGGCGGCGATCTTCACCTTCATCTGGACCTGGGACGACTTCTTCGGCCCGCTGATCTACCTGAACGACGCGAGCCAGTACACGGTCCAGCTCGGCCTGCGCACCTTCGTGGATTCGACGGGCAAGTCCGACTGGAGCGCCCTGTTCGCCATGTCGGTGGTCGCCCTGATCCCGGTCCTGCTGTTCTTCGGGATCTTCCAGCGTCTGCTGATCGAAGGCATCGCGACCACGGGTCTCAAGGGTTAGGATCGAGCGAATGTCATCATCCGGTATTCGCTTTTCCGTGATCGGCATCAACCACAACCACATTTTCGGCCAGGTTGATGCCCTTCTCGGCGCTGGGGCCACGTTCGTGTCCTTCTTCGCACGAGAGGACGACCTCGCGGCGTCCTTCGCGGAGCGCTATCCGCAGGCGGAGCGCGTTCACGACGCCCGCCGCATCCTGGAGGACGACGGCATCGCCCTCGTGCTGAGCGCCGCGATCCCGAAGGATCGCGCGCGGATCGGCATCGAGGTCATGCGTCGCGGCAAGGACTACATGGTCGACAAGCCCGGCATGGTCACGCTCGAGGAACTGGCCGAAGTGCGCCGGGTCCAGCAGGAGACGGGGCGCATCTATTCGATCTTCTACTCGGAGCACTTCAACAGCCGCGTCACCGACAAGGCCGGCGAACTGATCCGCGATGGGGCGATCGGCAAGGTGGTGAACACCCTTGGCCTCGGCCCGCACCGGCTCAATGCGCCAAGCCGCCCGTCCTGGTTCTTCGAGAGGGAGGCCTATGGCGGCATCCTGACTGACATCGCGTCCCATCAATGCGAGCAGTTCCTGTTCTATACGGGCGCGAAGGACGCGGAAGTCACCTACGCGATGGTAGCCAACCGCAACAATCCTCGGACACCGGGCCTGCAGGATTTCGGCGAGATGACGCTCCGGTCGAATGACGCCACCGGCTATATCCGCGTGGACTGGTTCACCCCGGACGGCCTGCCGATCTGGGGCGACGGGCGCGTCATGGTCGTCGGGACGGACGGCTATATCGAGATGCGCAAATACATCGACATCGCCGGGCGCGAGGGCAAGGATCACCTCTTCCTCGTGGACAGGACCGGCACGCGCCATCTCGACTGCTCCGGTGAAGACCTGCCCTATGGGCGGAATCTTCTCAACGACGTGCGCGATCGGACCGAGACGGCCATGGGCCAGGAGCACTGCTTCAAGGCCATGGAGCTGACCCTCGAGGCGCAGGCTCTGGCGGAAGCGGCGCCAGCCGGGCAGGGGGCCCGCTGATGCTCGCATTCCGCCTGCTCAAGGATGTGCGTTGCGGCATCGGCGAGAGCCCGGTCTGGGACGATCGCCGCAAGGTCCTGTTCTTCGTCGACATCAAGGCTCCGGCCATCCATTCCATCCGGCTCGACGGCACGGAGCATCGCACCTGGACGATGCCGAAGGTCGTCGGCTCCATCGGGCTCGGCGCCAGCGGCCGCCTGGTGGTGGCGCTCGAGCGCAGCATCGCGGTCTTCGATCCGAATGCTGAGAGCCTCGACATCCTCGCGGAACTCCCCGGCGAGCCCTCTTGGCACCGGCTGAACGACGGAAAGGTCGGGCCCGACGGCGCGTTCTGGGTCGGGTCCATGGACGACCGGCCGCAGAAGGAACCGCGCGGCTCGCTCTATCGCGTCGACGGGCGCGGCCGAGTGACCCGCGTGCTCGAGCATGTCTGCCTCGTGTCGAACGGTCTCGCGTGGTCGGCCGACGGCCGCACCATGTTCCATTCGGATTCCCGCGGCCCCTGGATCGACCGCTACGACTTCGAGCCTTCCTCGGGACGTCTCGCGAACCGGGCGCGCATCGCCACGCTTGACGAAACCAGAGGGCGGCCCGATGGCGGTGCCTGCGATGCGGAAGGGTTTTACTGGAGCTGCGGCGTGTCCGCTGGACGGCTGAACCGTTTCTCGCCCACGGGAGAGATCGTGGAAACCCACCCGGTTCCCGTGCCCGCTCCCACCATGCCGTGCTTCTGCGGCGACGATCTGAGGACGCTCGTGGTCACGTCCCTCAAGCCGGACGATCCGGGCGTCCTGGCCTCCGCCCCGCAATCCGGGAGCCTGTTCATCGCATCGTCGCCCGTGACGGGCGCGCGAATCGCCCGGTGGGCGGACGCCTGACTGCCGGTTCCGCCGCCGCCCCACCTCGCGACGGCGGATCGGACACTCGTCCATGCCTGAAAATTCATCATATATCCGATAAATTAGACGTCGATCATCAGCACCGCGGACCTGCCATGACCTCGAAACGAATCCTGATCACCGGAGCCGCCGGCCGCCTAGGAACGATCCTGCGCCAATCGCTGGCCGGACGCTGCGAGTTGCTGCGGCTGTCCGACATCGTGCCCATGGAGGAAGCGGGGCAGGGCGAGCAGATCGTGCCCTGCGACCTTGCCGATGCGGCTGCCGTTCGGCTGCTGTGCGAAGGCGTGGATGCGATCATCCATCTCGGCGGCATCCCCCATGAGACGGACTGGGCGGAGATGTTGCGAACCAACATCGCGGGTACCGTGAACCTGTATGAAGGCGCCCGGCTTGCCGGCGTCGACCGCGTGCTTTTCGCGAGCAGCAACCATGCCACAGGCATGTATCCGAACGACAGGACGCTGTCCGGCGACAGCCCGCCCCGTCCCGATTCACGCTACGGCCTGACCAAGGCCTTCGGTGAGGATCTGGCGGCGCTTTATGCCTACAAGCACGGCATCCGCAGTCTTTGCCTGAGGATCGGATCGTGCCTGCCGAAGCCGGACAACCGGCGCGCCTTGTCCACGTGGCTGTCTCATGAGGATTTCGTCCGCCTGATCGAGGTGGGCCTGACCGCCGATTACGTCCACGAGATCGTCTACGGCGTCTCGCGCAACACCCGCTCCTGGTGGGACAATTCCGCCGCCTATCGCCTCGGTTACGAGCCGCTGGACAATGCGGAGATCTATGCCGCGGAGGTCGAAAGCATCGAGCTCAAGGCGGAGCTTGCCCGAAGCTATCAGGGCGGAAACTTCGTGCCGGAGGAGTTCACGAGCCGCAGGGAATGGCTGGGCTGAGTTGTCGCCGGTCAATCGACCGCTGCGCTGGCTGAAGCAATAAATAGGCCGGAGCGCCGCGCGAGCGCTCCGGCTTTTCACATACGACCAGGGATCAAGCCCGGGCCGCGTAGCGCAGGATGTCGGCGCCTTTGTTCGCAAGGCTCCAGTTCGCATAGCGCGGATGGTCGGGACCGACGTGCAAGCTCTGCGGACGCTCGGTCTCGATGGATTGATAGAACGCCGTCAGCAGCTCCAGCGAGCGGCGCGCATCGGCCAGGGTGATGGGAAGCGCGCCACCCGTGACGAGCGCCTCGTGATAAGGGGCGAACAATCCCTCGAAGCGCGTCGGAACGAAGGTCCATCCCTCGAAGGCCTGATCGATTTTCGCCTGAACCTCGGGCGATGCGGGGATGATCTTCCAGGGATCGTCGCCGGGCGCATAGGGCTTCTGGCTGCTCTCGAAGGTCACGTTCTCGAAGCAGAAGCGCAGGCGGCTGATCTCATCCTGCGAGCCGAGCGTCGCCGCCGTGGAGGCGAGGGCGCCGTTCTGCATCTCCAGGCTGCCGACGACGCAATCCTCCACCTCGATGTCGTTCACGCGCGTCGCCGCGCGGGCGAACACGGATTTCACCGGGCCCATGATGAAGGTGAGAAGGTCGTGCAGGTGAATCGCATGGGTGACGAGAACGCCGCCGAGCTCGGTTTCCCAACGCCCGCGCCAGGGATTGTCGTAGTACTTCGCGGTGCGCTTCCAGAACACCTCGACGGAAGCGAGGTAGGGCTTGCCGGCGATGCCCTGGTCGATGATGTGCTTGGCCTTCATGATGCCGTTGCCATAGCGGTACTGGAAGATCGGCAGCACACGGCCCTTGGACTGCTTCTCGGCTGCGATCACCTTGTCCACGTCCGCCACGGAGCCGACGAGCGGCTTCTCGCAGACCACGTTCTTGCCTGCGGCGAGCGCCGCCAGGATCTGTTCGAGATGGACCGCCGGAGGCGTGCAGACATCGACGATGTCCACATCCTCCATCCGGAGAACTTCGCCGAAATCCTTGGTCCGCCGCGCGATGCCGAACTCGTCGCCGATGCTCGCCAGGCGCTCGTCGTTGAGATCGCAGATGGCGACCACGCGGAACTTGTCCGGATGAGCCGCATAGGAAACAATGTGGGTGCGGCCGATTCCACAACCGACGACCGCAACGTTCTTGATCATGAGCGCTCTTCTCCCTTGGCTCCGGGCCATGCGGGCCGTCCGGAGCTTGACGATGCAAAACGGCTCCTGCGCGTGAGGGCAGACGGATCTGCGATGGGGCGACAGCGACTCATTGTGGCTGAGCTTCAGGAACCGTAATCTTCGCGATGCAACGTCACTCCGGCTTGCATGTCAAGATTTGTCGTGCAACATGATATGTGCTTAACTTGATCAAGCCGTAAAAACGCATACCTTAGCGTAGCCGCATCAAGGTTCTGCAGGGCACCCTGAGAGTGCCGCGAACGCACAAAGTTTTGGAGGAAGCCCCGTGGCCTCAGTTGAGATCCGCAACATCCGCAAGAATTTCGGAACGGTACCGGTCATTCACGGCGTGTCGATCGATATCCAGGACGGGGAGTTCGTGATCCTCGTCGGGCCGTCGGGCTGCGGCAAGTCCACCCTGCTGCGCATGATCGCCGGCCTGGAGAGCGTCTCCGGCGGCGAGCTGCGCATCGGCCCCAAGGTGGTCAACGACGTGCCGCCCAAAGAGCGCGACATCGCCATGGTGTTCCAGAATTATGCGCTCTATCCGCACATGACGGTCGCCGACAACATGGCCTTCTCGCTCAAGCTCAAGAAGGCGCCCAAGGCAGAGATCAAGTCCCGCGTCGACCGCGCCGCCGAGATCCTCGGCCTCGGCAAGCTCCTTGACCGCTATCCCCGCCAGCTCTCCGGCGGCCAGCGCCAGCGCGTCGCCATGGGCCGGGCCA
>NZ_JALJRK010000299.1 GCF_024519725.1 Microvirga sp. Mcv34 | reverse complement strand
GAACACAGACCCTGGCCCGCTTTGGCTTAGCAACGGCGCATCTCGCCTGAGTGCAGGCTGCGGCCGTGACATGGGTCTTCTCAGTCAGCTGAAGTGTGCGGGAACGGGCAATGCTGTGTTGCCGTTCAGGTTCTGTAGGCAGGATGCCAAGGGAGCAAACGATGCGGACTGGGCAGGCGCATACAGGAGGGGACAGATCGGCCGCTGGTCAGCACCGTGGCCGTTTGGCATGGGCGTTGACGCTGACGCTGACCTATATGGCGGCCGAAGTGATCGGTGGCTTAGTTACCGGCAGCCTCGCGCTCCTTGCGGACGCCGCTCACATGCTGACCGACGCCGGCGGGC
>NZ_JALJRK010000298.1 GCF_024519725.1 Microvirga sp. Mcv34 | reverse complement strand
TCCACTCGTAAGCGACCGTGCCCTCCGGGTGCTTGTACCAACCCGGATCCTTGTAATCGTCGGCCGCCAGGCCGGGACGGACCTTCACGACCGAGAACATGCCGCCCATCTCGATGGGTCCGAACTGCCCGTAGCCCGTCATCATCGGCAGCGTGTTGTCGGGCAGCGGCATCTCCATCGAGCCCATCTCGCCCATGCCATTGCCGCCCATCGGCATGTAGCCCGGGGCGATCCGCTTCAGGGCCGGCGCGGTCATGTTCATGTTCGCGCCAATGTAAGTGCGCACGTCGTGGCCCATGGCGTTCATGGTGTGGTGCGACTTGTGGCAGTGGATCGCCCAGTCGC
>NZ_JALJRK010000297.1 GCF_024519725.1 Microvirga sp. Mcv34 | reverse complement strand
CATTCTGCAAAACCTTCGCCTTCACCTCGATCTGAAGCTGCTCGGTCACCAGCTCACCCATGCGATGCATCCGGTTGCGGCAGCACGGACAGACCTTCTGGTCGTCGGCAAGGTCATACTCGACGCGCTCGCGCGGCAGGTTCTCTGGCAGGGGCCGGCGCCCGCGTTTCTTGCCGTCCGGCTTTTGGGTGTCCGGCAATCCCGTGTCCGGAAGATCAACGGCAGCCACCTCGTCGGCGCTGCCCTCGTCTGCATCGGCCTCGCGGGCAGCCTGCTCGGCTTCGTTGAAGACGCGATCCATGTGCTTTTCGCTACGCGGCGCAAATCGATGCAGCCGCGCCAGCGCC
>NZ_JALJRK010000296.1 GCF_024519725.1 Microvirga sp. Mcv34 | reverse complement strand
AACCGATGCAGCCGCGCCAGCGCCAGCTCTTCCTCAAGCTTGAAGACGCGCTGCGAAAGAGCTTCCCGCTCGGCCTTCAACGCGGTGATTTCGGCAGCACTCGCTGCCAGAAGCGCCATCAATTCCGCAACGGTCGGGGTGCCGGTTCGAGTCATCGCATTGTTGAATCGGAAGCCTTCCCCTGCGTCAACGGCCAAGTTCAGCCGACAACCTGGTATTGCCGCACCGGATGGCGGACCATCGCGTCGAGATCAATGCCATCCAGCAGCCAGTGCAATTGCTCGGCATCGAGCGCCATCACCGTCTCCTGCCGCCGCGGCCAGCGGAACTTGTCTTGCGTCAGCGCCTTCAGC
>NZ_JALJRK010000295.1 GCF_024519725.1 Microvirga sp. Mcv34 | reverse complement strand
CCTCGAGGGTGCGCTGCGTCAGGCGCACGTCGACCTGCTCGCCGATGAGGCCGAAAGGCACGGAGTAGAAGAAGCCTTCCACCTCGATGTGATAGTCGAGCCCGACGCGGGCGAACTGCCATTGCGCGAATACGTAGTCTTCCGCCGGCAGGGCCGCGAGGGTGGGTCTCTCCACCGTCTCGAAGAGCTCGCGCCGGCTGATGCCGAGGCGGCGCAGGGGTGCGTCGTTCATGCGCTCCACCGCTTGTGCGATGGCGGCATTGGCCTCGGCGAGCGAGAAGAAGGTGCGGTTGCGCAGACGGCCGAGAATGTAGAACTGGGCAAAGCGCACGCCCACCTCCACCTTGCTCTTGTCCC
>NZ_JALJRK010000294.1 GCF_024519725.1 Microvirga sp. Mcv34 | reverse complement strand
CCCGTTCGAACGGCACCTACGGCAGTCCGCGCATGACCCGTGAGTTGCAGGATAATGGTCTGGAGGTCGGTCGCCGTCGGACCGCCCGGCTGATGCGGGAGAATGGGTTCAAAGCCCGGCAGAAGCGACGGTTCAAGCGCACCACCGACAGCCATCACGCCTTTCCGATTGCGCCCAATTTGCTTGAGCAGGACTTCTCGGCCGAGCGTCCAAACGAGAAGTGGGCCGCCGATATCTCGTACCGTGCGCCTCGTCCCGGATGGTCCGGGGTGCATATGTCTGGAATGCGATGAGAAAGGAGGAAGGAGAATGCCTTGCCCCCTGCTGTGAGGGGGCATGAGCCCAAGCGGCGGTGACCTGCCGTCAACTGGCAGGG
>NZ_JALJRK010000293.1 GCF_024519725.1 Microvirga sp. Mcv34 | reverse complement strand
AACACGCGGCCAGCCTGAACCCCGCCTTGCGACGTGCTTTGAAATGCGCGCTTACACTTGGAGTGACTTAGCGCCCTCGCTCACAGCCGCCTTTCCTACCTGGCGTCAAGCTGGCAGTGCCATGACGGGACTTTTCCAGACCGCTATATACGTTGGCTCCAAGCCTGTCCCGCTAGAGCACCGGACGATTACACGGACGCATATCCGGCTGCCTTGAGGTAGTTCCAACACTCTTGTGGCTCGAAGAGATCGCAGATGCCTCCGAGGGCTCGCCAGAGCGCCTCAAAGGTCCGGGCCTCAGCCTTGCGCAGGTGCGCTTTGATCTTGGCAAAGGCCTGTTCGATCGTGTTGCCATGATGCCTCTCAATGACTGCTTCCTGTTGACGTT
>NZ_JALJRK010000292.1 GCF_024519725.1 Microvirga sp. Mcv34 | reverse complement strand
AGCGTTGATGAGCAGGCATGTCCATGGGACCCTTGTCGCAGCCCTCAAAACACAGACCATGGCCCGCTTTGGCTTGGCAACGGCGCATCTCGCCTGAGTGCAAGCTGCGGCCGTGACATGGATCCTCTCAGTCAGCTGAAGTGTGCGGGAACGGGCAATGCTGTGTTGCCGTTCAGGTCCTGTAGGCAGGATGCCAAGGGAGCAAACGATGGGGACTGGGCAGGCACATACAGGAGGGGACAGATCGGCCGCTGGTCGGCACCGTGGCCGTTTGGCGTGGGCGTTGACGCTGACGCTGACCTATATGGCGGCCGAAGTGATCGGTGGCGTAGTTACTGGCAGCCTCGCGCTCCTTGCGGACGCCGCTCACATGCTGACCGACGCCGGCGGGC
>NZ_JALJRK010000291.1 GCF_024519725.1 Microvirga sp. Mcv34 | reverse complement strand
GGCCTGTCGACCCTGCGGCACTGGCTCGACCGCCGTCGCGAGCGTGAGATCGATGATCCTCCCGACGACCGCCAGGAGGACATGGCGGCCGAGCTGAAGCGGCTGCGGCGCGAGAACGAGATCCTGCGTCAGGAGCGGGAGATCCTCAAACGGGCCACGGCTTTTTTCGCCAAGGAGGGAAGTCGATGAAGTTTCAGTTCATCGATGCGGCGAAAGAGAGCTTCCCCGTCACCCGTCTGTGCCAGGTTCTCGAAGTGAGCCAGAGCGGCTACTTCGCCTGGAGATCCCGTCCGGCCAGTCCGCGCCAGCGCAAGGATCTGGTCCTCTCGGCCCATATCCGCTCGGCCTTTGCCCGTTCGAACGGCACCTACGGCAGTCCGCGCATGACCCGTGAGTTGCAGGATAA
>NZ_JALJRK010000290.1 GCF_024519725.1 Microvirga sp. Mcv34 | reverse complement strand
TAGCGGCGCGGCATGCCGGACAGGCCGAGGAAGTGCATCGGGAAGAACAGCACGTTGGAGCCGATGAAGGCGACCCAGAAGTGCAGCTTTCCGATCCACTCGGGCATGATGTAGCCCGTGATCTTCGGGAACCAGTAGTAGATCGCGGCGAAGATGCCGAACACGGCGCCGAGCGACAGCACGTAGTGGAAGTGCGCCACCACGTAGTAGGTGTCGTGCATGTAGCGGTCGACGGGAGCGTTCGCGAGCACGACGCCGGTGACGCCGCCGACCGTGAACAGGAAGATGAACCCGATGGCCCAGTGCATGGCCGCCGTGAAGCGGATGGAGCCGCCCCACATGGTGGCGATCCACGAGAAGATCTTCACGCCGGTGGGAACCGCGATCACCATCGTGGCGAACACGAA
>NZ_JALJRK010000028.1 GCF_024519725.1 Microvirga sp. Mcv34 | reverse complement strand
TCCTGTCCGCCGGTCACGCAGCCGGCGCCAGGAGGCCCTTGGCAGCCTTGTGCTGGTCCAAGTCTCAACGCCTAAAAGAACCGTGCGCGAAGCAGCCGACCGGCTCTTCCCTTTAACCTACACAGCGAGCCGGACGGCCCGACGCGCCACCCTCGACCACCGATGAGGCTCGCAGCGCAAGCTGCGGGCCCACAGGTGCTGGATTTTTGCTCAATGACCCCGTTTCACATCCGCAAGGGCCCGGCCGAGGGCATCGGCCAGGGTCTCCCGCTCCGGCGGGGACAAATCGCGGGCGATCTCCACGTGCTCGTTCCGGAAGCGCAGCGAGAGGTGCTGCATTCCGTACTCGTCGTCGACTTCGCGGTCGATGCGGGTCCAGAGCGGATTGAACTGCCAGTCCTTCACGTCGCCGCGGGGGCTTACCTTGCGGAACAGAAGCCGGATCGGCGTCAGTTCCAGAAGCTCGAAGGCCTGGCCCTGGCGGTAGCTGACCCGGAAGGCGATGTAGAGGCCGAGGAAATCGAGGCCGAAGAAGCCGGCCACCGGCCAGAATCCCATCATCACGAAGGGCAGACTGGCCACAACCGAG
This sequence comes from Microvirga sp. Mcv34, assembly GCF_024519725.1. Taxonomy (GTDB): domain Bacteria; phylum Pseudomonadota; class Alphaproteobacteria; order Rhizobiales; family Beijerinckiaceae; genus Microvirga. Next base: position 69,824 of record NZ_JALJRK010000028.1, on the reverse strand, counting down.
GTGAGGCAGACCAGCACCATCAGAGTCATGAAGCCCTGCGGGCTCAAGGACCGGTGCGGGCGGATCACGGCCGAGAAGACCGGTCGCTCGAACCGGTCGATCTCGCCATAGGGTGCCTTGCCGCTTGCCATGCCTCAAGTATAACGCAGAAATGTCCGATCTGAAGCCGTCCCCCCGCCGCATTGCCAAGGCGAAATCAAAACCGACATCGAAGCCGGCCGTTCCGGCGAAGGCCGTCGGGAAGGCGCTTCGCGCCCGTGGCCCGAAGCCCGTCGACCGGGCGACGATTATCGAGGTCTTCCGGCGCCTGCACGCGGCCAATCCGGAGCCCAAGGGCGAGCTCGACTACACCAATGCCTATACGCTGCTCGTGGCCGTGGCGCTCTCGGCGCAATCGACCGATATCGGCGTCAACAAGGCGACGAAGGCGCTCTTTCCCATCGCCGACACGCCGCAGAAGATGCTCGCTCTCGGCGAGGAGGGTCTGCGCGAGCACATCAAGACGCTCAATTTCTACAACACGAAGGCGAAGAACGTCATGGCGGCGGCGAAGCGCCTCGTGGACGAGTTCGGCGGCGAGGTGCCAAATTCCGTCGAGGTGCTGGAAACCCTGCCGGGCGTCGGGCGCAAGACCGCCAGCGTCGTCGTCAATATCGCCTTCGGCGATCCGCGGGTGGCCGTCGACACGCATATCTTCCGCGTCACCAACCGGATCCCGCTGGCGATCACCAGGACGCCCCTGGACACGCAGGTCGCGCTCGAAGCGCTGATCCCGGACGAGTTCCGGCTCCACGCCCATCACTGGCTGATCCTGCACGGCCGCTATATCTGCAAGGCGCGCCGGCCCGAGTGCTGGCGCTGCCCGATCAACGACCTGTGCCGCTATCCGGACAAGACGATTCCGTAGAGCATCGAGCGCAAAAGTGGAAACCGGTTTTGTGCGCAAAGATGCGTCAGACCACAGGCATCGAGCGCAAAAGTGGGCACCGGTTTTGCGTGAAGAGATGCGTAAAATTAAAAGCTTCAGATCGGAACGCCCGCGGGCCTGAGGCAGCGGGGCGCCGCCGGCACGCAGGCTATGCCTGGCGTCGAGCAGGCGAGGCCCTCGGGCGTGCGACGACAGACGACGCACTCGTCAGTCCACTCGGCGCAGGCGGGGCCACCCGGCGGCCCGCCCTCGGTGGAAGGCTGCGGGCCGATGACCGCAGCCGCGATCACGGTGAGGAGCACCACCAGCAGGGCGACCGCGATGGACAGCGTGACCGCGAGGCTTTCGTCCCGTGTCGGCATCGATCAGCCGTAGACGATCAGGCCGGCGAGGCCTGCGGCGCCGACGATGATGCGCCAATAGGCGAAGGGCGTGAAACCGTGCCGGGACACGTAATCCAGGAACAGCTTCACCACCACGAGCGCCGCAAGGAAGGCGGTGACGAAGCCCGCGCCGATGATCACGGCGTCATCGGCGGAGAGGAATTTGTAGTTCTTCAGCAGGTCGTAGGCGAAGGCGCCGGCCATGGTCGGCATGGCGAGGAAGAACGAGAACTCGGCCGCGGCCCGCTTCGAGGCGCCCATCAGCATGGCGCCCACGATGGTGGCGCCCGAGCGGGAGACGCCCGGGACCATGGCGGCGCATTGGATGAGGCCGATCTTGAAATACATCGACAGAGGAAACCGGGTCGCGTCGGTCTTGGTCGCCTCGAGAGGCATTCGGTCGATGGCGATGAGCACGAAACCGCCGACGATCAGGGTCATGCAGACGATCCAGGGATCGAACAGCACTTCTTTGATGAAGCCGTGGAGCAGAGCCCCGATCACGGCGGCCGGCAGGAAGGCCACGAGAACGCCGATGACGAAATGGCGCGCCATCGGATCGTGCGGCAGAGCCTTGGCGATGGTCCAGAGTTTGTTGAAGTAGACGGACAGGATCGCCAGGATCGCGCCGAGCTGGATCAGGACCTCGAAGGTCTTGCCGGTGGACTCGAAGCCGAGGAAGTGGCCCACGAGGAGCAGGTGACCCGTGGAGGAGACCGGAAGAAATTCCGTCAGACCTTCGATGAGGCCGAGAAAGAGCGCCTCGATGATTTGCGACATCGTTGAAAATCCTGAAAACGGCGCCAGATGCGCGAGCACGTCGTGTCTGTCAAGCAAGGTTTGCGCCGCCGGCGTAGCCCTTTTGCATCACGGACATGAGATTCACCAATATTCCTTACCAACCCTTAACGAAGCACGGCCTTATTCTCGCCGCCTGTTTCGCGTCACTCATAGATTCATGGCCATCCTGCATTCTTATCCGTTCTGTCCGCAGTCGCGGTTCGCGCGTCTCGTTTTCGCGGAGCTCGGCCTTGAGCCGGATATGATCGAGGAGAAGCCGTGGGATCGGCGCATTCCGTTTCTGGAGATCAACCCGGCCGGAAATCTGCCGCTCCTGATCGACGATAACGGACTTGCCGTCGCGGGCCCATTAAGCCTTGCGGAGTATCTCGACGAGACCCGGGGAGAGGACCTGCGGGACAGGCGCTTCCTGCCCCGCGATCTTGAGCGGAGAGTCGAGGTCCGCCGCCTGCTTGACTGGTTTCTGGTCAAATTCCATGGCGAAGTCTCGGATTATCTTGCCACAGAAAAGATCTATAAGCGGTTCATGCCGATCGAACTGGGAGGCGGTCCGCCGGACATGGGCGCGATTCGCGCGGCCCAGACCAATGTGCGATACCATCTCAAATATATCGGTTTTCTGATTTCCGCGCGGAATTGGCTGGCCGGCGACCAGATGACCTATGCGGATCTGGCGGCGGCCGCCCATCTGTCGGTGGTGGATTATCTCGGCGACGTGCCATGGGACGAGGACGAAACAGCGAAGCATTGGTATGCCAGGATCAAGTCCCGGCCATCCTTTCGCGCGCTCCTCGCGGACCGGGTGCCGGGGATGGCGCCAGCGGGACATTACGACGATCTGGATTTCTAGACGGAGACGCTCTCAAGACGGCGTTCATCGAGCGCGCAAGGGCGCTCGGCTTCGATGCGATCCGCATCGCCAGACCCGATGCGATTCCTCTGGCGCCCGAGCGCCTAAAGGTTTGGCTCGAGGCCGGCCACCACGGCTCCATGGAGTGGATGGCGGAAACCGCCGAGCGCCGCGCCGATCCGCGGACCCTCTGGCCCGAGGTGCGCAGCATCATCCTGCTTGGGCTGAACTACGCTCCCGCCGAGAACCCATTGCCCGAGCTGGCGCGGACGGATCGCGGCTACATCTCGGTCTATGCCCGGAACCGCGACTATCACGACGTCATCAAGGGCAAGCTCAAGGAGGCGGCGGGTTTCCTTGCGTCCAAGGCATCGTCGGACGTGAAGGTCTTCGTCGATACGGCTCCGGTCATGGAGAAGCCGCTCGCGGAAGCGGCAGGCCTCGGCTGGCAGGGCAAGCACACGGTTATCGTCTCGCGCGAATTCGGCGACTGGTTGTTCCTGGGCGCCATCTTCACCACGGCGGAGCTCCCGCCCGACGCGCCTGAGCGTGACCATTGCGGCTCGTGCCGCCGCTGCCTCGACATATGCCCGACCAATGCCTTTCCGGCGCCTTACCAGCTCGATGCGCGGCGTTGCATCTCGTATCTCACCATCGAGCACAAGGGGCACATTCCCGCGGAGCTGCGCCCGGGAATCGGTAACCGGATCTTCGGCTGCGACGATTGCCTCGCCGTCTGCCCGTGGAACAAGTTCGCCCAGGCGGGTCGCGAGGCCCGGCTGGTGCAGCGGGACGACCTCGCGGCGCTACCGCTGGCGGACCTCGTCCGGCTCGACGATCCGGGCTTCCGTGCTCGCTTCGCCGGAACGCCGATCAAGCGCACCGGCCGCGACCGCTTTATCCGCAACGTGCTCATCGCCATCGGCAATTCACGGGATGTCGCTCTGGCCGACGAAGCCCTGCGTCTCCTCGACGATGCCTCGCCGCTCGTGCGAGCGATGGCGGTCTGGGCCCTCGCACGCCTGCTCCCGCCGGAGACCGTGGCGCGGCATGCCGAAGGGCGGCTGGAGCGCGAGGGCGATCCCGGCGTGCGCGAGGAGTGGCGGCGCGGGATGATGGGGAGCGAGGCGGTGGCCTGACCGGTTCGAACCCCGAGACGCTCACGCCGCGTGCCGGTTGGCCGTCGGGCCGAAATGGTCGATATAGCGCGGGTTGATGGCCGAGACGGGCAGGACGACGAGGACGTCCGTGGTGCCGAACTGCCGGTCGATCACCGCTCCCGTGCCGAAGGTCGCGCCCAGGCGCAGATAGCCCTTGATCAGGGGCGGCAGGGCATGGAGCGCGGCCTTGGGGTCGATGGCCTCCTTGGGCAGGATGTCCATCGCGGTGAAGCGCTCCGACAGCGCGCGGGCCTGCCACTCTGCAGGCGCGGCGGCATAATGGTGCAGGAAGCTCAAAGGAAGCGCCAAATCCTGTGGCACGATACCCTCGAGGCTGGCGCAGCCCATCATCACGTCGATGCGGTGATGGAGGACGTAGGCCCAGATGCCGTGCCAGAGCAGTTCGACCGTGCGCTTGTTGCGATAGGGTTCGAGCACGCAGGAGCGGCCGAGTTCGAGAAAGCGCAGGCCGGGATGCGCCTTGAGGAGGGGCGCGATGTCGTACTCGCCCCGGGTGTAGAAGCCGCCGTGGCGGTCGGCGACGTCCTGGCGGAGCAGACGATAGGTGCCCACCACTTTCGGCTTCGTGGCGCGAAAAGGTTTCGGCTTCACGTCATGGTCGAGCACGAGGAGATGGTCGCACAATGCGTCATAGGCATCCACGTCCCGGCGTGACAGCAGCGCGGCCCTGTTGGGAGAGGCCGACATTTCCTCGTAGAAAACCTTGAAGCGCAGGCGCTGGGCGCGGCGGATCTCCCCCGTCGTCGTGGCAAGGCGCACCTCCAGCGAGCCGATTCGTCCGAGCACGGGATCGAGGCTGCCATAATCGCGCACGATCCTGTCGGTGCCGGGAATGAGCTTCGTCAAGCCGTTCGGGCGCGCCCACGGTGGGGCTGGAAAAGATGCCGTCTCATTCGACGGAGAGAGATTCATCGCTGCCTCGCGGGATCGTACCTTGAACGCCGGCTCAAGCTTGGCGCTATCCGGCGTCTCATGACATAGAACCCATTCCAAACTGTTTTGTGACAGAAAACATAAATGTCCCGGTGGAAAATATCGAGGTCAGGACCGAATTCCGCAGAAGTCGGAGCAGGCTGGCCGCCTGCTCACGCTGCTGCCGGGCGCCGGTCCGCATGGGCGCGGTAGGATAAGGCTTCGGCCACATGGATGCGTCGCACGCGATCCTCCCCGTCGAGGTCGGCAAGGGTGCGGCCCACCTTCAGCACGCGATGAAACCCACGCGCCGACAGGCGCATGGTATTGGCGGCATCGCGGATGAGGGCCAGCCCCTCCGGGTCGGGCTGCGCCACCTCTTCCAGAAGCGCGGGCGGACAGGCCGCGTTGGTGGTGATGCCGTCGAGGTTCAAGGCCGCGTAGCGTTGCGCCTGCCGTTCCCGGGCCCGGGCGACCCGGGCCGCCACCTCGGCCGATCCTTCCACAGGCGGCGGCAGGATCAGGTCGGCGGCCGTGACCGCCGGCACGTCGATGGCAAGATCGATGCGGTCGAGGAGCGGGCCCGAGAGCCGCGCCTGGTACTGCGCGACGCAGCGCTCGTTGGGCTGGCGGCGGCAGACATAACCGGGTTCGGTGGCCTGCCCGCAGCGGCATGGATTCATGGCGGCGACGAGCTGGAACCGCGCTGGATACGTGACGCGGTGGTTGGCCCGGGCGATCAGGATCTCGCCGGCCTCGATTGGCTGGCGCAGCGAATCGAGCACCTGGGGCTGGAACTCCGGCAGCTCGTCGAGGAAGAGCACCCCATGATGGGCGAGCGACACTTCGCCAGGACGCGCATTGAGGCCACCACCCACGAGCGCCGCCATGGAGGCCGAATGGTGGGGCGCCCGGAACGGGCGGCGGTTGGACAGGGCCCCATCGGCCAAAAGCCCTGCCACCGACTGGATCATGGATACCTCCAGCAGTTCCCGCGGCGCGAGCGGCGGCAGAATTGAGGGGAGGCGCTGCGCGAGCATGGACTTGCCGGCCCCGGGAGGGCCGTTCATCAGCAGGTTGTGTGATCCGGCAGCGGCGATCTCCAGCGTCCGCTTGGCGCTTTCCTGCCCCTTGATGTCGCGCAGGTCGGGCAGGGGGCCTGACGCGGGCATGAGGGCCGGCTCAGGCCGCGCCATCACCTGCGTGCCCTTGAAATGATTGGCGAGCTGGATCAGGGAGCGGGGCGCCAGGATCTCGATCTCGCTGCCGGCCCAGGCGGCCTCCGATCCGCAGGCCTCGGGGCAGATCAGCCCGTGCTCGCGCTCATAGGCCGCCATGGCGGCCGGCAGGGCGCCGGCCACCGCCGTGATGGATCCGTCGAGGGCCAGTTCGCCCAGGACGGTGAAGCCGTTGAGGGCATCCGCCGGAATGGCCCCGATGGCCGCCATGACGCCGAGCGCGATGGGGAGATCGTAATGGCTGCCTTCCTTCGGCAAATCGGCCGGAGCGAGGTTGATCGTGATCCGTTTCGCCGGCAGGGCGAGGCCCGAGGCGATCAGGGCGGAGCGGACCCGCTCGCGGGATTCCGCCACCGCCTTGTCGGGCAGGCCGACGATCATGAAGACGACGGAACCGGGCGTAATCTGAACCTGCACATCGACCGTACGCGCCTCGATTCCTTCGAATGCAACGGTGGAAACGCGCGTGACCATCCTTTGACCTCCTTAAGAGATCCGATGTTAGCGCGTGACCTTGAAATGAGATACTGTTGCAAAAACTATTCCGCAGGGTCGGTGCGACTCGATGATGCGAAGGTGGAACCCTGCCGTCGCGGTCGCGTTGAGTCCGACTATGTCGCGAGCCGGAATTCGGAAAGACTCGCGGAGGCGCAAGGGTTCTATCATCGACGGGGCAGTTCCTGGCATGGGGCGTTTATTTTTCCTGAGCGATCCGGCACGGCGGAGCTGCGAGATCTTACGTGGCGTGCTGAAATCGTAATGCTGGCCGAGTCCCACATATCCTCTTCAGACCGATCGGCGGGCCTCCAGGATGCCCCTTTCAAGGCGGCCTTCCAGTCCCTGCCCATGCCTGTTCTGATCGTTGATTCCCATCGTAAGCATGCGCCCGTCGCCTTCGCTAATCGGGCCCTTCTCGACCTAGCGGGTTATTCTCAGGAAGAAATGTCCGGTCGGGGCTGGCATGTCCTCCACATGCCGGGCACCGGCCTGGACGCCCTGAATGCCATCGACGCCGCGATGCGGGCCGGAGAGGCGTTCGAGACCGGGTTTACCGGGCGTCGGAAGGACGGCTCCGCGTTCACATGCATCCTCGCTCTCTCCCCCGTTCATGACCAGGCCGGCCAGCTTCGATGGGTAACCCTCGTGCTGACCGGGATCGGCTCCGTGCAGGATCCCGCGCGGGATGGAGGCGAGACGAGCCTGCACCTGGAAGAGCAGGTCGAGCGCCGAACCCAGGCACTCCAGGCAGCCTTCGACCGCAGGACGGCGCTGCTTCACGAGGTCGAGCACCGGATCAAGAATACCCTCCAGATGACCGCTTCCCTGGTCCTCCTCAAAGCCCGCCGCCTCCGGGATCCGGAGGCGCGGAAGGTCCTGCAGGAAACCGCCGAGCGGGTCAGCGCGCTCTCGGCGGCCCACCGGCTTCTCTCTGCGGCCGGGGATGGGGGACGGTTCAATCTGAAGGAATTCACCTCGGAGCTGGCCGGGGAACTGATCACCGCCTTGCCCAAGGGCCAGGTCGACCTGGATCTCGCCATCCAGCCTCTCGGCGTCCCTGCGTCCAAGGCGACCGCGCTGGCTCTCCTCCTGAACGAGCTCGTCGGCAACGCCGTTAAGCATGCTTTCCCAAATGGCCGCCGGGGTCGATTGACAATCGAGATCGGTCGGACGGAAAACGGCCTGAAAATCGCCGTTGACGACGATGGCGTCGGCCTCGATCACGCTCCCCCGGCCGAGGGAAGTTTTGGAAAAACCTTGATCACGATGTTGGTCCAACAGTTGAAGGGGCAGTTGACTTGGCGCGATCAGAAGCCAGGTACACGTGCTGAAATCGTGATGCCCGTCGATGCGCAGGAGATGAAGTTTGAGTAGCGAGAAGCCGTTGCGCATCCTCATTGTCGAGGATGAAATCCTGATCGCTCTCGAGCTCGAAAGCCTTCTGCAGGATCTGGGACATGAGGTCGTCGGGATAGCCGCGTCGTCCGAGGAGGCTCTGTCCGTCGGCCAGAATCTCAAGCCTGATCTCGCTTTCGTCGATGTTCACCTGGCGGACGGACCAACCGGCGTCGATGTCGCGCGCATCCTCTCGATGAACCACCGTGTCACCGTGCTGTTCATGACGGCGAACGCCAAGCGAATACCCGAGGATTTCGCCGGCGCCCGGGGCGTCATCGCCAAGCCCTATACGGAGCGCGGCGTCCGCGAAGCCCTGGGCTATGTGAGGGCCGGTCATCTCCGCGAGCCCGACGAGGCCCGGACGGTGACTTTCGTCCCTTTCGGTGCCGCTCCTCGGGAGCGTAGCTCCCAGATTTCCTGACGGTTCCTGCTATTTCTGCGCCTTGAGCCGGTAAAGCGCATCGAGCGCCTCCCGGGGCGTCATCGCGTCCGGATCCAGGGCGTCGAGCGCCTCCCGCAGGGTATCCCGCTGCGGGGCCGCCGCGGGCTCAGCCCGGACGGGAACGGCAAAGAGCGGCAGGTCGTCGATGAGCGCGCGCTTGGGCGCCTCGCGGTCGGATTTCTCCAGCTCGCTCAGGATCGTCTTCGCCCGCTCGACGACCGGCCCCGGCAATCCGGCAAGGCGCGCCACCTGCAGGCCATAGGACCGGTCGGCGGCTCCAGGCACGACCTCGTGCAGGAACACCACCTCACCGTTCCACTCTGTGACCTTCAGGGTCGCATTGGAAATCCGCTTCATCCGTTCGGCGAGCGCGGTCAGCTCATGGAAATGGGTGGCGAACAGGGCGCGACAGCGATTAGCCTCGTGCAGGTGCTCGATGGCCGCCCAGGCGATGGAGAGCCCGTCGAAGGTGGCGGTGCCCCGGCCGATCTCGTCGAGGATCACCAGGGAGCGGGCAGTGGCCTGGTTGAGGATGGCGGCGGTTTCCACCATCTCGACCATGAAGGTCGAGCGGCCCCGCGCCAGATCGTCGGCAGCGCCGACGCGGGAGAAGAGCCGGTCGACGATGCCGACATGGGCTTCCTTCGCGGGCACGTAGGAACCCATCTGGGCCAGCACCACGATCAAGGCGTTCTGGCGCAGATAGGTGGATTTACCACCCATGTTCGGGCCGGTGATCAGCAGGATGTGGCCCACATCCTTGCCGGAGAGATTCGAATCGTTGGCGATGAAGGGAACGCCATCGCGCTTCAGCGCCGCCTCGACCACCGGATGGCGGCCGCCCTTGACGGTGAAGGCGAGGCTCGTGTCGACCACGGGGCGGGTCCAGTCGAGGCGCATGGCGAGATCGGCCAGGGAGGCCGTCACATCGATGACCGCGATGGCTTCGGCGGCGGCCGCCACATCGGCGGAAAGGTCGAGGAGCGCCTGCACCATCTCGTCGAACAGGGCGAGTTCGATCTTCAAGGCCCGGTCGGCCGCAGACGCGATCTTCGCCTCGAGCTCGCCCAGCTCCATGGTCGAGAAGCGCATGGCGCCCGCCATGGTCTGGCGGTGGACGAAGGTGTCCTTCCACGGCTCCTTGAGCAGGTCCTCGCCCACATTCTGCGGCACTTCCACGAAATAGCCGATCATGTGGTTGTGCTTGACGCGCAGCGTCCGGCAGCCGGTCTCGGTGGCGTAGCGCGCCTGGAGGGCGGCGATGAAGCGGCGGGAATCCTGCTGCAACTCGCGCAGCTCGTCGAGGCCGGCATCGAAGCCTTGGCGGATGAAGCCGCCATCGCGCCTGAGCAGCGGCAGCTCGTCGGCAAGAGCTGCGGCGAGCCGGTCCGCCACGTCCGTCCGCAGACCCTGGAGCACCTGCGCGGCCGCAAGCAGCTCCTTCGGCAGATCGGGGGCAATCGCCAGTTCGAGCCCGAGTTCGCGCGCCGCGAACAGGCCGTCGCGCACGCAGGCCAGGTCCCGCGGCCCGCCGCGCCCGAGGCTCAGGCGCGAGAGGGCGCGTGCGAGATCCGGCGAGCGCTTGAGGATGCGCCGCAGGCGATCACGCAGGTCGTTGTTGTCGACCAGGGTCGTGACGGCATCCTGCCGGTCGCGGATCTGGTCCGGATGGGTGAGGGGGCCGGCGAGCCGCTCGGCGAGGAGCCGCGCGCCGCCCGGCGTCACCGTGCAGTCGATGGTGGCGAGCAGGCTGCCCGCCCTCTCGCCCGACAGGGTGCGGGTCAGCTCCAGGTTGGCGCGCGTCGCCGCATCGATGGCGAGCGCCGCGCCGGACGTGTCGCGGGACGGCGGGTTGAGCGCCGGGCGGCTGTCGATCTGCGTCTTCTCGATATAGAACAGCGCGCTGCCCGCTGCCGTGATCTCGGCGGGACTGAAGGCCCCGAAGGCATCGAGGGTCGCGACCCCGAAATGGTCTTTAAGCCGCCGCTCGGCCGAGGCCGGATCGAGCCCCTCGCGGGACAGGGGCGTGATCGATGCGCGGGTCTCCTGCCAGAAACTCCGGAGATCCGGGTCGTCGTGGATCACGTCGGGCACCAGGATCTCGCGCGGCTCGAAGCGGGCGATCTCAGCGGAGAGTCCCGTGCCGTCCGTCTCGCTCAAGACGAAATGGCCTGTGGAAATATCCACGGCGGCAAGGCCGTAGCACCATTGCGTGTCGGAGACGCGGCGGCGCGCGATGGCCAGCAGGTAATTCGCTCGGCCGGGCTCCAGCAGGCGTTCCTCGGTGATCGTCCCGGGGGTGACGAGGCGCACCACGTCGCGGCGTACGACGGATTTGGAACCGCGCTTCTTCGCCTCCGCCGGATCCTCGGTCTGCTCGCAGACGGCGACCCGGTGGCCGAGGCCGATGAGGCGCTGGAGATAGTCGTCGGCCCGCTCCACGGGCACGCCGCACATGGGGATGTCCTGCCCCTGGTGCTTGCCGCGCTTGGTCAGCACGATGCCGAGCGACTGACTGGCGATCTCGGCATCCTCGAAGAACAATTCATAGAAATCGCCCATCCGGTAGAACAGCAGGCTGTCCGGATTGGCCGCCTTGATCTCGATATACTGCGCCATCATGGGCGTGACCCGGCTGTCCTGCGCGGCTGCGGGCGCCGGCGCGGCGTTCGACGGGGCGGTCTCGGGGGATTGGTAGGCGGTTTGGGACGACATCCGGTCTGTTTAGCAAAGCTGGCCCGCCCTTTCATCCGTGTCATGGGGTCCAAAGGGCGGATGTGGACAAGTCTTGAGAAAGGCGCCCCCTATGCCTTAAGGTCGCATCCCCTTTTGGAAACGCCCACCATCAAAAGAAACCATATTCCATGACCGACGATCAGCGCCCGATCCGCCGCAAACGCCCCACCTTCACCGATCAGGAGGCGCTGCAGTTCCACGCTCAGGGAAGGCCCGGCAAGCTCGAAGTCGTCCCGACCAAGCCTATGGCGACCCAGCGGGACCTGTCGCTGGCCTATTCGCCGGGCGTGGCGGTGCCGGTGCTGGCGATTGCAGAAAACCCGTCCCTGGCCTTCGACTACACGACTCGCTCCAACATGGTGGCGGTGATCTCGAATGGAACCGCGATCCTCGGCCTCGGCAATCTCGGCGCGCTCGCCTCGAAGCCCGTGATGGAAGGCAAGGCGGTGCTCTTCAAGCGCTTCGCCGACGTGGATTCCATCGACCTGGAGGTCGACACGGAGGATGCGGACGCGTTCATCAACTGCGTGCGCTATCTCGGGCCTTCCTTCGGTGGCATCAATCTGGAAGACATCAAGGCGCCGGAATGCTTCATCATCGAGGAGCGCCTGCGGGAGCTGATGGACATCCCCGTCTTCCACGACGACCAGCACGGCACGGCGATCATCGCGGCAGCGGGGCTCATCAACGCCTTGCATCTGACCGATCGCGACATGGCCAAGACGAAGCTCGTGGTGAACGGCGCGGGCGCCGCCGGCATCGCCTGCACGGAGCTTCTCAAGGCCATGGGCTTCGCGCCCAACAACGTCATCCTTTGCGATACCAAGGGCGTGATCTACAAGGGCCGTACCGAGGGCATGAACCAGTGGAAATCGGCCCACGCGGCCGACACGGACGCCCGCACCCTGGCGGATGCCCTGAACGGCGCCGATGCCGTGTTCGGCCTCTCCGCTAAGGGCGCGTTCACGGACGAGATGATCCGCTCCATGGCACCCAATCCGATCATCTTCGCCATGGCCAATCCCGATCCGGAAATCACCCCGGAGGAGGTAGCGCGCATCCGTGACGACGTGATCATCGCAACGGGCCGGTCCGACTACCCGAACCAGGTCAACAACGTCCTCGGCTTCCCCTACATCTTCCGCGGCGCCCTCGACGTGCAGGCGACCACGATCAACATGGAGATGAAGATCGCCGCCGCCCAGGCGCTGGCGGAGCTCGCCCGCGAGGACGTGCCGGACGAGGTGGCGGCCGCCTATCAGGGCTCGCGTCCGCGCTTCGGGCGCGAATACATCATCCCCGTGCCGTTCGATCCGCGCCTGATCCACACGATTCCGATGGCGGTGGCGAAGGCCGCCATGGAAACCGGCGTCGCGCGCCGTCCCATCGTTGACATGCGGTCCTACAAGGCGCAGCTCTCGGCACGGCGCGATCCGGTGGCCGGCACGCTCAACCGCATCTTCGAGCGCGTGCGCAAGTTCCCGAAGCGCGTCGTCTTCGCGGAGGGCGAGGAGGAGCAGGTGATCCGCGCCGCCCTGTCCTTCGTCAACCAGGGGCTCGGCAAGGCCATTCTCGTCGGGCGCGAAGACCGCATTCACGAGACGGCCGTGCAGGCGGGCATTGAGCTCGAGGGCCGCGAGGGCATCGAGATCCACAATGCGCGCCTGTCGCATCGCAACGCGACCTATGCGCAGTTCCTCTATGAACGCCTGCAGCGCAAGGGTTACCTGTTCCGCGACTGCCAGCGCATGATCAACCAGGACCGGAACCATTTCGCCGCGTCCATGGTGGCCTTGGGCGATGCGGACGCCATGGTGACGGGCGCGACGCGCAACTACTCGACGGCGCTCGCCGACGTACGCCACGTGATCGACGCGAAGCCCGGCCATCGCGTCATCGGCATCTCGCTCTGCCTTGCGCGCGGCCGCACGGTCCTCGTGGCCGACACGGCCATCCACGAAATGCCGAGCGCGCAGGAATTGGCCGAGATCGCCATCGAATCCGCCGGCGTCGCGCGCCGTCTCGGCTACGAGCCGCGCGTGGCGCTCCTGTCGTTCTCGACCTTCGGCCATCCGAGGGCGGAACGCGCGGAGAAGATCCAGGAAGCCGTCGAGATCCTCGACGGCATGCGGGTCGATTTCGAATATGACGGCGAGATGTCGGCCGACGTGGCGCTCAACCGGGATGTGATGGCGCAGTATCCGTTCTGCCGCCTGACGGGACCGGCGAACGTGCTCGTCATGCCGGCGTTCCACTCGGCTTCCATCTCGACCAAGATGCTGCAGGAACTCGGCGGCGCGATGGTTCTGGGCCCGCTCGTCGTGGGTCTCGACAAGCCGGTACAGATCGTCTCCCTCGGGGCGACCGACAGCGACATCGTCAACATGGCGGCGCTCGCGGCCTACAATATCGGCGGCTGATCCTCGGCTTCCGGCTCCCTCAATGCGGATGCGTCGAGGGAGCCGCTCCCCGCCGGTCGGCGCGGGCTTCTCCCGCGGTCAGGAACAGCGACAGGGTGGCGGATTTCACCGCCTGGAAGCCTTGGCTGCCGTGCATCAGTTCGATCTCACCGCGCTGGGCGTGGCGGGTCGCATGGGCCATAAGCCGGAGACGGAGGTCGCCGGCTTGACGCATGGCCTCGTCGGCCATGCGGATCGCCCCCTGGTGATGCGCGGTCATGAGGCCGACGAAGAGCGCATCGAAGGCATTTTTGTCCGCATGACGCAGGCTGTCCAACTGCTCCGGCGACAGCATGCCCGGCATGGACGTGTGCTCATCGGGAGAGGCCTCCGGCAGATCGTCGTCGAACCAGCTGCGCCACCATTGCCGGAAGACCGCGATCTCGCCCTTCTGATCGGCCGCCATGAGTTGGGCGAGATTCCTCAGATAGGGATCCTGCGCCTTCTCGGCGGCCAGCCGCGCGAGCTCGACGCCCTGCGCATGGTGAGCGGCCATGCGGCGCATATAGCTCTGATCGAAGGCGGGATTCTCTCCCATCCACGGCAGCTCCCTGTTCTGCCAGCCGAGAAAGGCGACGAGGCCGAGCACGAGAAGAGTCGCGGCGGATAGCGTGCCCCACGCGGCCGTGAAGCGCCCGTACGGCGAGGGGAGCCGGCCCCGGAGCCAGTCGCGCAACCAGGGAAAGAGCGGGTACATCAGGGCCGAGAGAGCATGGACCAGGAAGCCGATCCAATAGGGCTGGTTCAGGATGAAGATCGGCTGCCAGAAGGGAATGAGCGGCACCAGGAAGAACCATTCCAGCGCCGAGGTGAACAGGGCCCAGGGCAGTGCGATCAGGAGAAGGGTCCGGGGCTTCAGGTCGGCCGTCCAGAGCCCGAACAGCCCGAAGAACACGATAGCCCATGAGAAATCCGCCCATTGATGGAACAGGATGCCGGCCGCGATGGTCGACCAGGACGGCTCGCTCTGGAGCATCCCGTCGCGCAGCGGAATCGTCGCCACCACCATCCAGTCCACGACCGCATCGCGCCCGACACGGGCTGCAAGGAATTGGCTGACGAGGGTCGAGAAGGTGCTGGAGATCAGGCCCAGGAGAGCGGCGGCGCGCCAGTTCACACTCTTTTGCGACCTCAGAAAACCGGCCATCCCGCCTCCGCATGTCGATTGAAGCGGGATGGAAACGCTCGAGCGGCTCCGTTGATCCGGCCAAGCTTCGGGAGGTTTGCATCGGGGCCTGTCCAGCCCGTCGGTTTTCGAGGCCTGCCGGATGATCTTGGGAGTGGTGCAGATGCCGCCGGAGGGCTAAACAGGGGCGAGCAAGATCGAAGGAAGCAATTTGACCATGGGGCAGCCTCAAACCGTCGTGTTCGATATCGGTAACGTCCTTCTGCGCTGGGACCCGCGTAATCTCTACCGTCGAATCTTCGACGACGAGGAGCAGATGGAATGGTTCCTTGCCCATGTCTGCACCCCTGACTGGAACGTGCAGCAGGATCGGGGCCGCGACTGGGACGAGGCCGTGGCGCTCCTCGTGAAGGATCATCCGACGCAGGAGACGCATATCCGCGCGTTCCACGAGCGCTGGGACGAGACCGTCTCGGGCGTCTTCGACGTCCATGTGGCCTTGCTGCTGCGCCTGCGGGAGGCGGGTGTGCCAAATTATTGCATCACGAATTTCTCCGGTCCCAAATTCGTGCTGGCGCAGCAGCGTTTCCCGTTCCTGTCGGGCTTCGACGGCACCATCGTGTCCGGCGACGAGCGCCTCCTGAAGCCCGATCCGGCGATCTACTATCTCCTCCTCGACCGCTATGGGCTGATGGCGGAGGATTGCGTGTTCATCGACGATTCCAAGCCGAACGTGGAGGCCGCCCGCGATGTGGGCATGCACGCGATCCATTGCGTCGAGTCCATCGACCTGGCGGCGGAACTGAGGCGGTACGGCTTTTCGGTGTGATGACGCGGCGGGTCGCCATGGCCGCGAATGACAGGCGGCTCTTGCCCTCCCGGCCCGCTTGAGCCATCAGGCGGCATGCGTGCTTTCGACACCTCTCTTCCCATCGATGCCGTTCTTGGCGAACTGACGGACGCCCTGCGCGCACGCTCCAATGCGGTGCTGGTCGCACCGCCGGGGGCGGGCAAGACCACGCGGGTGCCGCTGGCGCTGCTCGACGAGCCCTGGGTCAACGGCGGCAAGATCATCGTCCTGGAGCCCCGGCGGCTGGCCGCCCGGGCGGCGGCGGCGCGCATGGCGCAGACGCTCGGCGAGGCCGTGGGGGAGACGGTGGGCCTGCGCGTCCGCCTGGGTTCGAAGATCAGCCGCAAGACCAGGATCGAGGTCGTGACCGAGGGCGTCTTCGCCCGCATGATCCTGGACGATCCGTCCCTCGACGGCGTTGCTGCCGTTCTCTTCGACGAGTTCCACGAGCGCTCCCTTGACGCGGATCTGGGTCTCGCCCTGGCGCTCGATGCCCAAGGAGGCCTGAGGGAGGACTTGCGCCTCCTCGTCATGTCGGCGACGCTCGATGGCGCCCGGGTGGCGAGGCTGTTGAGCGATGCGCCCGTCATTGAATCGGAGGGCCGCGCCTATCCGGTCGAAACTCGCTATCTCGGGCGCGATTCCAACCGGCGCATCGACGAACAGGTGGCGGATGCGGTGACACGGGCTCTGCGGGCCGAGAGCGGCTCCATCCTGGTCTTCCTGCCGGGGCAGGGGGAGATTCGGCGGGTCGAGACTTTTTTGCGCGAGCGCGTCACGGATCCCGCGGTCGACATCGCGCCGCTCTATGGCGCGCTGGAGCGGGGCGAGCAGGACCTCGCGGTCAGTCCCGCGAAACCCGGCCGTCGCAAGGTGGTGCTCGCCACCTCCATCGCCGAGACGTCACTCACCATTGAGGGTGTTCGCGTCGTCATCGATTCAGGCCTCGCCCGGGTGCCCGTCTACGAGCCGAATATCGGTCTCACGCGCCTCGAAACCGTTCGCGTTTCCCGTGCGGCCGCCGACCAGCGCCGGGGACGCGCCGGCCGCACGGAGCCCGGTGTGTGCTACCGGCTCTGGGAGGAGGCTGCAACAGGTGCGCTCGAGCCGTTCGGACGGCCGGAAATTCTGTCGGCGGATCTCGCGCCGTTGTTGCTCGATTGCGCCACCTGGGGCGTCACGGATCCCACGTCGCTCGCCTTCCTCGACCCGCCGCCTGCGCCCGGCTTAAAGGAGGCGAGAGCGCTGCTGCAGCAGCTCGGCGCTCTCGATGCGGAGGGGCGCATCACGGAGATGGGCCGCCGCCTGCGCGACCTGCCTCTGCCGCCGCGTCTCGCTCGGATGGTTCTGGCTGCGGGCGCGATCGGGCAGGCACGCGATGCCGCGGATGTCGCGGCCGTTCTCGTCGAGCGCGGGCTGGGAGGCGATGCGGTGGACCTCGCCGACCGCGTTGATCGCTTCCGCCGGGACCGCTCGGGCCGGGCGCAGGACATGCGGCTCATGGCGGAGGGCTGGGCCAGGGGCAGCAACGGCTCCAGGGCAGGCGAGCCGCACTCCATCGGCGCGCTGTTGACGCTGGCGTATCCGGACCGGATCGCGAAGGCGCGCGGCAGGACGGGCGAATACCTCATGGCCAATGGGCGCGGCGCCGTGCTCGAAGCGCATGAGCGGCTGGCCAGGGAGCCTTATCTCGCCATCGCCGAGATCGCCGGCGCCGCCGCCTCGGCGCGCGTTCTGGCAGCGGCCGCAATCGGGCGAGACGAGGTCGAGAGCCTGTTCGCAGAGGCGATCGAGCAGCGTGACGAGGTCGCTTTCGACCGGCAGGCCAAGGCCCTGCGGGCGCGGGGCATCAGGCGTCTCGGGGCCCTGCTCCTGAACGAGCGCCCGTTGAAGGTTCCGGCGACGGAAGAGGCGGCGCGGGCGCTTGCCGAAGGTTTGGTCTCCCTGGGGATCGACCCCTTGCCTTGGTCGAAGGCACTAGCCCAGTGGCGCGAGCGCGTGATGTTCCTGCGCCAGGCCGAAGGCGAGGAATGGCCGGACCTATCCGACGACGCCTTGAGCCGCAGCGCCGAGGACTGGCTGGCGCCGCATCTTGTTGGAAAGGCCGGTCTCAACGATATCGGCTCCGACCTGCTGAGCGAGGCCCTGCGCGGTCTTCTGCCCTGGAACCTGCAGCGGCGCCTCGATGCGGAGGCGCCTACCCATATCGAGGTGCCGACCGGATCGCAGATCCCTGTCGATTACGGTGCGGAGGAGGGGCCCGTTCTCGCTGTGCGCGTGCAGGAATTGTTCGGGCTCGACAAGCATCCTACCATCGCGGCGGGACGCGTGCCGCTCATCCTGCACCTCCTTTCGCCGGCTCATCGCCCGATCCAGATCACCCGCGACCTGCCGGGCTTCTGGCGCGGCTCCTGGGCGGCGGTGCGGGCCGACATGCGCGGGCAATACCCCAAGCACCCCTGGCCGGAGGACCCGCTCACGGCACCGCCGACGCGGCATACATTACATCGAAGAAAATAGCCCCTGCTGGAGGAAGAGCCGGAGGTTACTCCGGCTCTCTGTTGCTCAACGATTGTTGCCGTTGCCTGGACCACTGCTTGTGCAGTTGTTGCAATCCGTGTTGCCTTTGTCGATCTGACCTTTGGGGCCTGATACTTCAACCGAGCCCGGATTATCTTTGTAGTTCTCGTTGTTCAGGTTTCCCTGCCCCGTGTCTGAAGAAAATCCCGTTTTATTGCCTTGTGCCCAAGCGCCGCTCGCAGTGACGATGATTAGGGACAAGGCCGCAGCTGTAGCTAGAGCTTTCTTCATAGCTCGTCTCCTCTTGCTGTTTGGATACAGCACGTCGAGTCTAAGCCCCATTTCATTCTCTGCAAGCTTAACGTAGATCAATTCTATGCGTATAGCACTTAATATTTGATGTATTGATGGAAAAATTACAGTATTGAAGGATGTATGCCTTTGATGAAAAATCTTTCCATAATATCTGAATATATAGAAATCTATAAATTCTTATATCGTTTCGGCGGTAAGACCGTATCGATCTTGCATTTAGTGGCTTTGCGCCAAGCTTTGTTGCCTCCCGCAACGGCAGGGTTTCTCAATTTTTGATGGATGGGCTTGTTCAGCGTCCGATCCCGCGTGCGTCTCACGATGAACGGGAAAAGCGCAGAGCGGATGATCTATCGCTGATGATGTCGCTGCATTGTGAAGTCGTCTGGGACTTACTTTCTGAACGACTCGATCAACCGCTCCGCCGTGGCGGGATTGAGCGCCATGGGGATGTTGTAGACGAGGGCGAGGCGCATCAGCGCCTTCACGTCCACGTCGTGCGGATGGGGCGAGAGCGGATCGACGAAGAAGAAGAGCGCGTCGATCTTTCCGTCCGCGATCATCGCGCCGATCTGCTGGTCGCCGCCGAGCGGTCCGCTCTTCAGGCGTGTGACGGACAAGGACGGGCAGCGCTCCATCACGCGCCCTCCGGTCGTGCCGGTGGCGAAGAGGGCGAAGGGCCGGAGGTCGTTCTCGTACTTGGCCACGAATTCGGCCATGTCGGCCTTCTTGGCATCGTGAGCCACGAGCGCCAACGTCAATTGCTTCATGGGAGGAACAGCTCAATTGCTCCAGCGGTCACGCCACTGCATCTCGCCGGCCATGCAGTTGGTGCGCGGAGGGGACTGAATGCGGTTGATCAAGAACTGCCCGGGCATCAGATTGGCAACTTCCAGCAGGATCTTGGTCTTGATCGCCTCGATGAACTGATCGCGTTCGCGGGCTGGTACCGTGAACGCGCCCTGGCCGCCGATGACGCAGTCCCTGTAATAGATGTCGAGATCCGGGATGTCGAGGTAGCCGGGCTGGCGCAGCATGATCGGCAGGCCGTTGATGATGATGCCCTTGGCCACGGCCGCATCGCGCGCTTCGACCACGAGCCGTCCTTGGTTGTTGGGCCCGTCGCCCGAAACGTCGATGACGCGCCGGGCCGCGTTGAGGCCGCTGTCATCGAGAAGCTTCACGCTAAAGTCAATGGCGCTGGAGATCGAGGTCCGCTGTGCACGGCGCAAGGGCGTCGAGGAGATCTTGTCCGCGAAGGCCATCAGGCTCTCGGAATTGTCGAGGATGGTCCAAGGGACGATGACCTTCTGGTCGGGCGAGCCCGCCCATTCCATGTAGGTCACGGCGATCCGGCCCAGCATCCCGCCGCGGATCGCGTCGTGAACGAGCTTGGAGCGAAAGGCCTGGGCGAAGCCCTCCCGCTGCAGGGCCTGCTCGTCCGTATCCATGGAGAAGGAGATGTCGACGGCCAGCACGAGGGCGAGGTCGACCTCCGTCTCGGGCTGGGCCTGGGCGTGGGTTGCGAAGAGCCCCATGAGGCAGGCAAGGCCCGCGGCCAAGCGGATGAAGCCGGAACGAACCATCGGTGTCTCCTTGTCGGGAGCCGGATTGGTCAGGCGAGTGTGCCAGCTTCTGAAACTAAGGCAAGGACACACCGGGACCAGGGGCGGCCACAGGCATGGCAGCGCGGGGCTTCGGCTCCTGGGCGCAAGGATCGTCTCTGACGTGGGAGTAAGCTGCGATTTATCGATCGGCCTTCGCGAACCGCCTGCGTTCCACGAGGTCGAGCGCCGCCTGGAAGGCGCCGTCGGCATCCAGGTGTGTCGTGTCGAGGGTCATGGCGTCGGCGGCGGCCTTCAGCGGCGCGGTGCTGCGGCTCATGTCGCGCTCGTCGCGGCGGCGGATATCCACCAGGATGGTCTCGTACTCCGCCTGCTCGCCCCGGCTCAGCAGTTCCCGATAGCGCCGCCGGGCCCGTTCCTCGGGGGCTGCCGTGATGAAGAGCTTCACCTCGGCATCGGGGCAGACCACCGTTCCGATGTCCCGCCCGTCGAGCACCGCGCCGGGTTCCTGGGCGCCGAACTGGCGCTGGAAGGCGAGGAGCGCATCCCGGACCGGCTGATAGGCCGAGACTACGGATGCGGCCTCGCCCATGGCGGCGCCGCGCAGGCGGGAATCGTCTTCGAGGTGGCTGACGTCCAGGTCCAGCGCCGCTTGCGCGGCGGCATCCCGGTCCGTGAGAGGAATGTCCCGGTCCATCAGCACGCGGGCGACGGCCCGATAGAGCAGTCCCGTGTCGAGGTGAGCGAAGCCGAAATGCTCGGCCAGGCGCTTGCCCAGGGTTCCCTTGCCCGAGGCGGCAGGTCCGTCGATGGCGATGATCATGGGCGGCTCAATCCTGGATCGTGGCGCCGAGCTCGCGCATGAGCGGGATGAAGGACGGGAAGCTCGTGGCGATCATGGCGCCGTCATCGACCGTCATCGGCTGGTCGGTCGCCAGGCCCATGACCAGGAACGCCATGGCGATGCGATGGTCGAGATGGGTGGCGACCGGGTTGCCGCCGCCGCGAACCTTGCCGTTCGAGCCATGGACGAGCAGGTCGTCGCCTTCGATCTCGTGCGCGACGCCGGCCTCCGCGAGACCCGCGGCGACGGCCGCGAGGCGGTCGGATTCCTTCACGCGCAGCTCATGGAGCCCCTGCATCCGGGTCGTGCCCTCGGCGAAGGAGGCCGCAACGGCCAGAATCGGGTACTCGTCAATCATCGACGGCGCCCGGGCATGGGGCACCGTGACGCCGGTCAGGCGACTGTGACGGACGCGCAGGTCGGCGACCGTCTCGCCGCCCTCGTCCCGCTCGTTCAGGCGCTCGATGGAGGCGCCCATCTCGATCAGCGTGGTGATGAGGCCGGTGCGCAGGGGGTTCATCATCACGCCCTCGATGACCACGTCCGACCCGGGGGTGATCAGCGCCGCCACCAGGGGGAAGGCCGCCGAGGAGGGGTCCGTCGGCACGACGATATCGGTGCCGCGCAGCTCAGGCTGCCCCTGGAGCGTGATGGCGCGGCCGTCCGCCCCGTGCGGCACGACCTCGACGCTCGCCCCGAAATGGCGCAGCATCCGCTCCGTGTGATCGCGGGTGGCTTCGCGCTCGATCACCGTGGTTCTGCCGGGGGAGTTGAGGCCGGCGAGCAGGATCGCCGACTTGATCTGGGCCGAGGCTGCCGGGGTCTCATAAGTGATCGGGATCGTCTCCTTCGGGCCGCGCAGGGTGAGAGGCACACGCCCGCCCTCGGCCTCGCTGACCACGGTCACGCCCATTTTCGTCAGTGGATCGAGGATCCGACGCATGGGGCGCTTGCGCAGGGAGGCGTCGCCGTCGAAGGTGCTGGTGATCGGGTGGCTTCCGGCCACGCCCATCATGAGGCGCGACCCGGTGCCGGCATTGCCGAAATCGAGCACGTCCTTGGGTTCCACTAAGCCCCCGATACCCGCGCCGACGATCCGCCACCGGCCGGGCGCCTCGCGGGTGATGGTGGCGCCGAGCGCCCGGCAGGCCTCGGCGGTGCGCAGCACGTCGTCGCCCTCGAGAAGACCTTCGACCCGTGTTTCGCCGATGGAGAGAAGCCCGAAGATCATGGAACGATGGGAAATCGACTTGTCGCCGGGCACGCGGATGCGCCCCTTCAGGGGTGTTCCGGACCTGCTGGCTACAGGGGACGGCGTTCCGTGCGCATGCGACATTTTCGGGTTCCTCGAGCTCCTTGTCCGGCCGGGCTCCTAACACGGAGGGTTCCCGCCGTCACGCGCAAGCTGACACGAGCCTTCGCCTGCTCTTGCAATTTCCTATTTGACAAGCCATTCCCTCATGACTAACGGAGCGTTCCCAACCTTTCACACGTAATCAAGGCAATCACCGTGGCCAAACCGGAACTCGGCTTGAAGCGCCAGTGCATGAGCTGCGGCGCGAAATTCTACGATCTCAACAAGGACCCGGCGGTCTGCCCGAAATGCGGCACCGTCTTCCAGGCCGTCGCCATGAGCCGCGTCGCCGCCCCCGTGGCCGCCCGCGCCGCCGCCGCCCCTGACGACGACGAGACCGAGCTCGAATCGACCGGGCCCGAGATGGTCTCCCTCGACGAGGTCGAGGCCGGCGAGAACGAGAAGGATATCCCGGTCGACGACGATATCGACGTGGCTGACGACGTGGCCGACGACGATACCTTCCTCGAGGACGAGGAAGAGGGCGACGACGACGTGTCCGACCTGATCGACAGCGATCTGGAAGACGACGAAGAGGCTTGAACCTCGGATCGGAGGCGACTATAGAGACGCCTCTGCTTCGCCAGAGACCGCTGCGGACCCCAAGCGCCGCGGCCGAAAATGGGGCCATAGCTCAGCTGGGAGAGCGCTTGCATGGCATGCAAGAGGTCGGCGGTTCGATCCCGCCTGGCTCCACCAAATCCCTCAAAAAGAGCCGCCTTCTGGCGGCTTTTTTGTTGCCTGATCCTGGCCGGAGAGCTGAATATACTCCCAAAGCATTGTCTTTAGGCTGATCGTTCGTCCTTTTTCTGATGGAAACGACGTCGATCTTCATTTTTAGTCGCAGTGCCTTAAGCTAAGGCAAAGCCCTTTAGCACCGAAAGCGGGAACGATGACGACGCGCGTCCAGACGAACGGCCTCCAGGTTGCACCGGTTCTTCACGATTTCATCGAACGGGAAGCGCTCGCGGGCACGGGAGTATCGAGTTCCGCCTTCTGGGCCGGCCTGGCCGGGCTCGTCCGGGATTTCGCGCCCCGAGACCGCGAGCTGCTCGCCGTCCGCGACAAGATCCAGGGGCAGATCGACGAGTATCACCGCAGCCGGGCCGGGAAGGCCTTCGATCAGGCGGATTATGAGCGCTTCCTGCGCGATATCGGCTATGTGCTGCCCGAGCCGGAGGATTTCTCGGTTCAGACGCATCACATGGACGACGAGATCGCCCGCATCGCCGGTCCCCAGCTCGTGGTCCCGGTCTCCAATGCCCGCTATGCGCTCAATGCCGCCAATGCCCGCTGGGGCAGCCTCTACGATGCCCTCTACGGCACCGATGCGATCCCCGAGGACGACGGCGCCACCCGGTCGGGCGGCTACAACAAGGAACGCGGCGCCAAGGTCGTCGAGCGCGCCCGCGAGGTGCTGGATCGGGCAGCACCGCTCGCCGGCGGCAGCCATCGGGACGCGGCCAGCTATGCGGACAGGGACGGAGCTCTCATCGTCACCCTGCAGGACGGCACCGAAACCGGCCTGATCGACCCGACCCAGTTCGTCGGCTACCAGGGCGATGCGGCCAGCCCGTCCTCCGTGCTCCTGCGCCACAACAACCTGCATCTCGATATCCGCATCGACCGCTCGCACCCGATCGGCGCCGAGGATCCGGCCGGGATCGCGGACGTGGTGATGGAATCGGCCGTCTCCACCATCATGGACCTGGAGGATTCCGTCGCGGCCGTGGACGCCGAGGACAAGGTCCAAGTCTACCGCACCTGGCTTGGGCTCATGAAGGGCGACCTCGTCGAGAGCTTCGAGAAGGGCGGCAAGACCGTCGAGCGCCGTCTCAACCCTGATCGCGTGTACACCATGCCGAGCAGCGGGGAACTGCGCCTGCATGGGCGCAGCCTCATGCTGGTGCGCAATGTCGGCCACCACATGTTCACCGATGCGGTGCTGGACGAGGCGGGCGAGGAGATCCCCGAGACCATCCTCGATGCCGCCGTCACCTCGCTGATCGCCATCCACGACCTCAAGGGCACCGGTCCGCTGCGCAACAGCCGCGCGGGCTCGGTCTATATCGTGAAGCCCAAGATGCACGGGCCCGACGAGGTGGCCTTCGCCAACGATCTCTTCGCGGCCGTCGAGGACATGCTGGGTCTTGCCCGCAATACGCTGAAGATGGGCATCATGGACGAGGAGCGGCGCACCACCGTCAACCTCAAGGCCTGCATCAGGGCGGCGGCGGAGCGCATCGTGTTCATCAACACGGGCTTCCTCGACCGCACCGGCGACGAGATCCATACCTCGATGGAAGCCGGCCCCATGATCCGCAAGAACGACATGAAGTCGACTGCATGGATCAAGGCCTACGAGGACAACAACGTGGATGTGGGGCTTCTCTGCGGCCTGCCCGGCAAGGCGCAGATCGGCAAGGGCATGTGGGCGGCGCCGGACAAGATGGCCGACATGCTGGCGCAGAAGATCGGCCATCCGCAGGCCGGCGCCAGCACCGCCTGGGTGCCGTCGCCCACGGCCGCCACGCTCCATGCGCTGCATTACCACCAGATCGACGTTCCCGTCCGCCAGGAGGAGCTGAAAGCGCGTCCGCGCGCCAAGCTCTCCGACATCCTGACCATTCCGGTCTCCCAGTCCAACTGGGCGCCGGACGCGGTGCAGCAGGAGCTCGACAACAACTGCCAGGGTATCCTGGGCTATGTGGTGCGCTGGATCGACCAGGGCGTCGGCTGCTCCAAGGTGCCGGATATCCACGATGTGGGGCTGATGGAGGATCGCGCGACTCTGCGAATCTCGAGTCAGCACCTCGCCAACTGGCTGCGCCATGGCATCGTGTCGAAGGACCAGGTCATGGAAACCCTGCGCCGCATGGCGGCCGTGGTGGACCGGCAGAACGCGGGCGATCCCGTCTATCGTCCCATGGCGCCCAAATTCGAAGGCCCGGCCTGGAATGCCGCCTGCGACCTGGTCTTCAAGGGCGCCGAGCAGCCCAACGGCTACACCGAATGGATCCTGCATGCGCGTCGCCGCGAGGCCAAGGCCGCAGGGGCGCCGGACCGCAGCCAGGAGAGCGGCGTCAAGACGAAGTCGCAGGCGAAATAAGCAGGAAAGGGGCGCCGCTGGTTCGGCGCCCTTTTCGTTTAATCGTGATGCTCAGCCGGCGCGGGAGCGAGCGCGTCGACCGTGCCGCCGATCAGGTTGCGGCTCAGAAGATGCTCCGTCGTGAGCGCGAAGCGGACGGGCGCGAGGCTCGAGGGTAGGGAGGCCATCCAGTCCTTCAGTCGGTGCGCGGCGGCCAGGGCCTCGTCCCGTTCCACGGCCCGGAAACGCACCTCCGTGCCCGGACGCATCTGAGCCAAGCGGGCGAGATCGGCGCTGATCACGGTGGCGATCTTGGGATAGCCACCCGCCGTCTGCCGGTCGCGCATCAGCACGATGGGCTGGCCGCTGCCCGGCACCTGGATATGGCCGTCCACGATCCCGTCCGACACGATGTTGAAGCCCTTGGCGTGTTCCAGGCGCGGGCCGGTGAGCTGGAAGCCCATGCGGTCGGCCTGCTGGCTGATGGTGAACGCGCTCTCCAGGAACGCGCGGATCGTTTCCGGCGTGAAGTAATCGTCCTGCGGGCCCAGCATCACGCGGATCGGGCCGCTCTCCTCCAGGATATCGGCGGTCAGTTGCATCGGCTCCCGGTCCTGCGCCTCCGGCCGGCCAGGAAGGCGGTCTCCCGCCTTCAGCGGAGCGCCTTTCAGGCCCCCCAGCCGGGAGCGCAGGTGGAACGACAGGCTTCCCAGTTCCGGCGCGACCGCAAAACCTCCCGCAACGGCAAGATAGGCAAAAGTGCCGGTCCGCAGATGTCCCACCTCCAGGACCTGGCCTTCCTTGAGGATTGCGGAGGTCTGCGGCGCCACCGGCGTTCCGTCGATGCTGGCGGAGCATCCGGCGCCGACGAGCGCCACATGAAGGTCGCCGCCCTCGCACGTGAAGGCACCGCCGAGATTCACGAACTCGATGGCGGCCGTCTCGGGCGGGTTGCCGACGAGCGCATTGGCCATCGCCAGGGCGCGGCGGTCCATGGCGCCCGAGGGCGAGACGCCGAAGCCCTGGTAGCCGATGCGTCCGCGATCCTGCAGGGAGGTCATCGGGCCGCAGGATTTCACCACGAGATCGGTCATGGGCGTACCTCCTCGGCCACGGGCTCGCCGGCAAGCGCGGCCTTTTCCAGCGCCTCCCACCGCGAGGCTTCGACCGGCTCGAAGACGATTTCGTCGCCGGCCGCGAACAGGAAGACCGGGTCGCGCCCCGGCGCATAGGGCCGAACCGGCGTCAGCCCGAGATTGTGCCAGCCGCTCGGCATGTCCATGGGGGCGATGCCCGCCTGCTCGCCGCCGATCATGATCGTGCCGGCCGGGATCTTCGCCCGGGGGTGAAGCCGTCGGGACGTGGCGATCCGCTTGTCGAGCCCACCGAGATAGGTGAAGCCCGGCAGGAAGCCGATCATGTAGATGCGGTAGACGGCCGAGGAATGGATGTCGATCACCTGGTTCGGTGTCAGGCCGTGCAGGCTTGCCACCTCTTCGAGGTCGATGCCGTATTCGCCGCCATAGACGACCGGCACGCGCCAGCGCCGACCGACGGCGTTGCGGGGCGGCAGGTTCTGCGTTTCCGCTTCCAGGAGGGCGACCAGCGCGTCGTAATCGGTGGCCACCGGATCGAACTGGATCGTGAGCGAGCGATAAGTCGGCACCGTCTCGATCAGGCCCGTCGGGGCGCGGCTGCGGACGATGTCGTCCAGCGCGAGGACCATCCCGTTGATGTCCGGGTCGATCGTGGCACCGAACTCGACGGTGACGGCGCTGTCGCCGCAGGGAAGGATTTTCGGTGTCGGCACGATGCACCCCTGTTGACGAACCGGAAGGGCCTCATGCCCGCATCTCATATTGCCGCCGATCCGGCAACGGGTCCCGGAGCCAGCGGGCCATGCATCCGGAGCAGGTGAGGGGGCTTGCCCGAGGGTCAGCCTTCCATGCGCCTTTTTGCTAGACTCAACCTCGTCCCGTTCTTCGTGTTATGCCATCCCATCTCATGCCTGGAGCCCAGGCTTAAGCGGAGTAGATCATGACTTTGACATCCAAGACAGCTGTCGTGACAGGCTCGACCAGCGGCATCGGCCTCGCCATCGCGCGAGCTCTCGCTAAGGAAGGGGCCAATGTGGTCATCAACGGCTTCGGCGACGCGGGCGAGATCGAGAAGACGCGCGCGGGCATCGAGAGCGAGTTCGGCGTCAAGGCGATCTATTCACCGGCCGACATGTCGAAGCCGCACGAGATCGAGGAGATGATCCGCCTCGCCGAGCGCACCTTCGGCAGCGTCGACGTCCTGGTCAACAATGCGGGCATCCAGTTTGTCTCGCCGGTGGAGAATTTCCCGGTCGAGAAATGGGACCAGATCATCGCCATCAACCTGTCGTCCGCCTTCCACGCGATCCGCGCGGCGGTGCCGGGCATGAAGGCGCGCAAATGGGGCCGCATCATCAACACCGCCTCGGCCCATTCGCTGGTCGCCTCGCCGTTCAAATCGGCCTATGTGGCGGCCAAGCACGGCATCGCGGGCCTCACCAAGACGGTGGCGCTTGAGGTGGCGACCGACGGCATCACGGTCAATTGCATCAGCCCCGGCTATGTCTGGACACCGCTCGTGGAAAAGCAGATCCCCGATACCATGAAGGCGCGCGGGCTGACCAAGGAGCAGGTGATCAACGACGTGCTCCTGGAGGCGCAGCCCACAAAGCAATTCGTGACCGTCGACCAGGTGGCGGCGCTCGCCGTGTTCCTGTGCTCGGACGCGGCAAGCCAGATCTCCGGCGCGAATATCTCGATGGATGGCGGCTGGACCGCGAAGTAACTCTTACGATCGTCATCCCGGACGAAGCGCAGCGCAGATCCGGGATCGTGCACAGGAGATACCGGTGGCTCTCTCTCATTGAGGGAGAGGTATTTCTGCGCCATTCTCGTAATGCGATCCCGGATCCAAGCTCATGCTTGGATCCGGGATGACAGCTTGATCAGACATCCTTATCCCGCAAAGGCATCCGTCGCCTCGATGAGGTGATGGGTGATTCCCGGCTCGCTTACCGCGTGGCCCGCATCCGGCACCATGATGAACTTCGCCTCGGGCCAGGCCTTGTGCAGCTCCCAGGCGGTCTTGGCCGGGGTGGCGATGTCGTAGCGGCCCTGGATGATCACGCCCGGGATGTTTTTCAGGCGATGGGCGTCGCGGATGAGCTGCCCGTCCTCGAACCAGCCCTCATTGACAAAATAGTGGTTCTCGATCCGGGCGAAGGCGATGGCGTAATGCTCGTCGCCGAACTGGTCGCTGTAGTCCTGGTTGTGCAGGAGCGTGATCGTCTCGCCCTCCCAGAGGCTCCAGGCCCGGGCTGCCTTCGCCCTGACGGCCGGGTCGGAATCGATCAGGCGCCTGCGGTAAGCCGCCATCAGGTCGCCGCGCTCCTCCTCGGGGATCGGCGCGAGAAAGCCCTCCCACTTGTCCGGGAAGATCCAGGAGGCGCCCTCCTGATAGTACCAGAGCAGCTCCGGGCGGCGGAGGGTGAAGATCCCGCGCAGCACCAGTTCGGTCACGCGCTCCGGATGCGTTTCCGCATAGGCAAGGGCGAGTGTCGAACCCCAGGAGCCGCCGAACACCATCCACTTGTCCACACCCATTAACGCGCGCAGGCGCTCGATATCGGCCACGAGATGCCAAGTGGTGTTGGCCTCGAGGCTCGCATAGGGCGTCGAGCGCCCGCAGCCGCGCTGGTCGAAGAGCAGGATGTGGTACTTGTCCGGATCGAACAGCCGGCGCTGGGTCGGCGTGCAGCCGCCGCCCGGGCCGCCATGAAGGAAAACAACGGGTTTTCCCTGCGGGTTGCCGCACATTTCCCAATAGACCCGGTGACCGTCGCCGACGTCGAGCATGCCGTGATCGTAGGGTTCTATTTCGGGGTAGAAGGTGCGCATTGCGAGAGCTCCATCAGGGGAAGCCTATCCATAGCGGGGCAGGGGAGGGCTGTCAGCCATTCAGGAAGGTTAGTAAGCCGGCTTCGGACCCCCTAGCGCGTCGTTCAACTGTCATATAGTTTTGCAACTGGGGAACATGGGTAAAAAGCCCAGCCACACTGGAGGATGAAGATGTTGACCAAACGCGCCAGCCTGAAGCTGGCTACGGCTCTCGCCGCTCTCATGGTCGTCGGTACGGCGCAGGCCGCCGAGAAGCTGCGGCTTCTGACCTGGGCCGATTACGCACCGAAGGATGTGATCGACCAGTTCACGAAAGAGACCGGGATCGAGGTCGAGGTGACCCTCTCGAACAACGAGGAAATGATCTCCAAGCTGCGCGCCACACAGGGCACAGGCTTCGACCTCGTCCAGCCGAGCCAGGACCGCATCGCCGGCCCGCAGGCGGAGTTCGGCATCTACAAGCCGCTCGACCTCTCGAAGCTCAAGTCCGATCAGTTCATCGCCTCGATGCTGGAAGCGACCAAGAAGAACACCACGGTCGGCGGCAAGGTCTACGGCGTTCCCCATATCTGGGGTACCGACGGCCTGATCGTGAACACCAAGGCGGCCCCGAAGGTCGCCGATTACAACGATCTCTGCGATGCCGCCCTTGCCGGCAAGACCAGCTTCCGCGCCAAGCGTCCCGCGCTCATCGCCTTCGCCTTCGCCAACGGCATGGATCCCTTCGCATCCTATGGCGACGCCAAGGCTTATGCGGCCATGATGGACAAGGTCGGGGCCAAGCTCGCCGAGTGCAAGAAGAACGTGAAGTTCTTCTGGGACGGCAAGGACCAGCTCCTCAACGCCCTGCGCTCCGGCGAAGTGGTGGCGGCCATGGCCTGGGACACGGGCGGCTGGAAGCTCAATTCCGAGAACCCCGACATCAAGTTCATCGCTCCGAAATCGGGCGCGCTGGGCTGGGTCGACACCTTCGCGATCCCCGCCAAGGGCCGCAATGACGATGCCGCCTATAAGTGGATCAACTTCAACATGAAGCCCGAGATCGCCGCGAAAGTCGCGGCCTCCGCGGGCAACTTCACGGCTTCGAACGGCGCCGACAAGCTCATGCAGGGCAAGCTGAAGGATCAATTCGCCGAAAGCTTCCCGAAGGCCGCCATCGACAACATCAAGTGGTATCCGGCCGTGCCGGCCGGCATCGAGGAGATCGAGGGCAAGGTTCTCGATCGTCTGAAGGCCGGTTCGTAAAAAGCCCGTCCGAGAGCATCGGACCCGCTTTCGGGTCCGATGCTCAATTCCTTAAGCGCATATCGTTCGGCTGCCCCAGAAGGCAGCGTTCGTGAAATCCGGGTTCACATTCCGCATGATGCGCTTGTCTATCACCATCC
Organism: Microvirga sp. Mcv34; assembly: GCF_024519725.1. Lineage (GTDB taxonomy): Bacteria > Pseudomonadota > Alphaproteobacteria > Rhizobiales > Beijerinckiaceae > Microvirga. The sequence continues at coordinate 39,019 of NZ_JALJRK010000028.1, read as the reverse complement.
CCGGCAGGCATCGGATCCGAAGTGGATTGTCCATTTGGGATCCGGTGCCCGTTTCAAGCAGCGCCGTTCGAATCCGCACGGTGCGCGTGCCGCGGGAATGATCTTTCTCACGTAGCAGCGTTATGGCCCCTTCAACTGATCTCGATATCGTCAACGTCACGAAGCGTTTCGGTAGCCATGCGGCCGTCGACGACGTGACGTTCAGCGTCGCTCCCGGTGAGTTCTTTTCGATCCTTGGTCCCTCCGGCTGCGGCAAGACCACCCTGATGCGCATGATCGCGGGGTTCGAGCATCCGACCTCCGGCGACATCCGCATTCGTGGGCGCTCGATGATCGGCGTTCCGGCCAACAAACGCCCGGTCAACATGGTGTTTCAGAGCCTCGCGCTCTTTCCCATGATGAGTGTGGGCGAGAACGTGGCCTATGGGCTCTCCTGCCGCGGCGTGCCCCGTGAGGATGCGCAGGAGCGCGCGGAGCGCATGCTGGAGCGCGTCGGCCTGAAAGGTTTCGGCGAGCGTCGCGTGATGGCTTTGTCCGGCGGCCAGCGGCAGCGCGTGGCCATTGCCCGCTGCCTCGTGCTGGAGCCGACCCTCGTGCTCCTCGACGAGCCTCTCGGCGCCCTCGACCTGAAGCTGCGCGAGCACATGAAGATCGAGCTGAAGCAGCTGCAGGGCACCTTCAACACCACCTTCGTGTACATCACGCACGACCAGTCCGAAGCGCTCGTCATGTCCGACCGCATCGCCGTGATGAACCAAGGCAAGTTCGAGCAGGTGGGAAGCCCGCGCGAGCTCTATCACAACCCGGCCACGCCCTTCGTGGCGAGCTTCGTCGGCGAGACGAACCGCTGGCCGGGAGAGATCGTGTCGTCGTCCGATGGCACTGTCGCCCTGCAATTGCCATCGGGCATGGTGACTCAAGGGTCAGGCCGTGTCTCGCAGAAGGCGGCTATCGCCTTCGTGCGACCGGAAGCGATCGCCCTGGCGCCGAGCCAGCCGGCTTTGCGCGACCTCCCGAACCGCTTCGAGGGACGGGTCTCGGCCGTGCTCTTCGACGGGGCCAATTCGAGCCTACTCATCGACACGCTCGGCTTCGACCAGCCGGTCCGTGCCGTGCTGCCCCAGGCAGGTCCCCTTGCCGGCATCGAGGTCGGTGCGCCGATCCATGTGGGCTGGACGGCGGATGCCATGAAGGTCTTCGCCGCATGATGACGAAACAGGCATCGCGCCTCACGTTCTTCCTGCTGGTCGCTCCCGCGATCCTGTGGCTCGGGCTTCTCATCGTGCTGCCGCACGTAGAGATCCTCGTCCTCTCCTTCAGCGAGCGCGTCGCGCCGCGGGTCTACGCCTTCGGCTTCGGCAATTACCTCGAGTTCTTCACCGAGCCGCTCTACTGGCGCACCTTCGCGCGCACGGCCTTCATGTCGATCCTGGTGACGGCCCTGACCCTCGTGCTCGCCTTTCCCATCGCGCTCTACATCGCCCGCGTGGCGCAGGGGCGCGTCAAGGCGATGCTGCTGCTGCTCTGTCTCCTGCCGTTCTGGGTGTCGGAACTCGTGCGCACCCTCGGCTGGATGATGCTTCTGCGCGAGACGGGCGTGATTTCCTATGTCCTTCGTGCGGTCGGCCTCGCAGACCAGCCCGTGGAGCTTCTCTATAACGACGGCGCCGTGATCCTGGGCCTCGTCTATGGCGGCCTGCTGTTCATGATCGTGCCCCTGGCCAACGCGCTGGAAAGCCTGGATCAATCCGTGGTCGAGGCGGGCTTCGATCTCGGCGGCAGCCGCTGGACGGTTCTGCGCCGGATCGTCATTCCCCATGCGATGCCCGGCATCGTGGCGGGCTCGATCATCGTATTCATGCTCACCGTCGGCAACTTCGCCACGCCGGTGCTGCTCGGCGGCAAGAACGGCCTGTGGTTCACCGAGCAGATCTACGCGCAGTTCATCACGCGCTTCAACTGGCCCCAGGGCGCGGCCTTCGGCATGCTGCTCCTGCTGCTCTCCTCGGCCATCGTGTGGCTGGGCCTGCGCCTCACCGGCCAGAGCCTCGGCACCACCCTGAAACAGGCCTGACGACCATGAACCGCCCGACCATCGCCTGGAAACTCTACATCGCGGCGTTCTACGTCTTCCTGTTCGCGCCGCTGCTCATCGTGGCGATCTTCGCGTTCAACGCGAGCCCGTTCCCGTCGCCGCCCTGGCGGGGCTTCACCCTCGAATGGTTCTTCGGCACGGGCGCCGTGTTCGGCAAGCCCGGCGTGCTGGCGGATCCGATCTGGCTTGACAGCATCGGCAACAGCTTCAAGGTCGCGGTACCCGTGGCCGTGCTGGCGGTTCTCCTCGGCACGGTCAACGCCTGGGTGCTGGAGCGGGCCGAGTTTCGCGGCAAGACTTTCCTGGCCATGATGATGCTCTGGCCGCTCGTCATTCCCGGCGTGGTGCTCGGCATCTCGATCCTCGCCTTCTTCTCCCGGCTGGCGAACGGGCTCGAGGAATGGCTTCAGACGGATCTCGATTTCCTGCGGCCCGGCCTGACCCTCGTGATCCTGGGGCAGCTGTCGTTCATCCTGACGATCTCGACCCTCATCATCGCGGCACGCCTGCGCAAGTTCGACCGTTCGCTGGAAGAGGCGGCCTTCGACCTCGGCGCCAGCCGCACTCGCGTGCTGCGCACCGTCACGCTGCCGTTCTTGAGCCCCGCGCTCATCGGCGCTGGGCTCGTGGCTCTGCTCATGTCGTTCGAGAACTTCAACACGACCCTGATGCTGGTCGGCTCCGACGCACCGCTGCCGATCACCATGTACGGCCAGATGCGCGAGGGCGCGACACCAGCGATCAATGCGGTGAGTCTGCTGCTGATGCTGGGCGTTGGCGGGATCGCGAGCGTGTTTGCGCTCACGTCGAAAGCGGAACGGTAAGTGAGAACGTAGACGCCCCTAGAGGCAGGTGGTCAGCGTTCATCAACCTTGTGTGCGACGCACGTATCCGTGAACGTGTAAGTCATCGTGACGGTTTGAAGCGATTGGACGAATATCAGAACGATGTGCCCTTTCCGTCCTGTCGAGGGCATATGAGTTTTGAACTCGACGCTGTTCTCCGTCCAACGGACGTCGGAGATAATATATTCTTCGCCGTCAACGAAGTCGCAGCCTCTTACGCTGATCCCGCCAGGGGCTGCGGAGATAATGTATTCTGAGCGTCCATCATCTTCTTCCGAGCGCCACCGCCCGACCAGGGAGTGGTGGCTCAGGAGAGGAGTAACGTTACTCATGCGACAACAGCCTCACCGCCCCCAGGTGCGCTCCAGGACGTTCACCCAGTTCTCGTGGCAGAGCTTGCGCAGGGTCGCTTCGTCGTAGCCGTGGCGGCGCATGGCGTCGACGAGGCGGGGCAGGCCGCGCGCGTCGCCGATTGCGGCCGGAATGGTGGCGCCGTCGAAATCGGACCCGAGGCCGACGCCGTCGACGCCCACATGCTCGATCAGGTGATCCATGTGGCGGATCATCTCCTCCAGCGGCGTGTCATCGTTGCGCTGGCCGTCGGGGCGGATGAACGAGGTGGCGAAGTTCACGCCGACCATGCCGCGGCTCTCGCGGATGGCGGCGAGCTGCTTGTCGGTCAGGTTGCGCGAGTGCTGGCAGATCTCCCACGCATTGGAGTGGGTGGCGACGAGCGGCGCATCTGAAAGGCGCGCCACGTCCCAGAACCCCTTCTCGTTGAGGTGCGAGAGGTCGATCATGATCTTCAGGCGGTTGCAGGCGCGCACCAGCTCGAGGCCGCGATCCGTCAGGCCGGGGCCGGTATCCGGCGTCGAGGGGTAGCGGAACGGCACGCCGTGACCGAAGATGTTGGGGCGGCTCCAGACCGGGCCGATGGAGCGCAACCCGCTCTCATAGAGCACGTCCAGCATGTGCAGGTCGGGGTCGATGCCCTCCGCGCCCTCGATGTGGAGGATGGCCGCGAGCCGGCCATTGTCGAGGCACTCGCGGATGTCGGCGGCCGTGCGGCAGATCTTCACCTCGCCCTTCGAGGCGCGCTCGATGCGGATGAGGATCGAGGCCATGTGCACGGTGACCTGCTGGCTCGGCGCGAGCGCCAGTTGCGACGGCAGGGGCACGTCGTAGCGCGACTGCGTCATGAGCGCGTCCACATCGACGCCGGTGCTGTCGCTCTCCGACGGCACGTAGACGGCGAAGAACCCGCCCAGGAGGCCGCCCTGCTTCATGCGGGGCCAATCGAGATGCCCGATATTGTCGCCCTCCAGAAAAGCCTTCTCCGGCTGGAGCTTGCCGCGCATCAGGCGGAGGAGGACGTCGTTATGGCCATCGAAGACGGGCATCGGGGAGGAGCTGGACATGGTGTCGTGCCAAACAGTTGGATTGAAAGAAACGGTTTCACCCAGCCAGAGACTGGAGCGGCGGTTTCGCGTTTCGGGTAAAGCCCTGGCTCGCCTGGATCAGGGACTGGGTATACTCGTTCGAGGCCGCGCCCGAGCGCAGAGCCGCGGAGGTGGTTTCCTCGACGGCCTCGCCGTGGCGCATGACCAGGAGACGCTCGCACAGATGCGCCACGACGGCGAGGTCATGGCTCACCAGGATATAGGTCAGCCCCATCTTACGGCGCAGGTCGTCGAGCAGGTTGAGGATTTCAGCCTGGACGGACGCGTCGAGCGCCGAGGTCGGCTCGTCGAGGAGCAGGACCTTCGGGCGCAGGATCAGCGCGCGGGCGATGGCGATACGCTGGCGCTGGCCGCCCGAGAGCTGGTGCGGGTAGCGGAAGCGGAAGGAGGGGCCGAGGCCCACCTCGCGCAGAGCCTGGAGGATGCGTGTCTCCGTGTCCTTCTCGCCATGAATGGCGAGCGGCTCAGAGAGTGTGCGGTCGACCGTGTGGCGCGGATGGAGCGAGGCGTAGGGGTCCTGGAAGACCATCTGCACCGTCCGGTAGAACGCCTTTGAGCGCGGCGTGGTGACCTCCGCTCCGTCGACGAGGACGCGCCCGCTCGTGATCGGCGCCAGGCCGCAGATGGCTCTCAGCACCGTCGACTTGCCGGAGCCGGATTCACCGACGAGCCCGTAGGCCTCGCCGGGCTCCACATGGAAGCTCACGTCCTTGACCGCATCGACCCTGAGGCGGCCGGTGCCGAAGACGACTTGTAGTTTCTGAATATCGAGCATCGGATCTTTCACCTGTCACAGCGCCCAAGTCACAGTGCCCAAGCGGGGTCGCGGTTCAGGGTGGGAAGCGGGCGGACGTCGTCCGCGAGGGTCGGCAGGCAGCGCATGAGCCCCTGCGTATAGGGATGCTTCGCCTCGCGCAGGTTCTTCGCCTCCAGCTCCTCGACCACCCGGCCGGCATACATCACCAGCACCCGGTCGCAGAAGGAGGAGACGAGCTTGAGGTCGTGCGAGATGAAGATGAGCCCCATGCCGCGTTCGGTGACGAGTTCGTCGAGGATGCGCAGGACCTCCATCGACACGGTCACGTCGAGGGCCGAGGTCGGCTCGTCGGCGATGAGCAGGTCGGGATCGGTCACGAGCATCATGGCGATCATGGCGCGCTGCCCCATGCCGCCCGATACCTCGTGCGGGTAGAGCGAGAACACCCGGGCCGGATCGCGCATCTTCACCGCTTCCAGCATGGCGAGCGCCTTGTCGCGGGCTTCCCCGCGGCCGGCCTTGGCGTGGGCCTGATAGGCTTCGATGATCTGCTCGCCGATGGTCATGACCGGGTTCAGCGAGTATTTCGGGTCCTGCATCACCATGCTGATGCGTCCGCCACGCAGGGTGCGCAGCGTCCGCTTCGAGGCGGTGAGCAGGTCGATGCCGTCGAAGGCGAGGCGCTTGGCCGTGACCTCGCCCGGGGGCGGGGTGAGCCCAAGGATGGCGCGCCCCGTCTGCGACTTGCCGGAGCCGGACTCGCCCACGATCCCGAGGCGCTCGCGGCCGAGCTGTAAAGTGACGCCGCGCACCGCTTCCACGGTGCCGGTGCGCAGATGAAAGCGGACGCGCAGGTCTTCGACGTCGAGAAGCGGCTTGGTCATTTGGCTGCCTTCGGATCGAGAACGTCACGCAGGCCGTCACCCAAGAGGTTGAAGCCGAGACTCACCACGAAGATGGCGATGCCCGGCATGGCGGCGACCCACCATTGGTCGATGAGATAGTTGCGGCCCGTGGCGACCATCGCGCCCCATTCCGGCATCGGCGGCTGCGCGCCGAGGCCGAGGAAGCCGAGGCCCGCGGCGGTCAGGATGATGCCTGCCATGTCGAGCGTCACGCGCACGATGAGCGAGGAGACGCAGAGCGGCACCACATGGCCGAGAATGATGCGCGGCGTGGAGGCGCCCTGCAGCTTCACGGAGGCGATGAAATCGCTGTTGCGGACCATCAGGGTCTCGGCTCGGGCGATGCGGGCGTAAGGCGGCCACGAGGTGATGGCGATGGCGATGATGGCGTTCTCGATGCCGGGGCCGAGCGCCGCCACGAAGGCGAGTGCCAGGACGAGGCGCGGGAAGGCGAGGAAGATGTCGGTGATGCGCATCAGCACCGTGTCGACCCAGCCTCCGAGATAGCCCGCGACGGTACCGACCAGGAGACCGATGGGCGTGGCGATCAGGGCCACCAGCACCACGACGAAAAGCGTGATGCGGGAGCCGTAGACGATGCGCGAGAAGATGTCGCGCGCCTGGTCGTCCGTACCGAGCCAGAAGGTCTCGCTCGGCGGCAGCAGGCGCTGCGTGCGGAGGTCCCCGCCGGCCACCGGCGAATAGGGGGCGATGACGTCGGCGAAGAGCGCGACCAGGATCAACAGCAGGACGATGCCGAGGCCGATCACAGCGAGCGGGTTGCGGGAGAAGGCGCGCCAGCCGAGATAGAAGCGGCCGAGGCGGGCCTGCCAGCGGGAATGCGGCTCCGGGGAGAGCAGCCAGGCCCGCCAGCCGGTCGACGAGGGGGAGAGAGCGGGAGAGCCGGCCATCAGCGGGTCCTCGGATCGAGCAGGCGGTAGAGCAGATCGGACACGAGGTTGAGCAGCACGAAAACGGTCCCGATCACGAGGGTTCCGCCGAGCACCGCGTTCATGTCCGCGTTCTGCAGGGAATTGGTGATGTACTGGCCGAGCCCCGGCCACGCGAAGACCGTCTCGGTGAGCACGGACCCTTCGAGCAGGTTGGCATAGGACAGGGCGATCACCGTGATGAGGGGAACGGCCGCGTTGCGCAGCGCATGGCGCCAGATCACGCGTAGCTCGGACAGGCCCTTCACGCGCGCGGCGATCACGTACTCCTGCGCCAGCTCGTTGAGCATGAAGGAACGCGTCATGCGGCTGATATAGGCGAGCGAGAAATAGCCGAGCAGGCAGGCCGGCAGAAGCACGTGCGAGACGGCGTCCCAGAACGCATCCCACTGGCCCTGCATGGCCGTGTCGAGAAGCACGATTCCGGTGACGGGGGTATAAAGATAGGAATAGGTCACGTCGATGCGGCCCGGGCCCGCGACCCAGCCGAGTTTCGCGTAGAACAGCAGCAGTCCCATCAGGCCGAGCCAGAAGATCGGCACCGAATAGCCGACGAGGCCGAGGACGCGCACGAACTGGTCGAGGAGGCTGCCCCGTTTGACCGCCGCCAGAACGCCGAGCGGGATCCCCACGATGACGCCGATGATCGTGCCGAGCGTCGCGAGTTCCAGCGTCGCCGGGAACACGTTGATGATATCGGTCATCACCGGGTTCGTGGTGAGAACGGAATTGCCGAAATCGCCAGTGGCGGCCTTCTTCACATAGATGACGAACTGCTCGATCAGGGGCCGGTCGAGGCCGAGTTCCTGGCGGACGCGTTCGTAGACGTGAGCCGGTGCCCGGTCGCCCACGATGGCGATGACGGGGTCGATGGGAACGACCCGGCCGATGAAGAAGGTGACGGCGACGAGGCCGAGGAGAGTCGTCGCCAGGACGATGACGAACTGGGCGACTTTCTTAAGGAAGGAGCGGAGGGCACCGACGTGCCCTCCGCCCCGGCTCATGACTGCTGAAACCATCGAAGCGTCAGTTCTTCTTCGTCTGTGACACGTCGTTGTCGCTGAACGACGGGCCGAGGATGAAGTTCTGCACGTTCTTGCGCACGGCCGCGACTTCCGTCTGCTGCAGGAAGATCACGAACGGGCCGTCGTCGAGAACCGCCTTCTGCAGCTCCTTGTACATCTGCGCGCGCTTCTCGGCATCACGCTCCATCACGGCGGCGCGGGTCTTGGCGGTCAGCGGGCCCGGATCCCAGGCATTGCGCCATGCGAGCGGCTTCGCCTTCGCATTGTCCGAGTTGTCCTCGTTGGACGCGAAGGTGTCGGCGTTGGAGTTCGGGTCCTGATAATCCGAGCCCCAGTTGCCGATATAGATGTCGTGCTGGCGGGCGCGGTACTTGGTCAGGGCCTGCTTGGAATCCATCGGCAGGATTTCCAGCTTGATGCCGGCCTGCGCGAAGGTCGCCTGCATGGCCTGGGCGATGCCGGTGATATCCGCCGTGGAGCGGGTGTCCATGGTGACGGTGAAGCCGTCCTTCAGGCCGGCCTTGGCGAGAAGCTCCTTCGCCTTGGCGACGTCGAGCTTGTAGGGATTGTTGGTCTCGGCGCCGAGGAAGCCCTTGGGCAGGAAGTTCTGATGAACGTCGCCCTTGCTCTTCATGATCGTGTCGGCGATCGCCTGATAGTCGACGAGCCACTTCAGAGCCTGGCGGACTTCCGGCTTGGCCAGGTTCGGGTTCTTCTGGTTCAGGCCGAGATAATAGACCGTGCCCTTCGGACCGCTCTGGATCTGGATATCCGGGTTCTTGGCAACCGCGGCGATCTCTTCGGGGTTCAGGTTACGGGCCACGTCCACGTCGCCCTTCTCGAGGAGCAGGCGCTGGCTTGCGGTCTCCTTGATGTGGCGGAAGATCACGCGGGCAAGCGGGGTCTTCTGCTCGTAGTTCGGGTTGCGCTCGAGAACGAGAACCTCGTTGGCCTTCCAGTCGCGCATGATGTAGGGGCCCGAGCCGGCATACTTGGTCTTCAGCCAGTTGTAGCCCCAGTCGCCGTCCTTCTCGTTCTGCGTCAGCAGCTTCTTGTCGACGATGGAGGCCACCGAGTTGCCGAGGCAGTAGAGCACGAGGGTCGGAGCGTAAGGCTTGTCGACCTCGAAGGTCATCTCAAGCGGGCCGGTCTGCTTGATCTTGTCCTTCATGTCGTCCTTCGTCAGGCCGAACTGGCCCAGGATGAAGGCGGGGGACTTGTCGAGCGCCACGGCGCGCTGGAGGGAGTAGACCACATCCTCGGCGGTGATCGGGTTGCCGGAAGCGAACTTGCGGTTCGGCTTGATCTTGAACGTGAAGGTCTTGCCGTCCGGGGAGATCGTCCAGGACTCGGCGACCTGCCCGTAGATCTTGGACACGTCCTTGATGTCATAGGCGATCAGGCGCTCATAGGTGTTGCCGATGATCTCGGACGAGCTGAACTCGAACACCTCGGCGGGGTCGAGGGAGATGATGTCGTCGCTCTGCCAGGCCTGGACCAGCGTGTCCGGCGGAGTCGCCGCCTGCACGGCGGAGAAGGAGGTCGCCATCGCGGCAACCATGGCTGCGGATAGGAGGAATTTCGGAAGTCGCTTCATTGGCCATTCCCTTACGGCGCTCAGAGCGCCTGTTGTTGCGCCAGTATGAATGCAAATCACACAAGCGCTGTCGAGTCTAGCAACTGGTTTTAAACTGGCAAACATTGCGCACGATGCTTAATGGCCGGGCAGGGTGGCCTGAGACGGCAAATTGTGGCAAAGGCACCCGGACCCTCTTGATCGGATGAACGACCGTGTCTGAAGAAGCCAAAAAGTCAGGTGCCAATACCATGTGGGGCGGGCGGTTCTCGTCCTCGCCGAGCGCTCTCATGGAAGCGATCAACGCCTCCATCGGCTTCGACAAGCGACTGGCTTCCCAGGACATCCAGGGCTCCATCGCCCACAGTGCCATGCTGGCGAAACAGGGGATCATCGCCGAGAGCGATCGGGACGCGATCCATCAGGGGCTGCAGCGGGTCCTGGGCGAGATCGAATCCGGCTCCTTCACCTTCTCGACGGCGCTCGAAGACATCCACATGAACGTGGAAAGCAGGCTTCGCGAGATCGTCGGCGATCCGGCGGCCCGCCTGCATACAGCCCGCAGCCGCAACGACCAAGTCGCCACCGACACCCGCCTTTGGGTACGCGAGGCGCATGACCGGACGGACGAGCAGCTCACCATCCTGATCCGGGCGCTCCTCGACAAGGCCGAGGCCCATGCAGCCACCGTGATGCCGGGCTTCACCCATCTCCAGAGCGCCCAGCCGGTGACCTTCGGCCATCACCTCATGGCCTATGTGGAAATGTTCGGCCGCGACCGCAGTCGCTTCCGCGATTCCCGCAAGCGCCTGAACGAGTGCCCCCTGGGTGCCGGTGCGCTCGCCGGAACATCCTTCCCCATCGACCGGCACATGACCGCCCGGGCGCTCGGCTTCGATGGGCCGACCCGCAATTCGCTCGACACCGTGTCCGACCGGGACAGCCTCCTCGAGTTCATGGCGGCGGCCTCGATCTGCGCCATGCACCTGTCGCGGCTCGCGGAAGAGATCATCATCTGGATGTCGGCCCCCTTCGGCTTTGTGAAGCTCCCGGACCGCTGGACCACAGGCTCCAGCATGATGCCGCAGAAGCGCAATCCGGATGCCGCCGAGCTGGTGCGCGGTAAGAGCGGCCGCGTCGTCGGCTCGCTGGTGTCGCTGCTCACCGTCATGAAGGGTCTGCCACTCGCCTATGCGAAGGACACGCAGGAGGACAAGGAGCCGCTCTTCGACGCGGCCGACACCATCGAGATCGTGCTCGCGGCCATGACTGGCATGATCCAGGACCTGGAACCCGTTCCGGAGCGCATGGCGGCGGTCGCCGGCGCCGGCTTCTCCACCGCGACGGACCTCGCCGACTGGCTCGTGCGCAGCCTCAACATCCCGTTCCGCGATGCACACCATATCACCGGCCGCATCGTCTCGGAGGCGGAGAAGCGCGGCTGCACCCTGGAGGAGCTTCCCCTGGAGGCGATGCAGGCCGTCGAACCCAAGATCCACCAGGGCATCTACGACGTTCTGGGCGTAGAGAACTCCGTCCGCTCCCGCACGAGCTTCGGCGGAACCTCGCCCGTGCGCGTGGCCGAGCAGGTCGCCTGGTGGCGCGAGCGGGTCTGACCCGTCCCGTTAACCCTCGCTTGCGGCCCCCGGCAGCCCTTGCAGCCAGGGCCTTGATAGGGCCGGCTGCCATCGCCATATTGCCGACAGCGGCTCCTTCTGGGGCCACTTGAGTGCCGCATGAGCGGGCTCAAAACCACCGAAGTGCCTCCAACCTTGGGCTTCGAACATGTCGCGTCAGTCGCCCTTTGGGCATCCGTTCCTGTTAGGCTTCGATGAGATCGAGCAGGCGCTCGACCGTGTCGCAAAGGCGGCAGGAGACGGCTATCCGCCCTACAATATCGAGCGGCTGGCTCGCACCGAACACGCTCCCGAGCGCCTCCGCATCACCCTGGCCGTCGCCGGATTTACCCGGGACCAGCTGGAAGTGACCCTGGAGGAGAACCAGCTCGTCATCCGTGGGCGCCAGTCGGACGACAAGACAAGGCACTTCCTTCATCGCGGCATCGCCGCCCGTCAGTTCCAGCGTACCTTCCTCCTTGTCGATGGCATGGAGGTCATGGGCGCGGACTTGTCCAACGGTCTGTTGTCGATCGATCTCGTCCGGCCCGAGCCGGAACGGATCGTCCGCAAGATCGACATCATCGCGTCGGACAAGGTGTGACGGCATCCGCATCAAGGAGATGTCCATGAACTTCGATATCAAGAACCATTCCGAGCCGGTCCTCGATGTGGCCGAGCTGGCGACCCTGGGCGTGGGGCAGATGGCTTACGTGAAGCCGATCGAGTCCGACGAGGTCGCGCGGCTCTTCCCGCAGGCGCCGAAGCTCCAGCCCGGCATGCGCCTTTTCGCTTTGCTGTCCGCTAGCGGCGAGCCCATCCTGCTCACCGACAACCACGACGCGGCTGTCGCCAATGCGTGGGCGCACGACCTGACGACGGTCAGCCTTCACTAAGGTGCTCCGGATCGCATAGGCTCACCCCAGAGGCACCTTCGATGTCCCGAAACCGGGCAAGGGGCAGGCCCCTTGCCCGGTTTCCGAAGCGCACCGTGCGAACCCCGGAGTGGCACGCCAGTAAAGCACGGGTCCGGCTTTCCTCCCATCCTGAGCATGACCGGTACAAAGGTTCTGGCCGTAGGTGTTGCTTGTGGACAATCCGGTGATCTTCTAAGATTGCGAGATCTGGCGTGTTCGGCAGCAAGCTCGAATGGACTTGAGGGGCACCACTATAGGTTGTTGTGCAGTACTTCGCGCAGCTGAACGCGCGAATATTTTCATTGATTCCGAGAAACAACGTTTCGCGACTTGTATTCGCCTTCATGAGCAGGTTTTCCCGATAGACAGTATTCAGCGCGGCATACCCTTCATGATGATCCGCCACAGGCTCAACCAAGCTTCCGACGGCTCGCTCTGCCGGGTTCGCCCATGAGCACAGAGATGCCTGCTGTCGTTCCAGCCGACCCGTCAGGCGAGAGCTTGGCTGTGCAGCTCCAGGCGTCTACCACCAGCCTGATCATCGACCAGACCTTCCACACGAAGCGGCTCGATGAGCTGGAGAATGTGCTCAACGCGCAAGTGTCTCCGCAGAAGTTTGCGAACGCGGCGGCCGGCGATCGAGCCAACGGAATGCTCGCATACCGGGGGCATGGCGTCTCCGGAATATTTCAATTGCGTATCGGGCGTGAGCTTGACGTCATCCTGGAGCCCGAAGAAGCAGACGACAGAATGGCCTTCGTCATGGCGGCGTCGGGAACGGGAGAGGTCCTCTTGAATGACAGGACATTCTCTCACTCGATGGACCAAGCCGTCATTTTCCCGTCCGGCCCGCAGCGGATCGTACGATTCGACCAGTCGACGGAAGTCAAAGTCTTCATGACAGAGCGCCTGAAGGTTGCCGAATGCTGTGCCAAGCTCCTGGGTCACGACATTCCCGGCTTTGTCGACTTCGAGATCTCGGCCGATCTCGACACGGCCGCGGGCCGCAGCTGGCTGCGGCTGCTCAGCTATGCCGAGGCCGAGCTGTCCGATCCGTACTCCTTCGTCAGGCACTCGCCGGTGGCCTGGCGCCAGTTCGAGCAGCAGCTGCTCACCGGCTTCCTGCTCTCCCAGCGGCATGAATACAGCGAGGCTCTTCTGGCCCCGCAGGCAGCGGCCGTACCATTCTATGTCAGGCGGGCTGAGGCCTATATCGAGGCCCACTTTGCCGAGGCCCTGTCCCTTGCCGACATCGCCGCGCAGGCGGGGGTGAGCGCGCGCAGCCTGCAGACGGGGTTTCAGAACTTTCGCCACATCACGCCGATGATGTTCCTGCGCTCCGTGCGGCTGCATCGGGCGCACGAGGCGCTGCGAGTGGCCGATCCGGCCCTGGTGACGGTGACGGAGATCGCGTTGGCCTGCGGTTTCAGGCATGTGGGCGAGTTCGGTATGGCCTATCGCCGCGTCTTCGGCGTCACGCCAAGCCAGACGCTCAACAAGAAGCGTTGAGCATCACTGCATATGTTAGGCAGACGGCTTGAGCCGTCAGAGTGCCGAGGCGGCGGGTACCCCCCGGCACTCTGCCGATCACTCGGCCGGCGTCAGGTGAGGCGTCGGCGACGAAGCGATGTCGCGCGCCGGCTTGAAGACGAAATACGCGAACAGGACCATGGCGACGAGCACGATCAGCGATGCGATGGCGGCAACCGGATCGAAAGCCGCGTATCCGAGGTGGAGAGCGGCGACGGCGACGGTCAGCACGACGGTCCCAAGCGACCAGATAATAACCTGGATCATGGCCAGCCGGCTCTTGTCGAGGGCGGGACGGCGCTCATAGTAAATGCCGAAGAGGAACAGCGACACCCACCCGAGCAGATTGAGATGTGCGTGGGCGGGCATGATCGAGTGGTCCTGGGATGCGGCCATGCCGATTCCCATCGCCATTCCTGCGATGACGAAGAGAACGGCAAGTTTGAAGCTGAGCGACGATGCAGTCATGAGGTCCTCCTGAAAGTATTCCCGGCTGGTTTGCTTATGTTTCCACTACACCGGAGAGCAGAATGTCCGATGTGTGAAAAATCACAACAATGATTCGGCACGAATGTCGCCTATATACGTTATTTCGTACATTCGCGTAAACATCGTCGCGTGCCAGCCCTCGCAAGCCGGAAAGACGGGACATGCAGAAACGGCCCGCCAAGGCGGGCCGTCAGGACGAACCTCATGGAGGTTAGCTGCGCTGGGTCACCCGTTCTTTGCGGGAACCCGACGCCTTCTTCTGGCTCTTCGCCTTCTTCCAGGATGGTCTCATCCGGGCCTTTCGTGCCATTGCGATGCTCCCAGGCTTCGTGTCGTTATCGGACTTCGTGATCGCGCTCAGTCCTCTCCAGGCCTTCGCGCTGACCGTTCTCCTCCAGGCGTCGATCGGGTGCGGAGCGGTCGTTCCGGATCCTATGGCCGGGATTATCCTCGGTCGGCGGCACGATGCTGGTGTTTACGCTCCGCTCTGCCAAGCCCCGATCACGGTCCTCGGTCTTGTCGGACATGAGCTCATCCGCTTCTTTGAACATCGCTGCGCTGCGAGCCGGCTTTCATGCCCTTCTGATCCTGGAGAGCATGTTCGCAACGCTCCACGTGGCTTTGCGCGCGCTGCTGCATCTCTTGAACGTTATGGCAGGGGTTCTCGACGTCCTGATGACAGAACTGGCATCTCATGATCGCCTCCATTGCAGCATGAACAGGAGGCCAACGTGAAGGCGATGCCAGGGTTCCGCGACTCGAAAGGCGGCTTCATGGCGACGCTTCCTGCACGTCCGTTCGGTCGAACTCAGCCTTAGAGATGGCGCGGCAGCAAGAGGCCGATCTTCGGGAAAGGAGTAGAACATCGCCATATGTGGGAAGAGCGGAATTGACTTTCGACAACCGTGCGGATGGAACGGCGTTAGCCGCAGGTCCAGTGAATAGGGACGGATGTGCGACGCGTCCTTTATGGGAGAGCGTCAGGAACCAAGAGACCCGTGACCTGTTCACATCCATTCGTGGAGGTTGCGATGAACCATGCTTTCCTTCTGGCGGTCGGTCTCGTTTTTGCAACGACAGGCGCCATGAGTCAGGAAATATCGCGGGATCGGGACGATTCCGGCCGCGGCGTCTGGCGTGACAGACACGATGGATGGGACCGCGACAGGGATCGCCGTCGCGGCGCGATCATGCGCGACGACGACGAGGAGGATCGGAACAGCCGCGACGCGCACGGCTCCCACTTCTTCCTGCGCAACGGCGATACCCAACTTCGGGTCGTTTGCGGCAATCGCGAATCCACGCAAGTCTGCGTCGACGCGGCCCTGCGATTGTTCGACCGAATGCAGTCCCAGCCAGGAGCGGCAACGAGAAACCCCTCGGCGCCCGCTCAGCCGCCTCAGTGATCCTGCTCGAGGGCTCGATGCGCCATGGAGAGTGAGACTTCACGTGAAAGCGCAGGCTTTCCGGTTTCGGCCGGTATCTTCTTCGGTCTCGGCCTCGGTGGCTTCTTCGACGGCATCGTCCTGCACCAGCTGCTGCAATGGCACCACATGGTCACGAATGCGGGCTACCCGCCCGACAGCCTCGAGAACCTGAAGATCAACACGTTCTGGGACGGTCTCTTCCACGTGCTCACCTACATGTTCGTTGCCGTCGGCCTGTGGCTTCTCTGGCGGGCGGCGCGGCGTACCCATATCCGCTGGTCGACCAAGCTTCTCTTCGGCACCCTGCTGATCGGCTTCGGGCTGTTCAACGTGGTCGAGGGTCTCGTCAATCATCAGCTCCTCGGCATCCACCACGTCAACGAAACCGTGCCCCGGGAGCAATGGATCATCTGGGACGTCGGCTTCCTGGTCTGGGGTGCGGCCATGCTGGTCGGCGGCTGGCTGCTTCTCCGTTCAGGCCGGCGCGAGACCGGCTCCCGGTTGGAAGTCAGACGCTCTCAAGGGCAGTGGTAAGATCTTCCAACAGGTCATCACGATGCTCCAGCCCGACGGACAGGCGCACCAGGCCGTCCGGAATGCTCATCTGCGCCCGCTGCTCCGGGGTGAACCGCTGGTGGGTGGTTGTGGCCGGATGGGTGACGAGGCTCTTCGCGTCGCCCAGGTTGTTCGAAATCCGGATGAGCCTGAGGGCGTTCAGAAAGCGGAAGGCCCCGGCTTTTCCGCCCTTTACGTCTAAGGCGATCATCGTCGAGGCGCCGCTCATCTGCCGTCGGATCAGCTCGGCCTGGGGGTGATCCGGGCGTCCCGGATAGGTCAGCCGCTGGAGCTTGGGGTGGTCATGGAGCGCATCCGCGAGGTAGCCGGCGGTCGCCGTCTGCTTCTCGACCCGCAGGGGAAGCGTCTCCAAGCCTTTCAGGAGCACCCAGGCATTGAAAGGCGATATGGAAGGTCCTGTCATACGCAGGAACTGCTGCACCTTGGTCTCGATGAACTCGGTCGAGCCCAGGATTACACCGCCCAGACATCGACCCTGTCCGTCGATGTGCTTGGTCGCGGAATAGACCACGCAATCGGCCCCGAGAGCGAGGGGCTTCTGGAAGAGGGGTGTGGCAAAGACGTTGTCGACGGTCAGGGTCGCGCCGGCCTCGTGCGCAATGGCCGCGACAGCCGCGATGTCGATGATATCCAGGCCCGGATTGGTCGGCGTTTCCAGCAGAAAAGCCTTCGTCTCCGGCCGCACCGCCGCACGCCATTGGTCGAGATCGCCGCCATCGACGAGGGTGCAGCCGACGCCGAAGCGGGGCAGGAGATCCTCCACCACCCACCGGCAGGAGCCGAAAAGCGCACGCGCCGCCACCACGTGGTCACCGGCTTGGACCTGCCCAACCATGGCTGCCGTAACGGCGGCCATGCCGCTCGCGGTCGCCCGGGCCGTCTCGGCGCCTTCGAGAGAGGCGATGCGCTGCTCGAAGGCATCGACCGTGGGGTTGGAATAGCGGCTGTAGCTGTAGCCGGGCTCCTCGTTCAAAAAGCGTCGCTCGGCGCTTTCCGCGCTCTCGTAGACGAAGCCCTGGGTCAGGAAGAGCGCTTCCGACGTCTCGCCGAAGGGCGTGCGTTGATGGCCCTCGTGGACGAGGCGGGTTTCCAGGCGATACTCGGGTGGCTGCGGCTCGGTCATGAAACGATCCTACGATTGTTCTTTTAAAAGAACAATCGTCTTATTCTGCGGAAAGTTTCATAATATCCTTCTCTCTCGGCCGTCAGCGCAAGACTTCCTTGCGCGCCTCTTCGATCAGCCGCTTCACGCAGGGCTCGAGCGAGGAGCGCCAGGGCGGAAGCGCGACCCCGTGGACCTCCTTCAGCTTGCCGCAATCGAGCCTGGAATTGGCCGGGCGCTGGGCCGGCGTCGGATAATCGGCCGTTGCGATCGGCCTGACCTTGGCCGATGGACCGCCGAACCGTGCGGACAGGGCGAAGATCTCCGTGGCGAATTCCGCCCAGCTCGCGAAGCCCGTTCCCGTCATGTGAAACAGTCCGCGCAGGTTTCGGTCTTCCGGCCTTTCGAGGAGATTGCGGCTGACCGCGAAGATGCCGTCGGCAATGTCGTGGGCGCTCGTGGGCGATCCGTACTGGTCTCCCACCACCCCGAGTTCGTCACGGTCGGCTGCGAGGCGCAGCATGGTCTTCACGAAATTCTTGCCGAAGGGGCTGTAGACCCAGGCGGTGCGGAGGATCACGTGGTTCTCCGCCTCGGCCGCCACGGCTTCCTCGCCCAGGAGCTTCGAGGCCCCGTAGACGCCCAGCGGCGAAACCGGATCGTCCTCGCGGTAGGGGCGGTCGGCCGTGCCGTCGAAGACGTAATCCGTGGACAGGTGAATGATGGGCACGTTCATGGCCGTCGCTGCACCGGCCGCGACGCCGGCGCCGATGCCGTTGATGGCCTCGGCCAGCTCCCGGTCCGATTCAGCCTGGTCCACGGCCGTGTAGGCGGCGGCGTTCACGATCACGTCGCCACGGGTTTCGATCAGGGCGTCTTCGATGCCTGACGGATCGGCAAGATCGAGCTTGGGGCGGCCGACGAGCACGGCCTGCGCGCCATGGGCCCGCGCACGCTCCGCCAGGGCGCGCGCGACCTGACCCTCCTTGCCGACGACGATGATACGCATGGACACCCGCAATCCTCTTCGATGATGGAAGCGGCCCTATCCGAACAGGGCCGCCTAGGCAAGATCAGTCATTGCCGATGGCAACGCCTTCGCGGCGGCTGTCGGCGCCGCCGACCAGTCCCTCGGGCGTCACCACGATAGCATGAATGCCCGAATTCTGGTCGATCAGCTTGACCTCGTGGCCTTTCGTCTCGAGAGCGGCCTTCCAGCCTTCGGCCTCCGTTCCGGCCTCGAGCTCCGTCGGGCCATTGCGGCTGCCCATATTGGGAAGATCGGCCGCCACCTGAGGATCGAGCTTCCAGTCGAGAAGGCCCACCAGCGTCTTGGCCACGTAGTTGATGATCAGGCTTCCGCCCGGCGATCCCACGACCGCGTAGAGCTTGCCGCTGCCGTCGAGCACGATGGTCGGGGCCATGGAGGAGCGGGGGCGCTTGCCGGGCTCGACGCGATTGGCGATCGGTTTGTCGTCCTCCATCGTGGCGAAGGAGAAGTCGGTCAGCTCGTTGTTGAGCAGAAAGCCGCTCTTCGTCATCAGCCGCGATCCGAAACCGTCCTCGATGGTCGTCGTCATAGAGACGGCATTGCCATTGCGGTCCACGATGGACATGTGGCTCGTGCCGAACTCGATGCCCTCGGACGGGCCCCACAGGAAGGTCTTCTGGAAGGGCGGGTCGCCGGGCTTCGCCTTGCCCATGGACTTGGCGGGATCGATCAGTGAGGCGCGGCTCTTGAGATAGCCGGGATCGGTCAATCCCTTGACCGGTACGTTCACGAAGGCGGGATCGGCCACGAAGAGCGCCCGGTCGGCATAGGCCAGGCGGCCCGCCTCGGCGATCCAGTGCACCGCATCCGGCCCAGGCTTCATGGAAGCCATATCCTGCGTTTCGAGGATACCCATGATCTGCTGCACGGCGATTTGCCCGGAGCTCGGCGGACCCATGCCGCAGATCCGGTAGGTCCGGTAGTTCCCGCAAAGGGCCTCTCGCTCCTGGACCTTGTAGCCCTTGAGATCGTCCAGGGTCATGTCGCCGGGATTCGTGGCGTGGCCCGTCACGGTTGTCACGATGTCCTGGGCGATCTCGCCCGTGTAGAAGGCATCGGCGCCTTTGTCGGCGATGGTCCTGAGAGTCTTGGCGAAGGCCGGATTCTTGAGAATCGTCCCCACCGTCTTCGGCGTGCCGTCCGCCTCGTAGAAATAGGCTCGCGCCACGGGATCGTTCTGGAGATATTTCTCCTGGGTCAGAAGCCCGTTGAGGCGTGGCGAGATCGCAAAGCCTTCCTCGGCAAGGCGGGCCGCCGGCTCGATCACCTGCTGCCAGGAGAGCTTGCCCCAGTTCCGGTGAGCCGCCTCAAGCAGGCGCAACGTGCCCGGCACGCCGACCGAACGGCCGCCGACCACGGCATCGTAGAACTTCATCGGCTTGCCATCGGGACCGAGAAAGCGTTCGGGCTTGGCGGCGGCCGGAGCGATCTCGCGGCCGTCGAGTGTCGTCATGGTCTTCCCGTCCCAGAAGACCATGAAGGCGCCGCCGCCGATGCCGGAGCTCTGCGGCTCCACGAGATTGAGCACGAGTTGCACGGCAACCGCCGCATCGACGGCGCTTCCGCCGGCCGCCAGGATTTCCCTGCCCGCCTGCGCGGCCAGGGGATTGGCGGCCGCGACCATGTCCTTCGTTGCCGTTCCGACCGATTTGGCCGTGCGCCCCGTGGGAGCCTCGGGCGAGGGGGCGAGAGCCTGCGCGAAGACCGGGCCGGGCAGGGCGATGCCCGCGAGAAGGCCGAGGCTCAGAAGATTTCGTCGAAGAGCGTTGTGAGTGATCATGCGGCGGGCTTCCTCTCTGGTTCTTCGGTTCCCATGGGAAAGGTCAGCCTAACAAACGATCATCCCTTTGCGCCACTTCCATCGAACCCATGAAAAGAAGAAAATCCGCCTTTGCTGCGATGCAATAACACACTCCTGTCACTCTTTTCCGGCAGGGTGCGATTCGTGATGCGAATAAGGGAGCAGGACATGTACTCATATAATCTGTTCCGAAGCACGAAACCGGACGGGCTGGTATGCGCCGTCCCGGAAGAGCGCTCCGTCCCTGCATTCGTCGTCGAGCCGCATTGGCAATTCGGCGGGCGGATGGAAAGCCAGGACGCGCCTCTCGGGTTTGACCGGAAGGCCGCCATGGAAGGCGTGCGCTTCAACGGTTTCTATCTTTTTGCGAGCTTTCAGAAGGACCGCCCGGGCCATTAGGGTCCGGCCGTTCCCTCGCATGTCCGGCTGACCGCCGGGCATGCCGAACCGACTAAAGAACACCCCGTCCATTCCGATCGAAACTTGATCTTAAGCGGCACCTGTCTTCTATCTGACTGACATTCGCGCCCGCCGCCTTTCATCCCCGATTCGATTGTGAACTCCTCCCTCGCCCTCATCTGGACTATTACGGCTGCAACCACCCTGCTTCAGGCCGGCAATGGTCTGCTCCAAGCGCTTATGCCCCTGCGCATGCAGGCCGAGGGGATCTCGGTCGCATCCATCGGCGTGGTGGCGGCCGCCTACGGGCTCGGCTTCTCGACGGGCTGCTTCCTGGCTCCGAGCTTCATCCGGCATGTGGGCTACATCCGGGCCTTCGCCAGCCTCGCAGCAGTGGTGGCCGTCCTGATCCTTGCGATGACCCAGGCGCATTCCACCTGGGCTTGGATCGTTCTGCGCGGCCTGACCGGGGTCACGCTCGCTTGCATCTTCACCGTGACGGACGGCTGGATCAGCGCCCGCGCCACGTCGAGCCATCGCGGGCGAATCCTGTCGATCTACATGATCTGCACCAAGGTCGCCCTGATGCTGTCACCCCTTGGGATTGGACTCGGCGATATCCGCATGGACGGCCTGTTCATGACCGTGAGCGCCCTGATCACGCTCTCGCTCCTGCCGATCGCAGCAACGACCACGACGGAGCCGGCCGCCCCGCAGGGTGTGCGGATCGAGGTCCGAAAGCTGTTCGCCACCGCACCATCCGCCGTGGTCGGCGCTTTCGTCGTCGGTTTGGTCAACGGCCCGGTCATCGCCATCACGCCCGTCTTCGGCGTCAGCATCGGATTGAGCCAGGATCAGGCCGCCGCGCTTCTCTTCGCCCTGCAGGCCGGCAGCCTCGCCATGCAATGGCCGCTCGGATGGCTCTCCGACCGGGCCGACAGGCGCTATGTGATTGCCGGGTTGGCCGCCGGGACGAGCCTGGTGTCGCTTCTGATCCTCTGGGCCAGCACCCAGGGCGCCAATCTGCTGGTCCTTTGGTCCTTCGCCGCCTGGGGCGGCTTGGCCCTCTGCATCTACTCGGTCTGCGTGGCCCATGCCTGCGACATCGTCGAGCCGGGGCAGATCGTGTCCACCGTCGGGACACTGCTGTTTTCCTGGGCCGCCGGCGTCACCGTCGGCCCCCTGTTCGGCGCTGCCGCCATGGAGATGATGGGGCCGCAGGGCCTGTTCATCTACTCGGGCGTGGCCTCGCTCGGCCTCGTCGCCTTCATCGTAGTGCGGATTCTCCAGGTGGACCGCTCACCGGCCAAGGGAGGCTTCGCCGTCGTCGCGACCACCAGTTCGGCCGCCGCAAGCCTGACGACTCGTGCGGATGTGCAGCCCGCCGAAGAGCTGCCCTCAGTGGCGGACGAGCCTGATCAGAACGGCGAAGCATCCGCCGTGGCACGGGCCGATACGGCCTCGTAGCGGTTGAGGCGCTTGTCGATCATGCCATCGATCTTGTCGTAGACCTCGGCCACGCTGAGCTGGCGGGTCTTCTTGCCGCTCTTGGTGAAGAACAGCGACTTGTTGGACTTGGCGGCCGCCGGGAAGGCGTCCGGAGCGCTCTTCTTCGGAGTATCGTCCACCAGGGCGATGAACCGACTCGCGCTGTCGACGCCGAAGAAGTGTGACAGGTAAAACTCCGATCGGCTCAGCTGCCGCCCAAGCTTGGCTTCGATCTTGGACTTGTCGCGCTTCATCATCTCGGCCGCCATGAGGGCCGAGATATACGGGTTCCGGCGCAGGCCAAGAATGTGCTGGCGCATCGTGGCGTCCGCCACGTCGATCTTGGCCCCCGTGCCTGAGATCGCCTCCGCTTCGGCCGTGAGCCCATGCAGGGGACCGAACGAGCGGACCGCGTCGAGCCAGGTGCTGGTGATGAACTGGAACAGGCCGACGGCGGAAGACGTGGAAGCCTTGTTGCCGGGCAGGAAGCTCGATTCCTTGTCCGCCAGGGCCATCATGTAGACAGGATCGGCCCCGGTGAGCTTGGACGCTCGCAGGATCGTATCGACGATCCAGACGGGGACGCGCATCTCCTCGAATTCCATGAATTCCGTGAGCTCGCGGGAAACCGGCTCCTGGTCACTGACGCTGTCCGAGACCGGTGCATCGGTCAGGGGAATGGACAGGATGATCTGCTTTTGAAGCTCCGCCGTTGTCGTGTCTGCGGCCGCGACCGGAACGATGGCTTCGAGCGGATCGGCATGCGCCGCTTCCTTTCCGAACATGGAGAACGGCGCGTTCCTGCGGGCGGGCGGCAACCGAATGGCGTCCGGCCCGGCGTCGAGGGTCGGCGGCAGAGCCGTCCATGCTTCAGCGGCCGAAGCAGGTGGTGTGTGGACCGCCGTCCCAATGGCAATCGTCAGGCATGCGCTGAGACCAAAGCATTTGGTGAGGTCCAGCAGGGTTTTGCCTCCCTGCGAGGGGAGACGGCAGGCATCAACGAGCGACTGGAAGCCCGTCTTCTTCTCGTTTTCAAGGCAAATAGCCGTCTGCTGGCACGCGTCCTGAGACGCTGTCAGAGCGATTTGCATATGGATAAGTCCCCACAAATGCACCGTTTCTCCGCCACGGCGGGTGCACGGTCGTTCTTCGTTTGACGGGGCAAGTATGTGATGGCCTGATATGTCCAGAATAGGTCAGCTTGGCGTTAAAAATTCGGTTAGGTTCCAAGGTGCGACTATTCGTACGAGTTTATTAATAAGCGTTCATCTTCATTGAAGTCTTGTTTTTCACGGAAAAGCTTTAGCTGTGCCGCAAAGGACTGGGGACGAGATGACGCAGGGTTAATAATACGATGTGTTGAGATGATAATAGCCTAATAAAGTTAACCTTGCGGGAGGTAATACTGGCTTCTGGAGATCTCCTGCGCTCAGGGGGGTACGGCGGCGGCGTTCCTTCCCAGCCCGGCCCTCGGTCGAAACTGGATTTTGCACAGGCGGCAGATCTGGCGGACCGGAGGGCATTTTTCCCTAGTCTTCCCCATATGATACCGTCTGTGCGTCAAGGAGGACGAGCGCGCTCACAATGCTCCACCGCTCTGTCAGCTGCCGTGCAGCGTTGGTTCTGATGTCGTGCCTGGCAAGCTTCGCCGCCGGTGCGCAGGTCCAGACGAGGCCCGCGCGGGTCGCGTCGCTCAACCTCTGCACCGACCAGCTTCTCCTGGCCTTAGCGGACCGGAGCCAGATCTCGTCCCTGAGCCGTCTGGCCGCGGACGCTTCCCTCTCGTTTCTAGCCCACGAGGCCGCCGGACTATCCCGGAACGACGGCGGCGCCGAGGCCCTCCTCTCCGCCAAGCCGGACCTCGTGCTGACGGGCACCTATGGCCGGCAGGAGCAGGTCGCCCTTCTGAGGCGGCAGGGACTGGAGGTGCTGACCTTCGGGCCCTGGACGAGCCTGGAGGACGGACGCGAGCAGATCCGCGCCCTGGCCCGCAGGCTCGGGCACCCGGAACGCGGAGAGGACCTGATTGCCCATATCGACAAGAGCCTTGAGCAGGCGAGGGGAAGCGTTCCGGGGCGACGCAGCATCCTCGTTTACGAGCGAGGTGGCTGGGTCATTGGGCCCCGGTCGCTGCTCGGCGAAATCCTGGTCCAGATGGGTTTCAGACCGCATCAGGAGACTTTGGGGCTGACACAGGGCGGCGTGGCGAGGCTGGAGGCCATCGTGATGGCGCCACCGGATTTCATGCTCGTCGACGAGGCGTCGAGCCGGGCGGTCGACAACGGCACGGCGCTTTTCGCGCATCGTGCCCTTGCCGAGGCGGTGCCGCAGGAGCGGCGCCTGGCGCTTCCCGGCCGCCTGACGATCTGCGGCGGTCCTTCGACCCCCGCGGCCATTGATGCTTTGAGCGCCGAGGTGCGGGCCAAGGTCCGGTGATAGACGGGGCTATTCCAGCCTCAGCTGCAGGGGAGGGGCCGGCTTGAGAAGAATCGGGCAGCCTGCCGCCACGAACACAACGGCGTCGCAAGCCTCCGCGATCCGCTGGTTGAGGCGACCCTGCTCGTCGCGGAAGCGTCGTCCCAAGGGTGTCGCGGGCACGATGCCCTGGCCGACCTCGTTGGAGACCAGGATCAGCGGGCCCCCGGCATCCCGAACGGCCTGAACCAGCCGATCCGCCTCATGGACAGGGTCACGCTCCGCGAGGACGATGTTGGAAAGCCAGAGGGTCAGGCAATCGACCAGCACGGCCTGCCCGGGACCGGCCTGCGCCCGGACGGCCTCCACGAGATCGAGGGGAGCGTCCAGCGTTCGCCACGATTCGTCGCGCTCGGCACGATGCTGGGCAATCCGCTCGCGCATTTCCCCATCATAGGCCTGGGCCGTGGCGATGTAGGTCCGCTCTGGCGATGCGCCCTCGGCGAGCTCCAGCGCGGTGCGGCTTTTACCGGAGCGGGCTCCGCCCAGGACCAGGACGCGGCGAGAGGAGAGCATCGTCGATCAGGCTGTCAGGCGGTTGAGCGGCAGGATCATGTGAACGCACAGGCCTTCCGGACGCCAGTCACGGTCGAGCGTGCCGCCGAGCTGCCCGGTGATGCTCCGCTGCGACAGCTGGGTGCCGAACCCCTCAAAGGTCGGCGGCGTCTCGATATGGGGGCCGCAGGTCTCGGTCCAGTGAAGATCGACATTCTCGTCCTGCACGCTCCACCGGATGGACAATTGGCCCTCCGGGCACGACAGGCAGCCGTATTTGGCCGCATTCGTTGCGAGTTCGTGCAGAACCAGGGCCAAGCTCGTGGTCGTGTTGGATCCGACGAGGACAATCGGTCCTTCGATGGCGATCCTGTTCTGGTCGGCCTGCCGATAGGGCTCGAGAACCGCCTCGATCAGCCGCGCGAGTTCCACGTCCGTGCCCTTGCCCGGCTCGCCCGCCGAGACGGGCTGCACCAGCTCATGAGCCCGCGACAGGGCGCTCAGGCGCCCGCGCAGGGCATTGGCCATGTCCTTCGTGTCCTTCGCCGTGCGGGCGGTCATCGAAACCATGCCGTTGGCGATAGCGAACAGGTTCTTCACGCGATGGTTGAGTTCCCGGGTTAGAAGCTTCTGCGCCTCTTCCAGGGCATGATGCTCGGTGATGTCGCTGACGACGCCGTAGAGGCTGATGGCGCGCCGGGTATTGTCTTCGTTCGCATAGACAGCCTGCCCGTGCGACCGGAACCAGCGAAGCCTTCCATCCGGCAGGATGGCGCGATACTCGCTGTCGTACTTGCCGTCCGATCCGGGAGCAGCGGCCGCTGCGATCCGCTCCTTGACCCCTTCCACATCCTCCGGGTGGATCATCGCCCAGGCGTCTTCCAGGGTCAGGCTGTACAAACCGTTATGGGGAATGTGGTAGAGGGCGCATGAGCCCTCGTCCCAGGTGATCAGGTTCTTGTTCAGGTCGATCTGCCAGGTTCCGAGATCGGCGGCCTCAAGAGCGAGCCGGTACTGGCACTCGAGCAGGCGGATGGTCTCGTCGGCCTTCTTCTGGGCATTGATGTTGGTGCTCGTGCCGAACCAGCGGGTGATTTTTCCCGTCAGGTCCTGGATCGGGATGGCCCGGCTGAGGAACCATTCGTAATCGCCCGCCGCCGTTCTGACCCGGTATTCCCATTCATAATCCTGTCCGGCATCCAGGGACCGGCGCCAATGCTCCAGGACTTCGGGCAGATCGTCAGGATGAATGGCCGCTTCCCAGCCGTTTCCGAGAAGCTGCTCGCTGGAGAGACCCGTGAACTCACGCCACCGGCGGTTCACGTAATCGACGGATCCATCGGGGCGGGAAGACCAGACGAGTTGCGGCAGAGATTCCGCCAGAACAGCAAATTGCGTTTCCGTTTCCTTGAAATCCACTCAAAACTCCCAGGCCCGACCCTGCAGCCAAGTCTCCGATGCAACAGAATCATTGTTGTAGGCCTTTTTCCAGGCTGGCAACCCACATCGGTCGTTCGCGGCGATTTCTCCGGCGAAAGAGTAGCGTCAGCCTGCCGAAACCATTAAAAGGCCCCCGACGTCTGGCGGTTTCTCCGGCCAGAGCATAGATGCAGGACAGCCCTCATACCCGATGCGATCGTTTCCACGTTGAGGCTGATAGACCGTTTTCATGAATGATTTGAGCCCCCGCCCGGTGCCCGAGCCGGAGATGTCCTCTGCCGAAGCCCTTCATCCGAAGGAGCGCCGATCCCGCCGGTTCGCCTGGATTGGGATGGCGGCGAGCGTTCTCCTGTTCGGCGCGTCGTTGGTGGTTCTCTGGCACATCGTATCGGAAATTGACGTCAACGAACTGAAAGCTGCTTTCACGGCCGCCAGCGTGCGCCAGATTGGTCTTGCGGTCCTTCTCACCGCCATCAGCTACAGCCTGCTGACCTGCTACGACGCCATCGCCCTGCGGCAGCTCAAGCTGCAGGTTCCCTACCGAACGACCGCGCTCGCCTCCTTCACAAGCTACGCGGTGAGCTTCACGCTTGGCTTTCCGCTGCTGACGGCCGGCACGGTCCGCTACTGGATCTACTCCCCCAAGGGGGTCAGCCCTGGACGGGTGGCGAGCCTGACCGTGATCGCTGGGGTGACCTTCTGGCTCGGGATGGCGCTGGTCCTCGCCTGGAGCCTGATCAGCAAGGCCGACGAGCTGGCGAGCCTCGTCTATACCCATATCTGGATGAATCAGCTCGTGGGTTTGGGCGCCGCTGTGTTCGTCATCGGCTACATGGTCTGGGTCTCGATCAAGCGCCGCGCCGTGAAGATCCAGGGCTGGAAGCTGGAACTGCCGGGCTTTCGCCTGTCCCTGGCTCAGATCCTGATCGGCGCAGGCGACGTCTGCGCCGGGGCCGGCGTGCTCTTTGTCCTCCTGCCCGGCGGTCATCATCTCAGCTTCGAGACCTTCCTGGCGGTCTATATCTTCGCCGTCATGCTCGGTGTGGCGAGCCATGCGCCGGGTGGGCTCGGAGTCTTCGAGGCCACCATCCTCCTGGCGCTGTCGAACTATCCCCGGGAGCAGGTCCTGGGGGCGCTGCTCCTCTACCGCCTCTGCTATTACCTCGTTCCCTTCGTGATCGCCCTGGCAATCCTCGGGGCCTACGAGATCCGCAACCGCATCCGGGCCGCGCGACTGTCCTTCAAGCCCGACGAGGACGAGTTGACGGGCGAGGTCGAGCTCGGCGGGAGATGACACCGGAGCCGGCCTCCCCTAAAAAGGCGGGCCGCGCCTCCGAGACATTCCCCATGAGCGAACCCGACGGCCTCGCGCCGGATCCCCTCCGACAGAGCGCCTCTCCGATCCGTGATGCCGCCTTGCGCGGAACAGTCGTGACCTGCTTCGTGCTGGTGTCCGTTTCGTTAGCGCGCGGCCACGGGGACTTATGGCTCCTGGTCTGGGCCGCGATCGCCATCCTGGCGGGCTTCCTCGTTGCCGGCCCCAAGCGCGGTCTAGGGCTCGGGACCAAGATCACGTCGCAGCCAAAGGCGAATTCCCGCTCCAGCGTGGCCGAGGCGGTTCTGGCCCAGATTCCGGATCCGGTCATCCTGGTGGGTCAGCGGGCGGTGGTGATCCAGGCAAACCGGGCCGCCTACGATCTTCTGGCGGGACTGAAGACTGGCCACCCCCTGTCCTTCGCCCTGCGCACCCCGGACGTGCTCGACGGCATCCAGGAGGTGATGGACAGCGGCCAAGCCCTCAAGGTCGAGTATTCGGAGCGCATCCCGACGGAGCGGACTTTCGAGGTCCATATCGGCCCCCTGCAAGCGGATGTCGCTGACGCGGACGTGGGTGCGGGCGTGGTCCTGTTCTTCCGCGATCTCACCTCGGCCCGACGGCTGGAGGCCATGCGGGCCGATTTCGTTGCCAATGCGAGCCACGAGCTGCGCACGCCCCTGGCTTCTCTTCTGGGCTTCGTCGAAACCCTTCAGGGGCCTGCCCGTGACGACGCCAAAGCCAGGGAGAAATTCCTCGATATCATGAAGGGCCAGGCGCAGCGCATGAAGCGCCTGATCGACGATCTCCTGTCCCTCTCGCGCATCGAGATGCGTGCCCACCTGTCCCCCACCCAGACGGTCGACCTCGCGGCCATCGCGTCCCAGATGGTGGAAACCCTCTCGCCCCTGGCCAGGGAGAGGGGGGTGGTCATCCAGGCGACCCTGCCGGATAAGCCGGTTCTCGTTCTCGGCGACCGGGACGAGCTCCTGCGCGTTGCCGAGAACCTGATCGAGAACGCGGTCAAATACGGCGAGAGCGGCGGCCGGGTGGACGTGGAGGTCGTCCGGACCGGTGAGCCGGTGCCGCAGGTCGCCTTTTCCGTGCAGGATTACGGCCCGGGCATCGCGCCCGAGCACCTGCCGCGCCTGACCGAGCGGTTCTACCGGGTCGATGTCGCGCAGAGCCGGGACAAGGGCGGAACGGGCCTCGGGCTCGCCATCGTCAAGCACATCGTCAACCGCCACCGCGGCCACCTCGACATCGCGAGCGAGCCGGGGCAGGGCGCCCGCTTCACGGTCCGGCTGCCAGAGGCGAGGCCTCATCCGTAGGGCGGTGGCGCACCTCCCGAGGGATCAAATGGGGGTGTCATTTAATTGTCATCCAACTGTCGTAGAGGAGACATCCGTCGGGCCTAGCTGTCCCATCGCGTGACGCGGCCGAGGCTTCGGGTGCATCGTGCGGAAAAGTGGAAACCGGTTTTCCGCATCAGCGATGCACCAGTAAAGCTGGAGCATCGGATGGATCCCAAAAGTGCAATCCACTTTTGGGTCCGATGCTCTGGGCGGCCTGTCGCGCTTGCATGAACAGGAGACTTATCGTGAAGATTATGTCCTACGCCCTCGCGGCCGGCCTCGCCGTCGCTAGCCTTACGACCACGGCCTCTGCTGCTGACATCACCGGCGCAGGCGCGACCTTCCCGTTCCCGGTCTATTCCAAGTGGGCCGAGGCCTACAAGAAGGAGACGGGCAACGGCATGAATTACCAGTCGATCGGTTCCGGCGGCGGCATCAAGCAAATTCAGGCCAAGACCGTCGATTTCGGCGCCACCGATGCCCCGATGAAGGGTGCGGACCTCGAGAAGAACGGCCTTCTGCAGTTCCCGACCGTGATGGGCGCCGTCGTCCCCGTCGTGAACATCCAGGGCGTCCAGCCCGGCCAGATCAAGCTGACGGGCCAGGTTCTCGCCGACATCTTCCAGGGCAAGATCGCCAAGTGGAACGATCCCAAGATCGCCCAGCTGAACGCCGGCGTGAACCTGCCGAACGCCAACATCACCCCGGTCTACCGCTCCGATGCCTCGGGCACGACCAGCGTGTTCACCACCTACCTGTCGCAGGTCTCCGATGCCTGGAAGGGCGAGCTCGGCGCCGGCACCACAGTCAACTGGCCGATCGGCCAGGGCGGCAAGGGCAACGAGGGCGTCGCCGCGACGGTGAAGCAGGTTCCGAACTCGATCGGCTATGTCGAGTACGCCTACGCCAAGCAGAACAACATTCCCTACATCCTGCTCCAGAACAAGGCCGGCAAGTACCCGCAGCCTGAGATCAAGTCATTCCAGGCCGCCGCCGCCAGCGCCGACTGGTCGTCGGCTCCCGGCTTCGGCATCTCGCTGACCAATCAGGCCGGCGACGACGCCTGGCCGATCACGAACCCCACCTTCATCCTGGTCTACAAGACCGCGGAGAAGCCGGAGCAGACCGCCGAGGTGCTGAAGTTCTTCGAATGGTCCTTCAAGAACGGCGACAAGCTGGCCTCCGACCTCGACTATGTCCCGCTGCCGGACAACGTCGTGGAGCAGATCCGCTCGACCTGGTCGAAGGACATCAAGACCAGCGCCGGCCAGCCCGTCTACAAGATGTAAGCTGGTCCCCGACCTGTTGATGGAGTAAGGCGGATGGCTGTTTTGTCTGATGAGATCATCGTGTCGAACAACATGCAGCCCGTCCGCCGCCGCACGTCACCCGTGTTCGATCAGGGCTTCCGCTGGGCCAGCTACGGCTCTGCCCTGATCGTTCTCGCCGTCCTGGCCGGAATCATCGGCACGATGATTTACGGCGGATGGCCCGCCTTCCAGGAGTTCGGCTTCGGCTTCGTCACGTCCAGCATCTGGAACGTGGGCGGCGAGCAGTTCGGCGCCTGGGTCGCCATCGCCGGCACGTTGACCTCGGCCCTGATCGCCCTCGTGATCGGCGTGCCGATCTCGATCGGGATCGCGATCTTCCTCACGCAGCTCTGTCCGTCCTGGCTCCGGCGCCCGGTCTCGACCGTCATCGAGCTGCTGGCCGCGGTGCCCAGCATCATCTACGGCATGTGGGGCCTCTTCGTCTTCGCCCCGCTCTTCGCCAACTACGTGCAGGTCCCGCTCACAAACATCGTGGAGGGCATGCCGATCCTCGGAACGATCCTCTATGCGCGCGTGCCGTCCGGTGTCGGCATGCTGACGGCGGGAATCATCCTGGCGATCATGATCATTCCTTTCATCGCGTCGATCACGCGCGACATGCTGGACCAGATCCCCAGCATCCTGCGCGAGAGCGCCTACGGCATCGGCTGCACCACGTGGGAAGTGGTGCGCCACGTCCTGCTCCCCCAGGCGGGCGTCAGCATCATCGGCGCCGTCATGCTCGGCCTCGGACGCGCCCTCGGCGAGACGATGGCGGTCACCTTCGTGATCGGAAACGCGAACCGCCTGTCCCTGTCGCTCTTCGATCCGAGCTCGACCATCGCCTCCCGCATCGCGAACGAGTTCAACGAGGCGTCCGGCTTGCATATGAGCGCCCTGCTGGCCCTCGGCTGCATCCTGTTCGTGGTCACTTTCATCGTTCTTGCTCTCGCGCGCCTTCTGATCGCCCGCGTGAAGACCCCCTGAGGTGAAGGATGGATACCGTCATCGACAACCACGCCCCGACTGCTGCTCCCGCGCCCTGGGGCCGTGTGCGCCGCAGCCGCTATCTGGCCGACCGCGTGCTCAAGATCGCCTGCACCCTGTTCACCCTGCTGGGCGCCTTCGTTCTCGGCTGGATCCTGCTGATGCTTCTCTATGAGGGCATCGGCGGCCTTTCGCCCGCCGTGTTCACGGAGACGACTCCGGGGCCCGGAACGCAGGGTGGCGGCATCGCCAACGCCATCGTGGGCAGCCTCGTGCTCACCACACTCGGCATCGTGGTGGCGACGCCCATCGGCGTGCTCGCCGGAACCTACCTGGCCGAATACGGCAAGGGCTCGGTTCTCGCCACGGTCATCCGCTTCGTGAACGACATCCTGCTCGCCGCGCCGAGCATCCTGATCGGTCTCTTCGTCTACATTCTCATGGTGCAGCCGATGGGCGGTTATTCGGGCTGGGCCGGCGGCGTCGCCCTGGCGATCATCGCCATCCCAGTGATCGTCCGTTCGACGGAAGACATGCTGCGCCTCGTGCCGGGATCCCTGCGCGAAGCCGGCGCGGCGCTCGGCGCACCCATGTCCAAGGTGATCGTGAAGATCAGCTGGAAGGCGGCCCGCGCCGGCATGGTGACGGGCGTGATCCTCGCCACCGCGCGTATCGCGGGCGAGACCGCACCGCTCCTCTTCACCGCCCTCAACAACACCTTCTGGTTCAGCCCGACCCTGATGGGCGGCGTCTCGAACCTGCCCGTCACGATCTACCAGTTCGCGCTGGCGCCTTACGAGAACTGGCGCGAGCTCGCCTGGGCCGGCGCCCTCATTATCACCATGTCGATCCTGGCGCTGTCCGTCGTGGCACGCCTGATCCTGAGGAAGGATAGAGTCCGATGAGCACGATTGCCCTCAACACGAGCAGCGCCATCGGAAACGCGGCGGCTGCGGATACCCGAGCGCCGGTGCGCATCGCTGTCAAGAACCTGAACTTCTACTACGGCGATTTCCGCAGCCTGAAGGACGTCTCGATCGATTTCTACGACCGCCAGGTGACGGCCCTCATCGGCCCGTCCGGCTGCGGGAAGTCGACCCTGCTGCGCACCTTCAACCGCATCTACAGCCTCTATCCCGAGCAGCGCGCCGACGGACAGATCCTGCTCGACGGGCAGAACGTGCTTTCGCCCAACGTCGACGTGAACGAGCTGCGCGCCCGCGTCGGCATGGTGTTCCAGAAGCCGACGCCGTTCCCCATGTCGATCTACGACAACATCGCCTTCGGCATCAAACTCTATGAGAGGCTGCCGAAATCCGAGCTGGACGGGCGCGTCGAGGAAGCGCTGCGCAAGGCGGCTCTCTGGGACGAGGCGAAGGACAAGCTGCGCCAGTCGGGCATGGGCCTGTCGGGCGGCCAGCAGCAGCGCCTGTGCATCGCGCGCACCATCGCGCAGCGGCCGGAGGTGATCCTGCTCGACGAGCCGACCTCGGCGCTCGATCCGATCTCGACGGGCAAGATCGAGGAGCTGATCGAGCAGCTCCGCTCGGAATTCACCATCGTGATCGTGACGCACAACATGCAGCAGGCGGCGCGCATCTCGCAGTTCACGGCGTTCATGTATCTCGGCGAGCTCATTGAGTTCGGGCCGACCACCAAGATGTTCATGAACCCGACCAAGAAACAGACTCAGGATTACATCACGGGCCGCTTCGGCTGACCGAAGCGCTTCAAGGGAGGCCTATCCCATGGCGGAGCATATCGTCAGCTCCTACGACAACGACCTGCAGGGTCTCCGGCAGCGCA
Source organism: Microvirga sp. Mcv34 (assembly GCF_024519725.1). Taxonomy (GTDB): domain Bacteria; phylum Pseudomonadota; class Alphaproteobacteria; order Rhizobiales; family Beijerinckiaceae; genus Microvirga. The sequence continues at coordinate 5,827 of NZ_JALJRK010000028.1, read as the reverse complement.
TCTCCGAGATGGGCGGCATCGCCGAGAAGATGCTGGTCGATTCCATCGTGGCCCTCGTGCGCCACGACAGGGCGCTCGCTCAGGTGGTCGTGGCGTCCGACAAGCGCCTCGACGTGCTGCAGCGGGAGGTGGAGGAGAATGCGATCCTCACCATCGCGCGGCGCCAGCCGCTCGCGGTCGACCTGCGCGAGACCATCTCGGCGATCCGCATCTCCGGCGACGTCGAGCGCATCGGCGACATGGCGAAGAATATCGGCAAGCGGGCCCTTGCCATCGGCGACGACTTCCAGCCGCAGAAGATCGTCGTCGGGCTCCAGCACATGGGCGACCTGGTGCTCGGGCAGCTCAAGGACGTGCTCGACGCCTATGCGCAGAAGGACACCGCGAAGGCCCTCGACGTGTGGAAGCGGGACGGCGCCATCGACGCGCTCTACACCTCCCTGTTCCGCGAGCTCCTGACCTACATGATGGAGGATCCGCGCAACATCTCGTTCTGCACGCATCTTCTCTTCTGCGCCAAGAACATCGAGCGCATCGGCGACCATACCACCAACATTGCCGAGACCGTTCACTACCTCGTCACGGGCGAAACATTGGCCATCGACCGGCCTAAGAACGACCGCTCCATCGACGCGACGGTCGCACCCGGAGCCTGAACCATGGGACCTCGCGTTCTGATCGTCGAGGACGAAGAACCGCTGATGCTGCTCCTGCGCTACAACCTCGAGGCCGAAGGCTACGAGGTGGACGGCGTCTCACGGGGCGACGAGGCGGAGATCCGCCTGCGCGAGCAGGTTCCCGACATCGTGCTGCTCGATTGGATGCTGCCGGGCCTGTCCGGGATCGAGCTCTGCCGCCGCATCCGGGCCCGCACGGAAACCGAGCGCCTGCCGGTGATCATGCTCACGGCCCGGGGTGAGGAGGGCGACCGGATCCGCGGCCTCTCGACCGGCGCCGACGACTACATCGTCAAGCCTTTCTCGGTGCCGGAGCTGCTGGCGCGGGTCCGCGCGCTTCTGCGCCGGGCGAAGCCCGCCCATATCGCGACGCTTCTCAGGGCCGGGGACATCGAGCTCGACCGTGAGACCCACCGCGTGCGCCGCGCCGGACAGGAGCTCCATCTGGGGCCGACCGAGTTCCGTCTCCTCGAATTCCTGATGCAGAGCCCCGGCCGCGTCTTTTCCCGCGAGCATCTGCTCAACGCCGTCTGGGGCCACGACGTCTATATCGACGAGCGCACCGTGGACGTGCATGTGGGCCGCCTGCGCAAGGCCATCAACCTGCCCCGCCGGCCCGACCCCATCCGGACCGTGCGCGGCGCCGGCTATTCCTTCGACGAAACCTTCGCCCGCGAGGAGCAGGCGCTGGACGCCTGAAGCATTCAGCAGTCGGCCTCATCAATCTTTGTCCTCATCCTGAGGAGCCGCTGAAAGCGGCGTCTCGAAGGAGGATCCCGAGGACACTGGAACCGCCCTCGTCCTTCGAGACGGATTGCTGGCGCAATCCCCTCAGGATGAGGGCTCGGAAAAGCAGACAGACGAGCCAGACCCGAGAAATTAAAACAAAAAGGCCGCGCTGAGATCCATCAGCGCGGCCTTTTGCTTGGGGAATTTCGATTCTAAGCGCGGGCCAGCTTCCGCTCACGCTTGCGGTCGGCCACCGGCTGGTAGGCGATGCGGGCGTGGTGGGTGCAGTAGGGCAGCCCCGTGATCGAGCGGGCGCCGCAGAAGCGGAATTCCGGCTTCGTCGGGTCGCCCATCGGCCAGCGGCACATGGACTCGCGCAGGTCCATGATGGTCACGCGCTCGGACATGGGAATGGCGACGTCGTCCTCGACATAGGCCACGGGCGCCTCGGCCACAGGCTGCATCGGGATTGGAGCCAGCACCACGTTGTTGGCGTGGGGCTGGGGCGTGATCGGGGCCGGGGCGCTCGGGGCGCGGGTCGCCTTGCGCGGGCGCGCGGCCACGGAAGCGGCCGGTTTCGCATCCTTGGCTCGGCCCGACAGGCCGAGGCGGTGAACCTTGCCGATCACCGCGTTGCGGGTGACGTTGCCAAGCTCGGCGGCGATCTGGCTCGCGCTCAAACCATCGGTCCAGAGCTTCTTGAGAAGCTCGACCCGCTCGTCCGTCCAAGTTCCACCCGCATCCATCATTTTTAAACTCGCCTCCATCGTGTCGGGCTTTCAAGCTCAGAATCCCAGATGCCTCGCGGACAGGGTTTGATGTCCGACCGCGTTGCGAGGATCGCTCCTGAGGGTGAATGCCGCCGCACGAATGCTGTACTCGACTGCCCTGAAGTTACAGGATGGGTGGACTCCGGCGCAAGAGTCCCCGAACAGGCCATGTCGTTTTCCCCAAGGAACTCGCCCCAGGCAAAAATTCCTTGTGATGAGTGACTTCATTTCTCTTGAATTGACAGGGTCTCGCACCTCGTTAGAATCCCCGCCGTGCCGCCCTCGATGGGGCGGCGCTTTCTTTTTCGGCCCCGGGTGCGACCTTGGGCCTCTCTAGGCGGAGACAACCCGTGACATCGCCATTGCTGCCGACTTTTGCCCGCGCCGAGCTTTCCTTCGAGAAGGGAGAGGGCCCCTGGCTCTACGGCCGAGATGGCGAGCGATACCTGGATTTCGGCGCCGGCATCGCGGTGAACGCCCTCGGCCACGCCCACCCGCATCTGGTGAAGGCCCTGACCGAGCAGGCCTCCAAGATCTGGCACAGCTCCAACCTGTTCCAGATCCCCGAGGGCGAGCGTCTCGCCCAGCGGCTGGTCGACAACACCTTCGCGGATTTCGTCTTCTTCACCAATTCGGGCGCCGAGGCGAACGAGGCGGCGATCAAGATGGCGCGCCGCTATCACCATGTGAACGGCAACCCCGAGCGCTTCCACATCGTGACCTTCGAGGGCGCCTTCCACGGGCGGACCCTGGGCACCATCGCGGCCGGCGGCCAGGCCAAGTATCTGGAAGGCTTCGGGCCCAAGGTGCAGGGCTTCGACCAGGTTCCCGTGGAGGACCTGGAGGCCCTGAAGGCCGTCATCGGCCCTCAGACGGCGGCCCTGATGATCGAGCCGATCCAGGGTGAGGGCGGCGTCCGCAGCGTCTCGCCCGCCTTCCTGCGCGAGCTGCGCGCCCTGTGCGACCAGAATGGTCTGCTCCTGATCTTCGACGAGATCCAGACCGGCGTCGGCCGCACCGGCAAGCTCTTCGCCTATGAATGGAGCGGGGTGACCCCCGACATCATGACGGTCGCCAAGGGCATCGGCGGCGGCTTCCCGCTGGGCGCCTGCCTCGCCACGGCGGAGGCCGGCAAGGGGCTGACCCTCGGCACCCACGGCACGACCTTCGGCGGCAACCCGCTTGCCATGGCGGTCGGGAATGCCGTGCTCGACGTGATCCTGGAGCCCGGCTTCCTGGAGGGCGTCGAGCGCAAGGGCCTGCTGCTCAAGCAGCGCCTCGCCGAGCTGAAAGACCGCCATCCGAGCGTCATCGCCGAGGTGAGGGGGCAGGGGCTCATGATGGGCCTGCGCACCGTCGTCCCCAACACGGATTTCGTCAACGCCGCCCGCGAGCAGAAGCTCATCGTGATCGGGGCCGGCGACAACGTCGTCCGACTTCTGCCGCCGCTGATCATCACGGAAGCCGATCTCGGAGAAGCCATCAATCGTCTGGACGCCGCCTGTGCGGCCATCGAGGCTGAGCAGAAGACCACCGCTCAGCCGGGAGCAGTTCAATGAAGACCCGCCATTTCCTCGATCTCAGCGATTTTTCCGGCGCGGAGATCCGGCACCTCCTGAATATCGGCCTGGAGCTCAAGGCCAAGCGCCGCCGCGGCGAGAAGCCCAAGGACCGGCCGCTCGAGGGCAAGGTCCTGGCGATGGTGTTCGACAAGCCGTCCACCCGCACCCGCGTGTCTTTCGACGTGGGCATGCGCGAGCTCGGCGGCGAGACCCTCATGCTCACCGGCAAGGAAATGCAGCTCGGCCGTGGTGAGAGCATCGCCGACACGGCCCGCGTCCTCTCGCGCTACGTGGACGCCATCATGATCCGCACCCTCGATCATGCCATGGTGACGGAACTGGCCGAATATGCCTCGATCCCGGTGATCAACGGCCTGACCAAGACCACGCATCCGTGCCAGATCATGGCCGACATCATGACCTTCGAGGAGCATCGCGGCTCTATTCAAGGCCGGACAATCGCCTGGACGGGCGATGCCAACAACGTGCTGGCCTCCTGGATCCATGCGGCGGCGCGCCTCGATTTCACCCTGAAGATCGCTTCCCCGCCGGAACTTGCCCCGCGCCCGGAGCTTTTGTCCTGGGCGAAACAGGAAGGGGCCAGGATCAGCGTGACCACCGATGCCTTCGAGGCCGCCGAGGGCGCCCATGCGATCGTCACCGATTGCTGGGTGTCCATGGGCGACGACGACGAGTTCCGCCGCCAGAACCTGCTCAAGCCCTATCAGGTCAACGGCAGGCTCATGGGCGTGGCCGACAAGGACGCGATCTTCATGCATTGCCTTCCCGCCCATCGCGGCGAGGAGGTGACGGATGAGGTCATGGACGGTCCGCAATCCGTAGTCTTCGACGAGGCCGAGAACCGGCTTCACGCACAGAAGGGCATCCTGGCCTGGTGCCTGGGAGCGGCAAACGCATGAGTTCAGCTTCGCTTGAAGGAAACGACGACGTCGTCCTGCCGTTCGCGGTCGAGCCTCTCGACGTGCGCGGGCGCGTGGTGCGTCTCGGAGCCTCCATCGACACGATCCTGGCCCGCCACGGCTATCCCGACCAGGTGGCCCGCGTCATCGGCGAGGCCGCGGCTCTGACGGTCATGCTCGGCGCATCCCTCAAGCTCGAGGGGCGCTTCCAGCTGCAGACGAAGACCGACGGCATCATCGACATGGTGGTGGTCGATTTCAACGCGCCGGACCGCCTGCGCGCCACCGCCCGGTTCGACAAGGACAAGCTCGAGGCCCTCGAATCTGCTTCGATCGGCACGGGTGAGCTCCTCGGCACGGGCTATCTGGCCATGACCATCGACCAGGGCTCCGAGCGCAGCCGCTACCAGGGCGTCGTCGCCCTCGAAGGCCAGGGGTTCGAAGAAGCGGCGCATCAGTATTTCCGCCAGTCCGAGCAGATCCCCACGCAGGTACGCCTCGCGGTGGCCGAGCAGTTCGAGAACGGCCGCCATACCTATCGCGCGGGCGGCCTCATGATCCAGTTCCTGCCCTCCTCGCCGGAGCGCCTGCGGCAGGCGGATCTCGATCCCGGCGATATCCCGGAGGGACATCCCTCCCACGATCTCGCCACGCCGTCCGAGGACGATGCTTGGCTCGAAGCCAAGTCCCTGGTCGGCACGGTCGAGGATCACGAGCTGGTCGATCCGACCGTTTCCAGCGAGACGCTGCTCTACCGCCTGTTCCACGAGCGCGGCGTGCGCGTCTTCGAGGGCCAGCACGTGCATGAGGAGTGCACCTGCTCGCACGAGCGCATCATGGGCATGATGCGCCGCTTCTCGGCGGAAGACCGTCGCGACATGGGCGGCGACAACGGTCGCATCGGCATCACCTGCGAGTTCTGCTCGCGCTTCTACGATCTCGATCCGGCCGATGTGGAAGCCGAGATCGCAAAGTCCGAAGCATCTGACTAACCACGCTTAAATCGGCCCACCAACACCCTCTCACCTCATCCTGAGGAGGTCGCGTAGCGACCGTCTCGAAGGAGGTTCCAGCGAGCACTGGACGCTCCTTCGAGACGCAGACTGCGTCTGCTCCTCAGCGACTGTGTTTTTCGTCAAGCGTTTTGCCACGGGGTCTGATCGCGTAGG
>NZ_JALJRK010000289.1 GCF_024519725.1 Microvirga sp. Mcv34 | reverse complement strand
CGACGATCTCCATCAGATCCCGCTGCTGTTCAGGGGTGAGCGGCTCCGGGCCCCAATCGTCCAGAACCAGCAACTTTGCCCGCGCCAGCGTCCGCAGCAGACGGGCATAGCGGCCTTCCGAACGCGCCAGGGCGAGAGCCGCAAACAGCCGCGGCACACGGTGGTAGAGCACCGACAGATCCTCGCGGCACGCCTTGTGCCCAAGCGCGCAGGCGAGCCAGCTCTTGCCCACCCCGCACGGGCCGGTGATCAGCAGGTTGCGCCTCTCGCGGATCCAGTCGCACGACGACAGCTTGAGGAACAACGCCCGGTCGAGAGAGCGTGGCGCGCGGAAGTCGACATCTTCGACGCTGGCGGGATGGCGCAGCCGGGCGGCGCGGGCGCGGGTCTCGAAGCGCTTCTGCTGCC
>NZ_JALJRK010000288.1 GCF_024519725.1 Microvirga sp. Mcv34 | reverse complement strand
CCGCCGCGGCTGATCTGACCCGGCTCCTCGTCGCCGTACTCGGACGCGCCGCCGCCGCCCCGGCTGTCCAGGATCGTCAGCTCGCCGCGGAAGCGCTGCAGCACCACCTCGGTGGTGTACTTCTCCTGCCCCGACTGGTCCGTCCACTTGCGCGTCTGCAGCTGGCCCTCGATGTAAACCTTCGAGCCCTTCTTCAGGTACTGCTCCGCCACCCGGCCCAGGTTCTCGTTGAAGATCACCACCGAGTGCCACTCGGTCTTCTCCTTGCGCTCGCCCGTGCCCTTGTCCTTCCAGGTCTCCGACGTGGCGATCCGAAGGTTCACCACCGGCTCCCCGTTCGACAGACGCCGCACCTCAGGGTCGCGCCCCAGGTTCCCGACCAAAATCACCTTGTTCACACTGCCTGCCAT
>NZ_JALJRK010000287.1 GCF_024519725.1 Microvirga sp. Mcv34 | reverse complement strand
CAAAGAGAAGGCTGACCATGAGAGCCATACGTCACATCCTGCGCCTGCACGCCAGCGGCGCAAGCGACCGGTCGATCGGACGATCCGTCGGAGCCGCCCGCTCCACGGTCCAGGACACCCTCAAACGGGCCAAGGCCGCCGGGCTGACCTGGCCCTTGCCCGCCGATCTCACCGATGCCCTCCTCGAGCAGCGCCTGTTCGCCAGGAGCGGCGTCAAGACCGGCTTGCGCCGGCGCCCCGAGCCGGACTGGGCTGCCCTCGCCAGGGAGATGAAGCGCCCCGGCGTCACCATGACTATCCTGCATGAGGAGTACAGGGCAGCCTGCCCCGAGGGCTACGGCTACTCGCGCTTCTGCGACCTGATGCGCGAGTTCGAGCGCCGCCTGTCGCCGACCATGCGCCAGAACCACGTGGCCGGCGACAAGGTCT
>NZ_JALJRK010000286.1 GCF_024519725.1 Microvirga sp. Mcv34 | reverse complement strand
CATCATGATCCTGCCATGGTAAGGCGTGTTGCATCCTCTGACGCATTGCAGGTCCGGTTCTGGGGCACACGCGGCTCCACCTGCGCATCCGGACCTCAGTTCGTTGAATTCGGATCGCACACGCCCTGCGTCGAGGTCCGATGCGGCGAGCGTCTCTTCATTCTCGATGCGGGCACCGGTCTCTCCGCGCTTGGCATGGAGCTCGGCCAGAACGCTCCCGACCAGATCGACATCCTCCTCAGCCATCTTCACCTCGATCACATCAGCGGCCTGCCCTTCTTCAAGCCGGCGCTCCTCGCCAACGAGCGCGTGATCCGCACCTATTGCGGGCATCTGGAGGGCGAGAGCGCTATGGAGCCTTTAGGGAGGCTCTTCGCCCCGCCCCTGTTTCCGGTGCGCCTCGGCCAGCTCCCGGCCCGGTTCGAGTATCACG
>NZ_JALJRK010000285.1 GCF_024519725.1 Microvirga sp. Mcv34 | reverse complement strand
GCCGTCCCACCTGCAGCGGGATCTTGCCCCGATCCATCCCCATGCGGCCGCCGTCGACAGGTGTCAAGCGACACCTAGATTTACGAGATAAGGCGACATCCAGTTTTACGAGGTCTCAGGCGTGAGCCCGCTGGAGGGCCTCCTCGAGATCCCGCAGGCGATAGCTGCGCCCCTTGATGTTGAGAACATGGGCGCGATGCAGCAGGCGGTCGAGAATGGCGGTGGCCAGCACCTCATCGCCGGCCAGCAGTTCGGTCCACTCCCGGATGCTCTTGTTCGTCGTAATCAGGATCGCCCCGCGGCCATAGCGGTAGGTCACCAGCCGGAAGAACAAGCTTGCCTCCTCGCGGGTCATCGGCTCGAAGCCGAGTTCGTCCACAATCAGCAGCGCCATGTTCATATAGCGGCGCCGTTTCAGCTGCGCGGGCGACAGGCCGGCGT
>NZ_JALJRK010000284.1 GCF_024519725.1 Microvirga sp. Mcv34 | reverse complement strand
CTGAAGTGCAGACCGCCCAAGGAAAGCTCTATCTGTTTGTGGCCATCGACCGCACTGGATTTGCTCCGATTGAGTGGAGAGCGGTTCGTTAGCTATCCGGCGAGCCTTTCGAACTGAGCCGGGCTGAGATAGTCGAGCGTCGAATGACGCCGGACGGGGTTGTAGAAGCCGTCGATCTAACGGCCGATCGCCTGCTTGGCCTCGGCTCTGGTTTGGAAGACGGTGCGCCAGACCAGCTCGGATTTCAAGCTCTTGAAGAAGGTCTCGACCACCGCGTCATAACAAGGGCCAGGCCCTCCAGGCGGCTCTGACATTCTCACAATCGTAACAGTTTCCCTTCCCGGACATCGAGATCCGGATGCCGTGCTTCCCCAGCTCGGCCTGATACTCGATCGAACAGTATTGGACGGATTCAAACAGTCGTCGCAACACCCTGAAGGAGGAGGTTGCGATGAGCAT
>NZ_JALJRK010000283.1 GCF_024519725.1 Microvirga sp. Mcv34 | reverse complement strand
GGACCTGCAATGCGTCAGAGGATGCAACACGCCTTACCATGGCAGGATCATGATGTAACGAAAACCCCACTTATGTGCGCTGGCGCACATGGACTGGCGGTAAGCTGCCCCCGAGACGGGCGACTGGTCAAGGCAAAATCCGTCACGCACTCAAGGCCTCCAGACGCCGGGTGCGGCCCTACATGACGGGCTCGCCCCGCTCGAAATGGATAACAGCATCGAAGGGCGGTTGATCCATGGCGGGCGAGATCGCGGCGTCACGAGGATCAGGCCGTGGCCGACGAGAGTCCGCGCAGGTTCATCACCAACCGGTCGGCGGCAGCCACTTCGGTCAGAGTGAGGTCGTTTCCCTGCGGATCGATCGGCGTGTCGAGTCTAATGTGCGAAATCGCCGTAGATGCGCTGAGGCTCCCAGGCCTTTCCGGAGCGATCCAGGTGGCCCTCGTCCGTAACCCTAAGGGCCCGGCGTT
>NZ_JALJRK010000282.1 GCF_024519725.1 Microvirga sp. Mcv34 | reverse complement strand
TGTCGTTGAGCAAGCGAGCCTTGGAAACCTTGCGGCCGATCACAGGCCATGCCTCTTCCACGAAGCGTTCCCGGTCCAGGGCCATGATGCTGCCGGGTGTGGGAAAGCGTTCGAGCAGGGCCAGGAACCAGTCGGAGCGGCTGTTGCCGGCAAAACGCTCGACCTCGGGAAAGTACAGGGGCAGGTAATGGGTCAGGATCCGGTGCCAGGTCTCGGTCTTGGCTTTCGAGATCGCCTCGTGGGTCTTTGACAACTCCTGCAGGTCGTTGATCCCGGCCGCCAGAGGATCGACATAGCGCTGGGTCGCGCCGATCCGGAGCATGTGCAGGATGACTTGGGCGTCCTTGGGATCATTCTTGTCCCAGCCGTTGTGCAGGGCCTCGCGGGTGCGGGCGAGCGCCACGGACGAGACCAGCCGCAGCTCGAAGCCGGCCGAGAGCAGGCGGTAGGCCAGCCCGCGGTGGTAATCGCCTGTAGCCTCAAAGC
>NZ_JALJRK010000281.1 GCF_024519725.1 Microvirga sp. Mcv34 | reverse complement strand
ATGCCGATGAAGGTGCCCTGGCTGCCGTTGAAGCTGACGATGGTGTCCGTGCTCTCGGGGCCGAGCTCCACATCCGCCACGTCGCGCAGGCGCACCACCTGATCGCCGTTCGAGCGGATCGGCAGCGTGCCGAAGGTCTCGGGCGTCTGCAGGGTCGTCTGCATGTCGAGCCGGTAGGCCACGTATTCGCTCTGCGTCTTGCCGGGCGCCGCGAGGAAGTTGTTGGCGTTGATCGCCTGGACCACGTCGCCGGCCGTGACGCCGCGGGCTGCGAGGCGCACCGGGTCGATCCACACGCGCATGGAGAAGTCGCGCCCGCCGAGGATCTCGGCATTGCCGACGCCTTCCAGCGTTGCGAAACGCGGCTGGACCACGCGGGTGAGGAACTCAGAGACCTGCTCCGGATTCATCTCCGTGCTGCCGAAGGTGATGTACATGAGGGCGAAGCTCTGGCCCGTGCCCTTCATGATGACCGGATCCTCGGCCTCCGAGGGAA
>NZ_JALJRK010000280.1 GCF_024519725.1 Microvirga sp. Mcv34 | reverse complement strand
TTGAACTGTTCCCCTTCGCCATGTGACAGGCTTTCCCTGTCGCGGACTACTACGGGAACTCCGCCAGCATGATGGACATCAGGGTCAACTCCCTTGGCATTCCACCATGCCTTCCCTCGTTCATATGCTGGACTTCATGCGTATTGGTGAGGCTGCCGGTCGCAGTCTTTGCCCTTGCATTCTGCAAGTCGATGCCGATGCCATGGTCTGGCTGTGTTCTCCCCATGGCCCTTCGCGAGCGTCCTACATCTCTGCTCACGTTCGGATGCCCGCCGTCATACGTGTCCGGCGGCATCATCAGCATTCCGCCTGTTAAGCCGTGTAGGCGGAGGCGACATTCCAGCCCTCAGATGCGGGTGAACCGGTTCGTGTTCCTCAACCTTCCAATACTTCAGCCTCGGGAACCATCTTGGCGTAACGGCTTCGCCTCAATCCCCTTTACCTGCGGGCTCCGTCACCCTGCCAGTTGACGGCAGGTCACCGCCGCTTGGGCTCATGCCCCCTCACAGCAG
>NZ_JALJRK010000027.1 GCF_024519725.1 Microvirga sp. Mcv34 | reverse complement strand
CGTGAAGGCGGCCGTACCGTCGGCGCCGGCGTCGTCGCTTCCGTGATGGATTAATTTGAGAGGATCAAAGGACAGCGGCCGGGTTTCGGCTCGGTCGCTTCCCTTGTTGAATGGATAAGCCATGAACGGTCAAAACATTCGTATTCGTCTTAAGGCGTTCGACCACAGGATCCTCGACGCTTCGACACGCGAAATCGTGTCGACCGCGAAGCGGACCGGCGCTCAGGTACGCGGGCCCATCCCGCTGCCGACGCGCATCGAGCGCTTTACGGTGCTTCGCTCGCCGCACATCGACAAGAAGTCGCGCGAGCAGTTCGAGATGCGCACTCACAAGCGTGTTCTCGATATCGTGGACCCCACCCCGCAGACGGTTGACGCTCTGATGAAGCTCGATCTCGCTGCTGGTGTGGACGTGGAAATCAAGCTCTGAGCCTTCGGGCTTTGAGCTTTCGGTAGACACGCCGAGAGGATACGCACATGCGCTCAGGCGTCATTGCACAGAAAGTCGGGATGACCCGCATCTTCACGGATGCAGGCGAGCATGTCCCGGTCACGGTTCTGAAGGTCGACAGCTGCCAGGTCGTCGCCCACCGGACCAAAGAGAAGAACGGCTACACCGCGCTGCAGGTCGGCGTCGGCAAAGCCAAGGTGAAGAATGTTTCGAAGGCCGAGCGCGGAAGTTTCGCCGTCGCCCAGGTCGAGCCGAAGCGCAAGCTCGCGGAATTCCGCGTCTCCGAGGATGCTGTCATCCCGGTGGGCGCCGAGATCACCGCTGATCACTTCATTGCCGGGCAGTTCGTGGATGTCACGGGCATCACGACCGGTAAGGGCTTCGCGGGCGGCATGAAGCGCTGGAACTTCGGCGGACTGCGCGCCACGCACGGCGTGTCGGTCTCCCACCGCTCGATCGGTTCGACCGGTGGCCGCCAGGATCCGGGCAAGACGTTCAAGAACAAGAAGATGCCGGGTCACCTGGGTGTCGAGCGCGTCACCACGCAGAACCTGCGTGTCGTGTCGACCGATGTCGAGCGCGGTCTGATCCTCGTCGAAGGCGCCGTTCCCGGTGTCGCCGGCGGCTGGATCTTCGTCCGCGATGCGGTGAAGCGCAAGCTGCCGAAGGAAGTGCCGATGCCCGGCGCATTCCGCTCGGCCAACGATGCTGCGCCGGCCGCCCAGGCTGAGCAGGCCCAAGAGGAGAACGCGTGATGAAGCTTGATATCACCACGCTCGAAGGCGCCAAAGCCGGTTCGGTCGACCTGAACGAGACCATCTTCGGTCTCGAGCCGCGCGCCGATCTTCTGGCCCGTTGCGTCCGCTGGCAGCTTGCAAAGCGCCAGGCCGGCACGCACGCCGTCAAGAACCGTTCGGCCATCGACCGGACGACGAAGAAGGTCTATAAGCAGAAGGGCACCGGCAGCGCCCGCCACGGCGCCGCGAGCGCTCCCCAGTTCCGGGGCGGCGGTCGTGCCTTCGGCCCGCAGGTCCGCAGCCATGCTCACGATCTGCCCAAGAAGGTTCGCGCTCTCGCCCTGAAGCACGCGCTCTCGTCCAAGGCCAAGGATTCTTCGCTCGTCGTGATCGACGACGTGAAGCTCTCCGAGCCCAAGACGAAGGCTCTCATCGAGCGCTTCGGCAAGCTCGGCCTCGGCAACGCCCTGATCATCGGCGGCGCTGAGATCGAGACGAACTTCCAGCGGGCTGCTCGCAACATCCCGAACATCGACGTCCTGCCGGTGCAGGGCATCAACGTCTATGACATCCTGCGTCGCGAGAAGCTCGTTCTCACGAAGTCGGCTGTCGATGCGCTGGAGGCGCGTTTCAAATGAGCCTGGACCCGCGCCATTACGATGTGATCGTAAGCCCGGTCATCACCGAGAAGGCCACGACCCTGTCCGAACAGAACAAGGTCGTCTTCAAGGTGCGTCCGGATGCGACGAAGCCGCAGATCAAGGAAGCGGTGGAGAAGCTGTTCGATGTCAAGGTGAAGAGCGTCAACACGCTCGTTACCAAGGGCAAGGTGAAGATGTTCCGCGGCACCCGCGGCCAGCGGTCGGACGTGAAGAAGGCGGTCGTAACCCTCGTTGAGGGCCAGACCATCGACGTCACGACGGGCCTCTGATCGGTTGAGAGAGTGATCCGATGGCTTTGAAAACATTCAAACCGATCACCCCCGGCCTGCGCCAGCTGGTGATCGTCGACCGCAGCGAGCTCTACAAGGGCAAGCCGGTCAAGAAGCTGACGGAGGGCAAGAGCTCCTCCGGCGGCCGTAACAACCTGGGTCGAGTGACCGCGCGCTTCCGCGGTGGTGGTCACAAGCGCACCCTGCGCCTGGTCGACTTCAAGCGTCGCGCCCGTCTGGGCGATGCGGCGACTGTGGAGCGGATCGAGTATGATCCGAACCGCACCGCCTTCATCGCGCTGATCCGCTACGCCGACGGCGAGCAGTCCTACATCCTGGCCCCGCAGCGTCTTGCTGTCGGCGATCAGGTGTCGGCTGGCGAGCAGGTCGACATTAAGCCGGGCAACGCGATGCCGATCGGCAACATGCCGGTGGGAACGATCATCCACAACGTCGAGCTGAAGATCGGCAAGGGCGGCGCTCTCGCCCGTTCCGCCGGCACCTATGCTCAGATCGTGGGTCGTGACCAGGGCTACGTGACGGTCCGCCTGAACTCCGGTGAGCAGCGCCTGGTCCATGGCCTCTGCTTCGCCAGCGTCGGCGCGGTGTCGAACCCGGACCACATGAACACCTCGATCGGTAAGGCTGGTCGTAACCGCTGGCTCGGCAAGCGTCCGCACAACCGCGGCGTCGCCATGAACCCGATCGACCACCCGCACGGTGGTGGTGAGGGCCGTACCTCCGGTGGTCGTCATCCGGTGTCCCCGTGGGGCGTACCGACCAAGGGCAAGAAAACCCGTTCGAACAAGCGGACCGACAAGTTCATCGTGTCGAGCCGTCACGCTCGGAAGAAGTAAGGATAGAGGCACGTCATGGCACGTTCGCTTTGGAAGGGCCCGTTCGTCGACGGCTACCTCCTCAAGAAGGCCGAGGCTGCCCGTTCCTCGGGCCGCAACGAGGTTATCAAGATCTGGAGCCGCCGCTCCACGATCCTCCCGCAGTTCGTGGGCCTCACCTTTGGGGTCTACAACGGTCAGAAGCACATTCCCGTCTCCGTGAACGAGGAAATGGTGGGTCACAAGTTCGGCGAGTTCTCGCCGACCCGCACTTTCCACGGCCACGCGGCGGACAAGAAGGCGAAGAGGAAGTAAGATGGGTAAGGCCGCGACTCCTCGCGCACTGAGCGACACCGAGGCTCAAGCCGTCGCTCGCATGCTGCGCGTCAGCCCCCAGAAGCTCAACCTTGTTGCGGCCCTCATCCGCGGCAAGAAGGTTTCTGCGGCTCTCGCCGATCTCGAGTTCTCCCGCAAGCGCATCGCGCGTGACGTGAAGAAGTGCCTCGAGAGCGCCATTGCCAACGCCGAGAACAACCACAACCTCGATGTGGACGATCTCGTCGTCAGCCAGGCCTATGTCGGCAAGGCGCTCGTCATGAAGCGCTTCCACGCTCGGGCCCGTGGCCGGGGTGCTCGTATCATGAAGCCGTTCTCGAACCTCACGATCGTGGTTCGGGAAGTTGCCGAACAGGCATAAAGGAGAACCAGATGGGTCAGAAAATCAACCCGATCGGTCTTCGGCTCGGCATCAACCGGACCTGGGACTCGCGCTGGTTCGCCGGCAAGGGCGAGTACGCCAAGCTGATGCATGAGGACATGGCGATCCGCGAAGCTCTCATGAAGCAGCTGAAGCAGGCCGCCGTCTCGAAGATCGTGATCGAACGCCCGCACAAGAAGTGCCGGGTCACCATCCACTCGGGTCGTCCGGGCGTGGTGATCGGCAAGAAGGGCGCCGACATCGAGAAGCTGCGCAAGCTCGTTTCGAAGATGACGGACGCCGATGTGGCGATCAACATCGTCGAAGTCCGCAAGCCGGAAGTCGACGCGACGCTGGTGGCCGATTCGATCGCTCAGCAGCTCGAGCGCCGTGTCGCTTTCCGCCGCGCCATGAAGCGCGCCGTTCAGTCGGCGATGCGTCTGGGCGCCGAGGGCATCCGTATCAACTGCTCGGGCCGTCTGGGTGGCGCTGAAATCGCCCGCCTGGAATGGTACCGCGAGGGCCGCGTTCCGCTGCACACCCTGCGTGCGGATGTGGATTACGGAACGTCCACGGCCTTCACGACCTATGGCACCTGCGGCATCAAGGTCTGGATCTTCAAGGGCGAAATCCTCGAGCACGATCCGATGGCCCAGGACAAGCGGATGAACGACGAAGGAGGCCGCTCCGGTGGCCGCCGCGAGCAAGCGGCGTAACCGAGAGGTCAGGAGAGGTTTGCCATGTTGCAACCGAAGAAAACCAAGTTCCGTAAGCAGTTCAAGGGCCGTATTTCCGGCACTGCGAAGGGCGGTACGGACCTCAACTTCGGCCAGTTCGGCCTGAAGGCGATGGAACCCGAGCGCGTCAACGCTCGTCAGATCGAAGCGGCTCGCCGCGCCATCACCCGCGCCATGAAGCGCGCGGGTCGGGTGTGGATCCGCATTTTCCCGGACGTGCCGGTGTCGTCGAAGCCGACCGAAGTGCGTATGGGTAAGGGTAAGGGCGCTCCCGAATTCTGGGCAGCCAAGGTAAAGCCTGGCCGTATCATGTTCGAGATCGACGGCGTGCCGGAGGATATCGCCCGTGAGGCGCTCCGTCTCGGCGCTGCCAAGCTTCCGATCAAGACGCGCTTCATCCAGCGCATTGCCGAGTAAGGAGGGGATCATGAAATCTAAGCAGAGAGCCTCCGACCTCAACGCGATGTCGAAGGACCAGCTGTCGGACGAGCTGCTGAACCTGAAGAAGGAGCAGTTCAACCTCCGCTTCCAGCGTGCTACGGGTCAGCTCGAAAACACCGGACGCGTCCGTGAGGTCCGCCGGGACATCGCCCGCGTCAAGACGCTGCAGCGCCAGAAGGCCGCTGCGGCTAAGGCTTAAGAGGAAATCAAGATGCCGAAGCGCGTTTTGCAGGGCGTCGTTGTCAGCGATAAGCAGGACAAGACGGTCGTCGTGAAGGTGGAACGTCGTTTCACGCACCCGGTTCTGAAGAAGACCGTGCGTAAGACGAAGAACTACCACGCCCACGACGAGAACAACACTGCCAAGGTGGGCGACACGGTCTCGATCGAAGAGACCAAGCCGTTCTCCAAACTCAAGACCTGGGTGCTCGTCAACGAAGCGAAGGCCTAAGGCCTTTCGTTTTGGGGTTGCCGAATGGGGGCGGTTCGTGTATACGGCCGCCTCTCTCGACATTTGAAGGGCAGGGGACGTCAGATCCCCGTCAGGCGTAGTCCGGGGGGCAATCCTGCCTTGTCCCGGAAACCTGTCTGAAACAAAGGAAAGGATCAAAGCCATGATCCAGATGCAGACGAATCTTGACGTCGCCGACAATTCCGGCGCGCGTCGCGTGATGTGCATCAAGGTTCTCGGCGGTTCGAAGCGTAAGTACGCTTCCGTGGGCGATATCATCGTCGTATCCGTGAAAGAAGCTATCCCGCGCGGCCGCGTGAAGAAGGGCGACGTCATGAAGGCGGTCGTCGTGCGCACCGCCAAGGACATCCGTCGCGCCGACGGTTCGGTCATCCGTTTCGACCGCAATGCCGCCGTTCTGATCAACAATCAGAAGGAACCGGTGGGCACTCGTATCTTCGGCCCCGTTCCGCGTGAACTGCGTGCCAAGAACCACATGAAAATCATTTCGCTTGCGCCGGAGGTGCTCTAATGGCCGCGAAGATCAAGAAGGGCGACAAGGTCGTTGTCCTGACCGGTCGCGACAAGGGCAAGACCGGTGAAGTCGTGCAGGTGCTCCCGAAGGAAGAGCGCGCGGTCGTCCGTGGCGTGAACCTTGTGAAGCGCCACCAGCGCCAGACGGCAAATGCCGAGGGCGGCATCATCTCGAAAGAGGCTGCCATCCACCTGTCGAACCTGGCCTACGCGGACCCGAAGGACGGCAAGCCGACCCGGGTTGGTTTCAAAGTTCTCGAAGACGGCCGCAAGGTTCGTTTCGCCAAGCGTTCGGGAGACCTGATCGATGGCTAAGGCTCAGGTGGACGGCTACACGCCGCGGCTGAAGAAGCACTACGAGGAAGTGGTGCGTCCGAAGCTCATTGAAGAATTCGGCTACAAGAACCCCATGGAAGTGCCGACGATCGAGAAGATCGTCCTCAACATGGGCGTTGGCGAATCGACCGCCGACTCGAAGAAAGCTTCGGTCGCGGCTGGCGATCTCGCTCTCATCGCCGGCCAGAAGCCGGTGATTACGAAGGCCCGCAAGGCTATCTCGCAGTTCAAGGTCCGCGAGGGCATGCCGATCGGTGCCAAGGTTACGCTGCGCAAGGCTCGCATGTACGAGTTCCTTGACCGTCTCGTGACCGTCGCTCTTCCCCGCGTTCGTGACTTCCGGGGTCTCAACCCCAAGTCGTTCGACGGCCGCGGCAACTACGCAATGGGTATCAAGGAGCACCTGGTGTTCCCTGAGATCAATTACGACAGGGTCGAGCAGGTTTGGGGCATGGACGTCGTCATCACCACCACGGCGAAGACCGACGAAGAAGCCCGCGCCCTGCTGCGTCACTTCAACTTCCCGTTCCGGCAGTGAGGATAGCTGTCCTCAAACGCGGACACTGGAGATAAAAGCATGGCTAAGAAAAGCGCTATTGAGAAGAACAAGCATCGTCGGGAGCTGGTGAAGAAGTTCGCCGGCCGCCGCGAGCGCCTCCTGGCGGTCGCCAACGACGAGTCGAAGTCCATGGAGGAGCGCTTCGAGGCGCGCCTCAAGCTCGCCGAGCTGCCGCGCAATGCGAGCAAGACCCGTATCCGCAACCGTTGCGAGATCACGGGGCGCCCGCGCGCCTATTATCGCAAGCTCGGCATGTCGCGTATCGCTCTGCGCGAACTGGGCAACAAGGGCCTGATTCCGGGCCTCGTGAAGTCCAGCTGGTAAGGGGGAGGGCATTATATGATCAACGATCCGTTGGGCGATATGCTCACCCGTATCCGTAACGCGCAGATGCGCCGTCGCGGATCCGTTTCCACCCCCGGCTCGAAGCTTCGCGCCCGTGTCCTCGAAGTTCTGAAGAGCGAGGGCTACATCCGCGATTACTCGCAGACCGAGTTCGGCAACGGCCGGACCGAGTTCTCGATCGAGCTGAAGTACTATGACGGTCAGCCGGTGATCCGCTCCATCGAGCGCGTCTCCAAGCCCGGCCGCCGCGTGTATGCTTCCGTCGACACCATGCCTCGCGTGGCTGACGGCCTCGGCATCACCATCCTCTCGACGCCCCAGGGCGTGATGGCCGATCACGAGGCCCGTGAGAGGAACGTGGGCGGCGAAGTGCTCTGCAAGGTCTTCTAAGGCCAGGCACCCGCACAGAACCACGGAGATTCGAAAATGTCCCGAGTAGGCAAGAAGCCCGTTGCGGTTCCGTCAGGTGTGACGGCGACCGTCGACGGTCAGATGGTTAAGGTGAAGGGCTCGAAGGGCGAACTTTCGTTCCTCGTTCCCGAAGAAGTGACGGTTGCTCTTGAGAGCGGGTCGGTGTCGGTGAACCCGCGCGACGACTCCAAGACGGCCCGTGCGAAGTGGGGTATGTCCCGCGCCCAGGTGGCGAACCTGGTCGAGGGCGTGTCCAAGGGCTTCGAGAAGCGCCTCGAGATCAACGGCGTCGGCTACAAGGCCGCCGTTGCCGGCAAGGTGCTGAAGCTGTCGCTGGGCTACAGCCACGATATCGACTACGCGATCCCGGCTGGCGTCACGATTACGACGCCCAAGCCCACGGAGATCATCGTGGCCGGCATCGACAAGCAGGTCGTCGGTCAGACCGCCGCCGAGATCCGCGAATACCGCGGTCCGGAGCCCTATAAGGGCAAGGGCGTCAAGTACTCCGACGAGTTCATCTTCCGCAAGGAAGGCAAGAAGAAGTAAGGACGACGTATCATGGCTGAGAAGAAAGGCGCTGAAGATCGCCGCAAGGCTCGTGTGCGCCGTGCGATCAAGAAGGCAGCGAATGGCCGTCCGCGTTTGTCGGTCTTCCGTTCGTCCAAGCAGATCTACGCCCAGGTCATCGATGACGTGCGCGGCCATACGGTCGCCTCGGCTTCGACCCTCGAGGCTGACCTGAAGGGCAAGCTCAAGACCGGCGCCACCGTCGATGCGGCGAAGGAAGTGGGCAAGCTCGTTGCGGAGCGCGCGGTTCAGGCCGGCGTGAAGCAGGTCATCTTCGACCGCTCGGGCTACCTCTATCACGGCCGCGTCAAGGCTCTCGCCGACGCTGCCCGTGAAGGCGGTCTGGATTTCTAACGGCGGGTGTAATCCAAGCAACCCTTAGCGAGCGGGCCCGCCGCCCGCGCAAGTGAGAGGTCTCATGGCTAGAGAACCAAGAGAACGTGCTGATCGCGAAGAGCGCGACAGCGAATTCGTGGACCGCCTGGTCCACATCAACCGTGTCGCCAAGGTGGTGAAGGGTGGACGTCGTTTCGGCTTCGCTGCTCTCGTCGTCGTCGGCGACCAGAAGGGCCGCGTCGGCTTCGGCCACGGCAAGGCCCGTGAAGTGCCGGAAGCCATCCGCAAGGCCACGGACGCTGCCAAGCGCTCCATGATCCGCGTTGCCCTCCGCGAGGGCCGCACGCTTCACCACGACGTGAACGGCCGCCATGGCGCCGGCAAGGTCGTGTTGCGTGCCGCTCCCCAGGGTACCGGCATCATCGCTGGCGGCCCGATGCGCGCCGTCTTCGAAGTGGTCGGCATGCAGGACGTGGTCGCCAAGTCGCTCGGCTCGTCGAACCCGTACAACCTCGTCCGCGCCACCTTTGACGCGCTCAAGAACGAGGACAGCCCGCGTTCGGTCGCTGCTCGCCGTGGCCTGAAGGTCTCGACGCTGCAGGCTCGCCGCCGCGATGCGGATGCCAGCGAAGCCGCTGGCGCTGAAGCGTAAGGGAGGCTTTGACGATGGCAAAGAATCCTGCTTCCGCTGGGAAGACCGTCACCGTTGAGCAGATCGGTTCGCCGATCCGCCGCGAAGCCAAGCAGCGCCAGACGCTGGTCGGCCTCAAGCTCAACAAGCTTCACCGTACCTCGACCTTGGAAGACACGCCGGCAGTTCGCGGCATGATCGAAAAGGTCAAGCACCTCGTGCGCGTTGTCGACGGGCAGTGAGGAGAGCGTCATGAAACTCAACGAAATTCGTGACAACGAAGGTTCTACCAAGAACCGCATGCGTGTCGGCCGTGGTATCGGCTCCGGCAAGGGCAAGACCGGTGGACGCGGCGTGAAGGGACAGAAGTCCCGTACCGGCGTGTCGATCAAGGGCTTCGAAGGCGGTCAGATGCCTCTGCACCGTCGTCTGCCGAAGCGCGGCTTCAACAAGCCGAACGCGATCGAGCTGAACGAGGTCAATGTCGGCCGCATCCAGCAGGCCATCGAGGCCGGCAAGCTCGACACTGCTGCTGCCGTGACCGTCGAGTCGCTGGTTGCCGCCGGTGTGGTCTCCAAGCCGCGCGACGGCGTGAAGATCCTCGGCGTCGGCGAACTCAAGGCGAAGCTGTCCTTCCAGGTCCACGGCGCGTCCAAGTCGGCCGTCGAAGCGATCGAGAAGGCTGGTGGCTCGGTCACCCTCCTGGGTGCCGTTGCGCAGGCGTGAGCCAGCGCCCACATTGACTAAGATCCAAGCGGCGGCCCGCGTCTGATCGCGTGGCCGCCGTTTGCGTGATGACCGTCACGTATCAGGGAATTCGGGGACACCACTATGGCCTCAGCAGCCGAGCAACTTGCGGCAAACATCAATTTCGGCGCCATTGCCAAGGCCGATGAGCTGAAGAAGCGCATCTGGTTCACCTTGGGCGCTCTCATCATCTACCGTCTCGGCACCTATATCCCGCTGCCCGGCATCGATCCGGAGGCGCTGCGGCAGAGCTTCCAGAATGCCAGCGGGGGCGTGCTCGGCCTGTTCAACATGTTCTCGGGCGGCGCCGTTGAGCGCATGGCGATCTTCGCCTTGAACATCATGCCGTACATCTCGGCGTCGATCATCGTCCAGCTTCTCACTTCCGTCCTGCCCTCGCTCGAGGCGCTGAAGAAGGAAGGGGAGGCGGGCCGCAAGATCCTCAACCAGTACACCCGCTATCTAACGGTATTCTTGGCTGTGTTCCAGTCCTGGGGCATTGCCGTCGGGCTTCAGAGCTCGGGGACCATCGTGCAGTCGCCCGGACCTTTCTTCCTGATCTCGACCGTGATCACGCTGACCGGCGGAACCATGTTCCTCATGTGGCTCGGCGAGCAGATCACCTCGCGCGGCATCGGCAACGGCACCTCGCTGATCATCTTCGCCGGCATCGTGGCGAACCTGCCGAACGCCATCGCGGGAACACTCGAGCTCGGCCGCCAGGGCGCGATCTCGACGGGCCTGATCCTCGGCGTCATCGTAATGGCGGTCGCGATTATCTACTTCGTCGTGTTCATGGAGCGCGCGCAGCGCCGTCTGCTGATCAATTATCCGAAGCGCCAGGTCGGCAACCGGATCTACGAGGGCCAGACGTCGTTCCTGCCGCTCAAGCTGAACACCTCGGGCGTGATCCCGCCGATCTTCGCCTCGTCGCTGCTCCTGCTGCCGGCCACCATCGGCAGCTTCCAGAGCAACGCGGACGGGACCGGCATCATCTCCATGCTGACAGCCTATCTGGGGCATGGACGGCCCGCCTACATGTTCCTGTATGCGGCGCTGATCGTGTTCTTCGCCTTCTTCTACACGGCCATCGTGTTCAATCCGACCGAGACGGCTGATAACCTGAAGAAGCAGGGCGGGTTCATCCCGGGCATCCGTCCGGGCGAGCGCACAGCTGATTTCATCGATCAGGTCCTGACCCGCATCACCGTGCTGGGCGCAGCCTATCTGGTGATCATCTGCCTGATTCCCGAACTGCTCGTGTCCTATGCGGCCCTGCCATTCTACTTTGGCGGCACTTCGCTTCTGATCGTGGTGTCTGTTACCATGGACACGGTTGCCCAGGTGCACGGCCACCTTCTGGCGCACCAGTACGAGGGCCTCGTCAAGAAGGCGAAGCTCAAGGGTGCCCGCAGGCGATAAGGCAATCTCCGGCGAATCGGGGGGCCGGTTCGCCGTCAATTTGAACTGTTGGCTGGCAAGGGGAGCTGGTCTCCACCGGGAGAGCGGCTCCGGATCTTGACGATCTCGCCCGAGGGCGGGGACACTCGACGGAGTGAGGGGGGCGTCGATGAGGATGATTCTGCTGGGGCCGCCGGGGGCCGGAAAAGGCACTCAGGCTGTGCGTCTGGTCGAGAGGCTGGGAATTCCGCAGCTGTCGACGGGCGACATGCTCCGCGCAGCCGTGGCGGCCGGCACGCCGGTGGGCCTCAAGGCGAAGGCCGTGATGGACCGGGGCGACCTGGTGTCCGATGACATCGTGGTCGGCATCATCGCCGACCGGATCGAGGAGGCCGACGCCAGGAATGGCTTCATCCTCGACGGCTTCCCGCGGACCGTGGCCCAGGCTGAGGCCTTCGACGCGATGCTGGCCGAGAAGGGCCTGCGGCTCGATTCCGTCATCGAGTTCAAGGTCAACGAGGCCGAGCTCGTCGATCGAATCGTCAAGCGGGCCAAGGAAACGGAAGCCCGTGGAGAGCCGGTCCGCAAGGACGACAACCCTGAGGTCTTCAAGACCCGCCTCGAAGCCTACCGGAACCAGACGGCCCCGCTTTCGACCTATTACGAGAGCAAGGGCGTGCTGAAGACCGTTGACGGCATGAAGCCCATCGACGACGTGACCGAGGCAATCAAGGGAATTCTTGGACGGTGAGGCTAA
The DNA here is from genome assembly GCF_024519725.1 of Microvirga sp. Mcv34. GTDB lineage: Bacteria > Pseudomonadota > Alphaproteobacteria > Rhizobiales > Beijerinckiaceae > Microvirga. The sequence goes on along the minus strand of NZ_JALJRK010000027.1, from coordinate 59,757 downwards.
GCCTCACCGTTCTCGGCCAATTCTGCGGTTATCCTTCAAAGCGCTTGTCCTCACCGACAAGCAAATCCCGTGCATTCTTTGGAACAGGAAAACCATATCCGCTGCCGGGCTTCTCGAAGTAGAGACGGCCAGTTTTATGGTAGTCGCTGAAATAGATATCTGTCCCGATTTTCTGAAGCGTCAGAATAATAGCCTGAAATTGGTCCACTCCGTATCCCGCAGACGAGTACGTGCCATCAGGCCACTCGATGGTGTATTGGCATGACCACTGCTTGTTGCTGCCTTCTGGGGAGAAGAGGCGGACCGGGACTTTAGTGACTGTGCCGTCACCTCCGGCAATCTCAAGATGACGTTCTGCGATAAGCATGGCCTTCACTCAATATTTAAGCGGTGGAATTGGGTGGCCTTTCTCACAAGCCACTTTTCGGACCATGGCCTGAGCATAGCACTTTCTTATGCTGACCATATTGCAATGAAATATGTCACGTTCGAACTGCTCCTCGCATTGCGCGAGCCTTTTACGAGACGCAATGCTAAGGCGGCCGGGGCGGGGCGCGTCATCTTCACGGTCGGTTCGAAACGCAACGTCCCGGTAAGTAGCTGAACTTCCTCCGCCTGAACCTCCGCCACCAGTCCATTGACCTCCTCCAGATGAGCCCGCAGGGATCTGAGGCTGGCTTGGGTCGTTGCGGTGCTCAAGAAGGTGCCTTAATCACATATCGAGCGCTCGCTCTCGAAGGGAGATGAGGCGACATCTCAGCGAGAGCAGACTGGTTTTGGCGTGAGTCGAACGATTCATAAAGAACAGCCTCAATTTACCCCTCAAGCTTGGCATTAGATGGGTCTGCATTCAAGAACAAATAGAGAACATAATGTTCTTTTAGTATTCCTGTGAGACATGTGGTAGTCGTCCTGTCCTATCAGTATCGGTTTCTTAATGGGGTGTTGACGTAGCGCCCAAAAGCGGCTATGTGCCTCCACTTGCGAAAGATGAGCTCGGCTCGGAGGGCTTCGGGAGAAGTCACTCGGGTCGTTTTGTTTTGCATAAGCCCGCGCAGGGGCCGGCCTCCACCGGACGCGCGATAACCAAAACCCGAAGCATTTGCTTCTGACATGGAGACGGACGATGGCCCGTATAGCTGGCGTCAACATTCCGACCGCCAAGCGCGTTGTGATCGCGCTTCAGTACATCCACGGCATTGGGGCCAAGAAGGCCCAGGAGATCATCGAGAAGGTCAACATCCCGGCTGAGCGCCGCGTGAACCAGCTGACCGACGCCGAGGTTCTGGCCATCCGCGAGACGATCGACCGCGACTATATCGTCGAAGGCGACCTGCGCCGCGAAGTGTCCATGAACATCAAGCGCCTGATGGATCTTGCTGCCTATCGTGGCCTGCGCCACCGCCGCTCCCTTCCGACCCGCGGCCAGCGCACCCACACGAACGCCCGCACCCGCAAGGGCAAGGCGAAGCCGATCGCCGGCAAGAAGAAGTAATTTTGATCGGCCGCCCCGGGTGGGCGGCCCTTTCTCCCGAGCGCCTGGAACGACGGGCGCGCTTGAAGGATCTTTGGAATGGCTAAAGAAGCTACCCGCGTCCGCCGTCGCGAACGCAAGAACATCGTTTCCGGCGTGGCGCATGTGAACGCCTCGTTCAACAACACCATGATCACCATCACGGACGCCCAGGGCAACACGATTTCCTGGTCCTCCGCCGGTGCCATGGGTTTCAAGGGCTCGCGTAAGTCGACCCCGTACGCTGCCCAGATCGCGGCTGAAGATGCAGCGCGTAAGGCTGCCGAGCACGGCATGCGGACCCTCGAGGTCGAGGTGTCGGGTCCCGGCTCCGGCCGTGAGTCCGCCCTGCGCGCCCTGCAGTCGGCCGGCTTCACCGTCACGTCGATCCGTGACGTCACGCCGATCCCGCACAATGGCTGCCGCCCGCGCAAGCGTCGCCGCGTCTAAGGTTATCCGGCGCGTGGGTCCAAAACCCACGCGCGTTCCGGTTTAAAGGGCTGGCCGAAAGCCTCCCTTCAAGCCGTACCTCATGAGGTGTGGTTGTGATCCAAAAGAACTGGCAAGAGCTGATTAAGCCGAACAAGCTCGAAGTCGCCCCCGGCGACGACCCGAAGCGCATCGCGACGGTCGTGGCCGAGCCGCTCGAGCGTGGCTTCGGCACGACGCTCGGCAACTCGCTGCGCCGGGTCCTCCTGTCGTCGCTCCAGGGCGCGGCTGTGACGGCGATCCATATCGACGGCGTGCTGCACGAGTTCTCGTCCATCCCGGGCGTCCGCGAGGACGTGACCGACATCGTCCTCAACGTGAAGACGATCGCCATCAAGATGCAGGGCGAGGGCGCAAAGCGCATGACGCTCCGCAAGACCGGCCCTGGCGCCGTGACGGCTGGCGACATCAATACGGTCGGTGACGTGCAGATCCTGAACCCTGAGCTTGTGCTCTGCACCCTCGACGAGGGCGCCGAGATCCGCATGGAGTTCACGGTCGACATGGGCAAGGGCTACGTTCCTGCCGAGCGCAACCGCACCGAGGACGCCCCGATCGGCCTCATCCCGGTCGACTCGCTCTACAGCCCGGTCAAGAAGGTCTCCTATCGCATCGAGAACACCCGCGAGGGCCAGATTCTCGACTACGACAAGCTGATCATGACGGTCGAGACCAACGGCGCCGTGACGCCTGAGGATGCCGTGGCCTATGCCGCCCGCATCCTGCAGGACCAGCTCCAGGTCTTCGTCAACTTCGAAGAGCCGCGCAAGGAAGAGGCTGCCGCTGCCGCACCGCAGCTGCCCTTCAACCCGGCGCTCCTCAAGAAGGTGGACGAGCTGGAACTGTCGGTTCGTTCGGCCAACTGCCTGAAGAACGACAACATCGTCTATATCGGTGACCTCATCCAGAAGTCCGAGGCGGAAATGCTCCGCACCCCGAACTTCGGCCGCAAGTCGCTCAATGAGATCAAGGAAGTTCTCGCCGGCATGGGCCTGCACCTCGGCATGGACGTGCCGGGCTGGCCGCCGGAGAACATCGAAGACCTCGCGAAGCGCTTCGAAGAGCATTACTGAGTGTTTTGAAGCCGCCTTTCACTGAGAAGGCGGCTTCACATCTGCCCCTCGCCCTCAAGGGCGGGGATCATAAGAGAGACGGCCGTACCTTGGCACGGCGGCCGTAAGATCAAGGAGAAAGCCAATGCGTCACGGATTCCGTGGTCGTCGCTTCAACCGCACGACCGAACACCGCAAGGCCATGTTCGCCAATATGGCGGCTGCGCTGATCAAGCACGAGCAGATCGTCACGACCCTGCCGAAGGCGAAGGACCTGCGTCCGGTCGTCGAGAAGCTGATCACGCTCGGCAAGCGCGGTGACCTGCACGCCCGCCGTCTCGCCATGTCGAAGCTCCGCGACGAGGCGATGGTCAAGAAGCTGTTCGACGTTCTGGGCAAGCGCTATCAGGACCGCAACGGTGGCTACACCCGCGTCCTGAAGGCCGGCTTCCGCTACGGCGACAATGCCCCTCTGGCCGTGATCGAGTTCGTGGACCGCGACGTGGATGCGCGCGGCCAGGATTCGGGCCCGACCCAGAAGGAAGAGCTGGTCGAAGCCGCCGAGTAAGATCTCGGTCTAAAGGATTTCATCAAGGGCGGTCTTCGGGCCGCCCTTTTTGTTATCCAGCGTTCGTCGGGCAGCCACTCGCGAGTGTCAGGATAAGGGCTGCGATATGTATTCACCAGCAAACGGGTGGCCTTAAAAAGGAGCGAGAGAAAAGCGGTTTTGCATCAGGATAAGAGTTAAAGATGGCAATGTGCTCCTCGCGTAGTCCACTCTACAGGCGGCATAGATATACGCTGGCTTACAAGCTCTCAGTGTTGATTCTGTCACGGGACGAAAAGAATGCCGAAAAAATTATGAGGTAGGACATCATCATAGCAACTGCTACAGCTTTAATGTGATCTTTGAATATGATTAGTCCCGCGGTGAATGCAAAGGCCAGGCATAAAAACGCAACCGAAGTTAGGAGAAACTTTGACCGAGAGGAAAGTGGGCGGGATGTAGTAGAAACTCCCCTTACCAACTGAGGCGAATATACAATTAGAGCAATGCCAGAAATGATATTGATAATGCATCCCGCGTACGAAAAATGATCTTCTTCGAATGCGTTGAGGGTGAAGCCGAACACGAAGAAAGCGTACGCCAAGATTCCTAGACGAGCCATTTTGTCACTAACTCCGCAAAACAACACCCACCAGCGCGCTTAGAATTGTGAATTTGGCAACTCACCATCGTGCTGGTTTTCCTACGTTGTCCAAAAGGCGACGAAAGGGAATTTTTTTGTATTTTTATAACGTTAGAGTGCTTCGTTGAACGTGTCTGCATCTCCTGATCTTCTCTGGATTGCCCGGCGCGCGCATGTCATTTAGCGCCGTAGAATCTCGATTTTCTCGGGCGTAAAGCCGCCTTCATGGACACATCCGATATGATTCCCTCGTTCCGTTATCCACTCTTCTCGCTCTTCTCAGCGCTGCTGTTCGTAGCACCCGCCGCAGCCCAGACGCAGCGCGTCGTTCCTGAGAGCAAGGCGCAGATCCAGCTGTCCTTCGCGCCGGTCGTACGCCAGACGTCCGGATCTGTGGTCAACGTCTATGCCAGCCGCTCGGAGCGCCGGCAGAACGGCGCGATGGAGGAATATTTCCGCCGCTTCTTCGGGGACAATGCACCGGGCGTTCCCCGGGGGCGGTCGCAGAGCTCCCTCGGGTCCGGCGTTATCGTCGATTCGTCGGGCCTCGTGATCACGAACAACCACGTGATCGAGAACATGAACGAGGTGAAGGTCGCACTGGCCGACCGGCGGGAATTCGCGGCCGACATCCTGCTGCGGGACCAGCGCACCGACATTGCGGTGCTGAAGCTCAAGGACGCGACGAACCTGCAGGCGATCGAACTCGGCGATTCCGAGGCCCTGCAGGTCGGCGACATCGTGCTCGCCATCGGCAATCCCTTCGGCGTCGGCCAGACTGTGACCCAGGGCATCGTGTCGGCGCTCGCCCGCACCCAGGTCGGCATCTCCGACTACCAGTTCTTCATTCAGACCGACGCCGCCATCAATCCCGGCAATTCGGGCGGTGCCCTCATCGACATGAACGGCCGTGTGGTCGGCATCAACACGGCGATCTATTCCCGGTCGGGGGGCAGCATCGGTATCGGCTTCGCCGTTCCCGCCAGCATGGTCAAGGTGGTGCTGAACTCCGCCAAGGGGGGCGCCAAGAGCGTCGTCCGGCCGTGGCTGGGCGCGCGACTGCAGCCCGTGGACGGCGATATCGCGAACGGGCTTGGCCTTGAACGTCCGACGGGCGTCCTCGTCACCGCCGTCTACGACAAGGGACCGGCCGCAGAGGCCGGCCTCAAGCGGGGCGATGCGATCCTGATGGTGGACGGCCAGCCGGTCGATAATCCGGATTCCTTCGGCTACCGCTTCACCCTCAAGGGAACGCAGGGCGCGGCGCCTCTCACGGTGCTTCGCGGCGGCAAGCAGACGATTCTCCAGGTCAAGCTGACACCCCCGCCGGAGAATCCCGCGCGCGAGCCGTTGCGCGGCAAGACCCGGACGCCTTTCGCCGGTGCGACGTTGGTCAATATGTCGCCAGCCGTCGCCGACGAGCTGCAGGTCGAGGTCGCCGATGACGGCGTGGTCGTGGCCGATCTGGAGGATCGCAGCGTCGCCGCCAGCGTGGGCTTCGAGAAGGGCGACCAGATCGTGGCCATCAACGGCGAGCGCCTGGCCTCCACCAAGGACGCGGACCGGCTGATCAACCGCAACGGCGGCTATTGGGAGATCACCGTCAGCCGGGGCGGGCGGGTCTTTACGACGGTGCTCGGGCGCTAAACTAGAGTATGGATTGATCCCAAAAGTGGACTCACTTTTGGGTCCGATGCTGTAGCCTCGCAATGAATGTGAAATGGGGGCTCGCGGATGAAAGAAGGAGTGGAGTTCATTCTGCGGCCTACCCTTTGGAAATGGGCAGGAGTTTTAATTCTTTGTCTTGCCGGTAGCATTGTCGGCGTTCTTATGGTGCAGGACGGCAGGGGTATCGGCTGGTTCGTCGGAGGCTCCTTTTTTGTTGGTGCTATTGTAGCTTTGGCTTCTCTATGCCCAGACGTATCACTTCTAAAATTAGATCAAGAGACCTTTACGATCAGGACCCTAGGGCGCAACAAGCAATATTCGTGGATCGAAGTGGGGCCGTTCGAGACAAAACAGATCAGCCTGGTGGGAACGTCCGTGGTATTTGAAATCGTCCACGAAGGACACAAAACCTGGGCCATGCTATCCGATAGCTATCGAATGAAACCTGAGAAGCTTGCTGGACTCATGAATACATGGCGTGAGCGCGCCATAGTCCGCTTGGGTGTTGGATAGGTTGAGAGAGCGGATATTGAATGACCGACCTGTTTTCATCCGCCGGCCTCGATCAATCCGCGCCCCGTCCGCTGGCGGACAGGATGCGGCCGACAAAGCTGTCCGAGGTGGTCGGGCAGGACCACCTCGTCGGGACCGACGGGATCCTGACCCGACTCATCGCGTCCAAGACCCTGGGCTCCCTCATCTTCTGGGGGCCGCCCGGCACCGGCAAGACCACGGTGGCGCGTCTGCTTGCCCATGAGACGGATCTTCACTTCGAGCAGATCTCGGCGATCTTCTCCGGTGTGGCGGATCTGAAAAAAGTTTTCGAGGCCGCCCGGCACCGGCGGTCCATGGGCAAGGGCACGCTGCTCTTCGTCGACGAGATCCACCGCTTCAACCGCGCCCAGCTCGACGCTTTCCTGCCCGTCATGGAAGACGGCACCATCACGCTGGTCGGCGCCACCACGGAGAACCCGTCCTTCGAGCTGAACGCCGCGCTTCTGTCCCGTGCCCGGGTGCTGCTCTTCAAATCCCTCGACGAGGCGGCCATCGAGCAGATCCTGGCGCGGGCCGAGGAGGTGACGGGAAAGAGCCTGCCGCTCGACGGGGAGGCGAGGGAGTCCCTCGTGCGCATGGCGGACGGAGACGGGCGCGCCTCCCTGACGCTCGCCGAGGAGGTCTGGCGCTCGGCGAAGCCCGGAGAAGTCTTCGACGCGGAGCAGTTGCAGGAGATCATCCAGCGCCGCGCGCCGATCTACGACAAGGGCCAGGAGGGGCATTACAACCTCATCTCCGCCCTGCATAAAACCGTCCGTGGCTCCGATCCGGACGCGGCGCTCTATTACCTGACCCGCATGCTCGACGCGGGCGAGGACAGGCTCTTCATCGCCCGCCGACTGGTGCGCATGGCCGTGGAGGATATCGGGCTGGCCGATCCCCAGGCGCTCGTCGTCGCCAACGCGGCCAAGGATGCGTTCGATTTCCTGGGCTCGCCCGAGGGCGAACTGGCCCTGGCCCAGGCCACGGTCTATCTCGCCACTGCGCCGAAATCGAACGCCCTCTACACGGCCTACAAGGCCGCCACCCGGGTGGCGAAGGAGCACGGCTCCCTCATGCCACCCAAGACTATCCTGAACGCCCCGACCAAGCTCATGAAGCAGATCGGCTACGGCGACAGCTACCGCTACGACCACGACGAGCCGGACGCCTTCTCAGGCCAGGATTACTGGCCCGACAAGCTAGGGCGGCAGGACTTCTACGACCCGGTGGATCGTGGCTTCGAGCGGGAGATCAGGAAGCGGCTGGACTGGTGGGAAAGGCTGCGCCGGGAGCGGCGGCGCGAGGGCGGCGAGGAGTAGTCGCATGAAATCCTACCTCCTCGTCTTCCTCGGCGCCGGGATCGGCGGCGCTCTCCGGCATGGGGTCAATCTCGGTTGCGCGCGCCTGTGTGGAACGGCCTTTCCCTGGGGAACGCTGACGGTGAACGTCGTCGGCTCATTCCTCATGGGAGCCATCGCCGGATGGCTCGCCTTCAAGGCGGGAGAGGGGTGGAGCCAGCCCCTGCGGCTCTTCCTCACCACCGGGATCCTCGGCGGTTTCACGACCTTCTCGGCCTTCTCCCTCGACGCGGTCCTGATCTGGGAACGCGGGCAGGGCGGCGTCGCGGCGACCTATGTGGCTGGGTCGGTCCTTCTCTCGATCGCGTCGCTGGTCGCCGGTCTGGGCCTTGCCCGGACGCTCGCGGCATGACGCATCGAACGTGAACCCGGGCTTGCGTCCGATGCTTCGACTTTCGAGGCCGGCGCGTCGTTCCACGCGGAACCGGTGTCCACTTTCGCCTTTGACGCTCCAAACCTCGATTGCCGCCCCGGCGGCGCTCTGATACCCACAGTTCCATGAGAAAAAGCGGTTCAGGACAGAATAACGGTCGTGGCGGGCGCTCCGGGGCCCGGCAGGACTTTCGCTCGCGTGAGGACAGGCCGGCGCGCAAGACGTCGTCGTCCCGGTCTGCCGCGTCCAAGTCTTCGGCAGCGAAGTCTTCGGCGCAGCCGGGTGGGGTGAAATCGGCCGCAGGAAAGCCGCGTGCAGCGACATCGGCCCTGCGCGAGAAGCCGGCTGCTGTGCGGCAGAAGCAGGCACGACCCGCAGCCGCCGAGGCTCCGCGCGGGCCGACCCGGGCCCAGGCCCGGGCTGAGGCCCAGGAGGTCCTTGCGACGGGCGTGCAGACCCTCGTGGTCGAGCCCGACGAGGCCGATATGCGCGTCGACCGTTTCCTGGTGGCCCGCTTCCCGCAGCTCGCCTTCACGCATATCCAGCGCATTGTCCGCAAAGGGGAGCTGCGGATCGACGGCAAACGCGCACAGCCGAACGACCGGCTCCTGGCCGGACAGAAGGTGCGCGTGCCGCCGTTGAAGCTCGACCAGCCGCGCCCGGTCTCCCGCAATGCGGCCAAGGACCAGGACGACCGCGACTTCCTGAAGTCGATCACGCTCTACGAGGACAAGGACGTCCTCATCATCAACAAGCCGATGGGGCTCGCCGTCCAGGGTGGATCCGGCACCAAGCGGCATGTGGATGGGCTACTCGAGGCGCTCAAGGACGACGAGGGGCAGAAGCCGCGCCTCGTGCACCGCCTCGACAAGGACACCGCCGGCTGCCTCGTGATCGCCAAGACGCGCTTCGCCGCGTCGACTATGGCCAAGTCGTTCCGAGCCCGCACCACGCGCAAGATCTATTGGGCGCTCGTCGCCGGCGTGCCGCGCGTCCGGCAGGGCCGGGTCTCGACCTATCTCGCCAAGGAAGGTGACGAGGGTGATTCCCGCATGCGCGTCGCCAAGCACGGGGACGAGGGCGCGAGCCACGCCCTGACCTACTACGCGGTGGTCGACACGGCGGCGCAGAAGCTCGCCTGGCTGTCGCTGAAGCCCGTTACCGGGCGCACGCATCAGCTGCGCGCCCACGCGGCCCATATCGGCCATCCCATCGTGGGCGACCCGAAATATTTCGACATCGAGAACTGGGAGCTGCCCGGCGGCATCCAGAACAAGCTGCATCTGCTCGCGCGCCGCATCGTCATCGCCCATCCGAGGACCGGTAAGCCCATCGACGTCACCGCGCCGCTGCCGCCGCACATGCAGCAGAGCTTCAACCTCCTGGGTCTCGATACGAGCCGCTACGACCCCATCGTCGAGGCGCCTGAAGAGTAGCCTTCGTCCCTCCCTCGATCCTCCTCCCGGTCGCACTTTCGCCGCGCATGAAGCGCAGCATCGGGCGTCTCAATCAGCCTTACGGCTGTCTTGAGTCAGAGGAGGAGATCGATGGAACACAAGCCTCTTGATCAGCTCCGTAGCGTCGCCGATGTCCAGCCGAGACCCCTGTCCCGCGAGGAACGGCTCCAGCGTTGGATCAGCCTGCTCGAACGGGACCCGGCGCGCCGCCTGCACTCCCTCGGCGAGATCGAATACAAGCCGCCGGCCGAGCGCGCCCTGGTCCGCGAGGACGACTCGCCGCTCACCATCGCCTATGACGATCCGATCCTGCGTGCGGACGGTCTGGCGAGTGACCGGCTCGGCGATGCCATGCGATATTTCGGGCTGTCCGACGGTCAGGCGCATTACGTGCTGTGCTCCTGCCTGAGCGGACATTCGATGGACGCCTCGACCTGCGCCCAGAGGCTCCGGAACGCGACGGGCAACGTCTCCTGGCAATCCGCCCTCGGCGCCTGGGTCCTGGCGGGTCTGGCGGTGGCCTTGCCGGGTCTCGTCTACCTGCTGAGCTGAGACGAGCCCGGGAGCGACGCTTACTCGCGGCAGGGATGACACCCTTCGCCGTCATGGTCGAGCCTGTGCCGACCAGCCCTAGGCTGTGACTCGCCGCGCTTTTCGCATCGAGATCACCGGCACGAGGTCGGTGATGACGTTGAGGCCTACTGCCTTAGCCGTTGCGGGCCGTTCGTGAATCGGTGACAAAGCGGCAGACCGCAAAGGCAAGTCGTCATGCTGCACATCGAGCCCGTCACCCTCTCCACGGACCGTCTGACCCTGCGCCCCCTGAGCCTGGCCGATGTGCCGGCTCTGGGTGTGGCCGCCAGCGATGGGGAGCTTTGGGAGAAGAAGACCACGACGGTGCCCCGGCCCGAGGATTTCGAGGCCTATGTGCGGAAGGCACTTGATCTCCAGGCGGCGGGCCTCGCCCTTCCTTTCGCCACGGTGGTCAACGACGGCAACCGGGTCGTCGGCTCGACGCGCTACATGAACATCGATGCCGCCAACCACCGGGTCGAGATCGGCACCACCTGGATCGCCCGGTCATGGCAGCGGACCTTCGTCAACACCCATGCCAAGTTCCTCATGCTCCGGCACGCCTTCGAGAGCCTGGACTGCCTCGCTGTCGAGATCCGCACCCATGCCCGCAACGACCAGTCCCGCGCCGCCATCGAGCGCCTGGGCGCCAAGCTCGACGGCATCCTGCGCCGGCACATGATCATGCCCGACGGCCATGTCCGCGACACGGCGGTCTACAGCATCCTCCGGGAGGAGTGGCCGGCCGTGAAGGCGGGGCTTGAGCGGCGGCTCGGGTGAGGGCCCGTCTCCTGGTTCGGGCAGTGCCCTGGTCAAACCCTCGCAGGTCGTCACCGGCCTCGTGCCGGTGATCTCGATCGGAGGAGCGCGGCGCTTCACAGCAGCGGAACGGCGGTCGCCGGATCACGTTGGTTTTCGACAGGTTCTGCAATGCGGGTTGAAGATGGACAGCATGGTTCGCGACAATGCCGAGCGTCATCGCTTCGAGCTGGAACGGGACGGGTATATCGCCTTCGCCGATTATGACCGGCGCGGATCCGATCTCGTGATCCGACATGTCGAAGCGGCCGTTCCCCTGCGCGGCACGGGAGCGGCCGGCGAGCTGATGCGCGGCGTCGCTGAGATCGCCCGCTCGGAGGGCCGGACCATCACGCCCCTGTGCGGCTATGCACGGACCTGGCTCCGTCGCCACAGGGAATACGGCGACCTTCTCGCCTGACGCGCCCCCTCCGTTCGGTGGGTGTGCCTATTCGCCGTACTGCGGACTGCGTCAAAATCGACTAAACAGCGGCACCTCCAAAAAACATGACATCGCGCTATGGGGGCGCCGCCGTGACCAACGTTCTCGAAAAAGCCAGACAGGTTCTGGGCAAGAAAAGCGTGGCTGTTTCAGCCGCCATCCTCATCCTGATCGTGGCGGCCGCTGTGTTTATCGGCCCCCGCCTGCTGGCCGAACCCGCTGCCGAAATCACCTATTCCGATTTCACACGCGACCTGGCAAACAAGAGGGTTCAGAAGGTTCTGATCGAGAGCGGCGGGCTTTCCGTCACGATGACGGATCGGGACGTTTTCGTGCGCATGCCCAACGGTCTGGTGAGCGCCGACTACATCGAGCGGATCACGGCGGCCGGCGCCGAAGTGGATTTCAAGAAGCCCGGCTTCGACGCCGCCCATGTGGCGAGCATCCTGGTGCCGCTCGTGCTCGTCGCGGCGGTCCTGGCCATGCTGGCGATCCAGACCGATTTCAAGCCGACCTCCCGCTGGCCCCGCGTGATCCGCAGCCTCCCGAACCGGTTCGACGATGTCGCCGGGCAGGACGAGGCCAAGGCCGAATTACAGGAGGTCATCGCGTTTCTGCGCGATTCCGAGGCCTTCACCAAGGTGGGAGCCCGGATTCCCCGCGGCCTCCTGATGGTCGGACCACCCGGAACGGGCAAGACCCTGATCGCCAAGGCGCTGGCCGGGGAGGCCGGGGTCTCCTTCATGGCCGTGTCCGGCAGCGACTTCTCCGCGCCCCTGATCGGCATCGCCAAAGGCCGCGTGTCCAAGCTCTTCGAGCAGGCGCGCAAGAAGGCACCCTGCCTGATCTTCATCGACGAGATCGACGCCATCGGCCGCAAGCGCGGGGGTGGTGGATCGGCCGCCGACCGGGAATTCGAGGCGACCCTGAACCAGCTCCTCGTCGAGATGGACGGGTTCAACACCACCGCCGGGGTGATCGTCATCGGCGCGACGAACCGCGTCGACGTGCTCGATCCGGCGCTCCTGCGCCCCGGCCGCTTCGACCGCCAGGTCCATATCGGCCTGCCCGACATCTCCGGCCGCGAGGCGATCCTCAACGTTCATGCCCGCAACGTGAAGCTTGCGGAGGGCGTCAGCCTCGCATCCATCGCCAAGGGCACGCCCGGCTTCTCCGGCGCCGATCTCGGCAACCTCCTGAACGAGGCCGCGATCTTCGCGGCCCGCGAGGGCGTCGAGGCGGTCACGCGCGACCACCTGGAAGCCGCCCGCAACAAGATCATCATGGGGCTCGAGCGGCGTACCCTCGTCATCTCCGACGAGGAGCGTAGGCTGGTAGCCGTCCACGAGGCGGGCCACGCTCTTTGCGCCTGCCTGCTGCCGGCCTCCGATAAGGTTCACAGCGCTACGATCATCCCGCATGGCCAGGCGCTCGGCCTCGTGATGCGGCTGCCCGAGCATGACCGGTTCTGCATCCCGGTGGAGAAGCTCGAGGCCGACTTGATCGTCGCCATGGGCGGTCGCGCGGCCGAGGAGGTCGTGTTCGGGGCCAAGAAGGTCACGACGGGCGCCGCCAGCGACATCGCCCATGCGACCAACATCGTGACCAAGATGGTCACGGAATGGGGCATGAGCCCGGCCATCGGCATGGTCCGGGTCGCCCGCTCCGGCGAAAGTCTCCCGCGCGAGGTCGAGCAGGAAATCCGCCGCATCATCGACGAGATGTACGCGGCCGCCAAAACCTGCATCGAGGACAACCGGGACGCGCTCGACGCCCTGACCGAGGCGCTGCTGGAGCACGAAACCATCGAGGGCGATGAGGTCCGCGCCATCGTCGCGCAGCGGGAGACGAGGCTCGCGGCCTAAGGCATCGAACGCAGGACCGGCTTCCGCTTTTGCATGAACAGAGGCGCCAAGCCGACAAATGGACGTATCGGACGTGAGTTCCTCTTCACGTCCTGTGCTCCAAGGCCTCGTCGTCATCTTCGTTCAGCGATGCGTGGATCGTGCAGACGACTCCGGTCGGCGCGAACGCGATGACGACGTCCCCGTGGAGTTCCTGGGCGAGGCTGCGCTCGATCAGCCGGGTGCCGAAGCCACGGCGGCTCGGCTCGACGACCGGCGGCCCGCCCGTCTCGGTCCAGACCAGTTCCAGACCATGCCCGCCGGCCGGTTTCGTCATCGACCAGTCGATCCCGATACGCCCCGTCTCGTTGGACAGGGCTCCGTATTTGAGGGCATTGGTGCCGAGTTCCTGAATCGCCATGGCGATGGCCAGCGCGATCCGGGGCGGCAGTCGCATTTCGGGGCCGTGAAGATCGAAGCGGCTGTGCCCGTCTGAGTGGAACGGCGCGATGGCCCCGCGAACCACTTCGCAGAGATTGGCCCCGTCCCAGTTTTCGCGGGTGAGCACGTCGTGGGCCCGGGAGAGGGCGAACAGACGCCCCTCGACCGCGTCGCGCGCCTCGATTGCCGTCCCGGCATTGCGCAAGCTCTGGGACGCGATGGATTGGACCGTTGCCAGCGTGTTCTTCACCCGGTGATTGAGTTCATTGATGAGAAGCCGCTGGTGCTCCTCCGCCTTCTTCATCTCGGTGACGTCGAGCGCGACGCCCAGAGTTCGGGCTGGGAGGCCATTTTTCACGTCCTGAAGCTCCGCGCGGAGCAGCAGCCAATGCAGGGAGCCGTCGGGCCAGACGATCCGCAACTCGGTCTCGACATGGCGGTCGCCGCGGGAGAGGGCATCCCGGGCGACGGCCCGAAGGCGCTCCTGTTCGCCAGGATAGTAGCGGGACCGGACATCATCCGTGGAGAGTGCAATGCTCGGGGGAAAGCCCAGCAGCCGGTTCAGCTCCGGCGAGGCGCTCACCTTGTCCGTGGCGGTCTCGACCTCCCAGACGGCCATGCGTCCGGCATCGATGGCAAGGCGCAGGCGCGCCTCGCTGTCCGCCAGGGCGGCTTGCGACAGCTTGGTTTCGGTGAGGTCCGAGGCGAGGACGTAGAAGCCGACGATGCGGCCGTCTTCGGCACGGTCGGGGATGTATTCCGACCGGACGTAGCGCATGCCCGTGAGAAAGGGCGCCCACCATTCATGGGCCGCCCGTTGCCCGGAGAGGACGGCCTCGATATAGGGTCTCGTTCGCTCGTAGGCCGGCGTGCCGACCGCTTCCCAGATATGCAGGCCGTACAGGCTCTCCGGTGTGCGCCCGACCCAGGTCTCGTAGGCGCGGTTGTTGAACCGGTAGCGCTGATCCCTGTCCACATACGCTACGAGGGCCGGCAGATGATCCGCGATCTGCCGGAGCTTCCTCTCGCTCACATGCAGCGGCCACTCTCTGTCGTCGGCAGGGGCGTCATCCGAGCCGGGGCGTGAATCGGCCGGCATGGCCTGCGCCTGCAGCCGGACCCGGAGCTCGCGGTTTTCGCGCTCGAGCTCCGCGAGCCTTTGCAGCAGGGCGCCCGTGTCTATGGGCTCGGTGGTGACCATCTACTCTTCTGGGCCCATTGTCGGCATGAACTTTATATTACGTAGGGTCAGAACAAGAATATAGAACTGTGACGGAAAAAACCGGAGCGCAGCGGATTGTTTCCTGGCCCCCTTCTGGCAGCGGCCGGAATAATTGAATAAGGTGCCGGCCACCAAGGGGGCTCCCATCATGAAGCGCATCATCCGCGTCACCGCCGTCATCGCTCTCGGCCTGCTCGCCACGGCCTGCGACAAGTGCGGCAACTGGAACATCAACACACCGCAGTTCTGCCACGCGGACAAACCGCAGAGCTGATTTGCAGGCCATGTCTCTGAGCGGAAAAGATCGTTGAAGCTCGTTCTCTTCGATGTCGACGGCACGCTGGTCGACAGCCAGAACATCATCGTGGCCGCCCAGCGGATGGCCTTCGCGGCCCATGGGCTGGAGCCGCCAAGCCGGGAGCGGTCGCTCTCCATCGTGGGCCTGTCCCTGGCGGAGGCCTTCACGGTTCTTGTGGGTCCGAAGGGGCCGATCACAGGCCTAGTCGAGGCCTACAAGGCTTCCTTCCACACTCTGCGCCAGGATCCGGCGAATGCGGAGCCGCTCTTTCCCGGCGTGGAAGGCTGCCTCGAATGGCTCCGCGGCCACGAGGGCACAAGGCTCGGCATCGCGACGGGCAAGTCCCGCCGCGGCGTCGCCCACCTGCTCGACCGGCACGGCTGGCACGATGTCTTCTCGGTGATCCAGACGGCCGACGACGCACCCTCCAAACCCCATCCAGGCATGATCCTGCAGGCCATGAGCGAGACGGGGGTCCATCCCGGCGACACGGTCATGGTGGGCGATTCGAGCTTCGACATGGGCATGGCCCGCGCGGCCGGGGTGCTGCCGGTCGGCGTATCCTGGGGCTTCCAGCCCGTCGCGGCGCTGACCGAAGCGGGAGCCGGTCCCATCGTCAATTCCTATGCGGAGCTCGAGACGGTCCTGCGGGAATTCCTCACCGAACCCTCGAAGATCTCCGCCTGAAACCCCATTTTACGGCCATGACAGATTCACGTGACTGGTTCCCGTCCGAAGAGGAACCCAACCCCATGCGCGCGGCCCAGGCCGGCATGAAGCCGGCTCTGCCCAAGCGGTTCTACAAGGATGCGGGCGTCGAGGAACGAGAGGGCTTGTTCCACCTGACCCTGGACGGCCGCACCGCCAAGACGCCCGGCAAGCAGGCGCTCGCCGTGCCGTCGCGAGCCCTGGCCGAGGCTTTGGCCGAGGAATGGCAGGGGCAGGGGGCGGAGATCGATCCCTCGACCATGCCGATCACCCGCATCGTCAACTCCGCCATCGACGGCGTTACACCCCGGCTGGCGGAGGTCGTGGACGACCTCGTGCGCTATGCCGCGTCCGATCTGGTCTATTACCGGGCGGGCGAGCCCGAGCGTCTCGCGAAATCGCAGGACGATGCCTGGAGCCCGGTTCTTGAGTGGGCCAGGGACACCCATGGCGCCCGCTTCGCCCTGGGCGAGGGCGTCATGCACGTCACCCAGCCGGACGAGGCCATCGCGGCCATCCGGGGCGCCATCGAGGCAATCGGCTCGCCCTTCGCACTCGCCGCCCTGCATGTGATGACCACCCTGTCCGGCTCGGTGCTGATCGCGCTCGCCCATGCGGCGGAGCAGCTCGACGTGGACCGGGCCTGGGCGGCTGCCCATGTGGACGAGCTGTACCAGGAGAGCGTCTGGGGCGAGGATTACGAAGCCATGGAGCGCCGCCGCCGCCGCGAGGCGGATTTCCGCGCGGCCTCGACGGTCTACAGGCTGGCGGGAGCCTGAAATGAAAAGGCCGCCGGGTGGACTGCCCGGCGGCTTTTTCTTCAAGGGCAGATCTTACGAGCGGCGGAAGGTGATGCCGCAGCGCTTCTGGATCGAGGCTTCCTCGACGGCCTGCATCTGGCCCTTCAGGCGAGCCAGTTCCGCGGTCTGGGCGCCATTGCCGCCCACGAAGAAGGCGGCCGGCCAGAAGACGACGACGGCGGCGGTGGTCGCCACGACGTCCTTGGTGCGCGAGGAATCCTGCGCACCGGCGGCGGCAGCGGCGGCAGCGCTGACTCGCTGGGCTTCCATGCCCAGCTCACGGCAGCTGTAGCTGGAATAGGCCATGGGGGAGACATAGGCGGCGGCCACATCCTCCGACCGGCTGGCGCAACCCGCCGCCGTGAGGGAGAGGGCGGTCGCGAGGGCGGCGAAAGTCTTGATCGTCTTCATGTGCGCAGGCTCCAAAGCAACATTATTGCTTTTTCTTCCCTAATGGCTGGAGCCTTGGGCGTAAAGT
Source organism: Microvirga sp. Mcv34 (assembly GCF_024519725.1). Classification (GTDB taxonomy): domain Bacteria; phylum Pseudomonadota; class Alphaproteobacteria; order Rhizobiales; family Beijerinckiaceae; genus Microvirga. Next base: position 42,516 of record NZ_JALJRK010000027.1, on the reverse strand, counting down.
GCTGTGGAGCACACATCCATAGTGGGATTTTGAGCGCCGCACGGCTGTGCTAAGCGGGGAGGAACAATCCCCCTTCATCCAGGGACCCCCGATGAAAGATATGCTTGAACGGCTTGAAGAGCGGCGCGCCCAGGCGCGCCTGGGCGGCGGCGAGAAGCGCATCGCGGCGCAGCACGGCCGGGGCAAGCTGACCGCCCGCGAGCGCATCGAGCTCCTGCTCGACAAGGGCTCGTTCGAGGAGTTCGACATGTTCGTCGAGCACCGCTCGACTGATTTCGGCATGGAGAAGGTCAAGATCCCGGGCGATGGCGTCGTCACCGGCTGGGGCACGGTCAATGGCCGCACGGTCTTCGTCTTCGCCAAGGACTTCACCGTCTTCGGCGGCTCGCTCTCCGAGGCCCACGCCCAGAAGATCATCAAGATCCAGGACATGGCGCTCAAGATGCGCGCTCCCATCGTCGGCCTGTTCGATGCCGGCGGCGCCCGCATCCAGGAGGGCGTTGCCGCGCTCGGCGGCTATGGCGAGGTGTTCAAGCGCAACGTGATCGCCTCGGGCGTCATCCCGCAGATCTCGGTGATCATGGGTCCCTGCGCGGGCGGCGACGTCTATTCGCCCGCCATGACCGATTTCATCTTCATGGTGCGCGACCGCTCCTACATGTTCGTCACCGGCCCCGACGTGGTGAAGACCGTCACCAACGAGACGGTGACATCGGAGGAGCTCGGCGGCGCCAAGGTGCACACCACGAAGTCGTCAGTGGCGGACGGCGCCTACGACAACGACGTGGAGGCGCTGCTGCAGGTGCGCCGCCTCATCGACTTCCTGCCCGCCAATAACCAGGACGGCGTGCCGGAGATCCCGAGCTTCGACGACCCGAACCGGGTGGACGACAGCCTCGACACCCTGATCCCGGACAACCCGAACAAGCCCTACGACATGAAGGAGCTGATCCTGAAGGTCGTGGACGAGGGCGATTTCTTCGAGATCCAGGAGTCTTACGCGAAGAACATCATCACCGGCTTCGGCCGCGTGGAGGGCCGCACGGTCGGCTTCGTGGCCAACCAGCCGATGGTGCTGGCGGGGGTGCTCGATTCCGACGCCTCGCGCAAGGCCGCGCGTTTCGTGCGCTTCTGCGATGCGTTCAACATCCCGATTGTCACCTTCGAGGACGTGCCGGGCTTCCTGCCGGGCACGGCGCAGGAATATGGCGGCCTGATCAAGCACGGCGCCAAGCTGCTCTTCGCCTATTCGGAAGCCACAGTGCCGCTGGTCACCGTGATCACGCGCAAAGCCTTCGGCGGCGCCTACGACGTGATGGCGTCCAAGCATATCGGGGGCGACGTCAACTACGCCTGGCCGACCGCGCAGATCGCCGTCATGGGCGCCAAGGGCGCGGTGGAGATCATCTTCCGCCAGGATATCGGCGACGAGGAGAAGATCGCCGCGCGCACGAAGGAATACGAGGACCGCTTCATGTCGCCGTTCGTGGCCGCCGAGCGCGGCTACATCGACGAGGTGATCATGCCGCATTCCACGCGCCGACGGATCGCCCGGGCGCTCGCCATGCTCCGGCACAAGGAGAGCGAGCGGCCGTGGAAGAAGCACGACAACATCCCGTTGTGATCATGTCCGCGCATTGCCCCCGCACCTGGGTTTCCACCGCCATCCAGATCATCGAGGCGGATTTCAACCGCTCGTCGGACACGCATCTTTTGCGCGTGCCGATGCCGGCGGTGCCGGGCGTCGAGCTGTATCTCAAGGATGAATCGACCCATCCGTCGGGAAGCCTGAAGCACCGGCTGGCGCGGTCGCTGTTCCTGTACGGATTGTGCAACGGCTGGATCGGGCCGGAGACCACGATCATCGAGGCTTCGAGCGGGTCGACGGCGGTGTCGGAGGCGTACTTCGCCCGCATGCTGGGCCTGCGCTTCATCGCCGTGATGCCGCGCTCGACGTCCGCCGAGAAGATCGCGCAGATCGCCTTCTATGGCGGCGAAAGCCATTTCGTGGATTCTCCCGCCGCAATGTATGCGGAGAGCGCGCGTCTCGCGGAGGAACTCGGCGGCCATTACATGGACCAGTTCACCTATGCCGAGCGGGCAACGGACTGGCGCGGCAACAATAACATCGCCGAGTCGATCTTCAGCCAGATGTCGCACGAGGAGCATCCGGTGCCGAGCTGGATCGTGGTCGGCGCGGGAACCGGCGGCACGTCCGCGACGCTCGGGCGCTACATCCGCTACCGTCGCCTGCCGACGAAGCTGTGTCTCGCCGATCCGGAAGCCTCGGTCTTCCACCGGCATCTCGCAGACCGAGCCGTGTGCAATGTTTCGGAGCCGCCCTCGGTGATCGAGGGCATCGGCCGCCCGCGCTGCGAGCCGTCCTTCGTGCCGGAACTCATCGACCGCGCCTTCGCCGTGCCGGATGCGGCGAGCATCGCGGCCGCGCGAGTCCTGTCGCGCCGCATCGGTCGCTCCTGCGGCGGCTCCACCGGCACCAATCTGTGGGCTGTCGCCCAGATCGTCGGCGAGATGGTGCAGAACGGCGAGCAGGGCTCCGTCGTGACCCTGCTGTGCGATTCAGGCGAGCGCTACCGCAGCACGCATTTCGACGATGCCTGGCTCAAGAGCCGGGGCATCGACATCAAACCTGCGGAAGACGTGATGGAGCGCTTCTTCGAGACCGGGACGTTGAGCACCGCATAGGGCGTGGTGGAGGCGTCTCCTCCCACGTCGTCACCGGCCTTGTGCCGGTGACCCCGACGGCTTCAAACGCCGAGCCTTTCCGATCGGGATGGCCGGCACAAGGCCGGCCATGACGTGGGAGGGCATTATTCCCGCTTGTGCATGGACTCAGCGGCCCTGCTCGGAGAACCACTTCACCAGCAGCTGCAGGTCCGTCTGCGACAGGTTGTGGCCGGTGGGCAGCATCTGGTGCTGAACATCCGCGTCGGCGGCCTTGAGCGACGCGGCGAGGTTTTTCGCGTTGTCGGCCGGGATGATCGGGTCGAGGGCACCTGACGTCATCAGCACGCGCTTGCCCGCGAGGTCCACCGGCGGGGCTTCCGACAGGGGCACCATGGCGCGCAGCAGCGCCGCGCCGGAGAGCGCGTCAGGACGCAGCATCAGCATGGCGGCGGCGATGTTGGCACCGTTGGAGAAGCCCACCGCGATGGGTGCCTCCAGCCCATAGGCCTTGCGGGCCTCGGCGACGAAATCGGCGAGCTCGTTCGCGCGGTGCTTCACGTCCGCCTCGTCGAACACGCCTTCCGCGAGCCGTCGGAAGAAGCGGGGCATCCCGTTCTCCAGAATCTTGCCGCGCGGGGAGAGCAAGGCGGATCCCGGGGAGATCGTGCGGCCGAGCCCGAGCAGGTCGTTTTCGTCGCCGCCGGTGCCGTGGAGCAGCAGGAGCGGCGGGCGGCTCGAATCCGTGGCGGGCTCGAAGCGATGGATGAAGGACAATTCGGTCATGGGATTTCTCTTTCTATGGGAGAGGGCGCAAAGCGCTCCTTTCGTCCCTTGAGAGGAGGGTGAATGGGTGAGCCCTCGATGTCATGGTCTCCCTGGACTTGATCTGGGGACCAGTCCCGGCCATCCCGATCGGAAGCGTGAGGCGCCTCTTGGAGCGGGATCACCGGCACAAGGCCGGTGATGACATGGTAGGGTTGGCATTGATGGAACTGGCCGAGGCCGAAGCCTCGACTTTTCGACCCCCACCCTCGATCCCTCCCCGCATGGGGGAGGGAAGAAGGTTGGGCTGGCTTACGCGAGTTCCGGCAGATGGGCCTCGATGTCACCGCGCCGGGGCTCCAGGAAAGCCGGGAGCTTCAGGGTCTCGCCGAGGCTGTCCTGCGGCTCGTCCACGGCGAAGCCGGGCTCGTCGGTGGCGATCTCGAACAGGATGCCGCCCGGCTCACGGAAGTAGACGGACCGGAAGTAGTTGCGGTCCTTCTGCTCCGTGGTGTGCAGGCCGTGCTTCTCGGCGAGCATCTTCACCATCTCGGCCTCCTCGGTATCGTCCTTCGCGCGGAAGGCCACGTGGTGGACGGAGCCGCCGCCCATCCGACCCGGCAGGAAGCCGCCGGCGCTGCGGATGTCGACGGTCCGGCCCATCAAGGCGTCGGTCTGGTAGCGCACCAGCGAGCCGTCCCGGGCCGTCTCGCGGAAGCCGAACACGTCGGTCAGGATGGCCCCGGTCCGCTCGCCGTTCTCGACGAGCAGCGTGACGCCTTCCAGCCCGCGGATCGCATGTTCCGCCGGAATGCCGTCGACCGTCCAGGCGGGCTCGCTCTCCGCGTTCGGCGTGCCGACGAGCGCGAGGCTCGTGCCGTGCGGATCCTTGAAGGTCAGCACGCTCTGACCGAGCCGCTTCTCCACCGTGCCGTGCTCGACGCCCTGCTCGATGAAGCGATGCGCCCAGAAGCCGAGGGATGCCTCGGGCACCCGGAAGGAGGTTTCCTGGGTCGAGCCGATCCCGTTGCGCCCCGGTGCCACATGCTCCCACGGGAAGAACGTCAGGATCGAGCCCGGCTGACCGGAGGCATCGCCGAAATAGAGGTGGTAGGTGCCGGGATCGTCGAAGTTGACGGTCTTCTTCACCAGGCGAAGGCCGAGCACGCGGGTGTAGAAATCGAGATTGCGACGGGCCGGGCCGGCGATGGCGGTGACGTGATGGATGCCGTGGTGCCGCATGGGACTGTTCCTTAACGGGCAAGCGCGGATTGCGCTGCGTTGTCGAGAAGATAGGTAGCACCGAAGACCGCCGAAGTGTGGAAAGGGCGACCTTGCGGGATTGCAAAGGACACGGCGCCTCTCGGGCAAATCCGCGTAATTCCTCGTGAATCCGAAACGGCAAGATTTCGGCAACCAAAGTCTCTCAACAACGCTTAACCTCAACGCGGATTCAGCATGTGCCGTTAACGGTTTCGGCCCGCCCTTCGTGTGAGACTCATCCTCAGCAAGCGATGAACCGGCATTGAGCCAAAGAAATGCCGGCGGGAGCCAAAGGGATGATGAAGGATCAACTTCGCGATTTCATCGACAGGATCTCCGAGACCAAGCATGTTTCGGACGATGACGTGACGATGCTTCAGGGCGAGATCCTGCCGGGCGGCCTCACGAGCCGCATCGAGGTCGAATCCCTGCTGGCGCTCGACCGGACCATCGATGTCGCCGAGAGCTGGGGCACGGCCCTGACCAAGCTCGTGGTCGATTTCGTCGTCTGGAGCCGGGCGCCTCACGGCGTGGTCAGCAACGACGACGCCTTCTGGCTCGCTACCCTGCTGGAGATCAGCGGCCCGTCCCCGAACGCCATGAACATCGCCTACGCGATCCTCGACGAAGCGGGCTACGTCGATGTGGCGCTGCTCGACTTCATCATGCGCGGACGCCAGCAGGCGAGGATGTCCCAGATCGCCGCGTGAGAGGCGGCCTGTCCCGCGCTCTCCCACCATGTCATGGACGGCCTCGTGCCGGCGATCCCGGTCCGGTGAAACGCAGCATTTCAGACAATCAACCGGCCTCCCGCCGACGATGAGACGCGCTCTACTCGCCGGCCTCCAGCGTAAATCCGGCCTTGAGCACCACCTGATAATGGCGCACCTCGCCGTCCTTCACATGACCGCGGGTCTGGACGACCTCGAACCAACGCAGGTTCCTCAAGGTCTGGCTCGCGCGCCGGATCGCCGTCTGGATGGCGTCCTCGATGCTGGTTTCGGACGAGCCGACGAGTTCGACGATCTTGTAGACATGGTCATCCATGGGGCCGCTCCATGCATTGGCGAGACCATAGAGTTAGAGCATCGGAAGGCTGCGCCCACCGTCCGGCGCGAGGCTTCGGTCACGAATTGTGATCGCAAATGGAAAAGTAATACCAAGTCGACAGGAACTTAGGAGGATGTTCCATCGTTGGGGGCGTTAGCTCGGCCTTGCCGGCCGCGCAGGAAGGGAACTCCCGCGATGAACCTCAAGATCTTGCTTACTGCGAGCGCGCTGGCGCTCAGTGTTGCCGGTTGCATGACGCCGATGGCGACGGCTCCGGCTCCTGCCCCGATAGCCGTCACCGGCGCGGCCGAATTCGTCCCGACGGCCGCGTCGTCGAACCTGTTCGAGATCCAGTCGAGTCGCGTGGCCCTGCAGCGTTCGCGCAACCCCGAGGTTCGCCGCTTCGCCCAGCAGATGATCCGAGACCACAACGCCGCTTCGCGCCGCATGACCGCCGTCGTGCGCCGCGCGGGTCTGCCGATGCCGCCGCCCGCCATGAACGCCAAACACCAGCAGATGCTCGCCACCGTTCAGTCCGCTCCCGATTTCGATGCGGCTTACATCAACGCGCAGCTCATGGCGCATCAGGAGGCGGTGGCCCTGTTCACGTCCTATTCGTCGAATGGGGACGTGCCGCAGCTCGCCCAGTTCGCCGGTGCTACCCTGCCCACCCTGGAAATGCATCTCGAGCACGCCCAGAGCCTCGGCGGCGGTACTGCCCGCGCGATGTGAAGCGACGATTGTTTCGGAAGGCCTGGGCCGCCGGAGGATGTCCGGCGGCCTATTTCATTGACGGACCGACATCCTCCATGAACTCGATCCGGTTGCCGACGGGATCGAGCACGTAGAAGCGACGGATTTCGGGGATGGCCTCGTCCCAGAGAGGCTCGCATCCGGCTTCTGCCAGCCTGTGAGCCAGACCATCGAGGTCTGCAACGACGAGGGCCGGATGGGCTTTGCGCGCCGGGCGAAAATCCTCTTCGACGCCAAGATGGATCCGCACGGGCGGGCTCTCGAGCCAGACGCCGCCGCGCGCCGCGAGGGCGGGAGGCTTGGAGACTTCCCGCAGGCCCAGCAGAGCCACGTAGAACGACCGGCACAGATCCTCGGCGCCGGCCGGAATGGCGAGCTGCACGTGGTCGATGCGAAGCATCACCCTTCTTGCCGGTACGCCTCGACCTGCTGCTCGATGGCTCCGAAGATCGACTGCCCGTGCCTGTCCTTCATCTCGATGCGGATCGTGTCTCCGAAGCGCATGAACGGCGTCCTGGCCTCACCCTGGAGGATCGTCTCCACGGTGCGCAGTTCCGCCAGGCAGGAATAGCCGAGGCCGCCCTGTTCGATCGGCTTGCCCGGCCCGCCGGCCTCATCCTTGTTGGAGACCGTGCCGGACCCGATGATCGTGCCGGCGCCGAGCGGTCGGGTCTTGGCCGCATGGGCGATGAGCGTCGGAAAGTCGAACGTCATGTCGACGCCCGCATTGGGACGGCCGAAAGGCTTGCCGTTGAGATGGGTGAGCAGGGGCAGGTGAAGCCGGCCGCCGTCCCAGGCGTCGCCCAGTTCGTCGGGCGTGACGGCGACCGGTGACAGGGTGGAGGAGGGCTTGGCCTGGAAGAAGCCGAAGCCCTTCGCCAGTTCGCCGGGGATCAGGTTTCTCAGTGAGACGTCGTTGACGAGGACCACAAGGCGGATGGCGGCCGCGGCCTCGTCCCGCGTCGCGCCCATGGGTACGTCGTCGGTGATCACCGCGACCTCCGCCTCGAAGTCGATCCCATGCGCTTCGTCCGTCGCGGGAATCGGATCGCGCGGCCCGAGGAAGGAATCGGAGCCGCCCTGGTACATGAGCGGATCGGTCCAGAAGGAGGCCGGCATCTCGGCGCCGCGCGCCTTCCGCACCAGCTCCACATGGTTCACATAGGCAGAGCCGTCCGCCCATTGATACGCACGGGGCAGGGGTGACGCGCAATCATGCTCGTGAAAGCGGAAAGCCGGGACCGAACCGTGCTCCAGCTGCTCCGCGAGATCGCGGAGCCGGGGCTCTACTTTTTCCCAATTGTCCAAGGCTTGCTGAAGCGTCGGAACAATGAAAAAAGCATCCGTCGCGCGGGTCAGGTCTTTCGACACGATGACGAGGCGGCCGTCACGGCCTTGGTTGAGGGAGGAGAGCTTCATTGCCACCGACCGGGTTGTTATGGTCCATTCAACTTGCAACAGAATGCTCTCCGGGGAAACGCCAATGACGACGATGAAGAGAAGAAACTTTCTGAAGGGAGCAGGACTTGCGGCTGCGGCCGGCACGGTGGCGGCTCCGGCCATCGCGCAATCGGCGCCCGAGATCCGCTGGCGTCTGACCTCGAGCTTCCCGAAATCCCTGGACACGATCTTCGGCACCGCCCAGACCTTCGCCAAGTACATGGCCGAGGCCACCGATAACAAGTTCCAGATCCAGGTCTTCGCCCCCGGCGAGATCGTCGGCGGTCTGCAGGCCATGGACGCGGTGCAGAACGGCTCGGTCGAATGCGCCCATACCCCGCTCTACTACTACATCGGCAAGGAGCCGGCGCTCGGCATGGGCACGGGACTGCCCTTCAGCCTCAACGCCCGCCAGCTCCATTCCTGGTGGCACTTCGCCGGTGGCAAGGAGATCATCAACGAGGTGATGGGGCGCTATAACTGCACCTCCCTCGTCTGCGGCAATTCCGGCGCCCAGATGGGCGGTTTCTTCCGCAAGGAAATCAACACGGTCGACGACCTGAAGGGCCTCAAGTTCCGCATCGGCGGCCTCGGCGGCCAGGTCCTGGCGAAGCTCGGCGTCGTGCCGCAGCAGATCGCCCCCGGCGACGTCTATCCGGCCCTGGAGCGCGGCACCCTCGACGCGGCCGAGTTCGTCGGCCCCTATGACGACGAGAAGCTCGGCTTCCTGAAAGTCGCCAAATACTACTACGCTCCCGGCTGGTGGGAGGGCGGCGCCATGCTCCACCTCGTCGTCAACCAGGAGAAGTGGAACGAGCTGCCGAAGACCTATCAGGCCATCATGAACCAGGCGACGGAAGCCGCCAACAACTGGATGCTGGCCAAGTACGACGCCGTCAACGGCCAGGCCCTGCGCCGCATGGTCGGCGCGGGCGCCGAGCTGCGCACCTTCTCCCCGGCCATCATGGAAGCCTCCCTCAAGGCTGCCAACGAACTCTACGGCGAGCTTTCGGCCAAGAACGCGGATTTCAAAAAGGCCTACGATTCCATGGTGGCCTACCGCAACGATGTCCTGCCCTGGTGGCAGCTCAACGAATACGCCTTCGATACCTTCATGATCCGCACCCGCGGACGGTCGTAAAAGTTTGTAAAGACTTAGATCTTTTACTTCAAGACGCGGCGCGGTCGGGCAATCCGGCCGCGCCGTTCGATTTTCTTGAGCTGCCGCTACGGCATAAAATCTGGTTGCGCCTGCAACGAACTGTGCTATTGGTTGCCCGTGCAACGATTGGCGTGGTGATGGCAACTGGATCTGCAGCGAAGAAGCCGGAATCGGAGCCTCTGGTGATCCTGGAGGAGTTCCTGCCGTACAGGCTCAACGTCCTGGCGGGCCTGACATCGAGCGCGCTCGCGCAGATTTATGCCGAGCGGTTCGGCCTCTCGATCCCGGCTTGGCGGATCATCGTCACCCTCGGGCAATACGAGCTGCGCACGGCGCGGGACATGGCCCCCGACGGCGTGATGCACAAATCGACGGTTTCGCGCGCCGTCTCGGCGCTCGAGAAGCGCGGCCTCATCGTCCGCCGTCCCAATCTCGACGACCGCCGGGAGGAATGGCTCGCGCTGACTCCGGCCGGACGGGCGATCTACGAGGCCGTCGCGCCCGAGGCCCTGGCCGTCGAGGAGCGACTCCTGTCCGCCCTGACGCCGCAGGAGCAGCAGGCGTTCACCGTCCTGATCGACAAGCTCACCCGGCAGGCGCGATTGCTGGCGCCTCGGAGTGTCGAGGAGGATGACGCGTGAAGCTCTATACCTATTTCCGCTCCTCCGCCGCTTATCGCGTCCGGATCGCTCTCAACCTGAAGGGCGTGACGTACGAATCCGTGCCGATCAACCTGTTGAAGGGGGAGCAGCGCGAGGAGAGCTACAGGGCCGTCAATCCGCAGAAGCGCGTGCCGTCCCTGGACATCGGTGCCACGACCCTGATCCAGTCCCCGGCCATCCTCGAATATCTCGACGAGGTCTATCCGGAGCCGCCGCTGCTGCCGGTCGGCGCAGTGACGCGCGCCAAGGTCAGAGCGATCGCCAGCCTGATCGCCTGCGATATCCATCCGCTCAACAATTCCGGGACGCTGGCCTATCTCAAGAACCGGCTCGGACACGGCAAGGCTGCGGCCGACGAATGGTACGCCCATTGGGTGCGCGAGGGGTTCGAGGCCATCGAGGCCCTGCTCGGGCCAGGTCCCTATGCCTTCGGCTCCAGGATCACCCTGGCCGACGTCTATCTCGTGCCGCAGGTCGCCAACGCCCGCCGCTTCGACATTCCGCTCGACGCCTATCCCAGGATCGTCGCGGTGGATGCGGCCTGCGCCGCGCACAAAGCCTTTCAGGATGCCGCTCCGGCCAACCAGCCCGATGCAGCCTGACGAGAAGCGCACCCGCATCAGGGTGCGAGCGTTGTCATTACAGCCGATCGCCTCTCACTCGGCAGAGGCATGACAGGAGGAAAGCCATGGGACCGTTCCCGCACGATGCACCGCCAGCCGCAATCTCCGAAGAGAACCCCATGGGGACGGACGGCTTCGAATTCGTCGAATTCTGCCATCCCGATCCGCAGGCCCTCGATCGCCTTTTCAAGACGATGGGATTCAGCCTCGTCGCCAAGCACCGGTCGAAGAACGTGATGCTCTACCGCCAGGGCGACATCAACTTCGTCGTCAACGCGCAGCCGGGCTCCTTCGCCGAGCGCTTCGCCGCCCAGCACGGCCCCTCGGCCCCGGCGATGGCCTTCCGTGTGGCCGATGCCAAATACGCCTATGACCGTGCGCTTTCCATGGGCGCCAAGCCGGTCGAGACGCAGGTCGGTCCCAACGAGCTCGAAATTCCGGGCATCGAAGGAATCGGCGGCCTGCAGATCTATTTCGTCGATCGCTACGGCGCGAAGGGCTCGATCTACGACGTCGATTTCGAATGGCTCGGCGAGCCCGATCCGAAGCCCAAGGGCGTCGGTCTCTATTACATCGATCACCTGACCCACAACGTCTATCGCGGGCGGCTCAACGAATGGGCGGGTTTCTACGAGCGCCTGTTCAACTTCCGCCAAATCCGCTACTTCGACATCGAGGGCAAGCTGACCGGCCTGCATTCCCGCGCCATGACGAGCCCGGACGGCAAGATCCGTATTCCCATCAACGAGGACGCGGGCGAGACCGGGCAGATCGAGGAGTACCTGCAGGAATACAAGGGCGAGGGTATCCAGCACGTGGCGCTCGGCTCACACGACCTCTACGAATCCATCGAGTCGCTCATCGAAGGTGGGCTCGAGTTCATGCCGGCTCCGAACGATATCTACTACGCCCGTGTCGACAAGCGCTTGCCCAGCCATGAGGAGCCTCTCGATCGCCTCAAGAGGAACGGCATCCTCATCGACGGGGAGGGCGTGGTCGAGGGCGGCTTCACGAAGGTCCTGCTCCAACGCTTCGGCAAGACCGCCATCGGGCCGATCTTCTTCGAATATATCCAGCGCAAGGGTGACGACGGATTCGGCGAGGGCAACTTCAAGGCCCTCTTCGAATCGATCGAGGAGGACCAGATCCGCCGGGGCGTGATCGGTCCGAAGGTCGCCTAGTCTGGAATCACTCCACGATTCGAGAGAGGCCGGGTTCGCCCGGCCTTTTTCATGGAATGAGACCGGCCGACCTATCGAGAATGTGACGGGCCTTATTCACAGGCCGAGGCTATGGTGCGTGGCCTCAAGACCTCCAGCGGTGCAGAAGGGCGGCCCGCGTAAGTGCTTCAAACCCTTTGTCCTTAAGGCTTTATGAATTTCGAGGGCCGAAACTTAACGAAGCGTAAAGAAGCCGGCTTCAAACGTTGCCTTTGTGCAACATGCCCCTGAAAAGCCCCGCCTCTTGCCCATTTTGCGCCTTCATTCGGTTGCCTGCGGTCCAGTCATGGATAATGTGGCTCCAGCGACGGGGGCACCCCAGTCGTGATACCGGTGAGTTCGACCGAAAAGGCGGATCGCCGGGTTCTAGGGGAAAAGGGACGTGTTTAGGGCTTCGTTGAAGCACTCGAAGCACAAAAACCCGGCCCCCCAGGGTCTCGAAACTCTGGAGGTTTAACCATGAAGCTCGCTAAGAGCCTCTTCCTCGGATCGGTCGCGGGTCTCGCGGCTGTTGCCGGAGCTCAAGCTGCCGATCTTCCCGCGAAGAAGGCCGCTGCTGTCGAATACGTGCGCGTCTGCTCCACCTACGGCGCAGGCTTCTTCTACATCCCCGGCACCGAAACCTGCCTCCGCGTCGGCGGCCGTGTTCGCGCCGAGTTCCGCTATGTCGAGCCGCTCGATCGTCTCGAGAACGCCATCGGCTTCCGTGCCCGTGGCCGTATCCAGCTCGACGCTCGTACCGCCACCGCCTACGGTCTGCTCCGCACCTTCGTGCGCTTCGAGATCACCCGCGACACCGGCGTTTACAGCGGTCCGATCGCTGGCTCCGTCTCGAACACGCCGAACGTCGACCAGGCCTTCATCCAGTTCGGCGGCCTCACCGCCGGTCGCGTCGTGTCGTTCTACGACAACAGCGACCTGCCCACCGGCCACTTCGGCACGCTCCGCTTCTCGGACGCTCCGAACGTGAACCTGTTCGCCTACACCTTCTCGTTCGGCAACGGCTTCTCGGCCACGATCTCGGCTGAAGAAGGCCGCTACACCGGCAACAACATCGTCGGCACCGCTGTGTTCGCGCAGGCCGGTCAGACGATGCCTGACCTCGTCGGTAACCTGAAGTACGCCGGCACCTGGGGTACGGCTCAGCTCTCCGGTGCTCTGCACCAGCTGCGCAGCGACAACCTCGTCGCCTACGCTCCTGGCGTGTTCGACTACCCGGACACCGAGCTCGGCTGGTCGGTTTCGTTCCAGGGCTCTCTGAACCTGCCGGCTCTCGGCGCTGGCGATGCCGCCTGGCTTGCCGTGTCGTATGCTGACGGCGCTCTCGGCTACCTCGGCTGGGGTTCGTCCGTGACCGTCGGCTCGATCCGTCAGTCGGTTGTCGACGCCTACATCGGCGCGGATGGCGACATCCACACCGGCCAGGGCTGGTCGGTCGCCGGTGGTCTGCGTCACTACTGGACCCCGACCATCCGCCAGAACGTGTTCGGTTCGTGGGCTCGCGTCGAGTATGACAACGTTGCTCCGCTCGCCTTCCCGGCTGGCCTGGGCGTCGGTGTCGACTTCAACGAGTGGCGCGCTGGCACGAACGTGATCTGGTCGCCGGTGGCTGGCCTGGATCTCGGTGTCGAGGTTCTCTACGCGAACATCGATCCGCGTGGCCCGAACCCGATCAACTCGACCAACGACATTTGGGAAGGTCGTATCCGCGTTCAGCGCGACTTCTAATCGGCTCGTCCTGATTGGATAGGAGAACCCCGGTGGTAACACCGGGGTTTTTCTTTTTTGGGCTTGGAGCATCGACGGCAAAAGAGCGATCCGCTTGCGCCTGGAAGAGGCGCAGGGCCCAAGGCTCGAGGGCCCGTATGGCCTTCACGTCCGCTCGGGCGATGCGCTTTCGAGGAGGGCGGCATCAGTCGGGATTCGGAGGTGGATCCGCCTTTCGCTTACGCGGCCCTTTGGGCCTTCGCGAGGCCTGACAGACGAAGACCGTGCCGTTCGTCTCAGCGTCCGGAATCGATCCTTGCAATGAAGGCCTTGATGCTCTGAATGAGATCGCCTTCGAGAGAGGGAGCATGGCCCTCGTCAGGCACCGTGATCGACGTCAGATCGGGATGCCGTTCTCTCATCATCCCCAGGGTCTCTGCGGTCAGGAGATCGGAAGCCTCTCCTCTGATCGCGAGAAGCGGAAACGGTTTGATGGTTTCGAAGAGCGGCCACAGATCCGGCAGCGGCGCCTCGAGATCGAGACCCTCGAGGGGCTTCATGAGGTTGGGATCGTAGTTGAGGACGAACCCGTCGCCGCTCTCCCGCCAAATCCTCCGGGCTATCTTTTGCCATTGATCATGCGTGTAGCGCGGGAATTGGGCCTCGGATTGCCGGCGCAGGATGTCGGCGGCCTCGTCGATGGTGCGTGGGGTCGGAAGCTTGCCAACATAGCTTCGGATCCGCTTCAGCCCCTCGGCTTCGAGAACCGGACCGACATCGTTCAGGACCGCGCCGGCTATGAGTTCGGGACGGGCCGCGCCCAGAGCCATCGTGATCAGGCCGCCACGGGACGTTCCGATGAAGATCGCCTTCTCGATCCCGGCTGCGGCCAGGACCTGTAGGGTATCGCTCAGTTCGACCTTCACGTCGTAATTGTGCCAGTCCCGATCCCATTCCGATCGTCCGCGACCTCGATAGTCGAGGGCGATGAACCGGCGCGGTCGGGCAGGGTCCCGGCTGAGGGCTTCCGCGAGGTCGTGAAAGTCCGCCGATGTCCTGGCAAGTCCGGGCAGGCCTATGACAGGCAACGCATTGCGGGCTTCAGGCGCGTAGTCGCGGGCGTAGAGACGCAGTCCGTCGGCGGCGGTTACGAACAAGTCGCGATAGGCAGAACTCATCTCGGTCCGGCCATGAGGGTTTCGATGAGCCGCATCCTGCACCATCAATTGGTGCTTGTCGCATCCGCCGTCGCCGGGGCAAGGGGAGCGGTCTTGTCGTTCAGGCGCTTCCGGTAGACCCGCAGGTTCTCCAGTACCCGCTGGACGTAGTTGCGGGTCTCGTAGAACGGGATCCGCTCCACCCAATCGACCTCGTCGACATCCGGCCTGCGAGGATCGCCATAGGTTCTCACCCATTTGATCACGTTGCCGCCGCCGGCATTGTAGGACGCGAAGGCGAGGATGTAGGAGCCCTTCCAGTCCTCCATCAATTCGCCGAGATGAGCCGAGCCGATCTTGGCATTGTAGGACGGATCCTCCGTCAGCCGGTTGAGATCGAACCCGACTCCGAACCGCTGCGCGGTTCTCTTCGCGGTCGCCGGCATGAGCTGCATGAGCCCGCGCGCGCCCGCACTCGAGATGGCGCGCGGATTGAAGGCACTTTCCTGGCGGGCGATGGCATAGACCATCGCCGGCTCCACATCGTCGCCCACGGGCTGGAACTCGGGAATGGCCGCCAATGGGTAAGCATGTAGATCGAGCGGGAAGCCCCGCTGCAGAGCGGTCTTGCCGATGGCTAGCACGGCCCGGGGATTGCGCTGGGCCGTGGCCAGATCCGCCAGGGCGTCGAGTTGTCCCGGGTCGCTCAGCGACTGGGCCAGATCCATGTAGAGGCTGAGGGCAAGATCCTGCTCGCCAATCTGCTGCAGCAGTTTCACCGCCTGGATCGGGACCAGGGCATCGAAAGTCCTGCGTTCTTCTTCCGAGAGCGGATCGACTTTTCGGAGCGTGATGGCCTGTCCCAGTTTCGCCTGGGCCAGTTGCCCGTAATAGGTCGTCGGCTGGTCCGCCGCGCGCTCATAGAAGATTTTGGCGTCCTGCCCCTGGCCGGCGGCTTCCGCTGCGCGACCCTGCCAATAGGCGACGCGGGAAATGGAGATCGGGGTCGAGGCCGTCTGGGCGACCGTCGCGAAGTGCCGGGAGGCCGTGGCCGGGTCGTTCAGGAAGCGAAGCGCGATCCACCCTGCGTGAAACTCAGCCTCGATCTGCTGCACCGGGGATTCCGCAGCGTGATGACTCGCCACCTCGTAGGCTAGCTTGGGATTGCCCTTGTCGAGAAGGGCTCGGGCGATCAGGCGCTGTTCGGCCCACCATTCATCGCCATCGACGCGCAACTCGGGGTCCCGCGGCGCCTGCATGATGATCTCGGCGGCTTCCGCCAGATTGTTGCTGCGACGCTGAAGCAGCGCCTTGGAGAACAGGTAGGAAGGGTCGCTTCGCAGTGAGGCCGGCACGGAGGCGAAAGCTTTCTCGGCTTTCTTCTTGCCCTGGAAGACGGCGAGCCGCGCCTTGGTGAGCAACTCGTAATCCTTGCCCGCGTAGGCGGCGGCGCGCTGGGCTCCGCCCCAGTTTTCCTTCAGGAGAAGCCGCTCCATGCGGAAGCGATGGTCGGCCTTCGATAATGTGTCCGGGAAGCGGTCGAGGATGCGACGCTCCATGTCGGGGCCGAAACTGTCCTCCCGCCAGACATGCCGGATTCTGTCGTTCGCCTCTTGCGCGAGGCCGTCCGCCTGGAGAGCGAAGGCGAAGGCGATCCGGCCTGCAGCCGTTCCGGGAGGCTGCTTGGCGAAAAAGGCGCGGACCTGTGCCGGGGGACGGCGCTCGGCCAGCAGGGCATCCTCGCTCCGTCGCCGAAACTGGCTTGAGACCGGCCAGTCCGGATAATCCTTCCGGAATGCGAGAATGCGGTCGAGGCCGCTGGTGAATCCGCTGCGGATCGCAAACCATTCTATGAGGGCCTGAGCGGCCGGCTGAGTGAGTTTCGTCCTGAGGATCTGAGCCTCGATCGGATCGTTGTCCCGATAGGCCTTGAAGATCGAGGGTAGCTGATCCAGGTCTCCCGGGATCGGCGCGGGCGGCACGAAGCCTTCCAGGGTGGTGGGTTGTGCGGTCGGCGGCGTGACGGGAGGAGCTTCGGTTGCGTGAGCGGTCAGGACGGAGAGCTGGACGAGCGCGACGGATGTCACAAGACGTATGAGAGGACGCATGTTGAGGCTCACCCGCTAACCCCTTTGCTGCCGCCTTTTATCTGTTTTTGAC
This sequence comes from Microvirga sp. Mcv34, assembly GCF_024519725.1. Lineage (GTDB taxonomy): Bacteria > Pseudomonadota > Alphaproteobacteria > Rhizobiales > Beijerinckiaceae > Microvirga. The sequence goes on along the minus strand of NZ_JALJRK010000027.1, from coordinate 25,869 downwards.
GACCTTTCTCTTGAGGAAACACTAAGAGCCGAGCTAGGACAACTCCCCGAAGGAACGTTTGCGCGCATGCGCCGCACCCCCTATGTGTAATCCCTTGTGGCCCTAGAGAAGGCCCGGCGCCCATTTCCGAGGATACCCCATGACCCAATTCAAAGGCTCCATCACGGCTCTAGTGACCCCCTTCAAGGATGGAGCCGTGGATGAGGCGGCGTTCCGGTCCTTCATCAACTGGCAGATCCAGGAGGGCACGAGCGGCCTCGTTCCCGTGGGAACGACGGGCGAGAGCCCCACGCTCAGCCACGCGGAGCACGAGCGGGTGGTCGAGATCTGCGTTCAGGAGACGAAGGGCAGGGTGCCCGTGATCGCCGGCGCGGGCTCCAACAGCACCGCGGAGGCGGTGTCCTTCTCCAGGCACGCGGAAAAGGTCGGCGCCGACGCGGTGCTGATCGTCACGCCCTATTACAACAAGCCGACGCAGGAAGGACTCTACCAGCACTTCAAGGCCATCAACGACGCCATCGGCATCCCGATCTTCATCTACAACATCCCCGGCCGCTCGATCATCGACATGTCGGTGGAGACGATGGCGCGGCTCTATGAGCTGAAGAACATCGTCGGCGTGAAGGATGCGACGGCCAACATGGCGCGCGCGAGCCTGCAGCGGCAGGTGCTCGGCACCGACTTCATCCAGCTGTCGGGTGAGGATGCAACCGCTCTCGGCTTCATGGCCCACGGCGGCCATGGCTGCATCTCGGTGACATCGAACGTCGCGCCCCGCCTGTGCGCGGAGATGCAGAGCGCCTGCCTGAAGGGCGATTATGCTTCGGCCCTGAAGGTGCAGGATCGCCTCATGCCCCTGCACACCAACCTGTTCATCGAAACGAATCCGACCCCCGTGAAATACGCCGCGTCCCTGCTCGGCCTCATGGAGGACCATGTGCGCCTGCCGCTGGTGCCTGCCTCCGAGAACGCCAAGCAGGCCGTCCGCTCGGCCATGGTCCACGCGGGGCTGATCAACGCTTAAAAAGAGCTCATGGCAAAAGATCCAAAGGCTGCCAACCGCGTCGTTGCCGATAACCGGAAGGCGCGGTTCAACTACGAGATCCTCGACACCTACGAGGCGGGGATCGCGCTGACCGGCACGGAAGTGAAATCTCTCCGTCAGGGGAAGGCGACCATCGGCGAGGCCTATGCCGGACCGTCGGGCGAGGAGTTCTTCCTCTTCAATGCCTATATCCCGGAATACCTTCAGGCGAACCGCTTCAACCACGAGACGAAGCGCCCGCGCCGCCTCCTGCTGCACAAGCGCCAGATCGACAAGCTGATCGGCGCGACGCAGCGCGAAGGCTTCACCGTGATCCCGCTCAAGATCTATTTCAACGATCGCGGGCGGGCCAAGGTGGAGCTCGGCCTCGGGCGAGGGAAGAAGCTGCACGACAAGCGTGAAACCGAGAAACAACGCTCCTGGAACCGGGAGAAGGCGCGTCTCATGCGTGAGAAGGGCTGACGGAACGCCCGACCGCGCTAACTTCCCCTCCATCGTTTGGGAGGGAAGAATGACGTCCGTTGCTCTGGTATCGGTTCTTGGGCCCGATCGGGTCGGTCTCGTGGCGGCGATCGCCGAGCATCTGTTCGACGTGGGCGTGAACCTGAGGGACACGACCTTCGCGGCCCTGGGCACAGGCGCCGAATTCGTCGCCCTGTGCGAGCTTCCCACGGACCTGACCGCCGCCGAAATCGAGACCGGCCTGAAGCGGCTGCCCGAACTGGACGGGGCGGAGGTCAGGGCGGTTCCCTATGCTTTCGATCCCAGTCCCGGTCCCGCCGGCAAGATCACGCACCGCATCACCATCAGCGGCGGCGATCAGCTCGGTCTCGTGGCGCGCCTCTCGGAGGTTTTCAAACAATACGAGGCCAATATCGTGCGTCTGGAGGCCCGCAAGCTTCCCGATGCCGAGGGCGGCCTTTACGTGACCCGGTTTGCTGTTTCGATTCCCACCGGCCGGACGGATCTGTGCCTGGCGACGGTCAGCAACACGGCAGGCGCGCTCAGCCTGGACTGCGAGGTCGAAGAGAGTTCGCTTTAAAGGCAAATGGCCGGGAAGAGCCCGGCCATGACGGTATGCCTTGAACAGCCTCGGGCTCAGATGTCGAACTCATCATCCGATGCCTGGCGAATGCCGTAGCGGCTCTCCAGGGCGCCGTTGCGGGGCTGCGGGCGCTGGCGCTCGCCCCCCTCGCTGCCGCCGGTGCGCTGCTGCCGGTCGGAGGGATCGCGGCCGATGCGGGAGGCGAGCTGCGACAGGTCGAGGAACTCGTCGGCTTGGCGGCGCAGCTCATCGGCCACCATCGGCGGCTGGGTGGTGACCGTCGAGACGACCGAAACCCGGACGCCGCGGCGCTGCATGGCCTCGACCAGCGATCGGAAATCGCCGTCGCCGGAGAACAGAACCATGTGGTCGATGTAGGGGGCGAGTTCGAGCGCGTCGATGGCGAGCTCGATATCCATGTTGCCCTTCACCTTCCGGCGGCCGGCGGAATCGACGAATTCTTTCGTCGGCTTCGTGACAACCCGGTAACCGTTGTAATCGAGCCAGTCGATCAGCGGTCGGATGGAGGAATACTCCTGATCTTCCACAAGCGCCGTATAGTAGAATGCCCGAACCAGGACGCCCCGGCTCTGGAACTCCTTCAGCAGGCGCTTGTAATCGATGTCGAAACCTAGTGTTTTCGTAGTAGCGTAGAGGTTGGCGCCGTCAATGAAGAGCGCGATCCGCTGCTGGCCTGACATAAGTATTCTCTATTCGTGTCTGCCGGAGCGGCATAACAGCCTTCATTATTCAAGCAGCATCAATTATCTACGCTAGCAATAAAATTGCGCGATATAATCACGACGCGCCCCAGATCAGGCCGTTATTAACCCTTCGGACGAGTAAAAACCACAAAGTAAAATACTTAATGGCGTTCAAATTCCAAGAGTCAAGTTGGCAGAACCAAGGCAGTCAAGCCTTTGTGTGACAATTAAACAGCTTTTATGATTTGAGGCTGCGGCTGCCCGGCTTCACGGCCGGAAGGGCGGCCATTTCGGCAGGAATTTCGTCCGGAGCATAGGCCGGAATGTCCAGTTGGACCAGGGACACCAGGGGAACGCCGAGATCCGCCCTGCCGCCGGAGCGGTCGATGAGGCAGGCGGCGCCGAGAATCGTGCCGGGATGTTCCCGCAGGGCCGTCAGGCATTCCCGGGAGGAGAGGCCGGTCGTGACGATGTCCTCCACCATGACCACACGGGCACCCTCGGGAATGGTGAAGCCGCGGCGTAGGACGAAGACTCCATTCTCGCGCTCGACGAAGATCGCCTTGCAGCCGAGATGCCGGGCCGTCTCGTAGCCCGGAACGATTCCGCCAACCGCGGGAGAAACCACGTAATCGACAGCCCCGAAGGTGTCTCTGATCTTCTCGGCCAGGGCCCGGCAAACCCGCTCGGTGCGCGCGGGATCCTGGAACACGAACATCTTCTGCAGGAAGACGGGGCTATGCAGGCCCGAGGAGAGAATGAAGTGTCCCTCCAGCAGCGCGCCTGCCGAGCGGAATTCGTCGAGAACTTCATTCTGGGTCATGGTGCGGTCTCCCTTCGCGTAGCCAGGCGCTCTTTGGCAGGCCACCCCTCCGGACGCAAGGGCAATCGTGCCCGCCCGCGGGACATCCTGCGCGATCTCCGAAACGGCCTCGGCGGTTCAGCGGGCGGCTGTGACGAAGGCGTCGAACAGCAGGCGGGACGGGTGATCCTGCGCGGCGAGGGACTCGGGATGCCACTGGACGCCGATGGCGAAGCGGCGGGAGGGGATTTCGATCGCTTCGATCACGCCGTCATCGGCCCGGGCGGAGATCACCGCAGGATCGGAGACCTCGACCACGGCCTCCTGATGGCGGCTGTTCACGTCGAGGCGCGACGTGCCGACGATCCGCGACAGCAACGTGCCTGGCATCACCTCGACGGAATGCATCGCGCCCCGGCTGTCGTGGTCGAGAATATGCGCGCCGGTTTTGCGGATCTCATGCACCATGCGTCCGCCATGGAGGCTGGCGAGCATCTGCATGCCGTTGCAGATGCCGAGCACCGGCTTGTCGCGCTCCAGAAAGCCGCGCATGAGCGCCTGCTCGACTTCGAGCCGCTCCGAGGACGGATAGCGCGATCCCTCGCCCGGAGGATACCATTCGTCTGGAAATCTGATGCGCCCACCGACGCTGATGAAGCCGTCGAATTCCGTCACGACGGTGTCGACCATGTCGGCGAGATAGGGGATCCCGAACGGCATTCCGCCCGCGCGATGCACGGCCTCGAAATAGGCCTTGGACACGTCGTACGCGTTGCCGCCGTCAGAACTGTTCTCATCCATGATCACGGCGATGCGGGGCTTGGCTGGCATTGAGATGTCCTGACGCTGACGTTCTAACCTGGATTTAAGCCCATCAACCGGCAAAGCCAACCTTGATGCGGCGGTTGTGCCGTCCCTTGTTGTCGACCTTCAGGATCTTTACAGGACGGGCCTGTCCGGTGGACGCGAGATGGGTGCCGCCGCAGCCCTGGCGGTCGAGCCCGGCGATCTCGACGATGCGCACGAGGCCATCCTCGCCGCGCGGCGGCGAGACGGTCTTGCTCCGGAAAAGGCCGGGCGATGCCGCCGCCTCGTCCCACGGCATGAGAAAGGCGCCCACGGGCAGATCCTGGCGGATCACATCGTTGATCGGGCCGTCGAGCTCGCGCAGGCTATCATTGTCCGCTTGAGGCAGGTCGAAGTCCACGCGGAACGTGCCGTCGGCGGAAAGCTGGGCGCCTGTCAGCAGCGCGCCGCCGAACGCGCGAAAGACGATGCTGTTGGCCACGTGGGCGAGGGTGTGCAACTCGCACATCAGGCGTCGGAATTCCGGGTCGACGGCAATGCGCACCGTCCCGGCAACGAAGTCGGCGGAATCGAATTCGTGCCAGAGGCCGCGCTCGTCAATGCAAACGGACGTGACGGCAGCTTCACCGCCGGTCCAGGCGAGGATCGCCCGGTCCTGAAGCTGTCCGCCTCCACCCGGGAAGACGGGGGACTGCGCCAGGAGAACGGCTCCCGGCCGTGCAGCGAGCACGGGAGCCTCGAATTCCAGTATGTGGGCATTATCCTGACAAAGAAGGCGCATCGCTGCTCGATCCTTTAACCGATACGCAGTTCCGCCTTCAGCCGGTCACCCGGTCCACGCGGCTCACCACGCGCTTGGCGCGGAGTTCCGCGATGATAGCGTTGAGGTGCTTCAGGTCCCACACCGTCAGGTCGATGGTGACGTCGGTGAAGTCCTGAGTGCGCCGCTTCATGGAGACATTGTCGATGTTGCCGTCGTGATCGGCGATGACCTGGGTGATCTGAGCGAGCGAACCAGGCTCGTTGATCGATTGGAGCTTGATGCGCGCCGGGAAGCGCTGCCCCGAGCCCGTTTCCAGATCCCAGCGGACGTCGATCCAGCGGTCCGGCTCGTTATCGAAGGCCGCCAGCGACGGTGACTGGATCGGGTAGATCGTGACCCCTTCGCCGGGGGTGAGGATGCCCACGATGCGGTCTCCAGGCACGGCGCCGCCTTCAGGGGCGAATCGAATCGGCATGTCCTTGTTGAGGCCGCGGATCGGAATGCCGCCCGGATTCTCGCTCGCGGCCTTCCTGCCGGCGCCGTCGGGCTGTCCTCCGCCCTTGCCGTCGGCGCCACGGCGCTCGTCCAGGTAATCGGGATAGACGGCCCGCACCACGTCGCCGGAAAACATCTCACCCCGGCCCACGGCCGCCAGAACGTCCTCGACTGAGACCCGCGCCAGGCGGGGCAGGGCGCCTTTCAGCTTCTCGTCGGAGAAGGCCCGGCCGGCCCGCTCGAAGGCGCGCTCGAGGATCTGATGGCCGAGGCCGGTATATTGCCGGCGCACGGCCGCCCGGGTGGCGCGGCGGATCGAAGCGCGGGCCTTGCCGGTGACCACCAGCGATTCCCAGGCTGCCGGCGGCGTCTGCCCCTCGGCGCGGACGATCTCGACCTCGTCGCCGTTCTGCAGCTCCGTCAGGAGTGGCGACATGCGGCCGTTGATCTTGCAGCCGACGGCTGTGTTGCCCACGTCCGTATGCACCGCATAGGCGAAGTCGATGGGCGTCGCGCCGCGCGGCAGGGCGATGAGGCGCCCCTTGGGCGTGAAGCAGAAGACCTGGTCGTGGAAGAGTTCGAGCTTCGTGTGCTCGAGAAACTCCTCCGGATTGTCGCCCTCGGCCAGGAGGTCGATGGTTCGGCGCAGCCATTGATAGGCGCGGCTTTCCGTGGCGAGGCGCGAGTTGTCGTTGACGCCTTCCTTGTAGAGGGCGTGGGCGGCGATGCCGTATTCCGCCACCTCGTCCATGTCCTCGGTGCGGATCTGAAGCTCGACGCGCTGGCTGCCGGGGCCGATCACCGTTGTGTGGATCGACCGGTAATCGTTCTGCTTGGGCGTCGAGATGTAGTCCTTGTAGCGTCCGGGGACCATCGGCCAGCTGGTATGGACGACGCCCAGTGTCCGGTAGCACTCATCGATGGTGCTCACGATGATCCGGAAGGCGAAGATATCCGACAATTGCTCGAAGGAGACGGATTTCCGCTCCATCTTGCGCCAGATGGAATAGGGGCGCTTCTGACGTCCCGTCACCGTTGCCTCGATCCCTTGCGCGCGGAGCTTGGTCGTCAGCGTGCGCTCGATTTCGTCGACCAGCTTCTCGCTTCGGGCGGACAGCTCGTGCAGGTGGCGCTTGATGGCCTCGTAGGCCTCGGGGTCGAGGTTCTGGAACGAGAGTTCCTCCAGCTCCTCGCGCATTTCTTGAATGCCCATGCGTCCGGCGAGCGGAGCGTAGATGTCGAGGGTCTCTTCCGCGATGCGCTTGCGCTTCTCCGCCGGCATGAACTGGAGCGTGCGCATGTTGTGCAGGCGGTCGGCCAGCTTGACGAGCAGAACCCGCACGTCGTCCGCGATGGCCAGGAGGAGCTTGCGGAAGTTCTCGCCCTGGGCGGCCCGCTTCGAGACGAGGTCGAGCCGCTTGATCTTGGTCAGACCGTCGACCAGAGCGCCGATCTGCGGCCCGAAGGTCTTGTTGATCTCCTCCAGGGTCGCCTGCGTGTCCTCGACCGTGTCGTGGAGAACCGCCGCCGCGATGGTGGCGTCGTCGAGCTTCAGATCCGTGAGAATCGCCGCCACTTCAAGGGGATGGCCGAAGAACAAGTCGCCGGATGCGCGCTTCTGGTTGCCATGGGCCATCATGGCATACACGTAAGCGCGGTTGAGAAGCGCCTCGTTGGCCGAGGGGTTGTAACGCTTGACCCGCTCGACAAGTTCGTACTGGCGCATCATGCGGCCGTAATCCCCATTGGTCCTGTTATCTGGCTGAAATAACGAAGCTATCGAAGATATTGTACAACATCTTCCATCGGCAAGCTGAATAGCTTGCCGCAGGCCGCCTATGCGGAGGCGTGGTTAAGCCGGCCAATAAAAAAGCCCGGCGCGAAGCCGGGCTTTTGAAATCGTCGCGAAGCTTATTCGCGGTCGTCGTCGTCCGCGCTGCTGCTCGGGGGCACGAGGCCCTCCAGGCCGCGAAGCAGGTCTTCTTCGCTCATGCGATCGAACTGGACGTCCGCATCGTTGTCGCCGCCGGTCGACGGGGCGGCAGCCGTGTTGCTGAGCATGGGAACGGCCTCGGCCTCCGGCTCGTCCACCTCGACGTATTTCTGCATCGAGTGGATCAGCTGCTCCTTCAAGTCGTCGGGAGCGATGGTCTCGTCGGCGATTTCGCGCAGAGCCACGACCGGGTTCTTGTCGCGGTCGCGATCGATCGTCAGCGGGGAACCCGACGAAATGAGGCGGGCCCGGTGGCTTGCCAGCAGAACGAGCTCAAACCGGTTGTCGACCTTGTCGATGCAGTCTTCGACGGTCACGCGAGCCATGCGGGGCTCCTTCTTCAGTCATGAGAATATCGGAAGAGGGACCGGATACACCGGTTGGACCGAGAAAACAAGAGGAAGCGTTCTCCGGCAGGGACTTAACCGCAGGTGCGCCCGCACACGCCTGTGCGCAGGTCCTGTCGCTACAAGCGTGGCCATTGTCGTGTCGGTTCAGGTGTGCGTTGACAAGCTTACGTAATGGGCGGTTCGGGGCTGGATATTCCATCGGGTGGCTTCTGGTTATGCTCGGCATCCGGCCGGGGAGGGTCGACAGAAGCCTTCTGACCGGCTGGCGGCGTCTCATCTGATAAACAGGTCATGTGCAGGCCGGGGTGCTCTGCGCCTTGACTCCTCGCCGTCCCGGTGCGAGTCCCGCGCGGATTCGATCAAGGAAGGGGTCCGCTCCCGATGAAGCGCGCATTCATTTTTCCCGGCCAGGGAAGCCAGGCCGTCGGCATGGGCAAGGCCCTGGCCGAGGCCTTTCCGCAGGCCAAGGCCGTTTTCGACGAGGTGGACGAGGCTCTCTCCCAGAAGCTCTCCACCATCATGTGGGAGGGCCCGGCCGAGGAGCTGACCCTCACGGCCAACACCCAGCCGGCCCTGATGGCCGTGAGCCTTGCGGCGATCCGGGTGCTCGAGGCCGAGGCCGGCCTCGACCTGAAGACGCATGCGGCCTTCGTGGCGGGGCATTCGCTGGGCGAGTATTCGGCGCTCGCTTCCGCCGGCAGCCTTTCGATTTCCGACACGGCCCGCCTGCTGCGGATCCGCGGCAACGCCATGCAGAATGCCGTTCCGGTGGGGCAGGGCGCCATGGCGGCGCTTCTCGGCCTGGAATACGACGCGGCGCTCGAAGTCGCCCGCGAGGCGGCTCAGGGCGAGGTCTGCGATGCGGCCAACGACAATGGCGGCGCCCAGGTGGTCGTTTCCGGCCATAAGGCAGCCGTGGAGCGGGCCGTGGCGATCGCCCAGACCAAGGGCGCCAAGCGCGCCGTGATGCTGGCCGTGTCCGCCCCCTTCCATTGCGCCCTCATGCAGCCCGCCGCCGACGCCATGCGCGAGGCGCTCGCCGGCGTGACCGTGAATGCTCCCGTGGTTCCAGTCGTGGCGAACGTGGAAGCGGCTCCGATCACCGACCCGGCGGCGATCCGGGATGCCCTCGTCCGCCAGGTCACCGGAACGGTTCGCTGGCGCGAGAGCGTGGCCTATATGGCCGGCCAGGGAGTCGATACATTCTACGAGGTCGGGTCCGGCAAAGTCCTGACCGGGCTCGTGAAGCGCATCGCCACCGGAGCTGCGGCCACGGCCATCGGCACGCCCGACGATGTTGCCGCCTTCAAAGCCTCCCTGAACGCATAAGGAGCCCTGCATGTTCGATCTCACCGGCCGCAAGGCTCTCGTCACCGGCGCCACGGGTGGCATCGGCGGCGCCATCGCCCGCGCCCTCCACGCCCAGGGCGCGACCGTGACCCTGTCCGGCACCCGGCGCTCCGCCCTCGACGAACTGGCCTCGTCCTTGGGCGAGAGGGTCCATGTCGTGGAAGCGAACCTGGCGGACAAGGATTCGGTCGAAGCCCTCGTCCCGGCGGCCGAGGCCGCCATGGACGGGCTCGACATCCTGGTCAACAACGCGGGCGTGACCAAGGACAACCTTTTCATGCGCATGAAGGACGAGGAATGGGACACGGTCATCGCCGTGAACCTGACCGCCTCCTTCCGCCTGTCGCGTGCGGCCGTGAAGGGCATGATGCGCCGCCGCTACGGCCGTATCGTCAATATCGGTTCGGTCGTGGGTTCGACCGGCAATCCCGGCCAGGGCAATTACGCGGCCTCGAAGGCGGGCCTGATCGGCATGACCAAGGCGCTCGCCGCCGAGGTGGCGAGCCGCAACATCACGGTCAACTGCGTCGCTCCGGGCTTCATCGCATCGCCGATGACCGATGTGCTGAACGACAAGCAGCGCGAGGGCATCCTCGGCACGATCCCCATGGGAAGGCTGGGGCAGGGGGACGAGATCGCCTCGTCGGTTGTTTATCTCGCCTCCGCCGAGGCCGCTTACGTGACGGGTCAGACCCTGCACGTCAACGGCGGAATGGCTATGTTCTAAAGGAACTTATCGCCTGTTCCGGAATCTGTTCGCAGGTGCCGTTCACCCCTCGCCAGACGGGATAAGGCTGTGTTAAGCATGATCCCGATCAGGTCAAAGGGGTTGACCGGCGCTTAAAAATGCGGCTTTGCACGGCGCAGGGTAGCCGTTTCAGCGTTGTCAGCTGAACAGCTGATCTAATTTGATTTCTTAATCCGCCCAATTCCTGAGGCGGCAGCCACTGAGGAAAAAACGATGAGTGACGTCGCTGATCGCGTGAAGAAGATTGTTGTCGAGCACCTCGGCGTCGAAGCCGACAAGGTGACCGACAACGCCAACTTCATCGACGACCTGGGCGCCGACAGCCTGGATACGGTCGAGCTGGTGATGGCGTTCGAGGAAGAGTTCAACGTCGAGATCCCGGACGATGCGGCTGAGACCATCGTGACGGTCGGCGACGCCATCCGCTTCCTCGAGAAGAACGCAGCCTAACAGAGCTGGAAAGGGCGTCGGGTGACTCATCCGACGCCCGAATTTTATAAATCGATAGGGCAGGAATTCATGCGCCGGGTAGTTGTCACAGGTCTTGGCATGGTCACTCCGCTTGGTAGCGGCGTCGACGCCACATGGTCCCGCCTCATCGAGGGGCAGAGCGGTGCCGGCAAGATTACCGATTTCCAGGTCGACGACCTGGCCTGCCAGATCGCCTGCCAAATCCCGCGCGGCGACGGGACCAGCGGCACCTTCAATGCCGATGAATGGATGGAGCCCAAGGAACAGCGCAAGGTCGATCCCTTCATCGTCTATGCGATGGCTGCCTCCACCATGGCGCTGCGGGATTCCGGCTGGGAGCCCAAGTCCTATGAGGACCAATGCGCGACCGGCGTGCTGATCGGTTCCGGCATCGGCGGCATCGGGGGCATCTACGAGGCTTCCGCCACCCTGATCGAACGTGGCCCCCGGCGCATCTCGCCCTTCTTCATTCCCGGCCGGCTGATCAATCTGGCGGGCGGCTACGTGTCCATCGAGCATGGCCTGAAAGGCCCGAACCACGCGGTCGTGACGGCCTGCTCCACCGGCGCCCACGCCATTGGCGACGCGGCCCGCCTCATCGCCCTCGGCGATGCGGACGTGATGGTGGCCGGCGGCACGGAATCGCCGATCAACCGGCTCTCCCTCGCGGGATTCGCCGCCTGCCGCGCTCTGTCCACGAATTTCAACGACGATCCGACTCGCGGCTCGCGCCCCTACGACAAGGACCGTGACGGTTTCGTCATGGGCGAGGGCGCCGGCGTCGTCGTGCTGGAAGAATACGAGCACGCCAAGGCACGCGGCGCCAAGATCTATGCCGAGGTCATCGGCTACGGCCTCTCCGGCGACGCCTACCACATCACCTCGCCGTCCGAGGACGGCGACGGGGCCTATCGCTGCATGTCCGCCGCCATCAAGCGGGCCGGCATCCAGGTGTCCGAGATCGACTATGTGAACGCGCACGGCACCTCGACGCCGCTGGGCGACGAGATCGAGCTGAAGGCCATCGAGCGGATCGTCGGGAATGCGGCGGACAAGCTGACCATGTCCTCCACGAAGTCGGCCATCGGCCACCTCCTGGGAGCGGCTGGCGCTGTCGAGGCGATCTTCTCGGTGCTGGCGATCCGCGACGGCATCGTCCCGCCGACCATCAACCTCGACAATCCCTCCGTCGAGACGGCGATCGACCTCGTGCCCAAGCAGGCCAAGCGCAAGGAGATCAACACCGCCCTGTCGAACTCCTTCGGGTTCGGCGGGACTAACGCTTCGCTCATTCTTCGTCGCGTAGCATAGCGCATCGTGCGGACCCGGCGGGCCGCGTCAGCGAAGGCCGGACCCGGTTGTCCGCAGCGATGATGCGCCACTTCCGGGTCTGATACGAGGGCGGGGAGGTCTGTTACGGCTTTTCGCCATAATCCCTGTTAGGGTGTCGGCGGACCGGCAGGACCGCCGGCCGATACCAGAAAAGCGGCGTGATGTTCGGACGAAAGAAAAAGATCCTTCTCCCTTCTGTAGACGAATCCGATCATGGATCGGCGCAGCCCCGTCTTGCCCCCCGGTCCCCCAATGAAGCCATCAAGCCGTCGATGGCGCCGCCCCCGCCCCCGAAGCTCCGCCGCCGCCGCAGGGGAATGCTGTCGCTCCTCAGCGGTCTCCTGACCCTCTTCGTCGCCTTGGCGATCGCCGGGATCTTCGGCTTCTCCATGCTGCAGCACGAGGTGACGGCCAAGGGACCCCTGCAGAGCGACAAGGTCGTCGTGATCCCTCGCAACACCGGCACGGGCGAAATCGCCAGCATCCTCAAGGAGGAAGGCGTCATCAACCAGCCGCTGGTGTTCCAGCTCTATGCCCATATCAACCGGCAGCGCGGCCAGCTCAAGGCCGGAGAGTTCCAGTTCAAGGCCGGCACCAGCATCGAGGATGCCATCGACACCCTCATCCAGGGCAAGGCCATCCTGCATGCGGTGACGATCCCCGAGGGGCTGACCAGCGAGCAGATCGTCGCCCGGCTCTACGAGCATGAGATCCTCAGCGGCGACGTGACCGAAACGCCGCGTGAGGGTTCGCTCCTTCCGGATACCTATAAATTCGAGCGTGGCACGACTCGCCAGCAGATCATCGGCACCATGCAGGCCGCCCAACGCCAGGCCATCGAGCAGATCTGGCAGCGTCGCTCCACCGAGTTGCCGATCAAGTCCCCGCAGGAGCTCGTGATCCTGGCCTCCATCGTCGAGAAGGAGACGGGCCGGGCGGACGAGCGCACCCGTGTGGCAGGCGTTTTCATCAACCGCCTGCAGAAGCGGATGAAGCTCCAGTCCGACCCGACCATCGTCTACGGGCTCGTCGGCGGCAAGGGAACCCTGGGCCGCGGAATCCTGCGCAGCGAGATCGAGGCTGCGACGCCCTACAACACCTATGTGGTCGAAGGTCTGCCGCCGGGCCCGATCGCCAATCCGGGCCGCGCCGCCCTCGAAGCCGTGGCCAACCCCTCGCGCACGAAGGATCTCTACTTCGTGGCCGACGGTTCGGGTGGCCATGCCTTCGCCGAATCGTACGAGCAGCACCAGCGCAACGTGGCGCGCTGGCGGCAGATCGAGAAGAGCCGTCCGACGCCCGAGGCCGATGATGTCGACAGGGTGGTGCCCGATGGCGAGCAGACGAACCTGCCTGCCGGTGCGGCGCCCGCCCTGCGCGGCTCCGCGAATGCGCAGTCTGCGTCTGGCGGACGTCCTGGCCGCGGCTTCGATGCCAGCGAGGGCACCGACAAGGACCCGCTCAAGAACAAGAGCTTCGACCTGAACAGCCCGAAGAACGTTCCGTCCCTGCGGCAACCGTGAAGCGCGCAGGCGGGCTCGAGTTCCTTGTCGTCGACACTTGCACCGGCGCGCATTATGGTCGCGCCGATTTTTCATTCCGTTCGAGGTTAGCCTATGTCCATTGCGAGCATGACCGGCTTCGCCCGTGAGGCGGGCGTCACCGGATCCTATCAGTGGGCCTGGGAGCTCAAGACGGTGAACGGACGTGGACTCGAGGTGCGCGTCCGGACGCCTTCGGGTCTCGATGCCATCGGCGAGGAGGCTCGCGGCCAGATCCTCAAGGCGCTGACGCGAGGCCAGGGCCAGCTCAACCTGGCGCTCAGCAAGGCCTCTTCGGCGGCCAAGCTGCGGGTGAACCAGGATGTGCTGCAATCGCTGCTCGCGGCCATCGGAGGGCTGTCGCTTCCGGCCAACGTGCAGCCCGCCTCCCTCGACGGGCTCCTGTCCGTGCGCGGCGTGGTCGAGCTCGACGACGATGCCGCCGATCCGCTGCAGGACGAGGAACTCGTGGCGGCCCTGCGGGCGGGAATCGGCTCGCTGATCGAAGCCCTCAAGACGGTTCGGCTGAAGGAGGGGCAGGCGCTCGCCGTCGTCCTCGGCCAGCAGCTCGACATGATCTCCCGTCTGGTCGATGAAGCGGAAGCGGCGCCAGCCCGGCAGCCCGATGCCATTCGCGCCCGCCTGGAGGCGCAGATCGCCGAACTGCTCGACGGCAAGACCAGTCTCGAGCCGGCACGCCTGCATCAGGAGGCGGTGCTGATCGCCGCCCGGGCGGATATCCGCGAGGAGCTCGACCGTCTGCGGGCCCATGTGGACGCCGCGCGTGGCCTGGTGCAGGAGGGCGGGTCCGTCGGCCGGAGGCTCGATTTCCTGGCGCAGGAATTCGGCCGCGAGGCGAATACCCTGTGCGCAAAGGCCAATGACGTGTCCCTCTCGCGGATCGGGCTTGAATTGAAGGCCGTTATCGAGCAATTCCGCGAGCAGGTTCAGAATGTGGAGTGATGCGGTGAGCCAAGGTTCGAAATCTCCGGTCGGCCGTCGCGGCCTCATCCTCATCCTGTCCTCGCCCTCCGGCGCCGGTAAGACCACGCTCACCCGCAGCCTCGTGGAGGAGCGGGCGGGAGTCCTGTCCGTTTCCGTGACGACCCGTCCCAAGCGCCCCTCCGAGATCGAGGGACGGCACTATCACTTCATCGACGTGGAAGAGTTCCTGGCGATGCGCGATCGCGACGAACTCCTGGAATGGGCCGAGGTCCACGGCAATTTCTACGGCACCCCGCGCAAGCCCGTGGAGAAGACCCTGACCTCCGGTCAGGACATGGTCTTCGACATCGATTATCAGGGCACCCGCCAGGTTCGCCAGAAGCTGCCGGACGACGTGGTGACGGTGTTCGTTCTGCCGCCCAGCTTCAAGGAGCTGAAGGCGCGGCTGGAACGCCGCGCCGAGGATGCGCCCGAGGTCATCGCCAAGCGTCTCGCCAATGCCCGCATCGAGATGGAGCGTTGGGTCGAGTACGATTACGTGATCGTCAACGAGGATCTCGGCAAGTCCTTCGAGAGCCTGAAGGCGATTCAGACGGCCGAGCGCCTCAAGCGCGAGCGCCTCGTCGGCCTGTCCGAATTCGTCGACGGATTGCTGGCCGAGACGATCGACTGATCGCCCTCACACCAGCGCGAGCGCGTTTCGGCGCTCGTGGCGGGCGATGGCGTGTCCGAGCAGCACATCCATCAGCGCGCTCTGAGGCAAGCCGCCGGCCTCCCAGAGCTTCGGGTACATGCTGATCGCCGTGAAGCCCGGCAGAGTATTCACCTCGTTGATGTAGAGGCCGTCGTCGTTCCTGGGGTCCAGGAAGAAGTCGACACGGGCCAAGCCCTCGCAGGCGAGGGTCTTGAAGGTTGCGACGGCAAGCTCCTGGAGGCGGCCGGCCTGAGCCGGCGAGATTGCCGCCGGGATGCGCAGGAGAGCCCCGTCCGCATCGATATACTTGGCGTCGTAGCTGTAGAACCCGTGACTGTCGGCCGGAACGATCTCGCCCAGCGGAGAGGCCCGAACCTCGCCCGAGGCATCTTCCAGCACCGAGCACTCGATCTCCCGGGCACCCGTGACGCTGCGTTCCACGAGCACCTTGCCATCGTAGCGGAAGGCACGCTCGCAGGCGCGGTCGAATTCCTCCTCGGAAGACGCGCGGGACACGCCGACGGACGAGCCCATATTGGCGGGCTTGACGAAGAGATCCGCAGTTCCGAGCGCGTCCACGGCAGCCTTGTAATCGACGCGACTGCGCGAAGTCAGGGTCAGGAACGGCACAACCGGGAGGCCGCTATCGCGCAGCAGGCGCTTGGCGATGTCCTTGTCCATGCCGGCGGCGGACCCCATGACGCCGGAACCCACATAGGGAATATTGGCCAGTTCGAGAAAGCCCTGAACCGTTCCATCCTCGCCGTTGGGACCATGGAGCACGGGCACGACCGCATCGAGGTTGAGGGAGCGCGAGGGGGCGGCGCCGTTCAGCACGATCATCTCGCCCGCACCGCCGGGGAGGAGAGCCACCTGCGGGGCTCCCTCAGGGATTTCCAGGGATTGCGCTCCCCTTCCTGCGCCGTTGCCGGCGTCGCAGAGGAGCCAGCGCCCGTCCCGGCCGATGCCGATGGGCACGATGTCGTAGCGGTTGGGATCGAGAGCCCTCAAGACATTGGCTGCCGACAGCTTGGAGACCTCATGCTCCGCAGAGCGTCCCCCGAACAGAAGCCCGATCGTCTTGCGCGGCTGCGACATTCCCGCCTTCTCCTCTCGCGGCCGATGAGGCCGCTCACGATGATGCAATCATGGAACGGCGCGGTTAAGGTCTCATGAAGAGGAGCCCCCGCGCCGGTCCAGCGGCTTCATATAGGCGGAGATTGCGGGAGGGCGAGGGACGGGGAGCGTCTCAGCTCTGCCGATGCCTCAAAGCATCATAAGCATTCGCTAGGGCCACGTAGCCCTCGACAGGGATGTTCTCGGCGCGGATCGTTTCCTCGAGCCCGGCGGCCTCGATGATCGCTGCCGGATCGGGAGCGATGGATTTCAGGCTTTGGCGCAGCATTTTGCGGCGCTGTCCGAAAGCCGCGCGGGTGACCGCTTCGAGGGCACCGATGCGGCAGGGCAGCGGGTTGGCCCGCGGCGTCAGGTGCACGATGCTCGATGTGATCTTCGGCGGCGGCACGAAGGCCGAGGGCGGCACGTCGAAGAGGATGCGCGCCTCCGTCCGCCAGCCGCAGAGAACGCCGAGCCTGCCGTAGTTCTTCGGATCGCTTTCGTCCGCGACGATGCGCTCCGCGACCTCGCGCTGGAACATGAGGGTGAGGGAGGCCCACCAGGGCGGCCAGGCTTCGCCGGTGAGCCAGCCGGTCAGGAGGGCCGTGCCGACATTGTAGGGCAGGTTGGCGATGATCCGCACGAGCCCGTCGCCAACCAGGGGACGGGGATCGAAGGCCAGCGCGTCGGCTTCGATCACCTCCATCCGCCCCGGATAGTGATCGGTGATCTCAGCCAGCGCGGGCAGGCAGCGGCTGTCACGCTCGATGGCGATGAGCTTCTTCGCGCCCGCCGCCAGGATGGCTCGGGTGAGGCCGCCGGGGCCGGGGCCGACTTCGATCACGGTTGCGTCTTCCAGCGGTCCGGCCGAGCGGGCGATACGGCTGGTGAGATTGAGGTCGAACAGGAAGTTCTGGCCGAGCGATTTCTTGGCCATCAGCCCGTGGGTGCGCACGACCTCGCGCAACGGGGGAAGATCATCGATCTGGCTCACGGGCGCCCCAGGCGGGCGGCAAGCTTCAGGGCCGCCATGAGGCTGTCGGGGCGTGCGATGCCCTTGCCGGCAATGTCGAATGCCGTGCCGTGGTCGGGCGAGGTCCGCACGAAGGGCAGCCCGAGGGTCACGTTGACCGCCTCGTCGAAGGCGATCGTCTTGATCGGGATCAGAGCCTGGTCGTGATACATGGCAAGGGCTGCATCGTATCGGCTGCGCGCGCGGGCGTGGAACATGGTGTCCGCCGGCAGGGGGCCCGTCACGTCGATCCCTTCGGAGCGCAGGATGTCAACGGCCGGGACGATGATGGACCCGTCCTCCGTACCCATGGCGCCGCTTTCGCCCGCATGGGGATTGAGCCCCGCGAGGGCGAGCCGCGGATTTTCGACGCCGAACCGTTGCCGCAGCTCTCTGGCAACGATCCGTCCCGTGAGAACGATCAGCTCCGTGGTCAGGGCGGAGGGTACGTTCGCCAGGGGGATATGCACCGTGACGGGCACGACGGCGAGCTGCTCGCTCCAGAGCATCATAACCGGGTGATAGGTCTCCGGGCCGGCTTCGGACGCGAGAGCTGCGAGAAACTCCGTGTGGCCCGGATGACGGAAGCCGGCCTCATAGAGAACGTGCTTGGCGATGGGATTGGTCACGACCGCCGCGGCGGATCCATCCTGCACGAGCCGAACGGCCGTCTCGATGGACTCGATGACCGACGGAGCATTGGCCGGATCGGGCTTCCCCGGCTCGGCTGCAACCGGAGCGCTCAGGGGAACGACCGGAAGCGCGCTGGAGAAGGTGAATCGGATCTGCCCGGGTTCTACGGCCGCGATGGGAACGTCCCAGCCATAGCTCTTCGCGACCCGATCAAGATGTCCAGGATCGCCGACGATCCCGAAGGCAGGAACGGACTCCGCCTCTCGTTCCAGCCAGGCCCTCAGGCTCAGTTCGGGGCCGATCCCAGACGGATCACCCTGCGTCAGGAGGAGAGGAGGGCGCTGTTGGAGCCCCATCACTGGGTGGATACACCTTCGTCCGAAGATAGGCCGCTGAGGTTCTGAGTATAGCCCACTTCGCCGAGCGAGCGGAACTCGAGCGTGAACGCGATGGTCTGATTCTGGCTCTTCTCACCCGAGTTCCGGACAACTTCGCGCGGTGTCACGCTGTAGCTGAGCGAGAAGGTGGTGCACTCGTCCATGTAGCCGATCCCGAGCGACATGCCGCTGACATAGGCAGCGTTCTCCCGGTTATAGACGGCCGTCTCTGGGTTGATGGCGTATTGGGTCAGATAGGTTTCACGCGCCAGGAGATAGCGGTCGAGATCGAGGAGGATCGAGCCCGACACGTACCAGTTCGGCGTGATATCCCAACGGGCCGTGCCGAGCAGGCCCTCGCGCCGTAGCGGGAACCCGATGGCGGGTTGGGCCGCATAATTGGCGTACGTCAGCGATGTCGACACCGGGAGATACGGATTGAAGTTCGCCCTGAAGCCGGCTTCGAGCCGGTTGAGGCCGAAGTCGTCCTGGTCGAAGCGCGCGCGGGTCACGAAAGCGAAGTTCGCGTTGGGCGAGATCTGGAAGCGGCCGACATAATCGGAGGCTCGAGAATCGAGACCCGAGTCCAGACCAACATTGGCGAGGTCGGGCTGCCGGAACGAGTTGCGCCCGGCGATCTGGTAGGACTGCCCGAAGAGCACGTTGGCGTAGAAGTCGTCGGCGCCGGTCACGGTGTACTGGATGCCGACATTGGCGCGCACGCCTCCCTCGACCCGGTCGTAGCCGGAGAACTTGTCCCAGTCGAACAGGGACGTGTCGTCGAACACGAGGCTCTGGGCGTCCTCGTTGGGCAGGCGGCCGACCCGGGTCTCGCTCGGACGGGCGATCACCTGCGCGATCGGCTCGAGGATCTGCTTGCCGGAGCTGCCCAGGCTGGCGATGAACGGATAGCGATATTCGACGCCCACCGCCGGCATGGCCCGGAAGAGATAATCGTCTCCCGTATCGATGAAGTTGGAGAGCTGCGGGTTCTGGTAACCGGCGAAATCCGGCGCGATCCAGAAATTGTCGGCCCGGACATAAGCGAACGGCGTCCAGACCTGGCCGATCGGATCCACGAACTCACGGCGCCAGGAGGCGGTCACCGATGCGCGGGAAGTCGCGCCGCTGATGCCGCGGACGAGGCAGGAGGCGCGATCGAACACAAGACAGGTCTGGGCCACGCCGAAATAGGCCGTGTTGGCGACGGAGAGCGGATTGTACTGGGCGGCCTCGCGCGAGAGGTGCGTCACGTTCACGTCGAGGGCGAACTCGCCGCCGATGGTCGGGGGCGTGAAGCGCTTGTTGTAGTCCAGAACAGGAGCGACGACCGGCTGCTGCTTCTGCCAGTCGGAGCTCGACAGGGTCTGGAAGTAGTAGCCCCGCATGTCGAAGAAGGAACGGTCTCCCGCTCCCTGGAGGTACAGGGTCGAGACCGATTCCTTGACGTAGTACGAGCTGAGGCTTTCGCTTCGGATCTTGTAGTTCGACAGGAACCATTTGTCGGACAGCAGGGCGATATCCCAGCCCCAGCGCCAGTTCTGGTTGATGTAGAAAAGGCCGCTCGTCTCCAGTGAGCCGCGGAAGTCGCGATCTCCTGCGCCGCGTGGGGACGGAAGGAAGGCTTCGGGATCCTGCTGCGAAATGCCGGCGGCCCGGATGGTGTAGACGCCGTTCTCAAGCCGGTGGCGCCATTCGGCCTGGGCGAGAAGGCCCTGCCGGCTCAGGTAGGTCGGGTTGAGCGTCAGGTCGTAGTTCGGCGCGATCGCCCAGAAGAACGGCACGGAGGCGCCGTAGCCCAGGGAGCTGGAATAGACGTAACGCGGCGACAGGAAGCCCGTCTTACGCTTGACCGTCGGGTCAGGCGTCCAGAAATAGGGCATGTAGGCGACCGGAATGCCGAGGAGCTCAAGGGTCGCGTCCTCGTAATAGATCGTCCGTTCGCTGTTGTTGTGAATGATCTTGGCGGCCTTGACCTGCCAGAGGGGCGGCCGTTCCGGATTGTCCTTACAGGGTTCGCAGGCGGTGTAGGTGCCGCGCTCGAAAACCGTCGTCTCGCCCTCGGCCCGCTCGGCCCGGGGGGCGGAGAAGCGGGTCGTGAGGGGACGGCCCTGCTCGACGGTGGTCTGGACCACCCTCAGGGAATCGATGAAGCCGTTCTTGAAGTCGTCCGTCAGTTCGAATCGATCGCCCGTGGCGACGGTGCCGCTGGCATCCGTCAGGCGGGCATTGCCCTCGGCGAAGACGCGGCCGGTGTTCCGGTCGTAGGTGACACGGTCGGCCTGGAGCGTGCGGCCCTGATAATTCATCTGGACGTCGCCGGAGGCGGCGATCGTGTTCTTGTCGTTGTCGTAGACGATTTCCTTGGCGTCAACGAGAAGGCGGTCCTGGCCCGATCCGGACTGTGCGCGCCCGGCGAGGGCGTCGTTCAGGGTGGCCTGGGCGAGCGCAGGCACAGACCCAGCAGCTAACAGAGCCGCTGCGATCGCAGACATTGCGATCGTTGTCTTAAGCCGCTGCCGCATCCCCACTCCTCAACTAACCTTCTTATAGAGGCCGGTCAGCCGTCCTCTTGATGCAATAACGCCAAGGTCCCTAACAGACTGCCTACTACAGCTGGGAACCAAGCTGCAACAAGGGAACTGATGATTCCGGCGGCGCCAAGCTCCGCCATAAGCTCCGTGGCGACATAAAGCATGAAGCCGGCGGCGACGCCACCCAGAACCATCATCGCTACACCACCAAATCGAAAGAATCTTAACGATACGGATGCGGCCACGAAGACCATCGCGATGAACAGCAGGGGGCGGGCCAAAAGCAGGTCGTAATGGAGCTGATAGGCGGTGACGTTGATGTCCGCCTGTGCCATGCGGTTGATCGTCTCTCTGAGGGACCAGAACGGCACAGCATCGGGCTCGATGAAGCTCTGTCGAACCTGCGAGGGCTGTAGGTTCGACGCGATCAGGTAACGTTCATGGGACTGGGGCTCTTCGGTGGCCGAAAGGATGCGGGCATCCTTCAGCTCCCAGAACCCCTCGTGCAGGGTCGCTTCCTTGGCTTCGACCCGATGGGTGAAGACGCCCGTCGGGTCGAAGGCATAAACCGTCACCCCGTAAAGGGTCGGGCTGTCGGTCGCCGAACCGTCGCCCCGAAGGATAGCCTGCCCGTCCTGGCTCCTCTGGCGGATCCAGATCGGCTTCTCTCGATTCTGGGTCGGCCGGGAGAAGGTCTGCGTCTCCAGGATGGAAGCTCGCTGCTTGAGGATGGCCGAAACCGGATTGTAGACGGTCACGGACAGGACGCCGATCAGGAGAGCGATCAGAAACCCCGGCTGCAGGAACTGCCATGCGGAAATGCCCGCCGCCCGGGCCACGACCAGCTCGAGCTTGCGGCTGAGCTGGAGGAGGGCGGCCATGCTGCCGAACAGCACCGCGAACGGCATGACCTGCTCCGCGATGGCCGGCGTACGGAACAGAGCGAGCTGCGCGATCACCGCAGGCGTCGCCGCCGGCGCATCGCCTGCCCGGCGCATGAGCTCCACGAAGTCCAGCGTGTAGACGAGGGTGAAGACAGTCGCGAAAACAAGGAAAATCGTCTTAAGAAACTGTCGCGAGAAATAGGATCCGAGGGTGCGGCCGATCAGCATGGTCAGGCCTTCTGAGGCGCGGGAGAGCGCGATGGCAGCAGGTTGCGGAAGGCCATATAGAGCTTCGCCTGTGCGGATCGCATGGCCGGTCCCTTGAAGATGAACAGCAGGCTGAAGAGGATTCCCGCCAGCGGGACGCCGTAGACGGCGAACACTGCCGTTGCCGTTCGCGCGACGGCGCTCGACGCGGCAAAGCCGAGAATTCTCAGCAGCACGATGGCGACCACCGCGCCCGCGATGGCGAGGCCGCGTCCCTGGCGGGTCGTTCTCGCCTCGCCCAAGGCCGCGAAGGCGATGACCATCATGGCGAGCGGGTAGAGCCAGGACGACAGGCGGTCGTGCAGTTCGGCCCGGAAGCGTCCGCGCTGCTCCTGGTAGATGAACTCGCCCTTGTCGGGGAAGAGGAGCTGGGTCGTGCTTCGCTCGCGCGGCTTGTAGACGACCTCTCCGCCCTCCTTGCTGAAGGCGGACAGGTCGACCGCATAGCGCTCGAAGGCGACGATCGACGAATCGCGGCTGTTGGGCTCCTTGCGCTGGACGCTGCCCTTCTGGAGCACGAGATAGGCATTGCCGTTCTGTTCGACCGTCTGTCCACGTTCGGCGAGGTAAACGACGGCTTTATCCTTGTCCCGGAGGTCTTCCATGAAGATCCCCAGCAGGGCGTCCCCCGAACGCTCCCGGTAATGGAACGTGAAGCCGCTCTCCAAGGTGATGAACTGCCCTTCCTTGGCCATGGTGCCCACGAAATCGGCTCTGATCTTCGTGAACAGCTGGCGCAGCTCCTGGAAGCTCGCGGGCATGAGGTAGACCGAGATGATGGCCACCACGGCGCAGACGAAGGTGGCCAGGGCCAGGAACGGTCGCAGGAGGCGCTGCGGCGGCATGCCGCCGGCGCTCATGACGATCAGCTCGGAATCGCCGTTCAGCTTGTTCAGGGTGTAGATCGTCGCCAGGAACAGGGCCACGGGAGCGATGACGTTGATCAGGGCGGGAAGGGAGAGGCCCGTCACCGTCAGGAAGATCACGATGGTCTGGCCCTTGCCGGTCAGCAGGTCGAGCTCGCGCAGCGCCTGCGTGATCCAGATCACGCCTGTGAGGGCGACGAGGCACGCGAGGAAGGCGTTGAAGGTGTTCTTCAGAATATAGCGTTCGAGGAGTGTCATAAGGCCCTTCGCCCCCGGGCAGCGGACCCCTGGGTATCGTGTCGCATCATCTCAGGCAAGATGGCGGTTTTCAACAACCCGGGATTGCGCCGATTTCACGGCAGCTTCCCCGTGCCATGGCCCGCCATATGATATATGTCCCCATCGTCAGCGTCGCAGCCGGCTTTCAAGACCGGTGATGTGCATCAGAACAACGAGGATTTCATGGCCGACAGCTTCAAGATCGACTTCCAGGCTCCCGGCAAGGTCGAGACCGGCGATCTCATTGTCTTCGTCGGGGATGACCTCAAGCCCTCCGGCGCCGTCGCCGCGCAGCTGGGCCCGAAGGCCGTCGACCTCATCGCCAAGGCCGCGGCCGCAGAGACGTTCAAGGGCAAGGCGAAATCCGCCATGTCCATCGTCGTGCCCGCCGACCTGCCGGTCGACCGGCTGATCGTGATCGGTCTCGGCGGCGAGAAGGACCGGTCTGGCATCGATTTCGTCCAGATGGGCGGCCTGATCGCCGGAAAGGCGAACGGGAAACTCGCCACGGTGGTGCTGGACCTGCCCGGGGTGGAGGTCACCCCGGAGGCGGTCGCCGACATCGCGCTCGGCGCCCAGCTGCGCCGCTACAGCTTCGACCGCTACAAGACCAAGAAGGACGGTGACGAAGCCAAGAAAGGCGGCAGCCTCGTCTTCAGCGTGGCCGATCCCGCCGCGGCCAGGAAGGCCTATCAGTCACGCGAGGGCATCGAGCAGGGCGTCGCCATCGCCCGTGACCTCGTCAACGAGCCGCCGAACGTGCTCGGCCCCCAGGAATTCGCCGCCCGTGCCCAGGAGCTGAGCAAACTCGGTGTCGAGGTCGAGATCCTCGACGACGAGGCCATGAAGAAGCTCGGCATGAATGCGCTTCTCGGCGTCGCGCAGGGTTCCGTGCGCGGCGGCCGGGTCGCCATCATGCGCTGGAACGGCGGCAAGGCCGACGAGAGCCCCATCGCCTTCATCGGCAAGGGCGTGGTGTTCGACTCGGGCGGTATTTCGATCAAGCCGGGCGCCGGCATGGAGGACATGAAGGGCGACATGGCGGGCGCGGCCTGCGTGGTCGGCCTGATACATGCGCTCGCGAGCCGCAAGGCGAAGGCCAACGTGGTCGGCGCCATCGGCCTCGTCGAGAACATGCCCGACGGCAACGCTCAGCGCCCGGGCGACATCGTCACCACCATGTCGGGCCAGACCATCGAGATCATCAACACGGACGCCGAGGGCCGGCTCGTGCTCGCGGACGTGCTCTGGTACGTGCAGGACCGCTTCAAGCCGAAGTTCATGATCGATCTCGCGACTCTGACCGGGGCGATTCTCGTGGCCCTCGCGCAGGAATATGCCGGCCTCTTCTCGAACAACGACGAATTGTCCGAGCGCCTGACGGTGGCCGGCAAGGCGACGGGTGAGCGGGTCTGGCGCATGCCCCTGGGGCCGGAATTCGACAAGATGATCGAATCCAAGTTCGCCGACATGAAGAACTCCGCCGGCCGTTTCGGCGGGTCGAGCACGGCTGCGGCCCTGCTTCAGCGCTTCGTCAACGACGTGCCCTGGGCCCATCTCGACATCGCCGGCACGGCCATGGGGTCGCCGGCGACCGAGATCAACAAGGGCTGGAGCTCCGGCTGGGGCGTGCGTCTCCTCGACCGTCTCGTCCGCGATCACTACGAGGCCTGAGGACAATGGCGGGAAGGGACCTTCGGCGCGCCGCTGCCGTTGCGGCCGCAAGGACTTGTGAGCAGCGATGACCGAGGTCCTTTTCTATCACCTCCAGCATCAGCCGCTGGAGGCCGTGCTGCCCACGCTCCTGCAGAAGACCCTGGAGCGGGGCTGGCGCGCGATCGTGCAGGCGGTGACCGAAGAGCGCCTGTCCGCGCTCGACGATCACCTCTGGACCTTCACCGACGAGAGCTTCCTGCCGCACGGCACCGACCGCGAGGCCCATGCGGCGGACCAGCCGATCCTCATCACCCTGTCGGGCGACAACCCCAACGGCGCCTCGATTCGCTTCCTCGTGGAAGGCGCGGACCTGCCGAGCGACATCACCGCCTACGAGCGGCTGGCGATCCTGTTCGATGGCAACGACGTCCAAGCCCTCGCCGTCGCCCGCGATCAATGGCGCACGGTAAAGGAGGGCGGCCATGCGGCCACGTACTGGCAGCAGGACGAGAACGGACGCTGGCAGCGGAAGGCGTGAGGCAACAGGCGAATCTCCGGGACGGTCTCGGGATGACCGCAAATATTTCCTTCATGGAAGGAACTCCTCACGTCATGACCTGGCCTGTTCCGGCCATCCGCGCCTCTCCTCCTGTCTCCTTCTGTCCTCATCCTGAGGAGGCGCGCAGCGCCGTCTCGAAGGAGGATCCAGAGAGCGCTCGTAGATCCTTCGAGATGCAGATTCGCCGCTCCTCAGTGTGTGGCTCACAAAGGGCTCGCGCGTATCTCCCTCCCCCTCGTGGGGAGGGATTAAGGGCAAGGGTGTGAGCGCAAGCCTCTCCAGGTGTGGCGCCGACACCCCCACCTCCACCTCCTCATCGCAAGTCGGATGTTCCCGTCTTGCGCCCAAGGAAGACAGGTCTCATGCAAGCCTGTGGGAGGAGAGTTCCCGCACCGCTATATGAGCCAGACTCTCAGGATGAGGGTGGTGGATGGTGCTCGGGTCAGCGTTATGTTCTTACTTTGTTCTTGACAGCGGGTGTAACCTTGGCTATATCGTTACTCACCTGATCCGACGAGGGGCGCGCTTCGCGAGGCGTCGCAAGTTGTGGGAGCAGGCACGGTCCTGTCCGCCGGTCACGCAGCCGGCGCCAGGAGGCCCT
>NZ_JALJRK010000279.1 GCF_024519725.1 Microvirga sp. Mcv34 | reverse complement strand
GCAGCGGAGGGGAAGGGAATCCATCTGCACGCTCCGAACCCTGGATCCCCTTCCCGGCCTGCGGCCGCCGGGGATCACACCCACCACGTCTTGACCGGACTTTTGCCGCCCATGCTGCTTCTGTGAAGCGCCGCGCTTGTCCGATCGGGATCAGCGGCACAAGGCCGGCGGCGAAGTGCGAAAGTCGGCTCCCCTTTCCAGCGCGATGCGGTAGGGTCCTGCCGACACTCACGCACAATCGGCGACTGACATCTCATGAACCTGTTCGTCTTCGGCCTCGGCTATTCGGTCGGCCAATTCCTCAAGCTGTACGGCACGCGTTTCACGGAAATCGGCGGCACGGTGCGTTCGCTGGAGAAGGCGCGGGCCATGCAGGCGAACGGCCTGGACGCATTCGTGTTCGACGGCGCCGGCTACGATCCCGCCATCCTCGACCGGATCGCCCGGGCAGACGCACTCCTCGTCTCCATCCCGCCCTCAGGCGAGACCGATCCGGTGCTCGCGCAATTCTCTC
>NZ_JALJRK010000278.1 GCF_024519725.1 Microvirga sp. Mcv34 | reverse complement strand
GTGCGGTCGATGGCCACAAACAGATAGAGCTTTCCTTGGGCGGTCTGCACTTCAGCGATGTCGATGTGACCCGAAGGGCCGCGTCAGCGAAAGAAGCCGATGGGGTAGCTCTTGAACGTCTTCTTGGTGCACTTGTCGCCCTCCACATCCGGCAAGCGCCCAATCCCGTGGCGCTGCAGGCAGCGATGCAGCGACGAGCGCGTCAGGTGCGGGAGCGTGGGCTGGAGGGCATAAAGGCAGTCGTCCAGCGGCAGGAGCGTGTGCCGGCGGAAGGCAACAATGACGGCCTCCTCATCGGCTGAAAGAACGGTCGACCTTGGGTTCTTGGGCCCGGTGGGCAGGTCAGCGACCGAGGTGCGCTTCTTCCATTTAGCGACTGTCTTCTGGTTGATGCCGTGGCGCGTGGCCAGGGCGCGTGGCCAGGGCTCTCAGGCTTTCTTGACTATTCTGGATTGCGCGACGGACCGCCTCTGTCGTTGTGGCGCTGCGGTGGAGAACCTGGCCCATAGCGCATCCCTCCATTCCGGCGATAAGAATGCACCATCAAACCC
>NZ_JALJRK010000277.1 GCF_024519725.1 Microvirga sp. Mcv34 | reverse complement strand
GGAACGTGCCCGACTTGCAGGTGGCCAGATCAAGGCCGCAGAACTTCAGGAACTGGCGGTGGTGCCCGAAGCGACGTAGATCGCCAGCCTCGGCCAGGATCGTCAGGGCATGGATCGGGCCGATCCCTGGGATCGTGCACAGCCGCTGATAGTCAGCGTGATCGGTCAGCATCGCATGAGCCAGCTTCTCGATCTGATCCCGCTGGCGGATCAGACTGCGTGCCTCGGCCAGAACCATGCGGAACATGGTGATGGCGGCGGAGCCTTCTTCAACCGGCAACGCCGTGGATGAGCGTGCGGTCTCGTAGATGTCGTTGAGCAAGCGAGCTTTGGAAACCTTGCGGCCGATCACAGGCCATGCCTCCTGAACGAAGCTGTCCCGATCCAGGGCCATGATGCTGGAGGGGGTGGGAAAGCGTTCGAGGAGCGCCAGGAACCAGTCGGAGCGGCTGTTGCCGGCAAAGCGCTCGATCTCGGGAAAGTACAGAGGCAGGTAATGGGTCAGGATCCGGTGCCAGGTCTCGGTCTTGGCCTTGGAGATCACCTCGTGAGTCTTCGACAACTCCTGCAGGTCGTTGATCCCGGCCGCCAGAGGATCGACATAGCGCTGGG
>NZ_JALJRK010000276.1 GCF_024519725.1 Microvirga sp. Mcv34 | reverse complement strand
TCATGGGGACCGCCTGTCCGGGATGGCTTTGTCTTGCGTTGCGGGTGAGTGAGACGACAGACGATCGCGATCGGAAATGGCCGGACATTGCCGGAACCAGGCGTTTCGACCTTGGCCGCAGTGACGGCTACAAACTGACGGGTCCGGAATGTCTTCAAGGTTTCCTGGCTGACGTGCCGATTTTCGGGGGCGAAGGGTACCTTCCATGTAGACAAACGCCACGTCACTTCAATGTTTCTCTGGGTCGCGGGATGGTGCCCTCTGGCCCTTGTCTCTCATGGCCGGGCTTGACCCGGCCATCCATTCTGCCATGCCACCCCCACAGCCCTCATCCTGAGGAGCAGCGCAGCTGCGTCTCGAAGGACGAGGGCGGGAGGGTGCGGAGATGAGCGCTCCACCGGCAACCTCTCCCCGTCATGGCCGGGCTTGACCCGGCCATCCAGACCTTGGGAGCCGCACCGCTGCAAAGACGTGGGTGGCCGCAACAGGTGCGGCCATGACGTCGAGGGTGTGGTGGTATGGTGTTATGTTCTTGCTTTGTTCTTGACAGATGCTTGAGCCTTAGCTATATCATTGCGCAGCCTGATCCGACGAGGGGCGCGCTCGCGAGGCGTCGCAAGAGTGGGAGCAGGC
>NZ_JALJRK010000275.1 GCF_024519725.1 Microvirga sp. Mcv34 | reverse complement strand
TGCCGTTCATTTTGCAGGTTTCGACAATGGTGTAGATGACCGCTGCGCGATCGCCACCGGCATCGGAACCGCTGAAGAGATAGTTCTTCCGGCCCAGCGCCAAAGGTCTGATGGCTCGCTCAGCGGCATTGTTGCTCATCTCAAGCCGCCCGTCAGTGGCGTAAACCGTCAGCGCCTTCCAGCGGGATGTCATATAGCGGATCGCCTTGGCGAGTTCGCTTTTGCCGCTGATGCGCGCAAGCGTCGTGTCGAGATGGCGTTTCAGGATCTCCAGAAGAGGGACCGACCGGGCCAGGCGTGCAGCGAGCCGCGTTTCTGGATCCAAGCCGTTGATCCCGGCTTCGACCGCAAACAGGTCGGAGATGAGGTCCAAGGCCCGTTCCGCCGAAGGCGAGCGATTGCGGAGGAACTCGTTGTACAGATCGCGGCGTGCGTGGGCCCAACAGGCCACCTGGATCAGGCGCGTGTCGCCGGTGAGTGGATGGCCAACATAGAGCTTGTCGAAGCCGGCATAGGCATCGGCATGCAGGAAGCCACGGCATGGCGACAACAGGTGCTGGGCACGCTCCCCTTTGCGATCCGGAGAATAGGCATAGAACGCCGCGGGCGGCACGGCCGATCCCCAGGGACGTTCATCG
>NZ_JALJRK010000274.1 GCF_024519725.1 Microvirga sp. Mcv34 | reverse complement strand
GAGGACCTTCCCTGCACCCTGGAAACCGAGGGGCAAGCGCGGTCCTTCCTGACGCGTCAGGCCGGCCGGCGCACTGCGGCGCCCGGTGAGGTGATCGTCCAAGGCAGCCATGACGAGAGCCGATGCTTCCGAGTCCTCGAAGGCGTAGTGCGCCTCGTCACGTTCTTTCCCGACGGAACTCGTCAGATCGTGCGGTTCGTATTTCCCGGAGCGTATTTCGGGTTGACCCGCGCCGAGCGGGCCCTGACCGCCGAGGCGGCTTCGCCCGTGGCCCTGCTCGAATATGACGCCGGCAAGCTCCAGCGCCTGGCCGAATGCAATCCACTCCTTGGGCGCCAACTGGCGAACGTGTTGCGCGCGGACGCCGGCGAGGCCCTTGAGCATGTCGGCCTCCTAGGACGTAAGGACGCTCGGAAGCGGCTGGCCTTGTTCCTGAGGCAGTTGCACCAGAACCTCGGATTGGGCGATCTCGTGACTGTGCCCATGTCCAGAGTCGACATCGCTGACTTCGTGGGCCTCACGGTCGAAACCGTGAGTCGGGCGTTCGGGTACCTGCGTCGGCAGCACTTGGTCGAAGACGTCAGCCGTGGGGTTCTACGTCTTGATCTTGCCGGCCTCGATCACCTGATAGACGCGGA
>NZ_JALJRK010000273.1 GCF_024519725.1 Microvirga sp. Mcv34 | reverse complement strand
CATGGCCCATGGCGTTCATGGTGTGGTGCGACTTGTGGCAGTGGATCGCCCAGTCCCCTGGGACGTCTGCCACAAACTCGAAGGCGCGCATCTGCCCCACCGCCACGTCGACCGAAACCTCGGGCCAGCCGTTGTCAACCCAGCCGCCATCAGTGCCAGTGACCTTGAAGTCATAGCCGTGCATGTGGATCGGGTGGTTGGTCATGGTCAGGTTGCCGAACCGGACGCGCACCTTGTCGCCCTGGCGCACCACAAGCGGATCAATGCCCGGGAACACGCGGCTGTTGAAGCACCAGAGGTTGAAGTCCGTCATCTCGTTGACCCGCGGCACGTACGAGCCGGCCTCGATGTCAAACGCATTGAGCAGGAAGACGAAGTCGCGGTCGACCCGGCGCTCGGCCGGATCGCGCGGGTGGACCACGAAGAAGCCCATCATGCCCATGGCCATCTGCACCATCTCGTCCGAGTGCGGGTGGTACATGAAGGTGCCGGATTTGCGCAGGATGAACTCGTAGACGAAGGTCTTGCCCGGCGGGATGTGCGGCTGTGTGAGGCCGCCGACGCCGTCCATGCCATTGGGCAGAAGCTGGCCGTGCCAGTGCACCGCCGTGTTCTCCGGCAGCTTGTTGGTGACGAAGA
>NZ_JALJRK010000272.1 GCF_024519725.1 Microvirga sp. Mcv34 | reverse complement strand
CATGCCTTGAGGGCGTTCAGGACCGGAACGGCATGTTTCTGGCGGAACCGGCGCCTGTCGTCCCCCGGCGTTTCGCCGCCATCGGGGGTTTCGTCCCGCGCCTGCCTTTCAATCCGGTAGAGTTGGTCGAAGAACGTGAGGGCCTGTGCCGGCGGCCCACCGGGTTTCTTCCTTGCCTTGAGGGCATCGACAAACTTCCGTCTGGCATGAGCCATACATCCAACATGCGTGGCGCCTTTCAAGGTACGCCAGGCCGAGTAGCCGTCACTCATCAGGATGCCGCGATAGTCACCCAGGAAGGTCTGCGGATATTCCTGCCCGCGACCGGGCTGATAATCGAACAGCACGATCGGCTGCTCGCTGTCCTCGCCGCTGCGGTACGCCCACATATACGAGGTGCTGGTGGCTTCCTTGTCCTTTTCCTTCAGCACCTGAACCGTGGTCTCGTCGCCATGGATGAGGGCCTGGGACCGGAGCCGCGACCTCAGCGCGTCGTAGAGGCGATGCAGATGCCTCTCGCTCGAACCGATCACCCAGTGACCCAGAGCACCACGGCTGACAGGAACCCCGGCCCGCTCGAAGGCTTGCGCCAGACGATAGAGCGGCGTGCCGTCGACATATTTGTGAACGAGCGCGAAGGCCAGCGTCGAGGCCGTGGCGAT
>NZ_JALJRK010000271.1 GCF_024519725.1 Microvirga sp. Mcv34 | reverse complement strand
ATGCCCTGGAGCTGGAGATCGAACGGCTCAAGCTGCAGATCGCCAAGTTGCGCCGCCAGCACTTCGGCACCTCGTCGGAACGCGGAGCCCGTCTCGAGCAGCTGTTGCTCGCCCTGGAGGACCTGGAGGAGAGCGCCGCCCACCTGGATGCCGAGGCCGAGGCGAAGGATGCCGCGGCAGCACCGGATGCACCCCAGTGGACGGTCGAAGAGTTGAAGCGGGCCAAGCCCGCCCGCAGGCCCTTGCCTGGGCATCTGCCGCGCCGGCGCGTGGTTCTGCCTGGCCCGACCGCCTGCGCCTGCTGTGGGGGAGGCCTGCGCAAACTCGGGGAAGTCGTGACCGAGACCCTGGAGCGCATCCCGGCGCGTTGGATCGTCGTGGAGACGGTCCGTGAGAAGTTCAGCTGTGCGGCGTGTGAGACGATCACCGAGACGCCGGCGCCATTCCATGCTATTCCGCGCGGCCGCGCCGGTCCCCACCTGCTGGCCGAGATCACGGTGGGCAAGTTCGGCCTGCATCTGCCGCTGACCCGCCAGAGCGCGGTGTTTGCTCAGGAAGGGGTCGACCTAGACGTCTCGACCCTGTGCGACTGGATGGGAGCGGTCGCCTTTGCGACCCAGCCTCTGAGCGCTCTGATCGCCGAGCATGTGATGAAGGCCGAGCGGCTGCACGCGGACGACACGCCGG
>NZ_JALJRK010000270.1 GCF_024519725.1 Microvirga sp. Mcv34 | reverse complement strand
AAGCCATCGGCGGTGAAGCAGGATCCTCTGTCCGTCAGGACGTGCGTGACCTTGAACGGGAAGGCGCGGACCGCCTCGTTCAGGAAAGCGACCGCACTGGTGGTCAGCTCGTCGTCGTAGACGGCCAGGTGCACGAAGCCGCGAGCAGCGGTCGATGGCCACATAGAGAAAGCGCTTGCGGCGCTCACCGTTGGCGGTCTGCAGCTTCGGCAGGTGCTTGATGTCCATGTGGATGAAGCCGAGGTCGTAGTCCTTGAACGTGCCGATCTTGCGCTTGCGCTGCTGCGCCGGCGGCAGGCGGCCCAAGCCTTCAGCTTTGAGGATGCGGTAGACCGCATCGCGGTTGAGATGCGGCAGGAAGTGGCTGACGATGAAGGTGAGATCATCGAGCGGAAAGCCGGTGGCCTGGCGCAGGGCACAGACGATGGCCCGCTCTTCCTCGGTGGCTTTCCAGGGCAGTTTGTGCGGCCGGCTGGAGTGATCCTGGCAGTCCTGTGCGCCGCGTTTGCGCCACTTGCGGATGGTCTCGGTGCTCACGCTGAAGCGTTTCGCCAGCACGCCCGTGGGCTCGGTCGAGCGGGCGATCTCCTGACGGACAGCCGGGGTGGTGCGGGCTTGCGGATGAAGAGAGTGCATCAGATCCTCCACCAGGCACGTGGCGGGCGTCGCGAGCCATCGAAGCGCCAAGTATAGTTCTCAATCGCCCAACGCACCCG